>NZ_JBDZDT010000012.1:0-207048 GCF_040049275.1 Aquabacter albus | reverse complement strand
GACCCCTCTCTCGGACGAGATTCTGGACCGCGCGAGAAGGCGCCTGCGCCGCTAGATCGGCCGGACTGCGTCAACGGCGGAATTGGTGAGATGCCAGAAACCGGACTTTTTCTTTTTTAAAGGTGGAAGGAATCGAACCTGCGACCCGTGCCCGCTAGCCTGCTGCTAAGCGCCAGGAGCGGTCGTCAGCGCTCTGCCGGCAAGCGGACATTTAAACAACGCCACGACGGTGGCCGATCTCTACTGCTCACCGATTTGCGTTAGGGGCGTGCTGTCGAAGCCCTCGATCCACGCACATACTCGGTCGCTGGCGACGCGCAGCGGCGAGTCAAGTGGCGTGTAGGCAAAATAGGTGCGCGACGGCAGCCAGACGTGCGGAAAGGGCGTTATCAGCCGCCCGGCGCGTAGGTCGTCCTCTATCAGGGTGGACGGCGCCATCGCCACGCCGAGGGCGTCCACGGCGGCCTGGATCGACAGATAGAAATGGTCCAGCGTCAGCATCGCCTCCGGTTCGAGAGAACCATGCCCGGCCTTCGCTAGCCAGTCGCGCCAGAGCCTCGGCATGCTGGCGACATGGAGAAGCGTGTGCCGCGCCAGATCCCCCACCTCATCCAGCGGCTGGCATCGCAGCAACGCGGGGCTGCAGGCGGGGAGCCGTCTCTCCGGGAGCAGCGGGCGGGCCGCGAAGCCGTGGAAGGCATCAGGCCCGCCGCGGATGATCAGGTCATAGTCGCCGGCTAGCCCGTCCACCGGCTCGTTGCTGGTCGTCAGCTCGATCTCGATCTCGGGATGTGTCTCGCGCAGCAGCCCGAGCTTCGGCACCAACCAGCGCAGGCTGAAGGTGGCGAGCGCGTTAACCCGAAGCACCACCGTGCCGCCGGCCTTCCGGCCGTGGACTGCCGCCGCTCGGCCGATGCGCTCGAGCGCCGGCTGAATTTCACCGAGCAGCACGTGGCCCTCCGCCGTCAGGGCAACCCCGTGGCTCAGGCGGCGGAACAGCGCTGGCGGGCCGAGCCACTCCTCCAGAAGCCGAACCTGCCGGCTGACCGCGCCATGGGTGACGCCGAGCTCCGCCGCGGCGTCCTTGAAGCTCGACCGGCGCGCGGCCGCCTCGAACGCACGGACGGCGTTGAGAGGCGGCAGAGGACGGTCTTTCGAGGGAGCTGTCATGTGAGTTTATCTGACATCGACAGGGCGAATTAGTCGTTTGCGCGCCGCATTCTAGCAGGTGCACAGTCGCGAAGTGACAAATTCATCCAGCGACGCCTCCACCACCACATCGTTGGCGCCGACCTGCGCGCCGCCGACCCGCAGGCGCACTTTGGCCCTTTCCGGCCTCGCGCACGCGCTGCATGACGGCTACACCGACGCCATCTACGTGCTCCTTCCGGTATGGCGGGCCGAGTTCGGGCTCGACTATGTCGCGCTCGCGCTGCTGCGCGGTCTCTATGCCGGCGCCATGGCCGTGCTGCAGGTGCCCGCGAGCTGGCTCGCCGATCATGTCGGCGGACGGGCGGTGTTGATCCTCGGGACGGTGCTCGCCGCGGCCGGCTATGCGTTGGCCGGCTTCAGCGGCGGCGCGATGGGGCTGTATGCCGCGCTGCTCGTCTCCGGCGCCGGCTCCAGCGTCCAGCATCCGATCGCTTCCAGCGCGGTAGCGCGCGGCTACGGATCGGCGGCGCGCGGGCCGCTCGGCACATATAATTTCAGCGGCGACCTTGGGAAGGCCATTATCCCGGCCGCGCTGTCCCTCAGCCTGTCCATCGCGCCGTGGCGGCCGTCGCTGTGGCTGCTAGCCCTCGCCGGCCTCGCCGTCGCCGCACTGCTCGCTCTGTCCATGCCGAGGATCGAACCGGCGCCGCCGACCTCAGCCTCTCCACCCGGGACGCCGCGCCGCAGCGGGCGTGGTTTCCCGTTGCTGCTCTCCATCGGGGTGATCGATACCGGCGTGCGTATGGGCTTCCTGACGTTCCTGCCGTTTCTGCTGCAACTGAAGGGCGCGTCGCAGCCGCTCATCGGGGCGGCGCTCGCCCTCGTTTTCCTGGGCGGTGCGTCGGGTAAACTCGCCTGCGGCTGGCTCGCCCAGCGCTGGCGCATCGTCGCCGTCACCCTGTGCACCGAGGGGATTACGGCCCTTATGATCGCGCTTGCCACCGTACTGCCGCTCGTGCCGCTGATGATTGTCCTGCCACTGCTGGGGCTCACCTTGAACGGCACCTCGTCGGTGCTCTACGGCACCGTGCCGGAACTGGCGCCAGCTGACCGAACCGAGCGCGCCTTCGCCATCTTCTATACGGGCGTGATCGGCTCTGGAGCGCTGTCGCCGCTGCTATTCGGCGCGGTAGGCGATCAGGCCGGCCCCGTCGTCGCGACGCTGGGGACCGCCGCCGCGGCGCTGGTCAATCTGCCGCTCGCCCTTGCCCTCGGGCCGCGGCTGGCAAGGCGGTGAGTGGCGACCGTCGCGCCTATACATGCCCGCGCCGCGCGAGAATTCGACAAGGAACGACATGGTAAGCGATACGAAGGCCCGGGCTGGCCAGTGCCATTGTGGAGCCGTGCGCTTCGAGGTGGCGCTCAGGGACGGCTTCAACTCGATCAGGCGCTGTACCTGCTCCTATTGCCGCATGCGCGGTGCGGTCGTCGTGATGGCCGAAATGGGCGGGATCCGGATCCTCGAGGGCGAGGAGATGTTGACGACCTACCGCTTCCATACTGGAGCCGCACAGCACTTCTTCTGTTCGCGCTGCGGGATTTACACGCACCATCAACGACGATCCGATCAGAGCCTGTACGCTGTTAACGTCGCGTGCCTCGACGGAATAAGCCCGTTCGATTTCTTCGAGGTGCCCGTCATGGACGGCGTCAACCACACGAGCGACACCGGAAAGCCAACGCGTCGAGCCGGCACCCTGCGTTTCATTCCGGCAGGCTGACCGTCACGGCCCCCCAAATTCTACTCAGCGTTAAGGCGCCGGCACCATCGTCTCCGTTTGCTATATCCGGTCCAAGCGCCCTTGTTGCTACCGCGCCAGGAGCGGAAATTGGTTCGCTCTCGCAAACGGACTTTTCTATTTCCGACCGGGCCGCTAGCTGTCGAGGACATATAATCTCGAAAACTGCGGTGCGATGCGGGCGCGCCGCCATGCGGCATATCGGGGTTGTGCTGAGCCGGATCGCAGGAGGTACGCGCCAAGACATGCCCCGTGAAATGAGGCTGGGGACGGGGTGCCGTTCACCGCACCCGGCCCGGCTTTGTCTGTTGGCATTCGCGGCACTTGGATCTGTAGATAGCATCAGGAGTTGGCAATCGAAATAGCGGCAGGTGTTGCTGGAGTCATTGCTCGGAACGTTGGATATCGTGCGTGAGATGACGCATGGCTTGAATTAAGGGCACCGATTGGAAGCGAAGCCATTTCATCAGAGAGGGAAACATGCGTTCCTCAAAGGCGAACTGGAAGGGCCTTTCCCCCTTTTTCCTGCTCTCCGGCTGTCTGTTACTGACAGGGCTCTACCTGGTCCTCGACTTCCGTCAGGAACGCGCCCGTATCATCGATGACGCGGCGCGGCTCGCTCTCCAGAAGAGCCAACTTATTGGCCGTTCCTTCGGGGACACGTTTCTGGCCGCCGATTATGTGTTGCGAGACGTCATCGGGCGGGTGGATGTGTCTAAGGATCTCTCCTATCCCCCCACCGATCCATCCCGCACAGACCAACTAAGAGCGCTTCTCCGGGAAAAGGCGCAGACCATGACAGGATTGGTGGATCTGGCCCTTCTCGATGACGACTGCACCTTCGTCGCCGTCGGTTATCATCCCGTGGAGGGTAGGAAGAGCATCCAGACCATCTGCCGCGATGCCCGGATCAAGCCCGGTCAGAGCCTGCATTTCGAATACATGACGGCTAAGAATTCGCACTCCGGCCGCCCGGTGATCCTCATGACCCGCTTGATCGGCTCGCCCGACGGGCATCTGGTGGGCGCGGCCATGGCGGTCATCGACCTGGATTTCGCCCAAGGCTGGATTTCGACCGTGGACGCCGACAGCAACGACGTGTTGTGCATCGTCGATACAGACGGCCTTGTCATCGCGCGCAAGCCGTCCCTGCCGTCCGACACCGGCTATCTGTACAAAGCGGCGTTTCTCTCTGCGCTCCGTGCACCAACTTCCTCGAGCGCCGATATTGCAGGAGATGGGCGGAAGCGGATTGCCGGTATCGCTCCGCTCGAGCAGGTCCCGTTTGCCTCGATCGTGGCCTTCGATCTCGATCGTGTGCTGCGCGAGTGGAGGCACCGCGCCTGGCAGTTCGCCATCGGCTTTCTTGCTCTCGCCGGGCTTTCCGTGCTCGCGCTACGCGGGCATCTGGATGTCTTGAAGCAAAGGGAAAAAGCGCACCGTCTCGCAAATCTCGATCCGCTCACCGGGATCTACAATCGTCGCTACTTCATGGAGGCTGGATCGCACGAGTTCGACCGCGCCAAGCGCTATGACCGGCCGCTGTCTGTCCTTGTGGTCGACATCGACAACTTCAAGAATATCAATGATTGCTGGGGGCACCCCACCGGCGATGTGGCCATTCAGGCTGCGGCGAATTCGATCTCGAGCGTTGTGCGGGACCAGGACCTCGTGGCGCGGCTCGGCGGAGAGGAATTCTCTGTGATCTTGCCGGAAACCGATCCACCGCGGGCTCTGGCGATTGGCGAACGGCTGCGCGCCTCCATCGCAACGACGAGCGTGACCAGCGAGGATGGGACGTCCATTCGCTTCACGGTGAGCATCGGGGTGTCGTCGCTGCAGGCGGACGATCCATCATTCCAAGCGATGTCCAACCGCGCAGATAAAGCCTTATACCGGGCCAAGGAGAGTGGGCGAAATCGCGTGATCATTCTCGACTGGACGCACCACGGGGAGACCGCGGGGTTGTCCACCTGAGGACGCGGCGAGGTGAACCCGAGCATCGGTGTCGGAGGGCGTGATCAAACACCCTGGCTCCAGCTCCTGGCGGATGTCGTTGAAAAAGTCGGCATTGCTGCAGGGTGAAGTCCTGATTCAGTCGTCTTCGGGATGGAGGTCGGCGTGATGATGGGCGAGCGAGCAGTGGCGCAGGAGGCGCTGTTCTACGAGTTCAGCCTGGAACGGCACGTCCCGGCCGATCATATGCTGCGCGCGATTGACCGCGTGGTCGACCTGTCCGGCCTGCGGGCCAATCTGCGCCCCTTCTACAGCGAGATAAGCCGTCCTTCCGTCGACCCCGAGCTGATGCTCCGGATGTTGATCGTCGGCTACTGCTTCGGCATCCGCTCGGAGCGACGCCTATGCGAAGAGGTTCATCTGAACATCGCCTATCGCTGGTTCTGCCGCCTTGGCCTCGAAGGCGCTGTTCCCAATCACTCGACCTTCTCGAAGAACAGGCACGGCCGCTTCCGCGACAGCGACCTGCTGAGAGAGCTGTTCGAGATGACCGTCCGACGCTGCATCGAAGAGAGGCTGGTCGGCGGCGAGGGCTTCGCCGTCGATGCCAGCCTAATCAAGGCGGATGCCAACAAGCAGCGCTCCGCGGAAGGCTCGGAGCAGGTGGACTGGGAAGCGCTCGCTGAGACACGCCGCTCGGTTCGGGAATATCTCGACACGCTGGACGAGGCGGCCTGGGGCGCGGCCAGCGAGGTGAAGCCGAAATTCGTCTCCAGATCAGATCCGGCGGCCCAATGGACCGGTGCCTTGAAAGGGCATGCCTTCTTCGCCTACGCCACCAATTACCTGATCGACCTGGACCACGCTGTCATCGTCGATGTGGAAGCCTGCCGCGCCATCCGTCAGGCGGAGGTCGGGGCGGCACGCACCATGATCGAGCGTACGCAAGATCGCTTCGGCCTCTGGCCAGCGCGCCTTGCCGCCGACAGCGCCTACGGTTCGGCCGAGAACCTCCCCTGGCTGGTCCACGAGCGCGGAATCGAGCCGCACATCCCTGTGTTCGACAAATCCGAGCGCCAGGATGGCACCTTCTGCCGGTCCGACTTCACCTACAATCGCGATGCAGATGCCGATATCTGCACGGCCGGCAAGCTGTTGCGGCAGCGGCAGAAGGCCTACCGGATGCCGCGCCACTTGTCGATGATGACGGCATGATGCGCTACCGTGCTAGCAAATTGGACTGCGAGGCCTGCGCGTTGAAGCCCGAGTGCTGTCCCAATACACCCGCCCGCAAGATCCCGCGTTCGATCCACGAAGGGGCCGCGACATCGCTCGGGACATCGCCGCCACGGACGACTACGTCACCTCACGCCGGCAGCGGAAGAAGGTGGAGATGCTGTTCGCCCACCTGAAGCGGATCCTGAGGCTCGACCGGCTAAGGCTACGCGGGCCAAATGGAGCCCGCGACGAGTTCCACCTCGCCGCCGCGGCGCAAACCTCAGGAAGCTCGCGAAGCTCCTGCCGAACGGGCCGCGCTCCGTGACAGCATGAGGTGGAAGGCGCGCGTCTCCGCCCCGGACAGCTATGCCCCCGAGGTTCCGGAACCGACTTTTTCAACGATATCGGCGCAGGTCCGAAACTGGTGCCAAGTGCCTAAACATCCGGGGCGCGATCGAGCGCGGTCATCACAGGCTGAGTTCTACGCCCATTCTATTGCAAGGCGGCTGGATCATCTCGATCGGTCCGGCTTCAAGTCCAGCGGCGGAATTGACTGGCAACCCGTTCCATTCGAGTGCGGGCGGTGTTGCTGAATAATCTCGGCAACGGTGTCGGCCCCCAGCAGCTCCCGTAGGTTCCGCGGGTATCGCAGGGAGCCGGCGATAGGCTTGCCGGTGCCACCAACGCCTGCGAAAACAGTCAGCGCTCCGGCAATCCGATCTCGGCCATGGTGCGCATGACCAGCTTGCTCGCCTCGAGATAAGCCTGGCCCGCGTTCACGGTCGATGGCTGTACGTTGAGGACCGTCGACCCAGGTCTCAGCTCCATGGCTTTTGCGAAGGCCGCGTTTGCCTCGTCCGGCCGACCCAGGCGCTGATAGGCTACGGCCAGCAAGAAATAGGAGCGCCCCGACGCCGGCGTAATGGCGATCGACCGCTTCAGCCAGGACACCGCATCTTCGTTGCGGCCCATGAGCAGGGAAGTCCATCCTGCCCCAAGCAGCCAGGTCCAGCGCGAGACTTCGGGCGTGTCGAACCGATCGGCCTGCTCGAACGTCGCCAGCGCATCCTCGAAGCGTCCCAACTGAATTTGCGCAAGGCCGATGTTGTAAAGAGCCGCCCCGTTCCACGGATCGAAGCTCAACGCTCTCGCGCAGGCCACCAGGCTTTCCGCAAACTGATTGGTCGCCGTCTGGAAGCGGCAATAGGCGTCCAGCACTGGAATGTAACGGGGCTTGGCGCGCAAGGCGCGTTCCAGCAACGATCTGGCGTTGCCCTCAGCCGCCGCGCTCTCGGCGGGATCGTACCAGACCATCATGATCCCGCGCAGCTGAAGCGCGGCAAGCGCGACTTGCAGATCGGCATTGTCGGGTTCATCGGCGAGAGATGTCTCCAGCATGGTCTGCGCCGTGGCAAAACGCTCACGGGTCGTTCGGTTGATCGAGGCGAGCGCCTGTTCGATGACGACCTTGGCATCGCCGGCCCGACGGGCACCGGCTTCCAGGAGCGCGTTCATGCGACGGGCCAGCGGATCACCTGCTCCAGCAGCAAGCCGCGTTTGCTGGAGTTGCAGGTCTCCGACGTTGATCTCAACCGAAGCCGTTGCGACCGATTCTACCTCGCCGGTGACGGTGTTGAGCATGCGTGCCCGTAAGGTCCACGATTGCTCACTCTTCTGCAGATCGCCTTGCAGCACGAAGTCCGATTGCGCGGAGGATGTGGACGCCGGTTCGGAAGCGGCCGCCACTCCTGATCGCGGTGTCGCCACGCGGATATTGCCGATCTCGGCGAAACCCTCGATCAGGCGATCGGTCACGCCTGCCGCCATGGCGCCGCCCTGACGGTCGTCGCTTGCATCGACGATCGGCATCACCGCAATGATCGGCGGCGTCCGCTTGAAGAGAGAATCAGACCGAAGGACCGCAATAGCGACGGCAATCCCGACAATGGCGCACAGGCTCGCCACGGCGGCGGCGACCGCCGGCCCGCGCAGGCCAAACAGGGGCCGCCGCGGCTTTGCAACCTCGGCCGCGGCCTCCACATTCGCCGGTGGATCAACGTGCGGCTCCGGAACGGGCAACGCCGCTTCGGCTGAAGCCGCAGGGCCGACCGGCTCGATGGATGCTTCGGCGGCGAACAGGTATCCACGGCCGGACACGAGCTTGATGATCTGCCGCTGATCGTCGCCGAGCGCGGTGCGAATCTCGCGGATGCATTGGAACAGGCCGTCCTCGCTGACGTGGACGTTGGGCCAGACCGCCTCCATCAACTCCTGCTTGCTGAGGACACGGCCAGCGTTCCCCGCGAACAGCCGGAGCATCTCGAAGGTCTTCGGCCGAAGCTTGATCGCCGCCCCATCGGCTCCGCGCAGCTCAGCACGCTGCTCGTCCAGTTCAAAGCTGGCGAAACGAAACACCATGCCCCCGCCGCCCCGGCAACCCGCCCGATGCGGCGGAATATGAAGAGCAATCCATAAAAGACGAAGCCCAAAAGGCAATTTCAGAAAAATTTCAGAACGCCATCCCCGCCCTATCAGGATGTTTTCCGGCAGCCATGAGATGAGAAACCTGTCGCATTTCGCGAAGATTCCTACCCGACAGGCTGGGCCCCACGCGTGACCACCACGTTCAATATCTCAAGCGCTGCTGATCTCAGCAGCGCGATCGCCGAGATCAGCAGCGGCGGCGCGAGCGCGGCTACCAATACATCCTATACGTTCAATTTCCTGACCGGCTTCACGCTCGACCGCGCGCTGGGATCGATCAGCCTCCTTGCCGCCTCAAGCCTGACGATCCGTGGCGGCAACTTCACCATGGATGGCGCCAATGCGTTTGGCGGCTTCATGGTGATGTCGGGCAGCGTCAGCATCGACCATCTGACCATCGCCAACACCGTGCAGCGCGGCGGCGACGGCGAAGACGGCAAGATGTGGGTCAATGCCGTCGGTGGTAATCCTACCAATGGCGGGGGCGGCGGCGGCGCGGGGCTCGGCGGGGGGCTCTTCGTCGCCGCCGGCTCAAACGTCACGCTCGACACCGTTTCGTTCTCGGGAAACCGGGCGGTGGGCGGCGATGGCGGCGATGCGTCCCGGACGTGGCCGACCGAAACCGGCGGGCCGCATTTCGCCGGCGGCGGACAGCTGAACGGCGTCGGTGCCCTCACGCCTGCGGCCACGAACGGCGCCTTTGGCGACGGCGGCGGCGGCAGCGCAATTTCGGGCACCAGCACTAATGATTATAGCGGCCAGCCCTCAGGTGATGGCGGCTTCGGCGGCGGCGGCGGCGGCGGCTTCCCGCTCAGCTATCCCTACGTCTCCGATCGCGCCCAGGGCGGGTGGGGCGGCGGCATTGGCGGCCTGTACGCCCTCGGAGCGGACCGGAGCCCGGGCGGCGGCGGCGGCGGCCTCGGCGCCGGTGGCGCCATCTTCGTGCAGGAAGGCGGAAACCTCACCATCGCCGGCGCGGGCTCCATCTCGGGCGGGTCCGCGACGGGCGGCGCACGCGGATACACCACCCCCGAAACGAGCTCAAATGCATCCATGCAGGCCGCGGCCGGCATGGGCGTCGGCTCCGGCCTTTTCCTGCAGGGCAACCAGAGCCTGACCTTCGCGCCAGCGGCCGGGGTGACGCAGACCATCAGCGACACGATCGCGGATCAGGGCTATTTCAGCGGCGCGGGCTACGGCTACGGCAAGCTGGTGGTCAACGGCTACGGCACGCTGGTGCTCTCGGCCGCGAACCTGTTCGGCGGCGGCATCCTGGTCAATGACGGCACGCTGTCGCTGCTGAACAGCGCTGCGGCCGGCTCGGGCGCGATCACGCTGCGTGACCACGGCACGCTGCGCCTCGGCGCGGCGGTCGATCCGGCGAACATCATCAAGGGCTTCGACGGCGGCGACGCCTTCAGCTTCACGAGCTACAGCGCGACGTCGCTCTCCTTCAACTACAGCACCAATGTGCTGAGCGTCACCAATGGCAGCGCGACGCGGACCATCTATCTCGATCCCACGCGCAATTATACGGGCACGCATTTCGTCGCGACGTCGGACGGAAGCGGCGGCACCACGGTCACGCTCGGCAATCTGCTCGTCAATGGCGACTTCGACGCGACCGACCTGAGCAGTGGCGCGTCCGGCGTGACGGTGGACGCGGCGGGCGGCAACTATACCCAGGCCGCGCCGACAGGGTGGGTCAGCAGCGGCGGCACCGGCACCCAGGCGCCTGTCGCCAGCCAGCTGGCGGCGTTCGCCGACGGCAACAACAACGTCGCCTATCTCAACGCCGGCGCCTCGCTTTCGCAGACGTTCAATCAGGTCGGCACCTATCGCAATTACGATTTTGCCGTCGATATCGGCCGCCGCACCAATGTGGCTGGCACCACGGGCGTGGTGAAGATTTTTGCCGGCTCAGACCTCATCGCTCAGCAGGCATTCGACACCACGTCGCTATCCGCCGGCACGGTCATGCATCTCTTCCTGAGCGGAGAGATTTTGGCCGCCAACCTCGGCCAGCCCATCAGGATCGAGATCCAGAACACCGGCGCAGCGCAGATCTTCATCGACAATGCGGTCGCCGCCGGCGCGAACCTGCTCAACCAGCCGACGATCTCCGTCGCGGGCGCGACGATGGCGATCGAAGGCGGCGCGGCCGTGACGGTGCTCTCGGGCGCGCCGGCGATCACCAGCTCCCTCGGCACGCTCGACAGCGCGACGGTATGGATCTCGGACTTCAAGGCGGGCGATATCCTCGCGGCGGCGACCGCCGGCACCACGATCACCGCAAGCTACGCGAACGGCGTTCTGACGCTGTCCGGCACCGACACCGTCGCGCACTACGCGCAGGTGCTGGCCTCGGTCACCTATCGGGACACGGGACACGACACCGCCACGAGCGGACGGCCAGAGCGCCATCTTTCGTGGAGCATCGACGACGGCACGTTGAACGCCACCGCGCCGATGCAGATCGAGGTCGCCATCAACCGTGTTCCGGACACCACCAACATCGCGGTGATCCCCGGAATAGCCTCGTATGTCGGCCACATTACCCAGTCGGCACCCGATTATGACGGCGACGGCGTCGCCATTCTCTCGTTCGAGGGAAGCGCCGCCAATGTCGGTGGCTACATGGCGGGCAGCTTCGGCGTGCTGCGTCTCAGCGCGGACGGCAGCTACGAATACATTCCCAACGCCGGGGTGCTTCAGCAGACCGGTGTGAAGCACGACAGCTTCACCTACACGGTGCAGGACAGCACCGGCCATACGGTCGACGTGACGCTCGATGTCGCGATCCTTGGCCCGCGCATCACCACCGCGGACCTGACCGCGAACGCGGCGGCGATCGCCGCGAACCCTGCCGTTCCGTTCTCGATCGTCGATACCGCAGCCAACATCGCGTCCCATGCGGCGGCCATCGATGCGCTGACGGGGGCCGGCCGCATTCTCTCCCAGCAGGTGGTGGACGGTGCGGGCAATATCGTCTCGACCACCTATTTCATCAACAATGCGGAGGATCTGAACGCCGCGCTCGCAGAGATCAATCAGGGCGGCGATCGCGCGACCGCGACGCCGGCCTTCACGTTCGAATTCCTGAACAGCTTCATCCTCGACCGCCAGCTCACCCCGATCAATCTCGACGCCGCCGCGACGCTAGTCATCAACGGCAACGGCTTCGAAATGAACGGCGCCGACACCTATGGCGGCTTCGTCGCAAGGTCCGGCAACATCAGCATCGACGGTCTGGGGATCGTGCACACCACCCAGCGCGGCGGCGATGGCGAGGCGAGCCACTACGGCAGTGGCGGCGGCGGTGGCGGCTTCGGCGGCGGCCTGCTGGTGTTCGCCGAAGCCGCGGTGGAGCTGGGAGACGTCTGGTTCGACGGCAACCGGGCCATCGGTGGCAACGGCTATAACTTGATCTATGGCAGGCCCGGCGGCGCGGGCGGGCAGCTGAACGGCTTTCTCGGCGGGGGCGGCGCGGCCGGCTTTGTGCTCGGCCAGGGCGGCGTTCCCGGCGGCTTCGGCGGTGGCGGTGGTGACGGCCAGGGCGTCGGCGCCGCCGGTGGCTTCGGCGGCGGCGCTGGCGGGAGCGGTGACCAGATTCCATACCGTGCTCCCCCTCAATTCAGCGAATTCGGCGGCGGGGCTGGCTATGGTGGCGCCGGCGGCGGCGCCGGTCTTGGCGGTGCGATCTTCGTGCAGGAGGGTGGCACCCTCTCGTTCACCGGCAGCGCCGCCATATCGGGCGGGTCGGCGATCGGCGGCACCGGCATTACATACCTTTACGACGGCAATGGCGTGGGCCTCGGGTCCGGCATCTTCCTGCAAGGCAATCAGACGCTGACCTTCTCGCCCGAGGTGGGCGAGACCCAGACGATCGGCGGCTCCATCTATATCCAGACCGGCGGCGCCATCGTTCTCGACGGCCCGGGCACGCTTGCGCTCGGGGCCGGCAATTCCGTTGCCGCGACCACCATCAACGAAGGCACGCTGGCCCTGCTGGCGACAGGGGCCGCGGGCAACGGCACGCTCAACTTCGCGGCGCGCGCGCAAGGCACGCTCGCGATCGGGGCGAACGCCGACGTCGGCAACACCATCGTCGGCTTCGACATGACCGACGCGATCGATCTTGCGGGCTATGGCGGATCCATAAGATTCTACGTCGCGCCGAACAGCAACGTGCTGCAGGTGACCAACGGCACGCTGACCGAGTTTCTGACCTTCGATCACACGGTCAATGCATCCCAGTTCAGCGCGACATCTGATGGCATTGGCGGCGCGCTCATCACGCTGAGAAACTTGCTGACCGATGGCACCTTCCGGGCGGTCGATCTCAGCACTGGCGCCGCAGGCGTCATGGTCGATGCCGTGCACGGCAATCACACCGCGACCGCGCCGTCCGGCTGGACAGGCACGGGCAGCGTCGGCGCCATGGCGCCGACCGCCGCCGTGTCCCCCGACTTCGCCAACTCGCAGGTCGCCTATCTCGATGGCGGCGCGAGCCTGTGGCAGACCTTCACGCAGGCCTCGCATTTCTACCAATATCAGGTGTCGCTCGATCTCGGCCGCCGGCTCGACGCGACAGCGGCGACGACCGGCATTATCAAGGTCTATGCCGGCTCCGATCTCATCGGGACGCAAAGCTTTGACACGGGCAATATTGCCCCCGGCGCGGTGACGCATCTCACGCTGACCACGAACGGCCTCGCCGAAGCGCAGTTCGCGCAGCCAATCCGGGTTGAGATCGACAATACCGGCAGCGGACAAGTGCTGCTCGACAATGTGCTGGCGAGCCCGATGCGGCCGCTGACTTACGAGATTGCGAGCGCGCTGGACTTCAACAATGCGCTGGTATCGATCAATGCCGGCGGCGCCGATGCCATCGCGAACGTGCACTACACGTTCAACTTCGCGAACGGCTTCACGCTCGATAGCAACCTCGACACCATCAATCTCCTAAGCTCAGCCTCGCTCACCATCAACGGTGGCGGCTTCACCATCGATGGCGCCAGCGCTTTCGGGTCGTTCGAAATTACATCTGGCGCGCTCGAAATCAACGACATCGCCATCCACAACACCGTCGCGCGCGGCGACAATGCGTCCAACTATAATGGCGGGAATGGCGGCGGCGGCGCCGGGGTCGGCGGCGGCTTGTTCGTCGGTAGCGGCGCGTCTGCCGTGCTGTCCGATGTCAACTTCAGCGGCACCGCGGCGGTTGGCGGCAACGGCTCTTCCGGTGGTCAGTTCTCGGAAGGGGGACCTGGCTTCGGCGCCGCGGGAAGCGTTCCCGGCGCGACGTTCACAGGGGGAAATGGTTCTCAAATCGGCGGCGGGGCACTTATTACAGGCGGAGCCGGCGGCGGAATCAATGGATGGGGCGGTGGCCATGGCACGACGGGTGGTCTGTGGGCCGATCCCGGCGGTTCCGGCGGCGGTGGCGCCTTTGGCGGCGCGATCTTCGTGCAGGACGGCGGCAGCCTGTCCATCGCCGGAGACCTGGATATCAGCGGGGCATCGCTCACCCACGGCCTGGGTTACAATGGCGGCGGCTTTGGCGGTGAGTACGGCGCCGGCATCTTCCTCGCCGACAACCGGCCCCTGATCCTCGCGCCGGAGGCTGGCGCGGTCCAGACCATCTCCGGCCAGATCGACGACCAATATGATCACGGACGGCTCGTGCTGGACGGGCGTGGCACGCTGGTCCTCTCCACCGCCAACTTGTTCGGTGGCGGCGTCACCATCAATGGCGGCACGCTCTCGCTGGCGACCGCAACAAGCGCGGGCACCGGGGGCATCGCCTTCGGCGCGAACAAATCGGGTGCCCTTGAACTTGCCGCCGGCATCGACACGGCGAACATCATCTCAGGCTTCACCTCCGACGACGTGATCCGCCTCGTCGGCTTCGGCGCCGCGACAACCTTCTCATTCGGCGCCGACAGGGTGCTGACCGTCGGCAACGGCACCGACACCGTCACGCTCGAATTCGATCCGCTCGGCGGCCTCGTGGCCTCGCAACTGGAGGCGGTCTCAGACGGCAATGGCGGCACGCTCATCACGTTCGCCAACCTTCTGACCGACGGCAATTTCCAGGCGGTCGACCTCAGCACCGGCGCCGCGGGCGTCGTCGTCGATGCCGTGCACGGCAATCACACCATGACCGCCCCGTCCGGCTGGACCGGCAGCGGCAACGTCGGCACGCTGGCGCCCACCGCTGCGGTTTCCAGCGGGCTCGGGTCGAACGTCGCAACGCTTGGCGGCGGCGCGAGCATGTCGCAGTCGTTCGCCGCACCGGGCGACTACAACAATTACGACATTGCGCTCGACATCGGCCGCAGGCTCGACGACACGTCGCCGACCACGGGCGTGGTGAAGGTCTATGCCGGCAGCACGCTGATCGACACGCAGACGTTCGATACGTCGTCGATCGCACCGGGAGCGACCGTACATATCGCGTTCACCAGCGACGGCGTCGGCATTGCCAACCTGGATCAGCCGATCCGCATCGAGATCGAAAACACCGGCACCGGCCCGCTGCTGGTGGACAATGTTTTCGCCGCGAGCGCGAACCCCGTGCCGACCGCCACCATGTCCGTGGTCGCGGCGGATGTGCACACACAAACGATCCAGTTCAATGTCTCGTTCTCGAGCAGCGTGACCGGCGTTGACGCGAACGCGTTCAGCATCGTCGCCAACGGTATATCCGGGGCGACCATCACCAGCATCACGCAGACCGGTGCCTCCCACTACCTGGTGACGGTGACCGCCGGCACCGTGACCGACAACGACAGCATCGGATCCGTTCAGCTCGTCCTGACGGGAGGCAACGTCACGAGCCTGACCGGCGCGCCGTACGACTCGCGCGGCGACGTCAGCGCGGCGCGCGATGTGTCGAACATTTTCGTCATCGCCGATGCTGAGGATTTCAACGCCGCTGTCGCGCTCATCAATGCGGGCGGCGGGGCTTCGGCGGCGAACAGCCACTACATCTTCGACATTCAGGACAGCTTCACGCTCGACCGCAGTCTGGCGCACATCCAGCTCTTGAGTTCGGCAAGTCTCTCGATCGTCGGGCACGACGAGACGCTCGATGGCGCCGATGCCTTCGGCGGCCTGACGATTCTCTCAGGCACTGTTTCGGTCGAGTACCTGACGCTGAGCCACATGAAGACCGCGGGCGGCACCGGCCAGTCCGGTTCCTACAACGATCAGATCGCGGCCGGCGGCGGCGGCGCGGGCCTCGGGGGCGCGTTGTTCGTCGGCGCAGGCGCATCGGTCACGCTCGACACTGTCGATTTCGCCGGCAACCAGGCGGTCGGCGGCGCGGGGGGAAGCTCGCACGGCTTCGGCCCGGACTATTACTGGGACTGGGCGAGCCCGATCGGCAGCGGTGGCGGCCTCAACGGTGCGGACGGCGGCGCGTACTTTGACCTGCAGGCCGGTGTGTTTCGCGACGCGGCCTTCGGCGGCGGCGGCATGGGCGCCAATGGGGTGTTAGCCGCGGGGATCGACGGCGCGTTCGGTGGCGGTGGCGGCGGCTGGGCCCCCCTCTATAACCTATCTGGTGGCGCCGGCGGCTGGGGCGCTGGCAGTGGCGGCAATATCGCAGAGGGCGAATATCCGCCCGGCGGCGGCGGCGGCGGCCTCGGCGCGGGTGGCGCGGTGTTCGTGCAGCAAGGCGGCTCGCTCACGATCCGCGGCGACGGCGCGATCGATGGCGGCGCGGTCACGGCCGGACTGGGGGGCGGTGACGGCGCGCAGAACGGCTCGGCCTTCGGCTCCGGCCTCTTCCTGCAGGGCAACCAGAGCCTGACATTCGCGCCGGCAACGGGCGAAACGTTCACGATCTCGGAGGTCATCGCTGACCAGGCGGGATCGATTGCGACGACCACCGGCGCGGCCAGCCTCATCCTGGACGGCCTCGGCACGCTGGCGCTTTCGGCGGCGAACACCTTCACGGGTGGCGTCACCATCAAAGGCGGCACACTCTCGCTGATGAATGACACCGGCGCGGGCAGCGGCGCCATCACCTTCGCAATGACCGCGCAGGGCACGCTCCATCTCGGCGCCGACATCGACATCGACAACATCATCAAGGGCTTCAACACCGACGACAGGCTCGATCTCGCCGGCTTCGGCGCGGGCACGACCGCGTTCTTCGACGCGGACAACGTGCTGACCGTGACCTATGGCGGCACGATCGAGACCTTCCAGTTCGATCCGACCGCCGCCTACGGCGCCTATCTCGCGCAAACCACAGCGGATGGCAGCGGCGGCTCATACGTCGCCATCGCGCTGAACGGCGGCCCGACCGCGACGCGTGCGATCGCGACCTATGCGGCGACGGAACGCGAGGCCCTGACGCTCGCCGGCACCGGGCTTTCGGTCGCGGACGCCGATGACGTGGGCGCCATCAATCGCATCACGCTCTCGGTGGGGCAGGGCCAGCTCGATGCCACCGTGGGGGCTAGTGGCGTCACGATCGTATCCGGCAACGGCACATCGTCGCTGGTGATCGACGGCACGATCGCGCAACTGGACGCGTTCCTTGCCAGCGATACGCTCAGCTACATCAATTACAACGATGATCCAGATCTCGCGACCACGCTGACGCTGAAGATCGACGACCGCAGCAACATCGGCGGCATTCTGAGCACCACCGCGACGGCCACGATCGATATCACGCCGGTCAACAATGCGCCGGTCGCCGTGATCGCACCCACAAGCTATGCGGCAACCGAGCAGACGACGCTGTCGCTCAAGAACAGCGGCCTCTCCGTCAACGACGTCGACGGCAATCTCGGCGTCGTGACGGTCACGCTGTCGGTGGGTGAAGGCTCGCTGGACGTAACCGCAGGCGGCAGCGGCGCGACTGTCAGCGGCAGCGGCGGCAGTGCGGTCACGATCACCGGCACGCTCGCGCAGATCAACGCGCTGTTCAATGCGGACGCCTCCAGTACGCTCAGCTATCTCAACACTTCCGATACCCCGGCAGCCCATGTGACGCTGACGCTGCTGGTCAATGACCGCGGCAACACCGGCAGCGGCGGCGCGCTGATCGCGAGCGACACCGCGGACATCGCCGTCGCGGCCGTGAACGACATACCCGTGCTGAGCGCCAACACCGCGCCGACACTCGCCGAGGGCGGCAGCACGACAATCACGGCCGCACTCCTCGACGTCAACGACGCCGACAACACCGACGCCCAGCTCACCTACACGATCACGACGGCGACGGCCCACGGCACGCTGATGCGCGACGGCGTCGCGCTCGGCCTTGGCGCAACCCTCACGCAGCGCGAGATCAACACCAACCGCATCACCTACGTCCATGACGGCGGGGAGACGGTGAGCGATGAGTTCGGCTTCTCGGTCAGCGATGATGCGGGCGGGACGATCACGGGCGAAACCTTCACGTTCGCGATCACGCCGGTGAACGACGCGCCAGTCGCCACGGACGGGTCCTTTAGCGGCAGCGAGGACACCATCATCACCGGTACGCTCAGCGCGAGCGATCCGGAGGGATCCGCGCTGACCTATGCGCGCTTCAGGCAGGCGCAGCACGGCACCGTCGTGGTGAATGCGGACGGCACTTTCACCTACACGCCGGATGCAGGCTTCGGCGGCGCTGACAGTTTCGCCTACACCGTTTCCGACGGCAGCCTGACGGACAATGGCACGGTCTCCATCAGGGTGAACGGGCGTCCGGTGGCCGTTGGCGACACCTTCACCACCGTCCGGGACATTCCTGTCACCTTCGACGTGCGCGCCAATGACACCGACGCCAACGGCGACGTCCTCACCGTCACCCAGGTGAACGGCATGGACATTTTCGCCCACGCTCCAGTCACCCTCCATGACGGTTTCGGCGACATCATCGGCATCATCGTCCTGGGGAGCGACGGCAACCTCACCTTTACTCCGACCGCTGGCTATAACGGGCCGGTCAACTTCACCTACACCGTCTCCGATGGCAGCTTGACGGACACCGGCGCCGTCTCGGGCACCATAACCGTGCCGCCAGTGACGCCGGTCAACCGCGCCCCGTTCGCCCATGGCGATGTCTTCACCATGCCTCAGGACGGAGGGGCAGTAGCGGTGGATGTGCGGGCCAATGACGGCGACCCGGACAACGACCTCCTGCACATCACCGCCATAGGCGGGCATGCCATCGTCGCGGGCGGCTCCGCTGCGGTGGACGGCGGCATGGTAACGCTGACGGCGGACGGACGGCTTATCTTCACCCATGCCGAAGGCCATTCCGGGCCGGCCATCTTCAGCTACACGGTCGCCGATGCCGCGGGGGCCGAAGCTTCTGCCATCGTCACCAGTTCGGCGGTTCTTTTATCGGTCCTGCTACAGCTTAAGGACGTGCTGGGCGAGCATGGCCTCTCCGTCGGCGACCCTCAGACCTTGGTCTCCATCCTCTCGGTGGTTGCGCCGGGGGTCCTGGAGGATGCCCACATCAGCGACGCCGATGCGCTGCTCGGCACGCTCGCCTCCCTCGCCGTCGGCCTGTCCGACACCGCCCCCGGCCTCGTTTCGCCCGGCACCGCGGGGGATTGGCTCAGCGCCAGCGATCAGAGCCTCCTCTTCCAGGCGGTTTCGCCCGGTGGGCACGATGTGGAGCTGCAGCTCGGAGATACGGCGGCCGCCTTCGGCAGTGGCGTGCCGGCGGACGGGGTCTGGTCACGGGAGTTCGCGCTGAAGGCCCTGCGGTCAGACTTTTCCGCCTCGACCATCACCGCCCAGGACGGGCATGCGCAGGCCAACGCCCATCAGGCGGACGTGGCGGACGGCGCGCGGCTTGGGATGAAGATCGACGGCATGGCGGCGGGCGCCCCGCATGCGGGTCTCACCAGCCCGTTCGGCCTCATGGATTACGCGAGCGCAGACGGCGACAACGCGGTGAACGTCTCGCGCCTCGTCACCCACGCGCAGACCCTGGGCGGCACCGATGACCAGGACATGCTCGTGCGCCTGCGCCAGAGCGGCATGCAGGACGTGAAACTCATGTTCTATGCCGTGGATGATGACTTCGGTACCGTGGACGGCCTGCGGCCGGGCGATGCCGGCTATGACGCGGCGAGCCGCGCCCATGCCTATCTCACGGATATGGGCGCTACCTGGGTCTCCGGCGCCGGCTACGGCCAGTATGGCGAGGCGACCATCACCGGTGTCGACTCCGGTGATCTCATCGCCATGCGCCTTTCTGCCGGCGGGCACGACTTCTACATGTTCCTGCAGGCCAACGAGCAGGCGAACGGCGCAAGCGTCAACCACGTGTGGAATTACGGCCTCAATACCTGGGGGTGGGAGGACCTCTACGGCGGGGGCGATCGCGACTTCAACGACCTCCTGGTGCAGATGGACTTCGTGTCCCCCGCCATCCACGACACCATCATGTGAGGCGGAAGCGAACCGGCGCGGCGGGACCGGGGGACCGTGCTTTAAGGCTGGAACCCGGCGATAGCTTGGGCTTGCGGCCGAATCGGATGCCTCGTGCCTTTGCCCGAATCCGCCCCTCACCTGTGCGGGATCGAATCAGTTCCCGCTCGAACTCGGCCAGATCGCCGAGGATGGTGAGCATCAACCGGCCGTGTGGCGTTGTGGTATCCCCAACTATCCGAGATTGATCGGAAAGCCGCTCCCCGATCGCTAACTTCGGCAAGCACATTGAGCAGGTCCCGAGTAGAGCGGGCCAGACGGTCCAAGCGAGCGACGATCAGGATATCACCGGTCTTGAGCTTGCTGATGCAATTGCGAAGCTCTCGCCGCTCTGTCTTCGTACCGCTGGCGGTTTCGGAGAATACCGCCTCGCATCCGGCTGCCTTGAGATGTTCGATTTGGGCTTCTAGAGACTGATCATCTGTCGATACACGTGCGCAGCCGAAAATCACGCTCGACTTATAAGACTATAATATGAGACACACAAGTTATTGATTTATTTATACTTGAGGGTCGTCTCAAAATTTTTGAAATATCAGACACCCGGAATCATGTTGCTCACATTGCGCAGAATGCCCGAAGCGCGCCGATATCGGCGGCGCCGATCGACCACCAGAAAGCTCAGGACGACTTACTCCGCTTTGACGTCGCCTTCCAGGCTTGGCTTCCGCCGCTTTCTTGCGCTGCTGGCCGAGCCCCATCTGCTTGGCGAGTTTCGACCGCGCCGCCGCATAGTTAGGAGCCACCATCAGATAGTCCGCGGGTAAATTCCACTTGGCGCGATACGCGTCCGGCGTCGTGTCGTAGGCCGTCCCCGCCGGCGGAACCAAAAGGAACATCAATGCCAGCGTGAGCGTTTTTTCATGCCGATCTAAGGTGGCTCAGTCGTCCCCCAGCAACAGGAGCGGCAATTATGAAATCGGCAATCTATATCGCGGCGGTGTGCAGCCTGTTTGCTCACCCGAGTGGCCCCGCGCAGGCGGGCGCATGCACTGGCGAAATTGAAAGTCTCACGAAAGCAATATCTGCGCGGGACGCTGGCTCTGGCCCCACAGCGGGGGGCACCATGCCGGCTGGAACCCCGGCGCAGACCGACACGCAGCAGCATCCTCCGACCGGTAGAATGACCCAGGAAGCTCGAGGAAAGGCGACTTCACCTGAAGATGTCCGCCGTCAGACCCAGGGACAGCCGACGGCCGCCGATCAAGCGCAAAGTGGTCGCCCCTCCGTCCAGGCCAACGCGGCTGAAGCTTCGGCCGCACTTGAACGCGCGCGAGGCTTTGATCGGGCGGGCGAGGAGACAGAGTGTCTGGCGACAGTTCAGCAGGCGAAGCAGCTGTCGGAATTGTAATCGGTCGTGACGGGCGAAACGACCCGTTCGAGACCCGGGAAGCCCCGCACGGCGGTGAGTCGGCGGGGCTGTGGGACTAGATCGAAGCCGTCGTGATGCGGCGTAGCCGGCCGCTACATGTCCCAATAAGGACGTGACCTATAATAGTCGTGAACGCGCGTTTCATAGTCGCGATCCCAAGTGGGCGGCTCGCTCTCGGCGTAATGTGGCGCCCCTTCCAGCTGTTCACGCGTGAGATTCACCACATAGCCACCTTGCTGGACGTTGTAGTTCAGGGTCGACCAAGGCAGCGGGTGATAATCGTTGCCTATGCCTAGAAATCCGCCGAACGACATGATGGCGTATGCGACTTTTCCGGATTGCTTTTCGATCATGACGTCGTAGATCGATCCCAGCTTTTCGCCAGCAGCGTTGTACACGTTCGTACCTGAGACCTTGTCGCCAGAGATTAGGTTGGAGGTTTCACCCTTCACGTCCATCGCAGGCTCCTAGTTCTTCGACAATGTTGAGAACGGCAGTCACTTCGTATCGTGACTTCCGCTTGCCGACAGAACTGCAGATTGGCAAAGATGTTCCGCTGATCAGAGGATTGTGAGGGCCATTGTCACGCGCCAATTGCTGATTTCGCTGAGACCTGCAAATCTACATTCTAGAATGTTCGAGAATGTATATTCCAGGCGCCTTGCATTTGTCGCAAATTCTATTAATACCTTCTCTGATCGAATTGACAGCAACGGTTAGGTGATTCAAATGGAAGCTCAATTGATTAAGATGGAGAGTGACGACTTCATTGGCCTGTCGGCGGATATCGTCTCGGCGTATGTGAGCAACAACTCCGTTGCAGCGTCTGATTTGCCGGCACTCATCGGCAGCATTCATGCGGCCCTGAAGGGGCTTTCATCGGCCCCCGCAGCTGCAGCGGAACCACAGCAGCCGGCGGTTTCAATCAGGAAATCCGTCACCCCAGATTTCATCATTTGTCTGGAAGACGGCAAGCAGTTCAAGTCTCTAAAGCGTCATCTGCGGACGGCGTACGACATGACGCCAGAGCAGTACCGCGCTAAGTGGAACCTGCCAGCCGACTATCCGATGGTTGCTCCGGCGTACGCGGCGGCGCGGTCGGAACTCGCCAAGAAGATGGGGCTCGGCCAGCAGCGGAGAAATGCTGTGGTGAAGGCGGCTGTGCCGGCGAAGCGGGGGCGGAAGGCAACCGCGGCCTAGAGATCCCCCCACACCCAGGGACAAAAACGGACAGTGGATGGTATTTCACGCGTGCGTACTCGCTTGCGCGCGCGAGAACCGCTGTCCAATTCCCGACACCCGACCTGCAAAGGCAATGTAGTTGGCGCCCGACGGCGATGATTGGTCGGGCCGCTGCCACCTGCGGCAATGCCTACGATGAGGATTGGCTGCTACGCTAGCTAGTGGAAAGCCGTGGAGAATCGCATGCAGGGCGATCGCGCGTGCGGCCTCCGTGTCACCGACAGAAAGTCATTGGTCTTTGTATGAAGCTCCACCAGGCAAGACAGCCGCACGAGACGGCTCAATCGCCTCGGTCGCCAAGTGAAAGCCTGCACTTCGGATCGATCATCCGACCCCGGCTGCTTGCGCCATCAGGATCAAGCCCGTTCCGACTGCGCCGACCCCGACGGCGCGGGCCATGCGCCACCTAGGCTCAGGGCTCACTAATCAGAGCCAGAAGATGACTGTGGCTGCGATGCATATGGCTGAGAAGAAGGTGTGGGCGCAGCGGTCGTAGCGGGTGGCGATCCGGCGCCAGTCCTTGGGCTTCGCGAAAAGATTCTCGACCTTATGCCTCTGGCGGTAGAGGACCTTGTCGTAGGCAAAGGCCGCTTGCGGCTGCGCGATGAGGGAATGCAGGGCGCGATACCCTTGGCGGCGAGCGCGTCCCGGAACCAGGCGCTGTCGTAACCCCGGTCGGCGATCAGGCTGGCAGCCGGTGGCAAGGCATTGAGGACCAGGCGAGCCCCCTTATGGTCGCTCATCTGGCCTTCCGAGAGCAGCATGATAATCGGCCGGGCCTCGCCGTCACAGACGGTGTGGAGCTTGGAGTTCAATCCGCCTTTGGTGCGCCCGATACGGCGGGGAACAGCCCCTTTTTGAGCAGGCTCGCCGCCGTCCGGTGGGCCTTCAGATGCGTGGCGTCGATCATGATCCGCTCGGGTCTCGGCCCTTCGCCGGCGAGGCTGGCGAAGATGCGGGCGAACACCCCAAGCCGGCTCCAGCGGATGAAACGGTTGTACAGCGTCTTGTGCGGGCCGTAGTCCTTCGGCGCATCTTTCCACTGCAGCCCATCGCGGATCACGTAGACAATCCCGCTTACCACCCGCCGGTCATCGACCCGCGGCACCCCACGGGCCAAGGGAAAGAACGGCGAGATCCGCGCCATCTGCCGCTCGCTCAGCAGGAACACGTCACCTATCACAGCCTCCTAAACGGAGGCTGTGAATCACATCTCAATCCCAATTAATAGGTCCTGAGCCTAGTCGGGGCGAGGCGTTCGAGGGTGATAGCGGCCGTCACAAGGATCATCGCACGCAGGTCCATAACGCCCACCGCGAGGAGGATCGCCATCAGGTTGGCGCAGCATTTGATGCAGCGGATGCCGAGGCGCAGGCCGTGCTGCAAGGCTGTGGAGCCATCGGCCGGGAGTACATGGGCGGTTTCCGCTTCACCGCAGCAGGCAAGGCGATGTGTCTTCCAAGCGCTGAACTGGAGAGCGCCAGCGATGAGAACTACCACACCAGCTGCCATCGGAGCCGCACGCGCGAGCATTGGCTGCTGCGTCGCCGCCGCTGCCAGCGCAGCGCCCAGCGGAAAAACCACCAGTCCCGCAAGGATCCAGACCAGGAAGTAGCCGGCCCCCACCAGCAAGGTCAGGAGGCCGAGATGCGGCCCACCGACGGCCCGTCGATAGCACCGGAGCATGGGCGTCAGGGATGGCAGCATCATCGCCACCATCATCACGGCCCACATGCCGAGGAAGGCGCGCTCGCACGCGTCTTCGAAAGCCGTGCATCGCCGGGCGACGATGCGCGCAGCCCGGCTCATAGCTGGGCGTATTCATCGTGGCGGCGCCACCAGACGCCGGTCTCGTTGCGCCCCTTGGGCGCGCGGTCGAGCCACTGATAGGAGGCCCAGAGGGGTGTCCAGCCCGCGCGCATAGGCGGAGTAGGTGTGATAGATCACGCCATCCTCCCGCACGAAGGCGGAAAGGCCGGGCCGATCGCGGGTAAAGGGCGGCGCGTCGGTTCCGCAACTGGCCGCGAACTCGGCGACGGGCGGAGGGACCGGCACCAGATCCATGGCATGGCCGTTGCGCCGGTAATTGTATTCGATTTACCCTTCGCGCTGCTGCTCCTCGGTGAAGGCGACGTTGAAATCGTAATTGAAGTCACCGCCCTGGGAGGACGCCCAGGGGAAAATCCAGCCCATCCGCTTCTTGTAATCCTGAAGCTTTGCCAGCGGCGCCCGTGAGACGGCCCAGGTGGCGTGACGCAGCGTTATGAACGATTATTCACGAGCCGACCCAAACCGACGGGTTGGCACCTTGTTTCCGAGTCCAGGGCTGAGCGGCAATTGCGTGCCGCTCAGCCCGCCCGGCTCATGCCACTCAAAATTGCATCCGGCGTGGTATCGATCAGCAAATTCAATACCTTGGCAGGGTCGGCGTTGCTAAATAATTTGCGGGCTCCGCCTTCGGACTGGTCAGCCACCGGCCGAAGCGGAGGGGCTGGACCGAGATCAGCAACCGGCCCAGCCTCCTCGCTCCCCTATCGATCTCTTTTCGCGTGGGTGATGTCGTTCATCTCCCGTTGGATTTTGGTTTGTTATCTTTTATTTCCCTGCAGGTCCTCCCCCCCGGGGACCCTTCGGGTTTCGATGAGCCTAGCCGGCTCCCCCGCGTCGGCTAGGCTCATCACTTCCCAATTCCATACGCCCAGCTATCGGCTTTTCTTCGCGGCACGAGCTTGCGCACCATGTTGATCAGACGAGGCATGCCGGCCCTCCTATGCCGAAAAGGCCACCTCAGAGGGCGGTGGTGGCGTCCATTTTTCGGAAGGTCTGATTAGACGCCATAGCGGCCTGGCCATAGTGCCGATGGCGTAAGCCATGGAAATTCCTAGAATGCAAAACCGCTCGGCAAGGGGCGCTGAGGTGACGCGGGGGCGGCGGGCGGCGTCGCACTAGGCCGTGGATTCACAAGCTCGCAGCCACAGACAGATCCCTCAGGGGGAAATTGTAAATCTCGGCAATTTCGTACGGTCAAAGGGCAGAAGCGCCCGTATCCAGGTTACCGATGCTCTGCGGCCCCTGCGGCGGGTCAACCGGTGTTCCGGAGTGGAGGTTCTGAATGATGGGCATCTCCCCACTGTCCAGCCACAGGCCGGTTATCGCAGATCGCTGCTCTCCGGCGATGTTCCAATCAGGCTTGGTCGAAAGCGTGCCCTGCCAGAAGAACATCTTGTCGCCGTCGCTGTCGTTGCCGAGCACCAGTAGGTCTGTTCCAAATATGCGCGTGAACTGCTCCGCGTTGACGTCAATCCAGATTGTCCGCGATTCCGGCGTCGAAACAAAACCGCCAGTGTTCAGAATATTGATACCGTCAGCTTCGAGATCAGACCTGATTTTATGGAACTCATCACCGTTCGCTCCGAACATTGTCCATAGCTCATTTTTGCCCTCCAGCCGGGCGATCTCCTTCTGGCGATCACCCCAATTCAAGTTTAGGAAGTTGCTTGGATCGACTTTCCGCTCGAGGACGAGGCCGATCGCGATGCTACCTTCCCCATCGGCCGAGCGAGGACTCATCGCCATAGCCGAATGCCCGACCGATGCTGGTCTCATTTGTGAGTGATCAATTCTCAGTCGTCGCAAAAGACGGCGATCTCTGGCGATGATAATACGCCGGAGCCGGCGAAGCTCCTCGGCTTACACAACCCGAGCAGTGAATGTTTAACGGCAAGGCAGTCGTACTCGTAGTCGAAGACAGCCCGATCATCCGAATGGGTGCTGTCGACCTTGTGCGATCTGCGGGTTACGCGGCGCTAGAGGCCGACAGCGCCGATGAGGCAATTCGGATGCTGGAGTCGAGAGCCGATATATCTGGTGTTCACTGACGTGCAGATGCCGGGGACAATGGACGGCATCAAGCTATCCCATTACATCCGCAATCGATGGCCGCCGATACGGTTGATTGTTGCTTCCGGTAAGGCAGTCATCGAAGAGAGCAGCCTTCCTCAGGGAAGCCGGTTTTGAAGCGTATCACGGCATTGACCTGCGGCTCGAAGATGCCGACGGCCGCCGCCGCCCCATAGATGACGAAGGCGAATTCGCCCCCCTGGGCGAACAGCGCGGCAAGTTAGATCGCCTCGCGGCGGCTGGAATCGTGTGCTCCGACGCCTGCCAATCACGATTCTCGAGCTACATGGCTGCCTCAGAAGGCGGCCACCTGCCCGTCCTTCCGGCTGTCCGAGCCACCCACATAGGCGCCGTCCTCGCCCCTCAGGATGAGCTGCGCGCCGCCGAAGGCGAAGACCGCCTCGGGCGGCTCCACCACGATCTCGTGGCCCAGCGCCTTGAGGCCCTCCAGCAGCTCCGGACCGACACTGGGCTCCACCGCCACCTTGCGACCGGAGACCACGCGCCAGCGGGGTGCGTCGGCGGCGGCCTGGGGGCCCTGGCGATATTTCAGCGTGCGCAGCACCATCTGGGTGTGTCCCTGGGCCTGCATGGGCCCGCCCATGACGCCGAACGACATGAGCGGCGCGCCGGCCGCGTCCATGGCGAAGCCGGGGATGATGGTGTGGAACGGGCGCTTGCGTGGGCCCACCTGATTGGCGTGTCCGGGCTTCAGCGAGAAGGAGGTGCCGCGGTTCTGCAGGCTGATGCCAGTACCCGGCACCACGACGCCGGAGCCGAAGCCCATGTAATTGGACTGGATGAAAGACACCATCCTCCCCTGCGCATCCGCCGCCGAGAGATAGACCGTGCCACCCGGCTTAGGCCCCTTGAAGCTGGGCAGGCCCGCCTTGCCGGGGTCCACCTCCTTCGCCCGCTCCGCGAGATAGGCAGGGTCCAGGAGGCTGCGCGGGTCGATACTCATGGTGTCGGGATCGCCGACGAATTCGTCGAGGTCCGCCAGCGCCAGCTTCGTGGCCTCGATGACGAGATGGGTGGTCTCCACCGGCGCGGTGCCGACCCCCAGCGCGTCCAGCATGCCCAGCGTCATTAGGGTGGCGATGCCCTGTCCGTTGGGCGGCAACTCGTGGAAAGGAGGCTCGGCGGGGGTGGCCGACGGGCGCTCAGATGCTCCCCTCGCCATGCGCAGCATCTGAGCCGCCGACAGCAGGAGGATCTCCCCGACCGCCGAATAATAGATGTTCGCCGGAAGATGCACGGCGCCGCCGATGAGCGAGAACGGGAATCCCAGGACGGCGAACGGATAGAACGTGCGCCAGGAGAACAGGCCCATCCGGCGCGCCTGGATAGTCCCGATCGCTGCGACCAGGAGATTGAGGGCAAGGGCGGTTGGCTTCATCACCGCGGGCGCAACCCCGAAGAGCGCCATGACCGCCAGATACCCGGATGCTCCCGCCTGACCCACGGCCGCGTAAAGGGCCGCGATCACGCCGAAGAGGATCGCGAGCAGGATTACGCCGTCGGTGAACATCACGCCCCGTCGCCTCCGACCGAATCGATCGCGGATCATGGGTTAACTGACGCCTCGCTGCACCAAGTCGATCGGTTCTTCATTTACATCGGGCAGGACATCTGCGGGGGGATGCCGATTGGCGCCCGCCATGCCTGGCGACCGTTGATCCCGATCAAGGCGCGCGTTCCACGAGATGCTAGGATGGTGTAAGGTTTCCTTAGGACAGGCCAGGAACATGATCGGCTTCAGGCGAGCGATCGGGCACGTGAAGTTGCTGTCGGCCATGCTGGTCGCGGCGGCGATGCTGCTCGCCCCGGTCGCCCACGCCATGCCGGTCGAGTGCCATGACCATGCCGAGGATGCTCCTCCCCACGCTGCTGTTGCGGACGACCACGGCGCCGCAGTTGCCGATGACCATGACGGCAAGGTAGGGATGACCGACCACGGAGCCTGCTGCGACTTGGCATGCAGCGTCTGGAGCATCACGGTCCAAACCGAGGACGGGGCGATCCTCCACCTGAAGTTCCTCGGCCATCATCCCTTGCCGTCGGATCGTGTGTTTGCGGGCCTTGCCGTCCCGCCGGGCCTCGATCCCCCTCGTTCCTGATCTGAAGCCGTCTCGTACGTAGCTGGCGGGAGCGCCTCCGGGCGTCCCTCGGATCGACGTCGGCCGCAAGCCGACAGGAAACGAGCATATCGACATGACCTATAGCGATTTTCTCGGCCGTCCCGCGGCCGGCGCCGCTGTGCTTGGCGAGAGCCGGGCGCTTCCGGCCCCGGATGCCCGCTCGGCCCCAGGCGCGATCCTTGGCGATCTCCTGGCTTATGTCGTCGACGCGGGCGAGCGGTCGGTCCTGTTCTGGGACACGCTCCGGCAGCGGGCCGACAACATGCTGGCGCACGAGCGCGCGGGCAAGCCGCCCTTGCTGGATTTCGACTACGAGGTCCTGGTGGATGCCCGGCGGTTCGAGCAGCCCGTCAACTACCTGCTCCTGCGGGTGACCCCGGCCGGGGACGATTGCCTGGATGACTGCCTCGATCCGTCGAAGCCTCCGGTCCTGATCCTCGATCCCCGGGCCGGGCACGGTCCCGGCATCGGCGGCTTCAAGCTGGAGTCGGAGGTCGGCATCGCCCTGCACCAGGGCCATCCGGTCTACTTCGTCGCCTTCACGCCGGAGCCCATGCCCGGGCAAACGCTCGCCGACGTGCTCCATGCGCTGCGGCGGTTCGTGGAGGAGGTGGCGAAGCGCCATCCCGATACCGCGCCGATCCTCTATGGCAATTGCCAGGCCGGATGGGCGGTGACCCTCCTCGCCGCCGACTGCGCCGGGCTGACCGGTCCCACGGTCCTGAACGGAACCCCGCTGTCCTACTGGGCGGGCGAGCCCGGCGTGAACCCGATGCGGATCGCGGCCGGGTTCGAGGGCGGCACTTGGCTCAAGCATCTGCTCGCCGATCTCGGCGGCGGCCGGTTCGACGGCGCATGGCTGGTCCAGAACTTCGAGGGTCTCAAGCCGGAGGCCGTTTGGGAGAAATACGCGAACCTCTACGTCGCGATCGACACGGGGCGGGATCGATTCCTGGATTTTGCACGATGGTGGAACGGGTTCTTCTTCCTCTCCCGAGAGGAGATCTTCGCCATCGTCGAGAACCTGTTCGTCGGCGATCGGCTGGAGCAGGGACGGCTTTGGATCTGCGAGGGATGCCATGCCGACCTCCGGCGCACCGCAACCCCCTCGTGATCTTGGCCTCCTACGGAGACAACATCACGCCACCCCATCAGGCGCTGGGCTGGATACCCGCCGTCTATGCCGACACGCGGGACTTGAAGGAGGCGGGGCAGCGCATCGTCTATCTCGTCAATTCTCATGTCGGGCACCTCGGCATCTTCGTCTCCGCCAAGGTCGCCCGCCTCGAGCATCGGGCGATCCTCCAGAACCTGCCTCGGATCGAGGCCCTGCCGCCCGGTCTCTACGAGATGAGGATCGACAACCCGACGCGGGACCCGGACTGCACGGCCGATGCCTTCGAAGTGCGCTTCGAGGAGCGGCAGGTCTCCGACATCCGCTTCACGCGCGCCGGCGCCGCGTTCGAGCGGGTGCGTGACCTGTCCGAGACCAACGAGCGGCTCTACCGCACCTTCGTGAGCCCTTGGGTCCAGGCGGTCACGACGCCGTGGTCCGCGGCCACCCTCCAATGGCTGCATCCGATGCGCACCAGCCGGTATCTCCTCTCCGAGGGCTTCATTCCCTGGATGCGCGGCATTCAGTTCCTTGCGGAACGCATCTGTGCGCATCGCCATCCGGCCGCGCCCGACAATCCCTTCAAGGTCCAGGAGACCCGCTTCGCCGACGGCGTTGCCGAGACGATCGAGGCCGGACGCAGGCTGCGGAACGCCTTCTTCGAACGGGTCTTCGACGCGGCCTACGGCGGACCGGCTGCGCTTCCGGTATCCGGCCAATCACGCCCGGCCCGGATCGCCATCGAAACCGGATCCGCCGATGGCGGCCCACCCGTGACGCACACGACGGACACCATCCCTAACCAGAGAGCGGCCGCGGCCGCACCATGAGAGGAGCAGGAAGATCATGACCAAGTCCCCCAACCTGATGACGGCCATCGCCTTGGGCGCAGCCCTGATCGCATCCACGCCCGTCCTCGCCGAGGATGCGCACCATCCGGCGGGCGTACCGTCCCCTGCGGCGCCCCAGTCGAACGCCCCCATGCCGATGCCGCAGCCTCCGGCGGCGACCCCCGCTCAGGATCAGCAGCAAGGCGGAATGGGAGGCACGGGGCCCATGGGCATGATGACCCAGATGATGGCCCCGGCCCGCATCGAGGGACGGATCGCTTTTCTCCGGGCCGAGCTCGGCATCACCGCCGCGCAGCAGCCGCTATGGGACGCGTTCGCCGAGGCGCTCCGTACCAATGCCCGGGGCATGACGGGAATGATGTCCGCCATGCAGGAGCAGATGATGTCCGGGCAAGGCGCTACGGCCGCCACCCTCCCGAAGCGGATTGAGGCGCACGAAAGCATGCTAGCCGCGCGCCTCGAGGCCCTGCGCAAGGTGAAGACGGCGCTGGACCCGCTCTACGCCTCTTTCGGCGACGCCCAGAAGCGCACCGCCGATCAGCTCCTCATGCCCATGCCGATGGGCTTGATGTGACCCCAGCGGCGCCCGCGGAACGGCTTCCCGCCGCGGGCGCGGCCCCGACCCATCCCGGAGAATCCGACCATGTCCATGCACCATAACGCAGATCATCTCGCCGCCGCCAACGACGACCGCGGTCGGCCAGCCGATCGCCCGTCGGGCGGCTTCTGGCGATCCAAGGGAGGCCTCGTCGCCATCGGCTTCCTGCTCATCGCGGCTTTCCTGCTGTTCTCCGAGCACCGTGCCCACGTCCTGGGCTACCTGCCGCTCCTGCTGCTCCTCGCCTGTCCCCTGATGCACCTGTTCATGCATCACGGTCATGGCGGCGGGCACCACCACGGCGCAGGAGCCGCTCCGAGCCGCTCCGAGGGAGGTCCCCGATGAACGGATCTCCCGCCTACGGCCTCTGGGGCCTGGTGATCATCAATTCCGCGGTGTTCATCCTGTTCGCCGCGAGCTTCGTCCGGCTGCGCACCTCCCTGGACTGGCGGTCGCTCGGCGCCTTCTCGGCCTTCGTCGTCGCGCTGTTCACCGAGATGTACGGCTTCCCCCTGACCATCTACCTGCTGTCGGGATGGGCTCGGGCGGCAGTTCCCCGGGGTGGACTTCCTCTCGCACGATGCGGGACACCTGCTCGAGACGATGTTCGGGTGGCGCATGAACCCGCACTTCGGCCCGTTCCACATCCTCAGCGACGTCCTGATCTTCGCCGGGTTCTGGCTGCTCGCCACGAGCTGGCACGTGCTCCATGCGGCCCAGCGGGAACATCGGCTGGCGACCACGGGCGCGTACGCCCATGTTCGGCTTCCTCATGCAGTGGCCGACCCTCGTGACCCTCGCCATGTTCCCGATCCTGGCGTGGGTCTACGTCCGCCTCGCCCGGCGGGAGGAGGACGCCTTCAGGGCCGAAGTCGGTCCCGAATGGGACGCCTACGCGCGCGCCGTGCCCGCGTTCATCCCTCGGATCGGCACCGCATCCGGCCCGAAGCCCCACCATCCCGGAGCTCCCTCCCATGACTGAACCGCACACCCATTCGGGCCATGCCCACCACCACGACCATGGCACGCATTCCCACGCAGGCACGGACGGGTCGCATGCCTCTCTCGTGAAGGATCCGGTCTGCGATATGGAGGTGGATCCGGCGACCGCCACCCACCGCTCCACCCGCGACGGGACGACCCATTACTTCTGCTCGGCGGGCTGCCAGGCGAAGTTCGAGGCGAACCCTTCGGCCTACCTCGCCGGGGTGCCCACTCCCAAGGCGGGCGGGGGCCAGCCCAAGGGCGTGATCTACACCTGCCCCATGCATCCGCAGATCCGGCAGATCGGTCCCGGCAATTGCCCCATCTGCGGCATGGCGCTGGAACCGGAGGTAGCGACGCAGGAGACCGGTCCGAGCGCCGAGCTCGTGGACATGACGCGACGGTTCTGGATCGGCCTCGTCCTCACCGTGCCGGTCCTCGCACTGGAGATGGGCGGGCACCTCACCAACCTCCACATGCTGCTCGGCGCCAAGGCCGCCAACTGGGTCCAGCTCGTCCTGGCGACCCCGGTGGTGCTGTGGGCAGGCTGGCCGTTCTTCGTGCGGGCGGGGCGCTCCCTCGTAACGCGCCATCTCAACATGTTCACGCTGATCGCCATGGGGACGGGGGTGGCCTGGATCTACAGCGTGGTGGCCACCGCCGTGCCGCAGGCCTTCCCGGATACGTTCCGCGCCGCCGACGGATCCGTCGCCATCTACTTCGAGGCGGCCGCCGTCATCACGGTCCTGGTGCTGCTGGGCCAAGTCCTCGAGCTGCGCGCCCGGGAGCAGACGGGCGGCGCCATCCGTGCCCTGCTCGACCTCGCCCCCAAGACCGGCCGCCGCGTGCGGGACGACGGCTCCGACGAGGACGTCTCGCTGGACGTGGTCGCCGTCGGCGACCGCCTCCGGGTTCGTCCCGGGGAGAAGGTTCCCGTGGACGGGGACCTGCTCGAGGGCCGCAGCTCCGTGGACGAATCCATGATCACCGGCGAATCCATGCCGGTCACCAAGGAGGTCGGGGCGAAGCTCATCGGCGGCACGCTCAACCAGACCGGGGGCTTCATCATGCGGGCGGGCCGCGTCGGGCGGGACACGATGCTCGCCCGGATCGTCCACATGGTGGCGGAGGCCCAGCGCTCCCGCGCGCCGATCCAGCGGCTCGCCGACGAGGTGTCCGGCTGGTTCGTGCCAGCGGTGATCGCCATCGCCATCCTCGCCTTCGCCGCGTGGGGTATCTGGGGACCCGAGCCGCGCTTCGCCCACGGCCTGATCGCCGCCGTCGCGGTCCTGATCATCGCCTGTCCCTGCGCGCTCGGCCTCGCGACGCCCATGTCCATCATGGTCGACGTCGGCCGGGGCGCCGGTCTCGGCGTCCTCATCAAGAATGCCGAGGCTCTGGAACGCTTCGAGCGGATCGACACGCTGGTGGTCGACAAGACCGGGACCCTCACCGAGGGCAAGCCGAAGGTCACGGCCTTGAAGGCCGCGGCGGGAATGGACGAAGCGGAGCTGCTGCGCCTCGCGGCGACCCTGGAGCGGGCGAGCGAGCATCCCCTGGCCGCAGCCATCGTCGCCGCGGCGCAGGAACGCAACCTTGCGCTCGGCACCGCCGAGGACTTCGACAGCCCCGTCGGCAAGGGCGTGACGGGAACGGTGGACGGGCGCAGGCTGGTCATCGGCAGCCACCGCATCATGTCCGAGGAGCATGTCGACCTCTCTGCCCTCGCGGGGGAGGCCGAGGCGCTGCGCGGCGAAGGCGCGACCGTGATCTTCATCTAGATCGACGGACGCCTCGGTGGCCTCGTCGCCATTGCCGACCCCGTCAAGGCGACGACGCCCGCCGCCGTCACGGCGCTCCGCGGCGCGGGCATCCGGGTCGTCATGCTGACCGGCGACAACAGGACGACCGCGCAGGCGGTCGCCCGCAAGCTCGGCATCGCGGAGGTCGAGGCCGAGATCCTGCCCGAGGACAAGGCGAAGGTGGTCGCGAAGTTGCGGAAGGAGGGCCGGATCGTCGCGATGGCGGGCGATGGCGTGAACGACGCCCCGGCGCTGGCCGCCGCCGACGTGGGCATCGCCATGGGCACGGGCACGGACGTGGCCATCGAGAGCGCGGGCGTGACGCTCCTGAAGGGCGACCTCCAGGGCATCGTGCGCGCGTGTCAGCTCAGCCGGGCCACCATGGGCAACATCCGCCAGAACCTGTTCTTCGCCTTCATCTACAACGCTGCCGGGGTGCCGATCGCGGCGGGGGTGCTCTATCCCGCCTTCGGCCTGCTGCTCTCGCCGATCATCGCGGCCCTCGCCATGGCGCTCTCCTCGGTCAGCGTTATCGCCAACGCCCTCAGGCTGCGGCGGGCGTCGCTGGGATGAGGAGCAAGCGGTCGCCCGATCAGTTCGCCGGTATGCGAGGCGTCGCCGACGCCCCATGCGGCGCCGTGTTCCTGGGGCACTGAAGGAGTGGGACCTGGCCGCGCTGGACGTCACGGAACTCGTGCCGTTCCTTCTCCCTTTGCGACAGTCGGGAGGAATCGGGATCGGAGAGGGCGGGAGCGACCGAAAGCACGGTCAGCACTCCCGCCAGAACGAGGGACCTGATGGTCATGGGGGTCTCCTTTGCCTTCGCCCCATTCCCGGATCGAGATACGGAATGATCCATGTCCCCGATCCGCCGGAGCGCTTGTTTGCCTGTGGGACGGTACCCCGCCCCACGGGCGTTCGGATCACTTCGCCTTCTGGATCTTGGTGACGGTGAGCCGTCCGTTCACCCGGTCGGCCTCGAAGGTGACCTTGTCGCCAGGCTTCACGGCCTTGAGCATCGCCGGATCGCCGGCAGCGAACACCATCGTCATGGCGTCCATGTCCAGGTTCGGGATGGCGGCGTGCTTGAGGGTGATCTTGCCTTGCGCCGCGTCGACCTTGGTCACCTCGCCGCTGACGGGAGCGACCTGGGCAAACGCCGCGGCGGTCGTGAGCAGGAATGCGGCGGACAGCAACAGCTTGCGCATGATGAGTCTCCTTGATTGGGTCACTTGACGATGATGGTGCCGAACATCCCGGCCTCTCGGTGGCCCGGGATGAGACAGGAGAAGTCGAAGGTTCCCGCCTTCGTGAACTTCCAGACGATCTCGCCCGTCTTCTTCGGCATCAGGCGCTTGGCGTTGGGATCGTCGTGCTCCATGTCGGGGTTCTTGCGCATCTCCTCGGCGTGCTTGAGGTTGTCCTGAAGCGTCGCGAGGACGATCTCGTGGTCGAGGTCGCCGTTGTTGCGGATCACGAACCGGACCTGTTCGCCGGTCTTGATCTCGATCTTGTTCGGGATGAACTGCATCTTCCCGTCCGCTTCGCTCATGACGATCTGAACCACCCGCGCGGGCTGCTTCGGATTGCCTGGCTCGCCATAGGCTCGTTCGTCGCCATGGGCATGTCCCGCGTCGGCGAAGGCGGGAGCGGCGGAAACGACCGCCGAAAGCAATGCGGCGGCGATGAGGCAAGTCTTCATGGTTGGTCCTCTCGTTGAACTTGGGATCGGGGAAATTCAGTGCCGGTGTCCACCCGCCCGCGCGGTGCCGGGCTTGACGACGTCGACCTCGATGGTCCGGGCGGGGTCGTAGGCGGGCGCGGGCGCGCGCTCGGCGGCCTTGTTCTCGCCGGTCCACTCGAACGCGACGGTGCCCGGCGGGTTCTTGAACCAGCCCGGGTCCTTGTAGTCGTTGCGCTCAAGGCCCTCGCGCACCTTGACCACCGAGAACATGCCGCCCATCTCCACCGGGCCGAACTGGGCGAAGCCGGTCATCATGGGCAGGGTGTTGTCGGGCAGCGGCATCTCCATTTCGCCCATGTCCGCCATGCCCTTGGCGCCCATGGGCATGTAGTCGGGCACGAGCTTGCGGATCTTGCCGGCCGCCTGCTTCAGGTTGGCCCCGATGTACGTGCGCACGTCGTGGCCCATGGCGTTCATGGTGTGGTGGGACTTGTGGCAGTGGATCGCCCAGTCCCCCTCGTGATCGGCCACGAAGTCGAAGGCACGCATCTGGCCGACCGCGCAGTCGATGGTCACCTCCGGCCAGGCGGCCGCCTCCGGCACCCATCCGCCATCCGTGCACGAGACCTTGAAGTCGTAGCCGTGCATGTGGATGGGATGGTTCGTCATGGTGAGATTGCCGAACCGGATGCGGACCTTGTCGCCCTTTCCCACCACGAGCGGGTCGATGCCGGGGAAGGCGCGGCTGTTCCAGGTCCACAGGTTGAAGTCGAGCATCGTGTTGACCTTGGGCACGTAGGCCCCGGGCTCGATGTCGTAGGCATTGAGGAGGAAGACGAAGTCCCGATCCACGCGGCGGAAGGACGGGTCCTTCGGATGCACCACGAAGAAGCCCATCATGCCCATGGCCATCTGGACCATCTCGTCCGCATGGGGGTGGTACATGAAGGTCCCGCTCTTTCGGAGCTGGAACTCGTAGACGAAGGTCTTCCCCGGCTTGATGTGGGGTTGGGTGAGGCCGCCGACGCCATCCATGCCGTTTGGCAGGATCTGCCCGTGCCAGTGGATGGTGGTGTGCTCCGGCAGCCTGTTGGTGACGAAGATGCGCACCTTGTCGCCTTCCACCGCCTCGATGGTGGGGCCGGGTGACTGGCCGTTGTAGCCCCACAGATGGGCCACCATCCCCGGCGCGATCTCCCGCACCACGGGCTCGGCGACGAGATGGAATTCCTTCCAGTCACCGTTCATGCGCCATGGCGCGGTCCAACCATTGAGGGTGACTACGGGCTGGTAGTCCGGGCCCGTGGTCGGGAACAGGGGCGGCTGCATGGTCGCCTCCTTCATGGTGGCGGCCTCGGGAATGGAGGCCGCCTGGACGCGGCCGGAGACCGCGCCTGCGCTCACCAGCGCCAGGGCGCCGGAGGCTCCGAGGAATCCTCGTCTTGAAACGGGCATGGTTCGTCTCCGATCAGTCGCTGGCACCGGCGGCCGCAGAGGCGAGAACGGTTTCCCTGCCTCCCGCACCGCCGCCGATGATGGCCGTCTGGAAATCCACCTCCGCCAGGAAGAAGTCGCGCTGGGCGCCGATGGCGGAGACGTTGCTGTCGATGCTCTCCCGCTCCGTGGTGAGCAATTCGAAGACGTCGATGAGCATGCCGTTGTATTCCAGCAGCGCCTGCTCATTGATGGTCTTGCGCAGGGGGAGGATCCTCGCCTGGTACTGGCGGGCGATGTCGTAGCTCGCCCGGTAGGTCACGTAGGCGGCCCGTGCCTCGGAGCGGACGTTCACCGCCTTCTCCATGAGGAGGTTCACCGCCTGCATGTAGGTCTCCTTCGCCCGGCGGACGTTGGTCTCGCCGAGGTCGAAGATCGGCACCTGGACCTCCAGCTCGAAACCCTGGGGACGCAGGGTCTCCCCGTCCGCGCGCTGGTAATTGCCGCGGTATCCCCCCTCGATGAGGGAGACGAAGCGCGTCGCCTGCGTGAGGCCGAGGGACTTCGCCATGGCGTCGAGCTCGAGCCGAGCCGCGATGAGGTCGGTGCGCTTGAGCACCGCCTCGACCTCCACCTGGGGTTCGGTCCGGATGCGCCCCGGCAGCCGCGGGAGCTGGGACGGCAGCCTGTAGCCGACGTCGTTGCCCCACAGGCCGAGTTGCCGGGTCAGGGCCTCCCGGTCCGTCGCGGACTTGAGGCGTGCCCGGGCGAGCTCGTTCGATACCTCGGCGTAGAAGGCGCTGGCCCTCGCCTGGTCGAGCTTCGTCGCCGCCCCCGTCTCGCCGAGCTTGACGGTGAGGTCGGCGGCCGCATCCGCCGTGAGGCGGGCCTTCTCGAGGAAGGCCTCCGTCTGGCGCGCTGCCACGGCCCGGTAATAGGCGCGACGAGCCTCGGCGGCGGTTCTGAGGGTCGCCTCGATCGCCCGCTGGCGGGCAGCCTCGAACTGGACGCCGGCGATCTCGCTGCGGGCGGGAAGCGTCAGGAGCGCCAGCACGTTCGCGACCAGCCGCCGCTCCACGTCGAGTTCCCCACCGCCATTCAGCCGCTCCACCCCGAAGCTGGGATTCGGTGGAAGGCTCGCCGCCACGTAGGCGGCCTCGGAGATGCCCAAGGCGTTGTATTGCGCCTGGAGTCCCCGGTTGTTGAGGAGGGCGACCTGGAGGGCGACACGGGCATCGAGGGGCCGGGACAGGAGCGCGGACACGCGTGCCCGCACCGTCGCGGCCTGTTCCTCGGACGTGATCTTCACCACCTGCCCGCCGATGTCGGCCGAGACCTGGCTGGCGACGGGGGCCATGCCGCCGTCGGGAGTGAAGGTCACGCATCCGCCCAGCAGCAGCGCCAATGGGATGGCGAGCACCATCCCGGAAGGAAGCGGAGCCATCACCGCCCTCCCTGACCGGGCGTCAGGCCCTGGTTCTGCTCGATCCAGGAGCGCGGCGGCACGGGTCGGTAGTCGATGTCGCCCGCCAGGACCGGAGCGTACCGGACGGCGGGCACGACAACCGAGGGGTCGGCTGGATCCGGGCCGCTGGTGATGGGCGGCGGACCGGAACATGCGGAGACGAGGACGGCGAGGGCCGTCGGAACCAATGACTTCATGAATGACCTCGGGGGTGCGGACCCGTCGGGGGCGCCGCTCTACAGCCGGGAACGGATGGGCTATGGGCGCGGGCGCGCAGTGCGCGGCCGCGGCCTGCCGTCGGCTGGGTCAGGGACCGGTCGAGGAGAGGAGGATTGCCAACCACCGTGTCCGGATGCCATGGCAACCGGGGTCGGACGGCCTTGGTCCGTAGACGTCAGCACCCGCTCGGTAGGGATGAGCGAAGATCATCCGCGGCGAGCGGGTCTGATGCGTCCTCGACGATCGTGAGACGGATCAGCCGATCTGGGAGCTGGAGAACTTCGGCGGCCGATCGAGCCGCATCATCGAGGCCTGGATGCCGTCGGTATCGGGCGGCAGGGCCTGTGTGCCGAGGGCCAGCAGGGTCACCGACGGCGCGTGGAACGCGGTCGGGATGGCCATATGGCACGCCGCCGCGCAGCACGAGCTCGCATCCCCGACGTGGGCGTGGCCCTCGCCGCAAGCCGCCTTGTCCGTGCAGGGATCGGCAGCCTCCGAGGCATGATGATGGGCGTCGGAGGCGTGCTGCGCCTCGTGCCGATGCCCATCTTGTGCTTCGGCCATCGCCCGATGATGGGCGGTGTCCCCACTGCCAAGAACGGCGCTTGCGTTGGCATAACCCCAGCTGATCCCGGACACCGCGAACGTGATCGCGGCGACGAGCAGCAGGAGGTTACGAAGGGCACGAAGCATGCGGCGCAGGATAGGCGGATCATTCCGCATGGCAACCCCGACTTCGTTTCGCCACCGTGCTCCATTCGCCCGAAGTTCCGTGCCGGCGGAACATCGCGTGGTTGGCCGAGTTCAAAAATTCGCGAGCGAGCGCCAGGGGCAGGACCGATCGAGCTGCGGCATGAAAGGCAGGACACATCTGCGGCTACCGGGCTACGACCCTAACGACCGGAATCGGCGTGTCTGGGCCTGTCTGCGGATCCTCGATCATCGAAAGAAGACGTACTTCACGAGTGCCGCCACCACCAGCAGGAGCACGATGGCCCCGATGAGGCTGACGAGCCCCATGGGCCAGTCGATCCCTCCCATCATGTCGTGCATCATGTTCTCCTCCCTTCATTCCGCCGCGCCGAGCGCGGGATCGCGCACCCGCGCGTCGGCTTCCATCTCCCTGGGCACATGCCAGCCCTTCACGAGGGCATAGATGGCCGGGATCACCACCAGGGTGAGCGCGGTCGAGGACACCATGCCGCCGATCATCGGCACGGCGATGCGCTGCATCAATTCCGAACCGGCGCCGGTGCTCCACAGGATGGGCACGAGCCCTGCCATGATGGCGACGACGGTCATCATTTTCGGCCGCACCCGCTCCACGGCACCGAGCATGATCGCCTCGTGGAGGTCGGCGCGGGTGAAGGGGAGCCCGTCCCGCGCGCGCTTCTCCCGAAGCTCTCCCAAGGCCTGGTCGAGATAGATCAGCATGATGACGCCGGTCTGCACCGCGACCCCGGCGAGGGCGATGAAGCCCACCGCCACCGCGACCGACATGTTGAAGCCGAGCCACCACATCAGCCAGATGCCGCCCACCAGGGCGAACGGCAGCGAGAGCATGACGATCAGCGTCTCTGTCAGGCGCCGGAAGTTGAGGTAGAGCAGCAGGAAGATGATGAGCAGCGTGACGGGCACGACGATCTGCATCCGCGCCTCGGCCCGTTGCAAGTATTCGAACTGCCCGCTCCAGCCGATGGACGTGCCGGCCGGCAGCGTCACCGATGCCGCCACCGCCTTCTGAGCATCGGCCACGTAGCCGCCGAGGTCTCGACCCTCGATATCCACGTAGATGTAGACGGCGAGCTGGCCGTTCTCGGTGCGGATCGAAGTGGCGCCGCGCGTGAGCTCCACCTTCGCCACTTCCCCAAGCGGGACCGTACCTCCACCGGGCAAGGGGACCTGAACGTCGGTGGCGATGGCACGCGGGTTTGACCGCAGATCCCGGGGATAGCGGATGTTGACGCCGTAGCGCTCGCGTCCCTCCACTGTCGTGGTGACGGTCTCCCCGCCTAGGGCGGTGGCGATCACGTCCTGCACGTCTCCGACGGCGAGGCCATAGCGGCCGAGCGCCGTGCGGTCCGGGACGATATCAAGGTAGTAACCGCCGATCACTCGCTCGGCATAGGCGCTGGATGTACCCGGCACGGTCCTCAGCACGGCCTCGATTTGGCGCGCGATCTTCTCCATCTCGGCGAGGTCGGTGCCAAATACCTTCACGCCGACGGGGGTGCGGATGCCGGTGGAGAGCATGTCGATGCGGGCGCGGATCGGCATGGTCCAGGCGTTCGAGACGCCCGGGAACTGGAGGGCCTTGTCCATCTCCGTCTTCAGGCTGTCGACGGTGACGCCGGGGCGCCACTGGTCCTTCGGCTTCAGGTTGATGATGGTCTCGAACATCTCGGTGGGCGCCGGGTCCGTCGCGGTCAGGGCGCGCCCTGCCTTGCCGTAGACGGACTCCACCTCCGGGAACGTCTTGATGATGCGGTCCTGCATCTGGAGGAGTTCTGCCGCCTTGGTGACGGAGATTCCCGGCAACGTGGTGGGCATGTAGAGCAGCGTGCCCTCGTCGAGACTTGGCATGAACTCGGAGCCGAGCTGGCGCGCGGGCCAGACCGTGACCGCCAGCGCCGCCAGCGCGAGCAGGATCGCCAGTGTCTTCGCCTTCAGCACGCCCCGGATGATCGGGCGATAGACCTGGATCAGCCCGCGGTTGATGGGGTTCCTGTGCTCGGGGATGATCCGGCCGCGGACGAAGATCACCATGAGCGCGGGTACCAGCGTCACCGACAGGAAGGCCGCCCCCGCCATGGCGAAGGTCTTGGTGAAGGCGAGCGGGCCGAACAGCCGCCCTTCCTGCGATTCCAAGGTGAAGATGGGCAGGAAGGAAACAGTGATCACGAGCAGGCTGAAGAACAGCGCGGGCCCGACCTCGCTCGCCGCCTCCACCAGAATCTCGATGCGGGGCTTGCCCGGCGGTCCGCGCTCCAAGTGCTTGTGGGCGTTCTCGATCATGACGATGGCGGCATCGATCATGGCGCCGACTGCGATGGCGATGCCGCCCAGGCTCATGATGTTCGACCCGATGCCCACCGGCTTCATGGCGGCGAAGGCCATGAGGATGCCCACCGGCAGCATGAGGATGGCGACCAGCGCGCTGCGCAGGTGGAGCAGGAAGACGATGCAGACGAGGGCGACGATGACGCTCTCCTCCAACAGCGTGCGCGTCAGGGTGTCGATCGCCGCCCCGATCAGGTGCGAGCGGTCGTAGACGGGCACGATTTCCGCGCCCTTCGGCAGGCTGCCCGCAATCTTGGCGAGACGCTGCTTCACGTTGTCGATGACCGTCAGGGCGTTGGCACCGAAGCGCTGCAAGACGATGCCGCTCGCCACCTCGCCCTCGCCGTTTAGCTCGGTGATGCCGCGCCGCTCATCCGGACCGATCTCGACACGGGCGACGTCCCTAAGGCGCAGCGGAACGCCGCCATCGGACTTCAGGACGATGTCCTCGATGTCCGCCGTCGTCTTGATGTAGCCGCGGCCGCGCACCATGAACTCGAACTCGGAGAGCTCCAGCGTGCGCCCGCCCACGTCCCGGTTGCTGGCGCGCACGGCGTCGCGCACCATCGCCAGGGAGATGCCCTGCGCGCGCAGCCGCAGCGGGTCGACGACGATGTTGTACTGCTTGACGAAGCCGCCGACGCTCGCCACCTCCGCGACGCCCTCGGCCTTGGAGGCGGCGAAACGGATCACCCAGTCCTGGAGCGAGCGCAGCTCGGCGAGCGTCATGTCCTTGGCGATGACGGCATATTGGTAGACCCAGCCGACGCCCGTCGCATCCGGGCCGAGGCTCGGGGTGACGCCGGAGGGCAGGCGCTGTGCGGCCGTGTTGAGATATTCGAGCACCCGGCTGCGGGCCCAGTACGGATCGGTGCCGTCCTCGAAGATCACGTAGACGAAGGACACGCCGAAGAAGGAGAAGCCGCGCACCACCTTCGACCTGGGCACGGTCAGCATGGCCGTGGTGAGGGGATAAGTGACCTGGTCCTCCACCACCTGGGGCGCCTGACCGGGATAGTCGGTGTAGACGATCACCTGGACGTCGGAGAGGTCCGGGATGGCGTCGAGCGGCAAGGTTCTCACCGCATAGATCCCAGCCGCGACGGCAAACACGGTGCCGACGAGGATTAGGACTAGGTTGCGCGCGGACCAGGCGATGAGCCGGGCGATCATGGCGTCTCCTCCGCCTTGGCCATGCCGCGGAGCGCGGCTTTCAGGTTGCTTTCGGCGTCGATCAGGAAATTGGCGGAGACGACGACGCGGTCGCCCGGACTGACCCCGGCGCGGATCTCGGTGTAGCCGTCGCCCTGAAGGCCGATCGTCACGTCACGCGGCTCGAAGCGGCCCTCGCCCTTGTCCAGGATCACCACCTGGCGCATCCCTGTGTCGATCACCGCGCTGTCGGAGACCGCCACCACCGGGCTGCCGCTGCCCGCCGCGATCTCGACGTCGGCGTACATGTCCGGGCGCAGGACGCCATCCGGGTTGGGGATCTCGATCCGCACCTTGGTGGTCCGCGTCTCCTTGGCCACCTGCGGATAGATGAGGGCGACGCGCCCCTCGAATGTCCGGCCCGGCAGGCTGCGGACGCGGACGGTGGCGGATTGGCCGGGTGCAATGCTGGCGAGGTCGTATTCGGGCACGTCGGCCAGGACCCAGACCGTCGAGAGGTCGGCAATCCGGAACAGGACCTCGCCCGCCGACACCTTCATGCCTTCGACGGCGTTGCGCTCCAGCACGACGCCGTCGCGTGGGGCGGACCAGCGGAATGCCGGCGGCACCTTCCGCGTCCGTTCGATCTCAGCGATCACCTCTTCCGGGACACCGAGATTCGACAGGCGCCGGTGGGAGCCTTCATAACCGGGGCTGATCAGGAGCTGGACGGCGGCCGTGGCGATGTCGGCGGAGCGCAGCTCCAGGAGGGGCTGGCCCTTGCGGACCCTGTCGCCCGTGGTGACCTTCTCCACGGCGCCGACGAAAGAATCCGCGGGGACCGCCACCACCGAGATGCTGCGCTCGTCCGGCTGGACCGTTCCGGGCACGCGCACTCGCCGCAGGATCGCGCGTTCCGAAGCCGTCTCCGACCGCACGCCCGTCCGTTGCAGCTTACCGGGTGCGATCTTGACGACCGTTCCGTCCTCATCCTCGCCTTCATGGACGGGGATGTAGTCCATCCCCATGGAATCCTTCTTCGGCACGGGCGAGGTATCCGGCAGGCCCATGGGGTTGCGGTAGTAGAGGATCTTCCTCGGTGCGGCGTCGGCCGCCGCCACCGCCGGGGCGGGTGGACGGTCCTCGAAGCTCACGTCCTCGCTCGCCCGGACGGGCAGGAAGTCCCGCCCGTCGTCGGTCTTGCGTAGATCGAGCGAATAGGCCGGGCGGCCGTCGGGGTCCCGGTAATAGATGATGGGACCCGAAGCGACGGGAGGCGTCCGCCCCGCAGCATTCATTGAAGTGGACGCAGGGGTGGAGGAACCGGGGAGCACGACGCCGTGCTGCCCGGCCCAATAGCCTCCGGCCCCCGCCGCCAGAACGGCGACGAGGGTGAGGCCCGCAAGGGCGGTCCGTGTCACGGCACGGCCTTCAGGACCAGCTTGTCCTCGACCGTTCCGGTCTCGCCCTGGACCTTGGCGCCGAGCGACAGTCGCCAACCGCCTTCCATCGAGAGCTTGGTCTTGAAGCGGTAGACGCCCGGCTCGGTGGAGGTGACCTGCTCGATGGGGGAGGCCATCATCTCCATGCCGTCGGGCGCCATGTCGATGCGCTTGGCGAAGATGACGGCGTCGGGCACCGCCTTCCCCGACTTCTTGTCGATGAGCCGGACGGCGACGATGGCGCCATCGCCAACCTTCACCTCGGTCTGGACGAGCTGGAACTGGTAGTCTTGTGGGTCCGCCCACGCCGAGGTCGCGGCGACGGATACGGCAAGGGCAGCGAGCCCCGCGAGGAGGGGCCGCTTCATGCGGAAGGAAGTCATTTTCCGGTTTCCTGAATCATCGTGAAGACGCGCAGGAGCGGCAGCTTGGTGCCGCATGGCTGCGCATTCGCGCCGCGCGGCTTAAGCCACGCGCGCGGTTCGGCTCCCGGTGGGAGCCGACGATGGTCTCAGGTTCGCGGTGGTCTTGGCGGAGGTTCGGCGGCCAGGCCCGATGGAAGGGCATCGTCCCGCAGGGCGATGATATCCGTCAGGCGAAGCGCCAATCTATCCCAGGCCGATGCGGATGGCCCCGGCTGGAAGCACTTGGTGAGGCACGACATCATCAGCGGGCAGAGCTTCTGGCAGTCGGGCAGCACCGGCTTCTCGTCCGGGCAGCACGGCATGTCGCCGGCCATGGCCTCGTCCGTCATCGCCGCCGACGGCTCCATCGGCCCGACGGCCGCGGAGGCGGCGAACGGCCCGGCGGTGAGACCCACGACCACCAGGATCGCGAGCAGACGACGGAGAAGGGACCCGGACATGGCAGGAAGGTCTCACAGGTCGTCGGCGGATGGAAGTGAGGCGCTCCATCACATCCTTGCGTCCTGCAGCCTCGAGCACTGCGGCGCGCTTTGAGGCTTGGCTGTGCGGCGATCTGGGGGTCGGAAACAGTGCCGCCCCAAAGTTGCCAGATCGGCAACCCAGATCGGCAACCCATTGCGCTGCCCAAGCCAAATGGCAATATATGTAAGGATTTCCCTGCCAAGTATGATCGGCAAAAATGACCGAGTCTCCCAGCCGGATCGAGCCCTGCTTCTTCGAGGACGGAATCCCCCCGGTCCTGGCGGACCTCGCCGTCGACCTGCAGCGCGAGGCCAGCGATCTAGGACGGGGCCTTCCTCCCGATTCCCTGGCAGAGCTCGCCGACCTCGTCAGGATGATGAATTCATATTATTCGAACCTGATCGAAGGGCATAACACCCGGCCAAGGGACATCGAGAAGGCCTTGGCGGGCGCGGAAGTCGAGCCGGAAAGACGAGCGCTTGCGCTTGAGGCCAAGGCCCACGTCGTCGTACAGCGCCAGATCGACGACATGCACATGCGGGGAAACCTGCCCAGCCCGACATCGGTGGAGTTCATTAAGTCGGTGCACCGGGCGTTTTACAACGAGATGCCGGAGGAGTTCCGGTTTGTTGAGCGCCCAGACGGATCTACGGCGCCCATCGTTCCCGGAGAATTCAGAAAGAGCGAGAGCGACGACGTCGCCGTCGGAAGGCACATTCCCCCGTCGTCCGGACGTGTCGATGAATTCATGGCTCATTTTTCGCAGCGCTTTGGAAATGCTGAGAACTGGGCGAGCACTCGAATCATAGCGATCGCCTCCGCTCACCATCGCCTCAACTACATCCATCCCTTTCCGGATGGAAATGGTCGCGTGAGCCGGCTGATGTCCCATGCCATGACCCTCAGAACGGGAATCGGGGGGCATGGCCTCTGGTCGATCTCCAGGGGGCTCGCACGCGGCCTCCGCGACCGAGGCGAATACAAGCAGATGATGGACCATGCGGACAGTCCGCGCCGGGGCGACCTCGACGGGCGCGGTAATCTTTCCACGGCCGCCCTGAAAGAGTTTTGCGAGTGGTTCCTTTCCGTGGCCCTGGACCAGATGCGTTTCACAAAGGTCATGTTCGACCTTGAGCGCCTAGAAGATCGATATCGGTCTCTGGTCAAGGATGTCGACGACGACAAGAGGGCGCCGGACTTGATCGCTGCAGTCCTGAAATATGGGTCGATCGAGCGAGGGGACGCCTCCATCGTGCTGAGAACGTCCGAGCGAACCGCTCGGAACACATTGTCCTCGCTGGCAAAGAGGGGTTTTCTCAAGTCGAGCACGCCGAAGTCTCCTGTTCGGATCGCCTTCCCGCTCGATTTTCGTGAACGGCTTTTCCCCAATCTCTTCACCGAAGCCGAGATCAGCCCGCCCGAGCCGAGACAGGCTTCATTCAGCTGAAGCCGAGGGGGAGGGCCACTCCGCTCTAGAGGTGCCACCAAACCCTTTGCTCGAGCTCCGCAGGCTAGGCTTTAAGGGGACGGCCTGGCTAGCGCCAACGGCGGTATTTTGCGAGATGTCGAGGACCGGACAGCTCCCTCTCGAAGGTGGAAGGACTCGAACCTGCATGTCGCCATCGGCACGGCATTGCACAGTCGGAGCGATTGCGGGCCGTGCAAGCCTGCTAGGCACTCTGAGAATAAGCTCTTCCCGCCGCTGTGGCGCCGTCAATTGCCGCAGCGCCCTGACCTTTAGTCAAAGCTTGCATCATACTGTCTTCGAAGCCGCCGGGTGCGGCAGCCGCCCTGCTCAGTTCCGCAGTGTCCCACGCCGTGACGACCCGGCCCTCGGACAAGAGCACAGCTCGGGTGCAGAATGCCGGCACCGCTTCCACCGCATGGGTCGAGACGATCGCCGCGTGGCTTCCGCCGCCGACTAATTCCGCGATAAGGCACTTGGCTTCCCACACTGCAACGGGATCGAGGCCATTCAGTGTTTCATCAAAGATGAGGAGCGGAGGAGAGCCAAGCAAAGCCGCGGCGATCGATAGCTTCGCACGGGTGCCCAGGGAATATTCAGCGATCGGTCGGTCCAACCACGGCGCCAAGCGCAACCGCGCGATGCGGCCTGCCCATTCGTCATCCGCGATGCGGCAGCGCCGGATAGAAGCGACCAGATCAAGATACTGCCGGCCAGACAACGGCGCCGGCAGTTCCGGTCCATCCACGGCCAGCCCGAACCCCACCTTCGCCGCTTCCGGCCGAGCGGCGAGGTCGATCCCATTGATGGCGACGCGTCCGCTCATCAGGCGGATCTGCCCAGTGATGGCCTTCAGCAATGTGGACTTCCCCGATCCATTGGCGCCCAGCAAGCCGACGATGTCGCCCGCGTTCACGGTCAGGTCGATGCCGGTGACGACCTGCCTGCCGCCATAGCCCGCACCGACGCCGCAAACCGCGAGAAGTTCATCGCGTTCGATGCCGCTGGATCCATCTCCGCTTGGCTTATCCATAATTGTATCTTGAGCGAGCCTTGTGCCACAGCCATGCGACGAGTGTGGCGAAGCCAATAAGCACCGTGCGGCCGTATTCAAAGGATTCGTAGCCGCAAAAGGCGATGGCGGCGGAAAAGCTGACTACGGCGAGAAGCGGCGCCGTCATGAAATAAGCAGCGAAGGCGGCATAGGCCGCGTTCAGCGCCAGGAGCGCGATGCCGCTGCCTGCGGCCACCTCCCATGAAGCCGGTTCTGCGGCCACGGCCACGCTCGCCGGCAGGACGAAGGTGGCCACCGACAATTTGAACGGGAGGCGCATCAGGCGCAGCCTGGCGTGCGTGAAGCCGATCGGTGAGGCGCGGAGTACCGGCGATCCGAGCGGGTGGAACCGGAGGCTCAGCATGAATACGGCAATGCCAACCGCGAGCGCAGCCATGGCCGCGGGAGCCGCCGCGTGACTGACCAGGCTTGCAGCCATCGAGATCGTCACCACGATAAAAAGCACCAGCGCGGACGCCACAAGCCGCCAGGTGATACGAACCCGCCCGGGTATATTCCAGGCCCAGGAACTGAGCCAGGCCGGCCTGCCCCGGTCGAGCAACCCCAGAATCCCTGGATGGCTGCCATCTCCACATGACCGCGAGGTCAGGACCGGATCGGCTTGGTCCCCGCGCCGAGCGCGTGCGATCCCCAGGGCCAGCCCCGCCAGGTACCCGGTAGCGAACAGCCCAGACGCGAGGAAACCATAGGCCAGGGGAAATGGCGGTCCCGCGATGGCGCTCGCAGCGGCGCTCATGAGGCCCGCCGCGACTAAGAGAGGGATTCCCATTAGCAGAGCCGCGATACCAGCCGCACGGCAACGGGCTTCGAGCGAGATCGGCAACGCCTTCAGGAATGGCGCGAATGCCCGGGCTGCCGTCAGCCGCCCGATCGCCGAAGCCGTGAGACCGCCGAAGCCGAACAGTCCGGACGGCACTGCGATCATCCAGAGCAAATCCTCATGCCGCAGGACGGCCGAGGCATTCCTGAGCGCAACGACAGCATCGGCCACGCCGTAGCCGACGAGTATACCGCCGCCCAGCGTAATCCAGGCCAGGTCGTACGGGCGCTGGGTTCGCATGGTGCCACGCAGTTCGTGCCACAGCAGGATTAGAACAAGGCCGTCATACCGCATCTTCCCGTGACCTCCTCCGGCCGCCTTGCGCTGAAATCTGCGTACACTACCCGCACGGCGGCTCAGTTGGACGGCCGATCCTTGACGCGCTTCAGCGCGACCAGAAGATAGTCCTGCATTGTCGCCTGCACGTTCCCCGTGGCGGTCCGCACGCTCTGCATCGCCCGCTGGATCGCCGTCTCGTCGTAGGAAGGGGCGTTGACGGCCGCAGCCAGCATTGCCCGGGCGTTCCGCAGCTCCTGCAGTGCCACCACCGAGCGACCGCGGTTCTCACGCAGCACGGCGCGGAACTCCTGGCGCACGTCCGACGGATAGACACTGGCGACGGTGTCGATCAGGGCGCGCACCGTTCCGCCCTCGCGCACCGTATGGAGGGCATAGCCGGCGAGGAAGAGGTTCAGCGCGACCGAAAAGCAGAGCAGCGTAAGGATTGCAATCCACAGGCGGGGCCGCCGGCTCACAGCAGGTCCTCCCCTCTCGCTTCGCCCAGAAGCGGGGCACCGGTCGCAAGCGCGAGCAGTTCAGCCTCTGCGGACAGATCGTGGAGATGCGCCATCTGCACGCGGGCCATCTGATACCCTCCCAGCGCGATGATGACGGCCACGATCGCAGTGGCAGCCCCCAGTGCAGCTGGCCGTAGCAAGATCTGCTGAAGGAAGGACAAGGGATGGCTCTGCCCGCGGGCACGGATGCGGCCGAGCACCTGTCGCGTCAGCGCCCCGTCGTCCGCCTCCATCATGGCTGCATCGAGGATGAGGCGGTCAAGCGCCTGGTCCGCATCGACCGCTTCGCGCTCCTCCCGTGCTCCCATGGCCAGGGCATATTGCCGATAGGGCGCGGGCCAGGATGCCACGTCGTCGCCGAAGCGAAGCCTGTATCGTTGGAACCCGTCGCCGTTCATGACCTTGTCCTTTCGCGGCCGTCGTCAGCCGCCGTCATGTGATCCCTGAGGGCGCGTCTCGCCCGGACCAGCAGTTGCTCGGCAGAGCCGGTGCTGGCTCCGATCACTTGCCCGATGGCGGCAACGTCGAGGTCCGCCACCACCTTCAGCAGGAGCGCCATCCGCTGGCGCTCCGGCAGCCGGGCGATGCCGGCTCGGGCCAGCGAAAGCTCCTGCCGCGCTTGCATCGTCGTCTCGGCGCCCGGTGCATCGGAGGCGAGGTCATCCTCGATGTCCTCCAGGCCGACGACGCTGCGGAACGTCTGGCGTCGCCGCTGGTCGATGCAGCGATGCGCCGTGATCTTGTAGAGCCAGGTGGACGCGCGGGCCCGCTGCGGGTCGAACCGGCCGGCATGCCTCCACACGCTCACGAACACGTCCTGGACCACATCGTCGGCATCCGCCGCATTGCCGAGGTAACGGGTCGCGAAGACCCGCAGGCCGCGGCCGTGGCGGGCGATGAGCTGAGACAGAGCGCCCTGCTCGCCCGCCGCGATCCGCGCCAGCAGTGTGTCGTCCGGGGAAGGGTCATGCGGCACAGCGGCTCATATCCGTCGGTGCCTCTCCATCTCAATAGCGGAACCGACGGAAATCATAGGCAGTCCTGCCATTGGGGCCGGTGAAACCGCTGACCGACCGCGACCCGTAGGGTCCATAGGCAGACATCCGGGATCCCCAGAAGGATTTGCCGTTTGCCCCAACACCGGAATAGCTCCGGGAGCAGCCACCGACAATGCCGCCGCTGCATGTGGAGCTGGACGTGAAGCTCCCGCCGTTCGGTCCGGTACGCGTGGTGCTGCCGGTCGTGACGCCGTTCCCGGCGTTGGTGAGGCTGCGGGTGAGTTCGCCGCCGGATTCGGTGGGGCGCGACCATTGCGCTGCCAACGCCGGATCGGCAACCAGCACGCCAGCAAGGAGAACGCCGAGCTTCGAAAGAAGCGAGAGCCCGCCCCCTCTGAACAAAGGAGCGTAGGATCGATAGTCATGCCTGGAACTGGCCTTCATTGCGCGCCGCCTATTTCCGTTGGTTCGCCCTCACGGCGATCTGCTTATCGGTACGCAGTTGCACGAGCACCCCTACGCGGCCGAGGCGAATTTTGTCGGATCGGTGCGCGAATACGGATCAAGAAAATTGGGAGCGGCACGCGTAGGAGCGTGCGCCGGTATGCGTAACGCTTGAGGGATCCGCGCAGCGCCGGAGAGGCAATGCACGCGGCTCGCCCCTGTCCAGCGGAGAGCGGAATGTTACGGAGTGTGATGATTGCGGTCCTTCTAGTGCTGGGAGCTCGCGGAATTGCCCTAGCGGCACCGGGCAATGAGCGCATTCGCGAAATCTTCCTCGAGATCGATACTAACGGCGACAAGAAGCTCGAATTCACTGAAATTCAGGTTGCACGGGGAAAGCTCTTCGATCGGCTTGATACCAACCATAACGGCCGTCTCGATCCCGGCGAAGCGCGCATCGAGACGGAACGGGAAAGATCCGGCGCCGGGGCCGGTTTCGTCGGATCGCTGGCTGACATAGAGGCGCGCAGGACGCAGATCGATACCAACCATGACGGCACGATCTCGCGCGCCGAGTTCTCCGCGTTCATTCCCGATCGGTTGGTCAAGGCCGATGCTGACGGTGACCGCACGCTCTCCTTCCTCGAACTGCTTTCGTTGCGCGGACAGAAAGGCCCGGTCGCCACATGATTCAGAACCGCTCGATGCCCACGTGCACCGTCATTCCGGAGCTCGGCTACCCCAACGTGACGCAGGCTACGGATTGGCTGTGTGGCGCCTTCGGCTTTGTGGTGAGGCTGAAGATCGCAGATCATCGCGCGCAACTCGGCATCGGCGATGGCGCGATGGTCGTTACGTTGTTGGGCGCGGCTGCCTCGGCGGGCGGGAAGGGACTGGAAGCGGCCTTTGCGGTGATGGTGCGGGTGGAAGATGTGGACGCTCACTACGCCCGCGCCTCGCGTTTCGGTGCCGAGATTCTAAGTAGGCCGACCGACTACCCCTATGGTGAGCGCCAATACAGCTGCCGCGACCTCGGCGGCCACAGGTGGACATTCTCCCAGACCATCGCCGACGTTGCGTGCGAAACGTGGGGAGGAACACTTGTCAACGGATAGGAGCGACCGCTTCCACGCGGAGTGTCGAGGCGGTCGGCGCCGATGGCATCGCCGGCGATCCGGGCGACAACGCCGGAATCGGTGCGGTTCTCCCGGCAAGACAGCACGTCGATGAGGACGCCCCGGGCCACCTGCTGCAGCGTCTCGCGGTCGAACGCGAGCTTGCCGTCCTCTCCGAGCAACCGAATGGCGTGGCGATCCATCCGGGCATAGCCATAGACGTCGCCCGAGGCTCCGGAGGCGACGGAGATGTTGCGTCCGGCGAAGGCGAGGACGAGCAGCGCGAGCAGCGTGTCGTCCTCGATCGGCGCGCGGGCGAGCGCCTCGTGCAGCGCGTCGGTCCGGAAGTCGCCGATCATCTCGATGCCCTTGCGGGTCACATCCGGGCGAAGCTTGGGAACGCCGATGCCACCGTCTCCTCCGAGGCCGGTGGCATCGCCGCCCTTGCCCGTCACCTTCTTGGGCTCGGGCATCCGATAGTGGACGGTCTGCACCTTGCCCTCGCGATCGAGGAACATGGCCGCATGGTCCGACCTGCCGGGCTTGCCATAGACCCGCTCGGCCTTGGGGGGCAGCTTCGCGCGTCCCCAGGTGTCGGCTTCGACGATGATTCCGCGCTTCGGCAGGTGGCTCGCCATCCACTCCTGCTGGGCGCCGAGGAAGGCCTCGACGTCCGTCGTATAGCGGCTGTCCTCATCGGCCGAAGCGAACAGGTCCTCGACCCACTGCAGTCCGTAAGCCTGCGCAAGATCCTCGCCGAAGCTGGCGTCTCTCGCGTACATGCGGGTCTTTTCGAGGCCGTTCGCCACGTTGTACCAGGCGACCTGGGGATCGGCTTTCGACGGCTTGTGCTTCTTCCAGACCTCCTTCTGCTCCTCCAGCGAGGCCGCTGCGATGGTGCGCAGCTGCTTCTCGTTCGGCATGTCGCCCTTCGCCATGTGATCGAGCATGGCCGGCAGGACGTTTGCGAGCAGGCGCAGCTTCCTGATCTGGCGCACCGGCAGGGCGAGCGCGACCAAACGCTCGATGGCCCGCCACTGGTCGATGGGGTTGAGCGGCTCGCGGGCAATGTTTTCGACCATGGAGCGCATGGCGCCATTGTCGTTGGCAGCCTCATCAACGAGGACGTCGATCTCCTCGAGACCGGCGGCAATCGCCTGCTTCACGCGGCGATGACCGGAGTTGATGACGTATCCGTTGCCGCCACCGGCCTCCGGCGCGATGACGGGCGGCTGAACGATGCCCAGCGCCTTGATCGTCGCCAGCAGCAGGGTGTCCGCCTGCGGCGAGGATTTCGTCCGGCGCGAGCGGTCGGGATTTTCCTTCAGTGCACGCGGATCTATTTTCATGAGATGCATGGGGTGTTCCTTCGCGGAGGGTTCCGGGGCACCGCCTCCGACGGTCCCTTTCTCGTCTTCTTCCCGAAGACGTCCCCGGACCTGCGGAGCGGTCGACCCGGCACAACTGCGGCTGAGCATCCCCGCCCGGCAGGACGAGCGGGGCCAGAGCCCCGCGAAGGACGACGGGTTGGGATCGCGCGCGCCGCGGTTGCGCGCCAGCGCTGCCGGTCCGGCCGCTCTGCGAGCGGAATTTTTCCTCCCTTTTCCCTCTCTTTTCCCTCCCTATTGAAATCCACTCATTCTGACGCCATATTGCGTCAGAATGTTTGGCAACGTGATGGTGAACGTCATGGGCCTCGCCCAGTACGCGGATGACGGGATTTTCGCACCGCGAAAGATCGCGGATGTCCTCCGCACGACCAGCGAGGAGGTCGCGCGCACGGCTGGTCTCGGAAGGGATGCGATCCAGCGCAAGGACCGGATTCGGTCCAGCCGCACGCAGCGGCGCCTGCGGGAAATGATTGAGGTGATCAACAAGGTGGAGCCGCGCTTCGGCTCGGCCCTGATGGCTTATGCTTGGTACCGCTCGGAACCCCTGTCCGGCTTTTCGGGCCAGACAGCCATGCAGCTCGTGCGCAGCGGGCGCGCCGATGACGTGCTCGACTATATCGATGCGGTCGACGCTGGCGTGCACGCTTAGCCCGTGTCGATCTCCTACGACGGCAAGCTCTACCGGGCGCTCAATCCCGTCTATGCGCGCGACCCGCTATCAGGTCGTGGCGCCGAGCTTCATGGCGGCCGCTTCAATCCGAAAGGCGTGCCGGCACTCTATGCATCCCTGTCGGTGATGACAGCGCTCAGGGAAGCAAACCAGGTTGGCAACCTCCAGCCGACGACACTCGTGTCCTACGACGCTGAGATCGGCGTCGTCTTTGACGGCCGGGACAATGTCGCGCTCGCCGCCGAGGGTATGGATATGGCCTCTCTCGCGGGCACCGCGTGGCGCGACGAGATGAGGACAAACGGCGAGGCGCGAACGCAGACTTTCGCACGCCGACTGATAGCCGGGGACCATCATGGCCTCCTTGTCAGGAGCTTTGCCCCCGGCGCGACCGTAGACGACCTCAACCTGGTGATTTGGAGATGGGGCGCAAGCGCCCCATCTCGCTTGGTGCTGATCGACGACGAGGGGCGATTGTCGCGGTGATCGCCGGGTCAGCAGACGGACCAGCCTCCCGATCATGGGCTTCAGCACGCCCTTCCGCGATCCTCCCCGTGCCCGCGGCCACGTATCCGAGCTGGCGCCCCTCCGTTGTCCATGAGGCAAGCTCGGACATGGGGTGGGTGCGGACCTCGACGCTCTCACGAAGGCGCCGACATCGGCAGCGGAGCTCCAGGGCGCGCTGACCGCGCGGTGACGTCGGAAGGTCCGAGGTCGGTGGGCTGCAAATCGCGCGGCGCGGAAACGTTGCGCTCATGCGCCGGATCGAGCGCACACGCCGTTTTGGCCGCGGCAAGCTTCAAGCGGACCGCCCCCGAAAAGCAGGCAACCTCAATCCGCGACGAGCTGTCGGAGAGATCGCTCCGGGGGCTTCCATGGAAGGTGAAAGGCGAAGGAATTCGCAATCCTCAATGATACCCACCAGCAGGTAGACTCGTTGCAGAATGCCTCCGGATCCAACCTCTGCGAACGTCCCGCAGAAGCCAATAAATCAACAACGGCCTATTCGGGCTGTGGCGGACTAATCCTCCGTCACTCCGCAGCAGCCGGTCAGCCCGACGAATGGCACTTCGCACGCGGCGACCCAGAGCACCGATGACTGCGCGAGTCCCCTGATCGCCGCAATGTTACCCTCAATCGCCACTTTGATGGAATGGCAGGCCACCAAATCTTGCGCCTCAACCCGGGCCAGAATGGCGCAGCTCTCGATACGGATGAGCGCCCGTCCGATCTCAAAATCAAGTATTCGATCAGCTCCCTTGCCGCCCGTCTCCGCGCCCAATTCGCTCAAACTGCGGCAAAGTTGATCAAGATGAAAGCGAGGATTAGGCACAACAACGCGTGTTTCATAGACAAAACGACGATTTATCGCGCCTTTCATTAAAATACCTCCATTTACAATACTTGATATTCAAAATATTAATTTCCAAAGTTATCCAACTCGGCATGAAATTTCCGCTGATCAACCCCCAGCGCGATTGATTAATTTTCAGTGAGTACGGACAATCCGACATCAGAGGCATGCATTGCCGACCACGTTTGATAATCACGGAGCTAGATTTGGGCGATTCGTCTCAGCCAGAATCAAAGAGAAATATTCCTGCCTATCTGTCCAATCTGCTATTGGCCTCCACCCCCCAGCGCGCAGCAAGAGCCGCGCTTCTCTTAGACTATATTTCAAACTATTTTCAGTATGGATAGTCTCTCCGCCTGCCATGCTGAACGGAACGCCATCAATATGGAAACGCACTGTGTGCTTAGCTTCCAAATGCATCTCAATTCGCGATTCGTCCTCGTTCCATCGAATGAGATGATTGAAGGCATCGACGGGAATTGAACCACGCAGCTCGCGATTGATCCGCTGGAGGAGATTGAGATTAAAGGCAGCGGTCACGCCCTGAGTATCATCATAGGCTGCCAGCAAGGTCTCGCGGTCCTTTATGCGATCGATTCCGATCAGCAGCATTGCGCCGCCTCCAAGAGTCGACCCGATCGCGCGTAGGAGATTCACAGCGTCAGGAACCCGCAGATTCCCGATCGTCGACCCGGGGAAGAAGCCGATGCGCGCGTGCCCGTCAATGCCTGATGGCAACGCCAGAGGTTGGGTAAAATCTCCTTCCACCTCATGGATTGGAAGGTGCGGAAAATCGAGTCGCAGGGCATTGCTCGAGGCTCGCAAAAACTCTCCGGAGATATCGACCGGCACATAGGAGGACGGCTCGATTGCGGCGAGGAGCGTGCGTGTCTTCGCCGACGATCCCGAGCCAAATTCCACCACCACGCGCCGGGCGCCGATGGTACTGGAGATCTGCGGCGCGGCTTCCGTCAATATCTCCTGCTCTGCCCGTGTCAGGTAGTATTCGGGCAGGGCGGTGATCTTCTCGAAGAGCTCAGAGCCCCTAAAATCATAGAACCACCGCGCGGGGATAGTTCGCTCACGCTGCCTGAGACCGGAAAGTACATCTCTTCGGAACGTCGGGTCGATTTCGGGAGAGGGGCCGGGCGAGGGAATGTTGGACTGCAGTAGCATTAGAGGTCCTTGGCAAGACGGACGCCGGTGAACTGCCAGCGCTGGTGCGGGTAGAAGAAATTGCGGTAGCTGGCGCGCACATGCCCACGCGGTGTTGCGCAGCTTCCACCCCGCAGGACGAACTGGCCCGACATGAACTTGCCGTTGTATTCGCCCACGGCCCCGGGTGCGGGCCGGAAGCCCGGATAGGCGAGGAATGCTGAACCCGTCCACTCCCACAGGTCACCGAACATCTGCTTGAGGTGCGGCTTACCACCGGGAGGCGGGAGGGCTCCCACCGCACCCGCCCGGTCCAGGAAATTACCCCCACGGGGATCGAGGCACTGCGCAGCGCTTTCCCACTCGGCTTCGGTCGGCAGCCTGGCCCCGGCCCAGCGGGCATAGGCATCCGCTTCGTAGAAGCTGATATGCTGAACCGGAGCGTGCGGATTCAATGAAGTGACGCCATTCAATCCAAACTGGGATGCCCAGGCGCCACCCTCATCGCGGCGCCAGTAGAGCGGCGCTTCGATCGCGTTATGCCTGACCCAGGCCCACCCGTCGGAGAGCCAGTGTCCGACGACCTCGTAGCCACCCTCGGTAATGAACTCGAGCCATTCGCCATTGGTGACGAGACGATCAGCGAGGGCGTGCGGTGCCAGCCACGTGGTGTGCCGTGGCCCCTCACTGTCGAAGGAAAACCCGTCGCCGGCGTGCCCGATGGAAACAGCGCCCTGACGTCCTTCCACCCATTGGAGGGCCTCGGCTGAAGCTTTCGGGCCATGGAAACCGGTGGGCCAGAGGGCGGGAGCGAGAGGGCTCTGAGCGAACAAATGGAGGATATCCGTCAGAAGCAGCTCCTGGTGCTGCTCCTCGTGATGGCATCCCAGCTCGACCAGACAGAGGGCGGAGCGCGCCATTGCCGGGAGGGCCTCGAGCAACGCCGCATCCACGTAGCGACGATATGCGAGGATCTCATCGAGAGAAGGGCGCGTCATCAGCCCGCGCGCCGCTCGACCGATCCGAGCTCCCTTGGCTTCGTAATAGCTGTTAAAGAGGAACGGAAATCGCGGATCGAAAGGCTCATAGCCCGGCAGATGATCGGCAAGGATGAACGTTTCGAAGAACCAGGTCGTGTGCGCGAGATGCCATTTTGCAGGCGACGCGTCGGGCATGGATTGAGCACACGCGTCGCTGTCTGAGAGCCCTTCGGCGAGACCGACGCTCAGCCCACGTACCTGATTGTAGCGGTTTGCGAGCAGGTCCGTTTCGTTGAATGCCATGGCCGTCATCTTGTTCCTATCGGCTTGGTGGCCGACTCTGATAGAGGCGCGGAGGGCCCTCGCCAAAGGACGCCCTTCGCACGCAGGTGAGGCTCAAATCTCATCGCAAAGGATGTCGCCTACTTATCGATAGATCAGGGCATTTGCGTACGATCCGTGCCTGAGCGTGTCAATTGCTATCTATCGATAGATCGCGGAGATACGCCTGTGGCTGGGGGAACGAGACGTCGGTCCATAGTGACCCCGTCCTGCTGGGCTTCGGCGCAGAATTACCTGTCGATAGATTGATATCGTCGCTGTTAACTAGAGCGTCACGCCGTGTCAATTTTTACCTATCGGTAGATAGCCATTGAGATCAAGAACGCCGTTCACCGCAACGGCAAGCGCCCAATCGATGTGGCGAACCCTTCCCGGCAGAGCGAGATGTCATCCCCCCGTCAGCCTTGCCATTGTGCGTGTCCCACGTCATTTTGGAACGAATGGATCAAAACTCAATGGCTGGCGGATGCTCGTCGCACGGGCTCAGAGGAGTTCTAGCGTTCAGGTGACGACTGTGACCGAACGCGCGAGGAGATATGCGGCGAAGGGTGATCATCCGGTGGCGAGGGTCCAGCGCAATGACAGGATGTGCCTTCGCCATGCGGCGGCGCCACGATAAATCTGAAACATATGGGAGGACGCCGATGTCGCAAGCTGTTGCCCGCTCGCCATTGACGATCTGGGGACGCGCGAACTCTGTCAATGTGCAGAAGGTGCTGTGGTGCTGCGACGAACTCGGCTTGAGTTTCGAGCGGATCGATGCGGGTCTACATTTCGGCCGCACAAGGGAGCCGGGCTATCTGGCGCTCAATCCAAATGCCCGAGTGCCGACGCTGGTCGACGAAGATTTCGTTCTCTGGGAGTCCAACACCATCTTGCGTTATCTCGCGCAGAAATACGGCGCGGACACTGAGCTTTATCCAGCAGATCTGCGCCACCGCGCTATCGCCGACAAATGGCTCGACTGGACGTTGTCAACCTATGCTCCGGTTGAACGCGACCTTTATTGGAGCTTGATTCGAACCGAAGCGAACAAGAGAGATAAGAGTGCGGAAAACCGATTGGCTGAACAGCTCTCCAGCTTCTGGCAGATGCTCGCCTCCGATCTCGATGATCGGCAATATATCGGAGGAGAGGCGTTCTCGATCGCCGACATCTGCTTAGGGGCGTTCGCGAGACGGTGGTTCGGCTTCGAGGGCTTGGAAAAGCCATCGCTTCCAGCTCTCGCATCCTGGTTTGAAAAGGTGTCCGGCCGCCCCGGTTTTCAACGCCACCTCACCACTCCGATGACATGAGACAGCACACGGTTCTCCTGTTTTAACCCAAGAGTCGAAAGGTCGTCCCGCTGAGGAAATCAGGCCCGGGGGAGCGGCGTTCGAAACGGGGAGAGGCGTAATGATCAAAGCGTTCGTATTCGACGCATATGGAACACTTTACGACGTGCAATCTGTCGCCGATATCCTGGAAACGTCATTTCCCGGATGCGGTGATCTGGCGACGCAGATGTGGCGCATCAAGCAGCTGGAATACAGTTGGCTGCGCTCGATGATGCGCGACTATCAGGATTTTTGGGCCGTTACGCGGCAATCCTTGACCTACACCCTCGATGTCTTGGGCTTGACGCCCACCGAAGCTCTATTCGAGACGATCGCCGAGGCGTACAACAATTTGCGGCTCTATCCTGACGCTGAAGACGCTCTGGGCGCGCTGAAAGGTTATCGGCTAGCGATCCTTTCTAACGGAAGCCCCGATATGCTGGCGATGCTTGGCGCTAATTCCGACCTGGATCGCCATGTCGACGCGATAATCAGCGTCGATTCCAAGAAGGTGTTCGAGCCGGATCCGCGTGCCTATGAGCTCATCGAGGAGCGGCTGGGACTGAGCCCGGCCGAAGTCATTTTCGTTTCATCCAACGGCTTTGATATTTCCGGCGCCAAACATTTCGGCTTCCGCGTGGCGCGAATTGAGCGCGTTTCGCAACGCAGCTTATTGGATGAAATCATCGATCCGGGTGCTCTCCGGCCGGCAACGATGTTTAAGGCTCTTCGCACGCAAGCTGAGGCGCTCGGCCAACAGCCCGATTTCGTGATCTCATCGCTGCTAGAGCTTGCGCACCTCCCATCGGCGATCGAGGCGTTACCGGCGGGCCCCGCTTCCGAACGTCCATGAACGCATGAAGCCTACGGCGCGACGAAATCCTGGTTCCTTCGCTCAAATGCCGTAAGCCGAAGTGCCACCTGATAACATCACCCCCGCACGCCGCCGGCGCGCGGCGCCCTTGCCGCAACGATTAGCGAGCTACGCCCATGTCCTTCACCGTCATCAATCCCGCCACCGGCCGGGACGGCAAGCGTTACGAGGCAACGTCGGAGGCGGAGATCAGGACCGCCATCGAGAAGGCGGATGCCGCCTCCCGCGCGTGGCGGAAGCACGATTTCGCGGAGCGGGCCCGGCTCATGAAACAGGCTGCAAAGGTGTTGCGCGACAATGCCGAAGCCTATGGGCGGATGATGACGGAGGAGATGGGCAAGCCCATCAAGCAGGGCATTGCTGAAGCCCAGAAGTGCGCCATCGCCTGCGACTATTTCGCCGACAACGCGCCCAGGTTCCTGGCGCCCGAGCCCATCGAGGCCGGCGCGAACAAGGCGTTCGTCACCTTCCAGCCCATTGGCGTGGTGCTGGCGGTCATGCCCTGGAACTTCCCGTTCTGGCAGGTCTTCCGCTTCGCGGCCCCCGCGCTCATGGCCGGCAATGCCGGCATCCTGAAGCATGCGTCCAACGTGCCCGGCTGCGCCCTCGCCATCGAGGACGTGTTCCGCCAGGCGGGCTTTCCCGAACATCTCTTCAAGACGCTGCTGGTCAGCTCCCGCGAAGTCGACGCCATCATCGAGAACCCGCTGGTGCGCGCCGTCACGCTCACCGGCAGCGGCCCCGCTGGCCGCGCGGTGGCGAGGAAAGCCGGCGAGGTGCTGAAGAAGTCGGTGCTGGAGCTGGGCGGCAGCGACGCCTACCTCATCCTGGAAGATGCCGACATCGACTTTGCCGCGGCGGCCTGTGCCGGCGGGCGGCTGGTGAATTCCGGCCAGAGCTGCATCGCGGCCAAACGCTTCATCGTGGTGGACGGCGTCCGCGAGCGCTTCGAAGCGGCCTTCGTCAGGGAGATGGCCGACGCCAAGGTGGGCGATCCCACGCTGGCGGAGACCGACGTGGGCCCGCTCGCCCGCGTCGACCTGCGCGACGATCTGCACAAGCAGGTCGAGGACAGCATCGCCAAGGGCGCGAAATGCCTGCTCGGCGGCAAGGTGCCGGACGGCCCCGGCGCCTTCTACCCCGCCACCGTGCTGACCGATCTGAAGCCGGGCATGCCGGCCTATGACGAGGAACTGTTCGGCCCGGTGGCGTCCGTGATCGTGGTGAAGGACGAGGCGGAAGCGCTGGAGGTGGCCAATGGCTCCATCTTCGGCCTCGGCGGCGGCATCTTCACCCGCGACCTTGCCCGCGGCGAGCGGCTGGCCGCGGAAGCGATGGAAGCGGGCGCGGTGTTCGTGAATGGCACCGTGGTGTCCGATCCCAAGATGCCCTTCGGCGGCATCAAGGAGAGCGGCTACGGGCGCGAACTCTCCCACTACGGCATCAAGGAATTCGTGAACATCAAGACGGTGGTGGTGGCCGACGGCAAGGCAAAGGGGCCACGGCAGGTCACGGAATAGGCCGGTCTATTCGGCGCGGGCGATGCCCACTCCCCGCCGCGCGGACGGAGCTTCGGCGACGTCCGCCGGAAGTTCGCTTCGACTTGGACGGGGAGAGCGGAACAGTCGGCAACGATTATAAGCTAGAGCCACGGGGCGGGCCGAGGAACTTAACCTTGCGCGTGCCTCCGCGCCTTCTCCAGCGGTCATTTTAATGAAGCATGCCACTCTCATCTCCTATTTCGCGCTTGCGGCGCTCCTTCTGATCGCCTTCGCGTCGCAGGCGGGTGCCGTCTCACCTGTTCCGGTCGAGGGACGGCGTGGCATGGTCGTGAGCGAGCAGGCGTTGGCGGCGAAGGTCGGTGCGGACATCTTGCGCCAAGGTGGCAATGCAGTAGATGCGGCGGTCGCCATGGGCTATGCGCTTGCGGTGGTCCACCCCTGCTGCGGCAATCTCGGCGGAGGCGGGTACATGGTGGTGCGGCAAGCAAGCGGCGCCGCCGCTTTCATCGATTTCCGCGAGGCCGCGCCACTGGAAGCCCGGCCCAGCATGTATCTAGACGGGACCGGCAATCCCGTCGCTGGGGCAAGCCTCAAGGGGTGGCGGGCGGTAGCTGTGCCCGGCTCGGTGCTTGGCCTCGATACAGCGCTGGAGCGTTTCGGCTCAATGCCGCGCGCGCAGGTGATGGCGCCAGCCATTGCATTGGCACGCGACGGCTTTGTCCTCTCTCCTGGCGACGCGGCAATCCTCAGAACGGGCGCCGCGGATTTCCGCGCGGACCCGGTTCTCTCTGCGATTTTCCTGCGTAACGGCGAGCCCCTGAAGGCCGGCGAGCGGCTGGTCCAGAGTGATCTCGCGCGGACCCTTTCGACCATTTCCGTGCACGGCCCTTCCGCCTTCTATGAAGGGGACCTTCCCCGGCGCATCGCGGCAGCGAGCGCGGTTGGCGGCGGCATTTTGCGCGAGAAGGACTTTGACGATTATGCGGTTCGGCTCAGCCCACCACTCGCCTGCACCTACCGCGGCTACGATATCCTGACCGCTGCTCCCTCTAGCGCCGGCGGGACCGCCATCTGCGAAATCCTGAACATTCTCGAAGGCTACGAGCTTTCAGCAAGCGGTGTTGGTGCCGCGGAAACCATCCATATAATGGCGGAAGCCATGCGCCACGCCTTCATAGATCGCAACTCCGCGCTGATGGATCCTGCCTTCGGAGCCAATCCCCTGGATCGGCTTCTGTCCAAGGATTACGCGGCGGCGATCCGCGCCCGCATCGATCCGCAACGAGCCTCTGCCTCGACGCAGGACGATTTTGGCGCAACGCCGCACGAGGGCACCGAGACCACGCACTATTCGGTCGCCGATGAGGCTGGGAACACGGTCGCCGTCACGACCTCGCTCAATGCCTATTTCGGCGCGAAGGTAATGGCGCCGGGCACCGGCGTGTTCCTGAACGACACCATGGACGATTTCACCATCAAGGTCGGCAGCGGCAACGCTTTTGGCCTGATCCAAGGCGCACGCAACACCATCGCGCCCGGCAAGCGGCCCTTGTCTTCCATGAGCCCGACTATCGTGGTGCACGACGGCAAGCCCTTCCTGGTCCTAGGGTCTCCTGGGGGCTCACGCATCATCTCGTCGGTGGTTCAGACCATCATCAATGTCATCGACCACGGCATGACCGTGCAAGAGGCGGTGGATGCCCCACGCATCCATCATCAATGGCTGCCAAACGTGATCTACGCTGAGCCTTATGCATTGTCGCCGGACACCGTGCGCCTGCTGACCGCCATGGGACATCAGGTGGTCGTGCAGCGCCCCTGGAGCGCGGTAGAGGCGATTCAGTTCCCGGGGGCAGGCGCATCGCCGCGCCAGCATCCTGTCTCCGCAGCCGACACCTTGCGGCTGTGGTCTCCGGCGCCGAACACGATCCACGGCGCCAACGACAATCGCCGGCCAGCAGGCGCCGCAATGGCTCCGTAAGTTGGACGCCTCCAGCCCTGTCACACCGGAGGTTCGGGCGGCGAAGGCGCGCGGCGGGAAGCGGTTGCCCGAGGGCGAGCAACTCCTCCAGCATGATCGTGACCTTCTGGCCGTTGGGCGTGGCCGGCGAATAGAGCAGGAGCGGGTGGCGCCCGACAGGCAGTTCCTTTTAGTGCGTCGGCCCTGCGACCGGGCGGTCGATGCTGGCGAAGGTGCCGCCACTGGGCTTTGCCCACGTCCAGACCTTGGACGGCATGTAGCTGGGGAATCCACCATGTGCTTCTCCGGAGAAGACCCAAGGCTGGCTCATCCTTCGCGATGGCGGGCCATGGCCGAATAACATTGAGTTGTAGTACGGCCATTCTAGAATGCAGTGTGGCGGCGCCCGTGACAGCATCGCCGGGCATGCAATGGACAGGTGGAGAGGAATGGCGAGACCGCGGGAGTTTGACGAGGACGCCGTGCTCGATGCCGCGATCCAGTGCTTCTGGAATCGCGGCTACGAGGCGACCTCCATGAAGGATCTGGTCGGCCGAACCGGGATCAGCGTTGCCAGCCTCTACAATGCCTACGGTGATAAGCGCGCGCTCTTCAGGACAGCGCTTGATACCTATGTTGAGACCAGCATCGGCGAGCGCATCCGCCGGTGCGAAGCGGCTCCGCCGCGCCAGGCCATCGAAGCCTTTTTCGGGGAGATCGTGACCCGCTCCCTGACGGATGGCGACCAGAAGGGGTGCATGCTCGTAAACTCGGCGCTCGAAGTGGCGCCGCATGACGAGGAATTCCGTCAGGTCGTTGCCGATGCGCTCGTTCGTATCGAAGGATTCTTCATCCGTTGCATCGAGGCGGGACAGGCCGATGGGACCATCAGTTGCGCTTTGACCGCGCAGGCCCTCGCGCAGCATTTTCTCGCGGTTCTGATAGGCATTCGCGTGCTGGCCCGAGCCCGGCCACAAGGCGCGTTGCTCGAAGGCATTGCAAGCTCCGCCCTTGCGATGCTCGGAGCCACAGGCGCAAAGAAGAAGGCCCGGCAATGAAAACGTTCGCGGACATTTTCGCCCTCACGGCGGAGCGCAAGGGCGGCAATGCCAAGCTGGACAAAATCCTGGCCGAAACGGCTCCGCGCACACCCGCGAAGATCGCCGCGATACCGGACGATCGCATCCTTGCCGAGATGACGCGGCGGATCTTCTATGCGGGGTTCTCCTCCAAGGTTATCGATAACAAATGGCCGGCCTTCGAGGAGGCGTTCGGCAATTTCGACCCAAATGCCTGCGCCTTCATGACGGAGGGCCATTTCGACGAGTTGCTCCAGAACAAGGGCATCGTACGCAACGGCGCCAAGATCCGCGCGGTCCAGGCGAATGGACAGTTCCTGCTGGCGCTGAAGACCGAGCACGGCAGCGCGGCGCGCTTCTTCGCGGACTGGCCTGACAGCGATTATGTGGGCCTGCTGGATGTCCTGAAGAAGCGGGCCAGCCATCTCGGCGGAGATGCCGCTGGCCGTTTCCTCCGGGCGATCGGGAAACCGGCCTTCATCGCGACGCCGGACGTGGTCGCCGCGCTGATCCGTGAAGGCGTCATCGACAAGGCGCCGGGCGGCAAGCGCGACCTCGCCGTCATCCAGGCCGCCTTCAACGCATGGTCGGAAGAATCCGGCCGTGACCTCACCGCCATCAGCCGCGTGCTGGCCATGAGCATCGACGGGCCGGGATATGGCGTGGTCCATCGCCACGCGGGTCATTGACCCACAGGCCGGTTACGGGCGGCTGAGGCGGATGTCGACTTCGCGGTCGACGAAGGTCCATTCGGGCGAGAGCCGCAGGCGATCGACCAGTTCCTCGAATGCATTGGCATCCTGCGGCGCATACTCGAACCACGTCAGGAAATCGAACGGTTCGCCGAGCTCGCGGCTGTGGTGCAGGCGGCGCGCGATGGCGGGAAGATAGCCGAGGCCGATCTCGATATGGTGCGATTGTTCTTCCAGGATGGCGCGCCGCTCATCCTGGGCGAGGTTCCACCACGCTGGCGTCTTTCGCACGGGGATCAGGGCTGCGCGGGTCGCGTCCCGTCGTCCCAGCCCCTGCTGGAGCGCCGCGAGCGCGTTCGTCTCGGATCGGGATGTGTAGCGGGTGTTGCTGGTCGCTCCCCGCAAGGTCCAGCCGCCGGGGGATTGCGAGGCGAGAGCGGCAGAGTCGATTATCGGAGTTTCCGTCGTCATGAGTCTTGGGGCGAATGCCAGGCTTTCGCCGACGACCGGCGTGATCCGGTCGATCCGCCATGGCCCCGAGGCGCCGGCCGAGAAGGCCACCAGCAAGGGCGGCTGAGAGATGCTCGCAACACCGGACATGGGCATTCCTTTTGCTCAGGCCGCGCGCACGATGGAGAGGAAGCGGTCGACCTCGACACTCAGATGTGCGGACTGACCCGAGAGGGCAGAGGCCGAGAAAAGCACCTGCCGGGCGGATGTGCCAGCCACCTCGGCCGTCTCGGCGACGCCGGCGATATTCGAGGTGACCTCGCTCGTTCCCGTAGCGGCGCGGGATACGTTGGCGACGATCTCCTGGGTGGCGGCGGTCTGCTGCTCCACCGCGCCGGCGATGATGGCGGCGAAGCTGCTGATGTCGCGGATACGCGTCGCGATGACGTCGATGGCCGAGACGGCCTCGCCGCTCGATCCCTGGATGCGCTCGACCAGTTCCCTGATGGTCTTCGTCGCGCCCGCCGTGCGGTGGGCGAGGTCCTTCACCTCACTGGCCACAACGGCGAAGCCGCGGCCCGCCTCGCCCGCATGGGCCGCCTCGATGGTGGCATTGAGGGCCAGGAGATGGGTCTGCCCGGCGATGGTCTCGATCATCGCCGCGATGTCGTTGATCTGCGTGACCACGCCGCCCAGTTCCCGCACCGAGGCCGCCGTGCCGGTCGCCTCGTCCGCCGCGGTGCGCGCGAGTGTGGCGGAGCCGCTGGCGTGCCGTCCGATCTCCAAGGCCGACGACCCGAGCTCCTCCGCGGCGGCGGCGACGGTGTTGACGTTCGAAGCGGCGGCCGCAGCCGCAGCCGCGACTGTGCTTGATTGCCCGGCAGCACGACTCGCGATGGCGGTCATGGCCTGGGCCGTGCCCTGCAGCTCGTTCGCCGCGGTGGTGACATTGCCGATGATGCCCCCGACCGTGCGCTCGAAATAATCCGCAAGCTCGACCATGGCGCGACGGCGTTCGGATGCCGCTGCCGCATCGGCCGCCTGCAGCGCTTGGGCTTCGGAAGCGGCCTTCGCGGCGACCATCGCCTTGATTCCCTCGACGGCCCGGCCGACCGCACCGATCTCGTCTCCCCGGGCGGCCTCTCGGATCTCCGCATCCACATCGCCGTCAGCCATCTTTTGCAAGCGGTCCACGAGCCGTCCGAGGGGGCGGCTGATGCCGAAGACGCTGACGCCTGCCACGGCCAGGATACCTGCGGCGATGCCGAACAGGCTGGCGAGGGCAAGACCCAGACGGGCCTGCCCGGTCTCCATGGCGAGGGTGGCCGAGCGCTCCTCCATAAAGGCCTGAATGTCGGCGCCGAGCTTCTCAGACGCCGCCACCATCCGGTCGAAGCCGGGATCGATCTCGCCGTGCATGATCGCGAGCGCCCGGTCCCGGTCGCCCGCGATGGCAAGCTGGCGGACGGCGGCGACATCGGTGGTGAAGCGCTCCACCTGCCCGACGACCTGCGAGATGCGGTCCGCGAAGGCCGGCGCCTGCTCTGCCAGCACACGGCCGAGGTCCTGCACCTGGGGCAGGATGTCGTCGAACTGGGCATCGGCCAGATCGCGGGCGTCTTCGTTGTTCTCTGCGATCATGCGCAGGACGGCATAGTCGAGCACGAAGATATAGCGGCTCATCAGGCGCGTGCCCGCGACGGCCTGGGCCTCCCGCGCTGCAAAGCCCCCATAGGCCTCCGCAAGCGCCGCCATGCGGCTCGTGGCGTCCCAGACGAAGCCGCCCATAACGCACGAGAAGAAGATGATCACGAGGAGAAGCTTGTGAAGGACTTTCAGGCGGCCGAACGTCACGAAACTCTCCCCTATTGGATCACGCGCGCGGGTTCAAAAGGCGGCTCAGGCAGGCCGCCGGAGCGTGCCGATCACGGCATCGAGCGAGATGCGGCCAGGCCCTCCTGCCATGATTGCGAGCGCCATGGCCGCCCATGTGAGGTGGACGGGCCAGCCGTCCGGCACGGTCAGCTCGACAATGGCGGTCATGAACAAGAGGCCGAGCGCGGCGAAGCGGGTGCCGAGCCCCATCACCAGGAGAGCGGACAGGCCGACTTCTCCGCAGGCCGCGAGAAAGGCCGTGAGCATGGGGGCGGGGAACGGATAGGGCCCGCCCGGCAGGTGCAGCATGAACTCGTCGGTGAAGAGCGTGACCGCGGTGTCGCTGAGCTGGAGGAAGCTGTCCCATTTGAGGATGCCGGAGCGCCAGAACGGCACCGCCAGGGCGATCCGCAGCGCGAGCTGGACGAGGGAAGGCTGCGCGATCCAGCGGACGAGGCGATCCGCCCGGTCTACCAGGACGCCGAGCCTGCCGGCCACCGGTCCGGCGGCCATCTGATGTTCGATCGTCTTCATGTCATCTCCTCCAGATCGAGGGCTGTGAAGACGCCGGCTGCGAGCATGTCCGCGATCCCGGCACCGAGGTCGAAGCCGGGCGCCTCCTCCATCGCCGCCGCCGCCGCCTCTCCAAGCGGCCGCCCTGACGTGAGCGCGCCGAGGAACGCCGCTCCGCCCGGCGGCAGGCGGTGCACCGTCACCTCGTGGGCGGGGCGGGTGATCAGCGCGTCTTCCGGTGTGCCGGCATCGATGGTGTCGATGGGCCCGTCGCCGCGATTGGCGGCGAAGATGGTCATGGCGGCGAAGGGCGAGCGGACGATGCGGGTCGCCGGGTGCGGCGTGAAGGTGACATGCGCGAACCGGTCGGGTGGCACAACAGCAAGGGTGCTGGCGCCAAGCGGCTCGGCATCGGCAGCATGATAGGCATCGAGCCACGCCCGCTCAATGCGGGCCGTGTCCGCGAGCCAGGGCATGGTCCGGGCGTGCTCGTAGGTTTCGATGAAGGCCGGAAAGTCCCGGCCATATTCGAACAGCAGCGGCGATACCGGTGGGGTCTCGCGGACATGGAAGCGGGCCATCGCCCGGAAGAAATCCACGCCTGTAATGCGCTGCACCGCCGGATAGATCGCGGCAAGCGCGTCGATCAGGCTCACCGTGACGTTGTTGCGGTAGACGTTGTAGCGCTTCACGGCGGCCTTGCCGTTCGGTCCCGCAACGATGTCGGGCGTCCCGCGTCCAGGGTCGATTAGCCCCGGCGAGAAAGCGGCGGCATAGCTGCTGGGCAGAGGATCAGGCTGCATGGCTCTCATCTCCCGCGAGGCGTCGGGCGTGGCGGTCGAGGATCGCCTTCGCGGCCGCGGCCTCCGCTTTCAGGACGGGCCATTCGGGAATGTTGCTGTCCCACTCGATGAGGGTCGGCACCGGCCCACGCCGCCCGATGACGATCTCGAACAGCGTCCACACCGCGTCTGCGACGGGCCCGTCATGGCTGTCGATGAGGAGAAGCTCTCCCTCGTCGTCGGCCTGCGCGGCATGCCCGGCAAGATGGATCTCGCCGACGCCGGCGAGCGGGAAATCCGCAAGGTAATCGAGCGCGGAGAAGCCGTGATTGGTGGCGGACACAAAGACATTGTTCACGTCGAGCAGCAGCCCGCATCCGGTGCGCCGGGCGATGGCGCGGATGAAGGCGGTCTCGCCCATGGTCGAGTGCCGGAAGGTGACGTAGGTGGAGGGGTTCTCGAGAAGAATCGGCCGCCCAATCACCTCCTGCACCTCGTCGATATGATCGCAGACCCGGTCCAGCGTCGCCTGCGTGTAGGGCAATGGCAGCAGGTCGTTGAAGAAGGTGGTCTCGTGGGTGGACCAGGCGAGGTGCTCGGAGACCAGGGCTGGCTCGTAGCGATCCACGAGGGCCTTGAACCGGGCGAGGTGCGCCCTGTCCAGGGGCTGGGGGCCGCCGATCGACATGCACACGCCGTGCAGCGAGACCGGGTTGTCGCGGCGGATGGCCTCCAGCGCGCGATGGGGCGGACCGCCCGCGCCCATATAGTTCTCCGCATGGACCTCGAAGAAACCTTTCGGCTTTCCGTCGGCGAAGATCGCCGCGAGGTGTTCGTGCTTGAAGCTGGTGCCGGCCTCACCCGCGACCGAATGCGCCGGGAGACGGAGGGCCTGTGCCGCGGACGCGACGTGGAATTCGGCTTTTGCGTTCATGGCATGCCTCCGCCTTCCGGCGATCGGTTGATCGGGAGCTGGGCGCTCAGATTGCCTTCAGGGAGCCGTGCTGGCCGTTCGGCAAGGTGATGGAGGTGCAGGTGCCGCCCTGCACGAACTTCCAGGCATTGCCCTGGAAATCGACGGTCGAGGTGCCCTGGCAGGTGGTGCCGGGGCCGGCGGCACAGTCGTTCTGTCCCTTCAGCGCCACGCCGAAGCACTTCTCCTTCTTGGCGGCGATGGCCGCGTCGGCCTCTGCCTTTGTGAGGGGGGCGGCGCCCGCCATGGAGGCGAGGGCGGCGGCCATCGCGCTGGCAAGGACGGCTGAGGTCACAACAGTCTTCACGGACATCTGTCTCTCCGTATCTGGTCGCTGGTGCCCACGCTGGACACGACGGGAATACGGAGGGGCGGGCGGGCCTGTTACAGGGCCAGCGAGATTTTTCGCGCTGCTGCTTGCCGAGGAGATACGCGGCGATGCGCCCCGGGGCGCGGGGCCGATAGTGTGGCCATCGGCACCGGGAAATGGCCTCGACAGGGGACCGCATTTTAGATTGAATGATCCAAAACTAGGATCAATCCAATCCAGACCTTCATGAGGACGGGAATGTCTCGGCTGCCAATGATTCCGCGTAGCGAGCTTAGCGAACTGGAGCCTCTCTTCTCCCGCGTGGAGCAGCAGGGCGGCACGGTGCCGAACGCCTGGCTCATGATGGCCCATGTGCCTGATATCGTCCGCGCCTTCAGCAATCTCGCCTATGCAGTGCTGCGCGTGGATCGCAAGGTGCCAACGGTGCTGAAATGGATGGTGGCCCATGTGGCCAGCCGGGCGGCGGGCTGCAACTACTGCATGCTCCATGCGGTCGCCAATGCGGATGGGCTCCCGGTTGCCGTCGACCAGAAGGAGAAGATCGACGCCGTATGGGAGTTCGAGAGCAGCCCGCTTTTTTCCGAAGCCGAGCGTGCCGCACTCCGCGTCGCGATGGGCGCGGCGATGGTTCCCAACGCCGTCGAGGATGCGGACTTCGAGGCCTTGAAGACTTTCTATTCCAGCGAGGAGATTGTCGAGATTGTCTCGGTGATCTCGCTCTTTGGATTCCTCAACCGCTGGAACGACACGCTGCAATCCGAGCTTGAGGACAAGCCGCTCTCCTATGCGGCGAAACATCATTTGTCTGAGCGTGGCTGGTCATTGGGGGCGCACGGAAAATCCGCCTGAATGACGCCCACCCGACAAATGCGCGCTCCAGATGTGGTGTTGGAGGATGCGCCGCCGTGGGCAACCTTGCATTAGCGAGCAATCATTCTAAAACTCCGGCAATCATTCGTTCTGGGAGCAAAAGGCCCGACCTGTCGAATGGCATTTGTAGGCGGATGGTGCCGCGGCATGCGCGTGTTCTCTAAGAACCTGCCGGATTTGGCGCGGCATCCGTTGCCCGCTTCGGCAGGATTGTCGCGCGCTTCAGGCAGCATGCCGAGTGGACGGTCATGAGCCTCTCGGAGCGTGAAGCGCAGTGGTCCGGCTGGCTGAGATCGGCCATGGCCGGCGATGCGACCGCCTATCGCCGGTTCCTGGATGCGGTTACGCCGCACCTGCGGGCGATGGCCCATCGCCATTCCCGGGCTTTCGGCGGAAGCCAGGACGATATCGAGGACATCGTGCAGGAAGTGCTTCTTGCCGTGCATCTGAAGCGCGGGACGTGGGATACATCCCGCCCGGTCGGTCCCTGGCTCTCCGCCATCGTGCGCAACAAGCTGGTGGATGTGCTGCGCCAGAAGGGGCGCCGCCCGACCGTCCCCATTGAGGATGTCGTCGAGGCGCTCGCGGCGCCCGAAGATGACGATGGTTTACAGGCTTACGACATCGATCGCATGATCGACCGGCTGAAGGGGGTGCAACAGGACATCGTGCGCTCTATCTCGAGGGACGGATCCAGCGTTCGTGAGACTGCGGGCCGCCTCAACATGACCGAGGGCGCCGTTCGGGTCGCCCTTCACCGGGCACTGCGGGCGCTGGCCGCAGCTTATCGAGGACAGACGTGAAGACGGACGAACTCATCGGACTGCTCGCCCAGGATGCCCCCGTCCGCGACAAGCTCTTGGGGCGCCTCCTGTTGGCCTTCCTTTTGGGAATGGCGGTGGCGACCGGCCTGTTCGCGGCGCGCGTTGGTATCCGGCCGGATGTCCTGTCCGCCGGGCAGACGGTCCGCTTCCTGTTCAAGGTTCTTCTAGTCTTTGCTTTGTTCTGCATTTCCGCCGCCGCAGTCTCGCAGGTCGGCCGGCCGGAGGCGCGCCTTGCCCCATGGGGCATCGCCTTTGCCGCCCTTACCATTGCACTGGGGATAGCGGTCGCGGCGGAGCTGTTCGTGACGCCGGAGAGCCTGTGGGGCGTGCGCCTCGTCGGCCAGAACGCCGTCTTCTGCCTTGTCGTCATCCCGACGCTGGCTGTCGCGCCCTTGGCTTTCCTGCTGTTCGCGCTGCGTGGGGGTGCACCAGCGCGTCCGGGGCTTGCCGGTGCCATCGCGGGCCTTGCGGCAAGCGGGATGGCGGCGACACTCTATGCCATCCACTGCCCCGACGACAGCCCGCTTTTCGTGGCGACCTGGTATTCCATCGCCACCGCGCTCGTGACCGGTGTAGGTTATGTCGCCGGCTCACGCCTGCTGCGCTGGTAGCGGCGGCGTTCACCATCGCAACAGCCGCGGCCCGATCACCGCGCCGAAGAGCGACACGGCGGTGATTGCGAGCCCATACCAGAGAAACACGAACGGCATGCCGGATTCATCGCAGGCGATCGCATAGACCGCGGCGGAAAGCGCTCCCGCGGTCAGCCCGGCCGACGCTCCCGTCAGGCGGAGCCGCGTGGGCGCTGTGAATCGCAGGGCCAATAGGGTCCCACACAGGATCGGCGCCGAAAGTGCCATGATCAGCCAGCTGCATATCCCCGACGTCGCGCCGAAAACGAGGGGAAGGCGCGCGCCCGGCTGAGCCAAAGCCAGTTGCAGCCCGGCTGTGATGCCCATGACAAGGATCGTCGTTCCAATGGCGCGTGCCGCCAATGGCGCGGTGCATTCCGGCCGCGCGAGCTTCAGCAAGGCTGCATATCCAGAAAGGCTAAGCGTGGCCGTGAAGGCTGCCTTCATCCAGAAAGAGATACGGAAAAGAGCCTCGTTCCAGTCTGACCTGGGGCCCCATGCAAGCAGGACCACGGCCGATGACACGAGCATGCCCAATATCAATCCAGCCCCGATGTAGCGCGCGGGTGATCCTGGCCGGATCGGAATGAGATCGGCAACGAGGAGATCGATGATGGTTTCCGACTTCGCCCTCGTCACCGCGGATTGTCCACGGCATGAGCACAAAATGACGGCACGCGCGCCCACTGCGGCTGCGTGCCGACGCGATAGACGCTCAAGCGAAAGCCGCTCGCCTGAAACAAAGAGCCTCCTCCTTCCGACGTCCTCTGCGCCGTGCCACAACACGATATGGTGTCTCTCACGCACCTAGTTCGTCGGTTACGCCAGATTTGTTACACCGAACGTCCGGGGCGCGCGGGACGGTGAAGATCGTTAATTTTCAAAAGCTCATCGCGGATGTCATGACCCTGGGCGCTGAGGAGCCATTGGCTCGGACCACGAATAGTGACTGGCCGCGCGACATTCCCCGCTGTTCCGTGGACCCACCTTGATCGAGACCTTTTCGGCGACACGCCTTGTCATCCGGCGCGGCGTGATGGAACGACAGGGGCTGTCCCGCTCCGTATGCGCCAACTGGAGCAACATCGCGTCTGGCCGTGGGCGTTGATCGCCTAATCCAGTCTAGCCATGACGAAATGAGAGGGCCGGCGATATCCTCATCACGCCGGCATCATATCTGCACACCGCGCCGGGGTGAGCGCCCCATGACACGCTTGAAGGCCGTACTGAACGCGGCCTCCGAACCGTAGCCCACCGTGTTCGCCACCTCCGCCACCGAGCTGCCTTGCCGGCGTAAGGCACGGTCGGCCTGGCGCATGCGCCATTCGGTGAGGTAGGTGAGCGGTGGTATGCCGGCCACCGACTTGAAATGGGTGGCAAACGCCGTGCGGGACATAGCGGCCGCCCGCGCGAGATCGGCGAGTTGCCAGCGCCGCGCAGGGTCGGCGTGCATAAGTTGGAGGGCGGGAACGAGCCTGGGATCACAGGCCGCGCGCAGCCAACCGGTCTCCATCGCCGCGCCGTCTGACAGATGCCGCCGCAGGATTTGGATCATCAAGAGATGAGCGAGGCTGGAGCACGCCATCTGCGCGCCCGGTGCGTTGTCGGCGGCTTCCGCGACCAACTCGCGGATCAGCGCGCCCAGCCGATCCGCGTCGCTCTCCGCACCCGAGAGATGAACGAAATCCGGCAGGCTTTCCACCATCAGGCGCCCACCAGCGTGGTCAGTATCGAGATGGCCGCCGAGGAACAGGAAGTCGTCGCCCTCTCCCACTGGGATGATCGAGGCACCGGCTCCCGCGAACACCTCAGACGAGAGGCGGGCAGGCGCCGAGAGGTCACTCGCCACCGTGAAACCAGCATCGCGCGTCAGCAGGAAGATGTCGCCAGGGACGAGCCGAAAGGGCTGCTCGACCCCGTCGAGGGCGAAGAAGCAGCTACCGCGGCCGATGGCAAAGAACTTGATCTTGCGCGGCGGCGGAAAGCGGATGGCCCACCGGCCGCCACCGATGAAACCACCGGCATAGATCGCGCGGGCGTCGATGAGTTCGAGGATCTGGGACAGGGGATCGCGGGGCATTTTGAACGCTGGCGAAAGAATGGAGGATTTCTGCGCATTCAAAGTACAAGGCTGCGCGATCATATCCAAGCCATCCAATGGAGGCATTGAAATGACGACCCCCCAAGTGCCGCTCGGCTCCGGCTTTTCCGCTCACAGCACTTCGCTCGACATCATCCGCGGCATCGATCTCACCGGTCGTCTCGCTATCGTCACGGGAGGCTATGCCGGCCTCGGCCTGGAGGCTGCCCGCACACTCGCCTCTGCCGGCGCCCGCGTCATTGTGCCGGCCCGGGATGCGGAGCGTGCGCGCCACGCCATCGCCGAAGTCGGCGGCGCGATCGAAGTCCGGGCAATGGACCTCACCGACCCCACCTCCATCGAGGTCTTCGCGCACAGCATCGTTCAATCGGGGCTCGCCCTGCACATGCTGATCAACAGCGCCGGCATCATGGCGTTGCCCGAGCTGGCGCACGATGCGCGCGGCAACGAGCTGCAATTCTCCACCAACCATCTCGGCCATTTCCAGCTCACATTGCGGCTGTGGCCCGCGCTCGCGCGGGCCGGCGGCGCGCGGGTGGTCTCGGTCTCCTCCATGGGTCACCGCTTCTCCGACATCGTCTGGGACGACATCAATTACGCACGCCGTCCCTATGATCCCTGGAGCGCCTACGGCCAGTCGAAGACCGCTAACGTGCTCTTTGCGGTGGAGTTGGACCGACGGGGACGAGATCTCGGCATCCGCGGTTTCTCGCTCCATCCCGGCGGCATCATCACCGGGCTCGCGAAGCACATCTCGCTCGCACGGCTGAAGGAGATGGGCAATGTCGACGCGAGCGGCGAACCCGTGATCGATCCCGAGCGCGACATGAAGTCGATCTCCCAGGGTGCCGCAACCCATATCTGGTGCGCGGTCAGCCCGCAGCTCGATGGCAAGGGCGGGGTGTTTTGCGCCAATTCTGACATCGCGCCACTCCAGGAGGGAGAAGTCGTCATGTCTCTAGAGGGACGCGACCGGCGCACCTCCAAGGTCGCGCCGTACGCGATCGACACCGCCTCGGCCGGGCGGCTATGGGCCGTCAGCGAGGCGATGACTGGGGTGAGCCTGCCGGGCTGACCCCTTCGGTGTGAGCGCGACGGCGGACCCATCGCCTCACCCCACTGCTGCGTCTCATGTGGCCTGGAGCCGGTCGGGCCGGAACTCGGACGCGATTTCAATGTTCTCCGGCGATGGACGACCTGTTTGGTGACGTGACCCGCCACCAAAGCGCCGGACGCAGGCGCTACTTTATCCGCCTCGCCCCCAGGCTGAGGCTGAGCTGAACTATTGCTGGTCAGGCAAGCGCACGATGGTCATCGACCATACCTACGTTCCTCGTGCATTTGAGGGTCGCGGGATCGCAGCCAAGTTGGTCAACTCCGTGATCGCAGACGCGCGGAGCGAAGGGTTTAAGATCACGCCCCTTTGCTCCCATGTGTCCACCCAGTTCGCGTGACACCCGAGTAGAGCAACCTGCTCGCGGCGACGATGCCACCCGGTCGCGACATCACGCCCTCCCATGACCGGCAGGTCGTCATTCTGGATCGCGCGGTGTGGAGCGACTGGCCGGATTCGGGCGTTCCGGCGCGATCGCTCCTACGGCCGCTGGAGCCGGGAACGCTAAAGGTCGAGCAGATCGGTTGAGGCAGATCGTCCCGAATCACCTGCTCTCTAGTATGCTCAATGGTCCCACCATCCGAGAGCCCAACGGCGCAGTCCGCGATGATCGTCCCCTTAGATTCACCTGGGACAGCCGGACCACACAGGAAGATCATCCATGTGGACATGGATGCTTTCTACGCGTCCGTCGAGCAACGGGACAATCCGGACTTGCGGGGAAAGCCGGTCGCCGTTGGAGGCTCCGCCTCGCGTGGAGTCGTTGCCGCTGCGAGCTATGAGGCACGCGTCTATGGCGTGCATTCGGCCATGCCGTCGGTGACGGCAAAGCGGAAATGCCCCGAGCTGATTTTCGTCGCACCTCGGTTTGAAGTTTACCGGGCGGCCTCTGCCCAGATCCGCGAGATCTTCGCCGAGCACACAGACCTGATCGAGCCACTCTCCCTTGATGAGGCCTATCTGGACGTCACGGTAAACCACCAGGGCCTCCCAGCCGCCACGACGGTCGCAGAAGTGATCCGGGCGAAGATCAAGGAGGTGACTGGGCTGAACGCCTCGGCGGGCATCTCCTATTGCAAGTTCCTCGCAAAGATGGCGAGCGACCTGAACAAGCCCAATGGTCAGGCCGTCATCACGCCACGCATGGGGCCAAGCTTCGTCGAGACTCTGCCTGTGAAGAAATTCCATGGGATCGGACCGGCGACCGCCGCGAAAATGGAGGGGCTCGGAATTGCCACTGGCGCGGACCTGAAGGCGCAGTCGCTCGAATTCTTGCAGCGGCACTTCGGCAAATCCGGCCACTGGTACTTCAGCATCTCGCGCGGCATCGACGAGCGGCCTGTGGAGCCAAACCGCCCCCGCAAGTCCATTGGCGCCGAGGACACATTCGCGGCTGACATCTTCGATTTCGAGATTGTCCGCCAGGAGATGGCCGCACTCGTCGCTAAGGTCTGGCGCCACTGCGAGGGGCGTGGCTTGAGCGGCCGGACGGTCACGCTGAAAGTGAAATATGCCAACTTCCAGCAGATCACGCGCAGCCGCACCGCCGGCGCTGCGATCTCAACGGCAGCGGAGATCGAGAATTTGGCCGCAAGCCTACTGGAGCCGCTCTTCCCGACGGAGAAAGGCATTCGGCTGATCGGGGTGACGCTGTCGTCTCTCGAAGAGCGAGCTGGGTCTCGCACAAGCGAGACCCAGCTCTCGCTGCTCTAGATCACATCGTCGACCGGTAGCGAAGAGGCGCAGGCGATGCACTGCGTCCCCCTCACTTCCTCAAGATGCCTTGGTGCGTTTCGGGGCTGTCTTTTTCGCGGCAACCGCTTTCTTCCGCTGCTGACCTAGGCCCATCTGCTTCGCCAGCTCGGAACGAGCCGCTGCGTAGCTTGGCGCCACCATGGGATAGTCCGCCGGCAAGCCCCATTTGGCTCGATATTGCTCCGGCGTCAGATCGTAGGTCGTCCGAAGATGCCTCTTCAGCGACTTGAATTTCTTTCCGTCTTCCAGGCAGACGATGAAGTCCGGTGTCACCGACTTCCTGATCGGAACAGCCGGCTGAAGCGGAACGGTCGGCGCCTCTTGTCCGGTCTGGCTCTTAGCTATGCCAATGAGCGCAGCGTAGACACTTCCGATGAGTCCCGCGAGATCAGCCTGAGCCACTGAGTTGTTGGTAACAAATGTGGAGACGATATCGGCGGACAGTTCAATAAAGTTCGGTGCATCTGAATTCTTGGGCTGTTCGTCCATCGCGATCCTCCTCCGTACGGGATGTAAGAGCTTGTGCCGATTGAAATCGACAACGCAAGCGTTGACTTACATCGACCCCCCGTCGCGTCGCTAATTGTTTTTAAGCCCACGTAATGGGTCCGAAAACGACCCTAGACGGTTGATATGCTCTCAGAATTCGCGTCCGGGATGGTTGGGTGCTTCAATCTGAACAACCACCATAAATGAGGGAGACATCCCCCCGCGTCACCATGGACGCGGCTAATAATCGACGATACGTTGAATATTGAGAAGTAATTGCCCGCCTCCATGACGTAACGGTGCATCTGCTCGCCCGCGCCGGGATAACAATTAGTATGGTCGAAACACTTTCTGAATCCCCTATTGCCCAAAACGCGACGCCAGCCGAAAGGCGAACCACCAAGAAGGCCCTGGTGGCAGCCATCATCGGCAACGCGCTCGAAATTTACGATTTCACGGTCTATGCCATCTATGCGGTGATCATCGGTCGCCTGTTCTTCCCGTTGCAATCCGAGTTTGGGCAATTGCTGTTGTCCGTGTCGGTCTTTGGCATCGGCTTCATCATGCGCCCCCTCGGCGCCATCGTGCTCGGCGCATACGCGGACCGCGCCGGGCGGAAGGCGGCCCTCACGCTCACTATCCTCATGATGGCGCTCGGGACAGGCATGCTTGCCATTACTCCCACCTATGAGGCCATCGGCATCGCGGCGCCATTCATCGTCGTCGCAGCGCGTCTGTTGCAGGGCTTTTCGGCGGGCGGCGAACTGGGGGCCGCGACCACCTTCCTGCTGGAGATGGCGCCGCCCAAACAGCGCGGCTATTTCGCAAGCTGGCAGAGCGCGAGCCAGGGCCTTGCCATCTTCGTTGCGGGATTGATCGGCTACATTCTCTCAGTTTCGCTAACGCCCGAGGCGCTGAATTCCTGGGGCTGGAGGCTCGCCTTCCTCGTCGGCCTCCTGATCGCACCGGTCGGGCTCTATATCCGCTCCCAGGTGGACGAGACCATGGATCTGAGCGCCGCCCACACCACTTCGCTCGCGGTCATCAGGAACCTGTTTCGGGACCATTGGTACGACGTGCTGATCTGCACGGGAATGATTACCGGCGGCACCATCTCCGTCTATATCGTCAGCAACTACATGACGACCTATGCGGTGACCGCGCTGCACCTGCCGACGTCCACCGGAATGCTGGCGACGCTGACAGCCGGCATTTTCGGCCTCTTCGCTGCAGTCGCCGGCGGCATCCTCTCCGACCGGTACGGCCGCCGCCTCCTGATGATCGCCCCGCTGGTGGCGCTGATCCTGGCGATCTATCCCGCCTTCCTCATCATCACCAAGTTCGGCACCATGTGGGCGCTCGTGTCCATGGTGGCGGTGCTCACCACGCTCAGGGCCATGGGCAGCGCCGTGGTTCTGGTGAAGCTCGCCGAAGGCTTTCCCGCCGCGATACGCAGTTCCGGCGTGGCGCTCGCTTACGCGCTCGGCGTCACCATTTTCGGCGGCAGCGCCCAGTCCATCATCACCTGGCTCATCCGCGTCACCGGCGATCCAATGGCGCCGTCCTGGTATCTCATCGCCGCGAACGTGGTAACTCTGATCTCCATCCTGCTGCTGCGTGAGCACAAAAACCAAATAGGAGCGGCCCCATGACCGATCCGGTCCTCGCTGAAATCGACACGTTCGTGCCGGAGCTCGTCGCCATCCGGCGCGACATCCATGGCCATCCCGAGACCGGCTTCGAGGAGGTGCGCACCAGCGCACTCGTGGCGAAGACCCTGCGCAGCTATGGCCTGGAGGTGACGGACGGCATCGCCGAGACCGGCGTGATCGCAACCCTGAAGGGATCGCGACCGGGCCAGCGCGCCATAGCGCTGCGCGCCGACATGGACGCGCTGAACATCGCCGAGAAGACCGGCGCTCCCTATGCCTCCTCCATCCCCGGCAAGATGCATGCGTGCGGCCATGACGGCCACACCGCCATGCTGCTCGGCGCGGCGCGCTATCTCTCGCGGCACCCCGACTTCGGCGGCACCGTACATTTCATCTTCCAGCCGGCGGAAGAGGGCCTCGGCGGCGCGCGGCGCATGATCGAGGAGAAGGTGCTGGAGCGTTTTCCCTTCGACGCCATCTACGGCCTCCACAACAAGCCGGGCATCCCGGTGGGCCGGTTCGCCACCCGGGTCGGCCCCATGCTGGCCGCCGCGGACAGCTGGGTGGTGACCTTCAAGGGCACGGGCGGACACGGCGGGTCCGGCGCGCATTTCGCCACCGACCCGACCATTCCCCTCGCGCACTTCACGCTGGCGCTGCAGGCCATCATCGGCCGCAACGTGCCCGCGCTGGAGACCGCCGTCATCAGCATCGGCCACATCTCCGCCGGCCTGCCCGGCGCCTACAACATCATCCCTTCGGAAATCCGCGTGGAGGGGACCGCCCGCAGCTACCTGCCGGCTATCCGAGACCTACTGGAACGGCGCATCGGCGAGGTGGCCAACGCCCATGCGGCCGCCTCCGGCTGCACAGCCGTCTATGACTATGACCGCCGCTATCCCCCGCTCATCAACCATCCCGAAGCGGTGGCCCAGGCCATTGCCGCGGCGCAGGCGGTGGTAGGGGAAGCTGCGGTGGACGGCAACACCACGCCCATCACGGCAGGCGAGGACCTTGCCTTCTTCCTGGAGCGGCGGCCCGGCGTGCACATGATGATCGGCAATGGCATCAGCGCGGACGGCAAGTTCCATAACCTCCATACGCCGCTCTATAATTTCAACGACGAGATCATCCCGCTCGGGGTCCGCTACTGGGTCAGCGTCGTGGAGAAGGAGCTCGGCGGGAAGGACGCTGTGGTGCAGGCGGCCTGAGCCGCTTGCTGAGCGCTCGCATCAAACGGATCGGCTTCGGTGCGTCACGCGGCCTTTCAGCGCCACATGCTGCGCATACGGGCCCTGACGTCGATACGGACATTCCGAGCGTCGGCCTGTGCCGGCGTCTCCCGGCTTGCGGAGGGCCACGTTACCTGCTCGAACTGGCCCCGCAGGGTCTTCGGGATAAACCGGGTCCGAGAGCCTCCGTGGGTTACCGGTTCAGGAACTCCCAGACCTTTGAGATGACGACCGAGCCCTCTCCAACGGCTGAGGCGACGCGTTTGATCGACCCTGACCGCACATCGCCAACCGCGAAAATACCGGGTCGGGATGTTGCGTAGGGCGAGTCGCCACCAGTTGCATCGCCGGTCCGTATGAAACCTTTGTCATCAAGGTCGACGAGCCCTGAGAGCCAATGGGTATTCGGCGCGGCCCCGACCATCACGAACACTGCGCAAGCCGTGATGGAACGCTCTGTCCCGTTACGCACGTGGCGGACGGTCACCGCATGAAGTTTATCGTCACCGTGCAGGGCAGTGACTTCGGCCCCGTATTCGATCGTGATGGCGGGGTCCGCCTCCAGGCGGCTGGACAGGTAGTTCGACATCGAGGCGGCCAGTGACGATCCCCGCACGAGCAAGCGCACGTGGGTCGCGGCCCGGCAGAGAAACATCGCGGCCTGCCCCGCCGAGTTGCCCCCGCCGATGACAATGGTCTCGGCGCCCCGACAATAGCGCGCCTCGTTCTCGGTCGCGGCGTAATAGACCCCTGCCCCTTCGAACTCAGCAAGCCTGTGGATCGAAAGGCGCCGGTACTGCACGCCCGTTGCCACCACGACCGCACGCGAGCGGACGCGCTGGCCATTCTCGAAGGTGCCGCAGAACTGGCCGTCCTCGAGCGTCTCCAGCCGCACCACGCGCCGCGGCGTTGCGAACTGCGTCCCGAACTTCATGGCCTGGACCTCGCCCCGCCAGACCAGATCGGCACCCGAAATGCCTGTCGGAAAGCCCATGTAATTTTCGATCCGGCTGGACGTGCCCGCCTGGCCGCCGATCGCTACGTCCTCCACCACCAGCGCCCGCAGCCCTTCGGCGCCGGCGTAGACGCCGGCGGCGACACCGGCCGGCCCGCCTCCAACGATCAGGAGATCGAAATCCTGATCCTCCGAGAAATCCCGGCTGAGACCGAGCAGCCCGGCAACCCTTTCGGGCGACGGCGGATCGACGACAATGTCGCGCCCGAAGATCACTGCCGGTCGCACGGGAACGATGGCGGCGCTCCCGGCCGTGGCCTCGGCCTCCGGGCTTCCGAGCGCCAGCGAGGTGTGCGGGATCTTATTCCGGCTTGCGAATTCGGCCACCCGCCGGACCTCGCGATCGACGTCCTCGCCGATCAACACTAGCGAGCTCTCCCGCCCCTCCAAATGGCGGCGACGGCGCGCGGCCAGCACCGTTATGACGATGTCCGACATCTCCGGGATCTCCGACATCAGCCGGAGCATTTCGATGCGAGGGACTTCGATCACACGCGTCTTGATCGTGGCGCGCATCGGCATCGTCCAGTTGCCGCCACTGAGAAGCGAGATCTCCGCCATGAACTGGGTCGGCCCGATTGTTGAAGGCACGAGGCGCTCACCGGTGAAGGCGTTCACCACCTCGATTTCCCCTTCCTCTACATAGGTGAAGCGGTCCACCGGCTGCCCGGGGCGCGCCAGAAAGTCACCAGGTTCGTAGTGGACGATGCCGCCGGCGCGCCGCAGCGTCTCGACGTGAGAGGGCGCAAGAGGGACCCGTTGCATCTCCCGCAGGTCGCGTCCGATCGCCTCCATGCTGCGCCTCCTATAGCCTTGCGCAGCCTGCCATCAGGCTACCTTTCCGCGCGGCTATACTAGCGGCGTGGCCGACCTCCGTCTCCCCGTTCCGTCTCCCCGTAGCGGGGTTGATCTAGGCTCAGGACTCACTAATCAGAGCCAGAAGATGACTGTGGCTGCGATGCATATGGCTGAGAAGAAGGTGTGGGCGCAGCGGTCGTAGCGGGTGGCGATCCGGCGCCAGTCCTTGAGCTTCGCGAAAAGATTCTCGACCTTATGCCTCTGGCGGTAGAGGACCTTGTCGTAGGCAAAGGGCCGCTTGCGGCTGCGCGATGAGTGAATGCAGGGCGCGATACCCTTGGCGGCGAGCGCGCCCCGGAACCAGGCGCTGTCGTAACCCCGGTCGGCGATCAGGCTGGCAGCCGGTGGCAAGGCATTGAGGACCAGGCGAGCCCCCTTATGGTCGCTCATCTGGCCTTCCGAGAGCAGCATGATAATCGGCCGGGCCTCGCCGTCACAGACGGTGTGGAGCTTGGAGTTCAATCCGCCTTTGGTGCGCCCGATACGGCGGGGAACAGCCCCTTTTTGAGCAGACTCGCCGCCGTCCGGTGGGCCTTCAGATGCGTGGCGTCGATCATGATCCGCTCGGGTCTCGGCCCTTCGCCGGCGAGGCTGGCGAAGATGCGGTCGAACACCCCAAGCCGGCTCCAGCGGATGAAACGGTTGTACAGCGTCTTGTGCGGAACGTAGTCCTTCGGCGCATCTTTCCACTGCAGCCCATTGCGGATCACGTAGACAATCCCGCTTACCACCCGCCGGTCATCGACCCGCGGCACCCCATGGGCCAAGGGAAAGAACGGCGAGATCCGCGCCATCTGCCGCTCGCTCAGCAGGAACACATCACCCATCACAGCCTCCTAAACGGAGGCTGTGAATCACATCTCAATCCCAATTAATAGGTCCTGAGCCTAGCCGTTCGCCATGCCTTCCATTCCGTCCCCGGCGCCCGACATGCCGATGACAAGGCACCCGCGCCCGAGGTGGCGGCCATCCGCTTTCTCGGCAACGCTTTGAACATTGTTGACGTCCGCTTAGCTGGCTCGTGAGGGTCGCGTCAGCAGCGGGATTTGGCGAATTGCTGGAAGTCGAACCTCAATTTTTTAAAGGTGGAGGGGACCACGACGCGAATTGCAGAGCCCTCCGGGGAAAAACGCAAAGCGTACGTCGGATTCATCCGTCGAACTTGACCAGGTCCTTAAAGATCAGTTGACCCCAGCTATTTCCGCGCGAACCACCGTCCACCGCGCGAAAGCGTGATCGCCGATCATAATTAGACAAAAATCTGCCTCCGGGTCCGCGCCAATTCGAGACCCTCGCTTTCTCGCCAAGTAGCGGAGCTTGTTCGGGAGCTTCCACGATCAATTCTCTTTGAGGTGAAGGGAATCGAATCTGCCGGATACGCCACTGTCAAAGATTGGCCCGTCGCCCGGAACCGGAGGTTTCGCGTTTTTCCAAAGGATCTCTCAGAACCTCAGGGTGAAGCTGCCTTTGACCATGTTGCTGGTGTCGGTCTCGGCGAGCTGGCCGGCATAGAAGATGGAGAGCGAGGCGTTGGCCGAAAACGCCATGTCGAGCCCTGCCTCGATGAGGGCCGCATCGTTGGCGGTGGGAACCCCGGAGACGGTGAAGGGGGCCGTGCCGGGGCCGAAGGCGAACAAGGTCTCGGGCGTCGTGTCACCGAAGGCGTGCTGCCAAGCCAGCGTGCCCTTGAAGGCCGTGGGGATGGTGCCGAGGGCGAACGGCACGCTGATGCGGGCGCCGAGCGTGGAATAGGTCACCCCCTCGCTCGCCCCGGAGGAGGTCAGCGCGGCCGGGCCGCCGATCTCGGTGAAGTCGCTCATGTCCACGTTCACATAAGCGAGGCCCGCGAACGGTTCCACATTCACCTGGGCAAAGCTGAGCCCATAGCCCACTTCTCCGAACACCTGGCCGGTGCGGGCCGAAGTGTTGGCGGAAAGCGCATTGAAGAAGCCGGGGAAGACCATGCTGCGGTCCGCGCTGATGTCCGCCCAGCTATAGGCCCCGCCGAAGCGCAGCCCGAGCGACCCGAAGCTCGTCCCGCCATAGACCGCTACATGGGCGTTGTCGCTGGAGAAGGAGGAGGAGCGGGCATCCACCTGGTAGCTGGAGGCGGAATAGCCCGCGGCAAAGCCGAGCCGCCAGTCACCCAGGCCGGGGGAGAAGGTGCGGTCATAGCCCACGAACACGCCTGACGTGTTGCCCGAGATGGTGGCGGCATTGCCGTTGCCGTCGATCTGACCCCAGGCGCCGAAGCCCTGGGCCCAGAAGGCGTTGGGCGTGCCGGGCAGCTCCACCACATCGCTGCCGGCACTGAACGGGCCGGCAGCAGCCTTGGCGGCATAGGCGAGCGGCGCGTTCGCAGGCGCCGCCACCGGCACCCGCGCCCGGTCCAGCACCGCCCGGCGCAGGATCAGGCTCTCATTCTGGAAGATCGACAGGGCCGAGGGATAGACCTCGCCGTCGAGCGCGTTGAAGGCCTGCTGGGCGCCGGCGACGCTCGTCTGTGACACCACGGCATTGTAGAGCGCATTGCCCTGCCCGAGGGCCTCCACCGCGCCCGCGGTGGCGACCTGGTTCGCCGTCACCGCCACGTTGGGGAACGAGACCTGGTTGCGCACCACGTTCAAGGTGACGTCGGTGGGGGCGTAGGAGAGCGCGAGGTTGATGAAGGGCAGGTCCTGCGTGAGCGGCCCGAACGTGCCCGCCACACCGCCCTGGGCGGTGAGGATGGTGTAGCTGGTCCCCGGCAGGTAGCTGCCCGGCGCCTTGGTCACCGAGACGGTGGCCCCGTTCAGCGTGGCGCTGCCGGTGACGGCGATCCGGTCCGACTGGCCCTGGGGATTGATCTCCACCGCATAGGTGGATCCGGACGCGAAGGTGAGCGGGCCGTTCACCGTCAGCGTGCCGATGGAATTGCCCGGCGCGATGGTGCCGCCGGAGGCGATGGTGGTCGCCCCCACCGTGCCATTGCCCTTCAGCGTGCCGCCGGAGAGCACGTTGACGCTGCCGCCGAGGGTGCCGTTCACCGACAGGGTGCCTGTGACACTGGTGGTGCCCGCGAAGGCCGAGCTGTCGCCGGTGAGGGTGAGAAGGCCGCCGCCGGTATAGGCAATGTTGCCCGACCCACTCAGCGAGCCGGAGGCTATAGCGCTACCCGAGGCGAGGTCGAAGGTGACATTGCCACCCAGAACCAGAGCATTGGCGACGCTGATGCCGCTGGCGAAGCCCAGGGCGGTGCCGCCGGAGAGGGAGACCGCCCCCGTGCCCGCCGCCGTCGAGCTCCCGAGAACGAGCATACCGGAGGATACTGTCGTGCCTCCGGCATAGCTATTTGCGCCGGTGAGGATCAGCGTTCCCGGCCCCGTCTGCGCCAGCCCGCCCGGACCGGAAATGGTGCCGCCCGCGGTCAGCGTCGTGCCGCCGGCCACGGCGAGGGCACCGGTGCCGTTGAGCGTCACGCTGCGGCTGGTGGTGAAGCTCGCCGTGGTCGCGAGGGTGCCGCCATTGAAGGTCAGCCCGCCGGAAGCGGCACCGAGATTGGCGTCGGAGGAGACGGAGAGCACGCCGGCATTGATGGTGGTGCCGCCGGCATAGGAGTTGTTCCCCGAGAGCACGATGGTGCCCGCGCCGGTCTTCACCAGCCCGCCCGCACCAGCGATGGAGGCGGCGATGGTCGCCGAGAGCGACGGGTCGATGCGCACCTCGGTGGGATTGATCACCACCAGCGCGCCCGGGCCTTGGAGCGTATAGCCGCCGGTGGCGAACTGGAGGCCCTCCACCTGCTGGTTCGAGACTAGGGTGACCGTGCCGCCGGCCGGGCCGGCGAACACCGCCGTGAGGATCGGCCCAGCGTACGCCGCGGTGCCGATCTGATTGGTCCAGTTGGTGGTGGTGGTGCCCCAGATGCCCGAGCCGCCATTGACGATTCCGTTCGGCGTGGTGACGGAACCATTCCAGAACTGCAAGCTGTTATAGGTGGTGAGGAGGTTCACCTGCCCCGGAGTGCTGGTGCTGACCGTGAACGCATAGCCCGCCGGAACCGCGCCGAGCTGAAGGCCGCCATTGCTCGACATGCTGCCATAGGTGATCAGGGTATAGGCGCCGGTGCCGAAGCCCGCTTGCGGGTCGATGTTCAGCACACCATTGAGAGCGAGGCTGTTGGTGAGATTGACGAGGTCGTTGACCCCGGCGCCGACGACGCCCGGCGTGCCGAGCTGATAATCGAGCTGCGAGGTGGGATTGAGCGTGAGCGAGCCCACGGTGAGCGTGCCGGGGCTGCTGCCCGGCGCGAGGACGCCGCCATTGGCAATGGTGACCGCGCCGGCGATGCTTCCCGAGCCGCCCAGCACTGCGCCGCTGCCGACGCTGACCGCGGTGTTCCCGAGCGAACCCTCCACCAAGAGCGTGCCGCCGGTCACGGTGGTGGCGCCGATATAGGCGCTCGTGCCCGACAGCGTCAGGACACCGGAACCCGCTTTGCTGAGGGTGCCGGTTCCAGAGATGTTGGCGGCCAGCGTGAGGCTCTGGGTAAGATCAAAGTTGGCAACCACCTCGCCTGCGTTAGCGATGGTCGGGACGGTGAGTGTGCCGGCAGTGCCGCCCGTGCCCAGATTGAGCACGCCGAGGCTGCTGATCTCCACGGCCGCAGCCGTCACCGCCCCGCCGGCGGTTATTGTGAGCACACCGAGTTCATCGCCACAGCCGCAATCCGTCTTGCCGATGAGAAGCGGACCGCCGGCCACCACCCAGGTGGAGCCGCTTCCCGTCACCGTAGCGGTGGGCGTGAATGGGCCGACGGTGGCAAATCCGGCGATGGCCGCGCCAGCGTTGCTGGTCATGGTGGCGCCGCCGCTGATGGTGAGGCGGCTGTCGGCGAACATCGTCGAGATTTCCGTGGGGCCTTCGACGGTGACGGAGGACCCTGCGCCGTTGACGGTCATGTTGCCAGCAAACAGCAGCGCTGAAGCCTGCAATGTGGCGCCGGCAAGGACGTTGAGGGTGCCCTCGACAATGACCCCTGGACTGAACAAGGGATCTCCCACGTCCACAACGGAGGCCCCCGCCCCGGTGATCGTCAGATGGCCGCAGTCGCAGATTGCCAGGCCGTCGATGGTGCTGGCGCCGGTCAATGTCAGAGAGCCTCCATCGAGGGTCAGGCCACCGCCGGTGATGGCGCCAGCGAACGTCGTGGAGACCGTAGGATCAGCCAAGCCCACGCTGAGCAAAGCGGCCGAATCTATTGTCACATTGCCGCTGCCTGCCAGCGAACCGATGGCTTCAATGTCGATGATTTCCAGCGTCGCGCCCGAAGCCACGGTCACCTGCGTGGTATCCGGAAGCGCCAAGCCACCTTCGACAGCCAAGCGGCCGGCATTGATGGTGGTGGGCCCGCCATAGCTATTGAAGCCGGACAGCGTGAGCGAGCCGGCGCCCTGCTTGGTGATGCCGCCGCCGCTGCCGCCGTCGGACAGTGCCGTGGCGAAGGTGACGTCATTGCCATTGGTGTCGAACACCGCGCCGCCGGCGCCGATGGCATTCAGCTTGTTAGAAATGTCGGTGGTGTTTCCCGTCGCCCATTGCAGGCCGCCGCCATTGAGCGTGATGTTGTTGGAGCCGAAATTGTTCACATCGCTGAAATTGATGAGACCGCCGGTCACCGTTGTGCCACTGCTATAGGTGTTCGTGCCGGAGAGAATGGTGACGCCGGTCCCGGCCTGATTGACATGACCCGTGCCGCTGATATTGGCCGCGAAGGTGTAGGAGCCGTTCGACTGGTTGAAATTGATGGTGCCGTCATTGGTCAGTGAGGTCAGGCCGGCGATCGGACCGGCGGTGGATGCCCCCGGAGTGGCACCGCCGATATTCAGGGTGCTGCCGGCGTTGATCACAAAGCTTGCGCCGCTCCCAAATGTCAGGGAACCGCTGAGATTCAGCGTGCCGGAACCTCCCAGGCCGCCGGCCGTTGTCGTTCCGCTCTGACCATTGGCGCCGCCGATGACGAGGCTTCCACCGCTGCCGATGGCAATGGACGAGGCGGCGTCGACCGAAACCGTGCCGACACCACCGCTGCCGCCGACAGCGCCACCGTTCCAACCACCGCCACCGGCACTGCCGCCGATCAGAAGGGTTTCCGAAACCGCAAGCGCGCCGCCGTTGATGATCGTCAGCGTGCCAGCGCCACCAGCGCCGCCGACACCGAAGCCGCCGGCGCCGCCGCCAGCACCGCCGACCAGGATCGAGTTGTTCACAGTCAGCGTGACGCCGACGCCGCTCACATTAAGAAGGCCGGCTGTGCCCGCCCCGCCAGCCCCGTTCCAGCTACCGCCACCGCCGCCGCCGCCAATGCCCACGAAGTCATAGGTCCGGCTCGAGGTTACCTCGCCTGTGCTCGCGCCAGCCGCGCCGAAGCCGGGCGTCTTGCCGGAAATATCTGCACCGGAGAGATCAACCACCCGGCCGCCGCCCCCGCCGCCGTCGCCCCATGCAGCTCCGCCGCCGCCATAGAGACTGCCAGCGCCGCCGCCCGATCCGGAGCCATTTTCTCCGACTCCGCTGCCGGCACCCGCAATGCCACCAGGGCTACCATCGCCGCTTGTACCACCGGCACCACCAATCGCCCCGCCTCCGCCCGCGGCGTCGGCGTAACCACCACCACCACCGACACCGCCGTTGCCTCCGGATTGGGGACCGCTTGTCCCTCCGGAGCCACCGACCGCGCCGCTTCCGCCATCGCCCCCATGAGAGCCCACGACGGCTCCGCCACCGCCACCAACACCGCCGCCGCCGCCGCCGGCCTGCCCGCCGATGCCGCCGCCGCCGCCGCCAATTCCACCACCACCACCGCCGCCGCTCGACGCCTGAGCAGCGCCGCCGTTTCCGCCGGCTCCGATCAGCAGGCTCTCCGCGTGAACGGTTCCCGCCACCAGCACCAAGGCCAGGATGGAAACACCCGCCAACGCTCCCCGGCGCCGCGCGTCAGCTCGCGTGAAAACCAGTCCCATGATTTCCTGCCCCCTATGCCCTGCAACCGCGCGACGGCTGCATGCGCGCGGTTGTCGATCGAGATCCAGTAGCTCGATGTATCACGGCGGAAGTCCGCGGCGTGTTCGCACGAACTAGGAATATGCGTAACTTCAATGGGAAGGGAGGCGTCATCATACCGTCATTTGGTTTGTTGCGCACCGAACCGCCCGTTCGAAGCCCCGTTATGCGGCAGTGTTCCACCGAGCCCACTTTCTCCGGCGCAAGGAAGCCCCTGCGTCAGAATCGCAAGCCGGAAAGATAGGCGCGGAGTTTTCGCCCCTCCTATCCTCTAAATAGAGGAGGCGCCGGACGGCAGGATCATCCGCCGCTGTTGAGCCACAGGCTCATCAGTTCGGCGCGGCTGCGGACGCCGAACTTGCGGAAGATCGCCGTCACATGCTGATGGGCCGTGGAGGTGGCGATGCCCTTCCGGCGGGCGATCTCCTTTTCCGACGCCTTGGAGAGCAGCAGCTGCAGCACCTCGCACTCGGTGGAGGTCAAGGGCGTGGACGCCATCAGCAATCCGCTGCCCAGCAGCAGCTGCCGGTGGAACCATTTGATGCCGCGCAGCGCATAGGCGAGGAGTGCGATCTCCTCGTCGCGAAAGGTCCTCGCCGAATAGAAGCCGCAATGGGACTCGCAGTCGTCGTTGAGGGGAAAGGCGACGAAGACGGCATCATGGGTGCCGACCGAACCGTAGTGGTGGGCATAAAAATCTGATTCGAACCATTCGGCCGGCAATTCCCGGCGGAACGAGTAGGTGCGGAACGTGCCGACGCCGCGCATCGGCAGCAGCAGAAAGGAGGGGTCGATCTCGCGCCGGTCCCAGACGCGGCGAATCTCCTTGAAATGCCCCTCGTCCGGGTGAGGTTCGATGGCGCGCAACGCCTGCACCGCGCCGACGCGCCAGCCCTGAAGCGGATCGTCCGCATCGCCGCCATCGAAGCGTATGGCGCCGGCCCAGGTCGCGTTCCAGGCCTCCACCAGACCGCAGAGCTGCGCCATCAAATACGCGCAGGCGCGATCCGGCTGACTGGCTTGGAAATCGGAGAGGTCGTCCCACAGGCAATGTATGTCTTCGGTCTGCATGGCGCCTTTCTTAAGCGCGAGCGGATCGGCCCATGAAGGCATAGGCCGACCCGGCACAGGACGATCTCCATGGCAGGCCTTCACGCTGTCCAGTCCGCAAGTGGTTCCGGGAAGCGATGCCACGCTTCGCCGCCTAGTCACGGATGGCGCCGGTGTCCTAGGCCCTGTCGGCGAGAAGGATGCTCGCCGGATGCGAGACGGGCCAGCAACTCGCGCCCCACCGGCGCATCGCCGGTGTGACTGCCGGCGCAAGTGCGGGTCGCCTTAAGCCGCCCTTAAGGCACGAGGGCAACATCGCGATTCAGCCGCCGCCTGCATTGGAACAACGCCTCCGAAGGAGATCGATCGTATGCCCTCCCTCTCTCGCCGAGCGACACTGGCAATGCTTTCGGGGACGCTCGTGATGAGCCAGACAAGACTTTTGTCCGCGCAGTCGCGGCAAATGAACGTTTTGACGGCGCTGTATGACGACCCTGATTCACCAAGAGGTGGAAACCCGCAAGGTGACGTCACTATTGTTGCTTTCTTGGACTATAATTGTCCGTTTTGTAAGAAATCCGCCCCGGACCTTGCGCGCGCAGTTAAGCAAGACAGTGGTATTCGTGTCATCTATAAGGATTGGCCAGTTCTTACATCGACGTCACGATTTGGCGCCCAGTTGGCTTTAGCGTCAAACTATCAGGGACGGTACGAAGACGCTCACCGAGCGCTTATGCAGGTTCCGGGTTTTGACGTTCCCAAGGACAAGATGGTGGAGGCAATTCGAAGCGCTGGGCTGGACATGTCCAAGATCGCATCGGATACCGTGACGCACGCTGCTGACATTGACGCGGCCATAAAGCGCAATCTAGCGATCGGTGATGCGTTGGGATTTCGGGGCACGCCAGTCTACCTCGTTGGGCCTTTCCAGGCCTCGACGCTCAATCCAGCGGGCTTCAAGGAAGCGGTGGCGGCAGCGCGGTATGAGATCATGAAAAAGCCGGACTAATCGCGGCATGTCCGGGACGGGGAAAACGCGTTGCGGCGAGCGGCTCCTACCATCTCTGCTCCGAATCGTACGCTGTGCGGGCGAGACAGAGCGAGAGTCGGCGCCAATGCACCTTCAAGCAACTCCCGCTCCGGCCGCACTACCGCCACATCTTTCGCATGCGGGCGCCAACATCGATGCGGGCGTTCCGTGCGGCAGCCTGGCTTGCGTCTCCCGGCCGGCGATCGGCCAGGTCGCGTGGTCGAAATGCCCGAGCAGGGATTTCGGGATGAAGCGCGTCCGGGATGCGTAGACGTGGCGGTCACCCAGCGCCGCCTGGCCGTGCGTGAAGAAGCGCTGCGGGACTACGAGGTGCAGACTGTCCCTCGCCCGCGTCATGCCGACGTAGAGCAGGCGCCGCTCCTCTTCGATCTCGTCAACGTGCCCAACTCCTAGGTCGGAGGGAATGCCTGTCGACGACGTTTAGGATGAACACCGACTTCCATTCCTGCCCCCTTGGCGGAGTGGAGGGTCGATAGGATCAGGTAGTCCTCGTCGAGGGTCGGCACGCCGGCTTGGTCGCTGGTCGCGTCGGGGGGATCGAGCGTGAGCTCGGTGAGGAAGCGCTCCTGCGACGGGTAGCCGGACGCGATCTGCTCAAGCTGGATCAGATCGGCCAATCTCGTGCAGCATCCTCGTAGATGCGCTTGAGGTGCGGCTCGTACCAACGCCTGACTGCTTCCATCTCCGCTGGCCAACCAACATCGTTGGCGCTGACTTGGCGAAGCATGGAGACGAAATTTGTCCAATCCTCCCCGGCCAGCGCCGGTGGCGGGACCGCGGCGAGCGCTTCCATCGGATTGGAATGGGCCGCCATGGCATCGAGCGCGCGCTGGGCGGAGGCTGGACCGACGCCTGGGAGCAGCTGCATGACCCGAAAACCAGCAACGCGGTCGCGGATTCTGCACGAGGCGCAGCGATGCCAGCATGTCCTTCACGTGCGCGGCGTCGAGGAACTTCAGCCCGCCGAACTTGACGAATGGGATGTTGCGCCGGGTGAGCTCGACCTCGAGGGGCGCGCTATGGCTGGACGTCCGGAAGAGGGCGGCCTGCTGCTTCAGCGCCATCCCCTCTTCGCGATTCTCCAGTTCGGGGGTGACTAGTCCGGCGACCGGCATCCTTATGGCCCAAGGGAATTTCTTCGGATCTCCGCGACATCGGACCGAGCATGTGTGCCGGGCGCCCATCGCCCGGCAACGCTGTCGATGGTTGGTACCCAAGCTTCGATCTCGTCGTGGGATGATGACCACGGTAGCCGTATCTGGGCCATCTGCCCAAGATGTCGTTGGGAGCACACCCTTTACATCTGTCGAAGATGCAACGGCAGGCCGCACGCTTCAGGTCCCCAGCTCCGTCCTTCGTCAGGCGGATCCCCTCGAACTGCAGCACATGACCGTCTACTCAGCCGGTATCGCGACCAGTGCGCGGCAGCACAAAGCCAGGGCGTGAGTAGATCCATCCTCGCCGGCGCCAGCCGCCAGTGCTGGAGAGAATAGCCCTTATCCCATTCGGCAGCCGAGCCATGCACGCAGCTGTTGCGTGGCAAGGCGCCGCCATTGCCTTTCAAAAAATTTCGCTTGATTGTCTGGCCCAGCGGCGCAGGCGCGGGTGGAGACCTCCGAACTCCCCAGCACCCGTCAATAGGATTCGAGACACGTGAGCCAGCCCGAGATTACCGAACAGCCGAGCGGGACCTATCGGGCAAGCGCTCCCTCCGGCGGGCCACTGAATGCGCGCGTGAAACACCGATGGCGATCTCTGGCGGTCCTAACCGCCATGCTCGGCATGAACAATGCCGAGGGCGGCATACTCGTGATCCTGTTCCCGGCCATCCGGGCAAGCCTCGGCCTTTCGCTGACCGACCTTGGCGTGTTGACGGCCGGCGCAAAGGTGAGCGGCGCGATCTTCAGCCCGCTCTGGGCGTGGCTGGCACGGCGGTGGAACCGCAAGGCGGTCTTGTTTGCCGCTGCTGGCCTCTGGGGCGTCTGGGGCATCGGCGCCGGTTTTGCCGACAGCTTCGCCACCCTGCTCGTCTTCTATTGCGTCCTGGCAGCCGGCTATGCCGGTGTGGTGCCGATCATCACTGCCATTCTCGCGGACCTGTTCGACGATGCGACGCGCGGTCGGGCGGTCGGGTATCTCTATGGCGCCCTAAGTCTCATCGCCTCGGTGCTTGGTCCAGCACTCGGGCAGCTTTCTGGCATCGAGAACGGCTGGCGCATTGGGCTCTGGACAGTGGGATCGCTCAACATCGCGATAGGTTTCCTCGTTTTCGCGGTCTTCCGTGACCCCGGGCTCGGCGCTTCGGACACAGCCAACGCCAGCCGGAACACCCACACGGACGTCTCGGTACCGCATGCGCTCGCCGCCCTGTTCCGGATCCGTAGCTTCAACATCATGTTGCTCTCGCGGCTGCTATCCGGTCAGCTCCTGCTTGTGGGTTTCGGGGTGGTATATCTCACCGAGGTCTACGGTTTTTCGAACCAGGTGGCTGCCCTGGTTCTCGGGCCATTCGGCCTCGGTTATTTCCTAGGTGCCGTCGGTGGGGCGATGGTCGTCGACCGCATGCACAGGAGATGGCCGGGCACGGGGCGCGTCCTCTTCTTTCAGGCGGCACAGTTTCTATTCGCCGCTATCGCTTACTTTGGCACTCAGTTCGATTGGGGCCGGATCTCTATCTTCATGGCCTTCTGGTTCCTGATGGGTCTCACGATGGGGGTGAATCCCGGCGTCAACAGGCCGATCGTCATGGCGGTCGTGCCGCCGGCGCTGCGCACCCTCGCTTTCGCCATCTTGGTGGCGATTGTCGAATCCCTCACCTGGGCTCTGTACAACCTCGGCGCCGGCTGGCTGGGGGACATATACGGGCTCAAACCTGTATTTCTTGCGGTACTGGTGGGCGCTATGCTCGCCAATGGGATCGTGGTCACCTTGCTTTATGGAACCTACGCGCGCGACGTCGAAGCCATGCCTGAGCGCGGCGCGCGGCGCTCCCAAGCATTGGTTCTGGGTGAGGGGACGGCCAGCTAGGCGTGCAGAGACTGCGTCGGGAACGATGCAGGCCAGGTGATTTCCGGGGCGATGATGCTAAGTCGACCCGCACGCAGGATGGTCACGGGATCCCGCGCATCTTGAGCCGACAGAAGGCTGACGCATTCCGATTTGACCCGCGCATGGGTGCGTCGGCGCATGTCTTCGATCGCCTCCAGCCGTATGCCCGGGAGAAGCTGACCATGATAAAGCTTCAGGGTGGCATCGAGTGCGTCCAGCCGGCGCGCCATCGGCGCCGCCGCATCGGCAACGGCATCGAGCGAGAGGTGCAGGTCTCTAAGATCGGTCCGCACATGGTCCACATTGAGTCCCACGTGGTCGTTCTCGTGCCGGATGCTCTTTGAGCCGATGAGGAGGCGTAACCGGTAGATCGTGGTGCGCAGCGCATGCATTGCCCTGTCTCCATCGAGCTTCGGCCACAGCCAATCCGCTAATGCCTCCTGCGGAAAGTCCTGGGTTTGCGCGAGCAGATGCCACAGAAGCTCCAGCGGCTTGCGCGGCGCCTTTCCCTCCGGCGTCTCGAGCCGCTTACCATCGACATGAATTTCGAACCCGCCCAGGGAACGGATGCGCACCGGATAGGGCCATGTCTCATGAACCGCGCCCTTGCGCGGTGGCGCGAGCCGCCATAGCGCGATCAGCCGGCGGGTCTCCGCCCCCGCCCCCAGTGCCAAGGCGTCGTTGGCGAGTTCCGCGATGGCTTCGCGCTGCATTCCGGTGATCTGCCGCCAGCCTAGCCGCAAAGCGATCTCGACCATGGCCTGCCATGAGGCAGCGAAGTCCTCCCGGCGCCCCTGAACATGGGCCAGGACGGTCTCGGCGAAAACGGCCTGTATCCGAAAATTGGCGTTATCGGTGCGTTCCGCGGTCTGCCGCACATCTTCGATATGGGCCAGAGCTCGGTCGTCACCCTTCATGGCGAGCGCTCTCGCTAGCACCATGGCCTGATGCCCGGCCTGCTGCGGCCCTCCATATCGCTCGGCGTACTCGTGCCCATGCATTGCTTCGGCGATGGCTTTGTCCGGGTTGGACCTGCACAGTGCCACCACGGCCCGTAAATAATGAGCGCCGAGCAGGTCGGCGCGCCTCCACCTCTCCGGGGCACTCGCCACGTAGCGCGTGATGGCGGCCTCTGCCCGACCGAACTCGGCCGCATCGGCATAGGCTTGCGCCACCACCCAGAATGCATTGGAAAGCCGGTGATTGACGCCACGCTGCTCTGCGAAGGTAACGGCAGCGTCGGTCAGCTCTTGCAGCCGGTCCAGCGCGCCGTCGCGATAGGCAAAGGACAGGGCTCCGTAATACCAGGTCATGATCGCCAATGGTGGCATGTCGCCCCGGCGCGCGAGCACCTCCAGGCCTTCCAGATAGGGCCGCGCGGCCGTCAGGTTACCGCGCCACCAGATCAGGTAGTTCATCAAGGCACTGCCAAATAGCAGCTGGGACCCCGGCGTCAGCCGCGGCAGCAAGGTCTCGATCTGTATGCGGGCGGCTTCGATCTGAGGGTGTGTGGGCCAGCCGAGGAGCATCGCCATGCAGCGCACCAGGGTCAGGCGCTGCTCCAGAGCTGCCGGCAGTCCTCTAAGGCGGGGCCGCACACGATCGATCTCTTCGATGAGCGGCGGTAGTTCTCGATAATCCGACCATTCGGAGAGCGTCGCGTGCACCTCACCGGAAAGCGCCAGCACATACTCGACCGGCGCCTCGTCCGGTGAGAGGGCTCGGCGGATTTCGCCCAGCAGATCGCGTACGGCTGCCGGCTCGTGGGGCAAACGGGCGAACGCCGACCAGATCGCGAACAACGGGCGGTCGCGCTTCTCCGGCGGCAACATAAGAATGCTGTCACGCAGGTCCTGATTACGGCCTGAGTAGAGCAGCGTGTTGAGCCAATCCAGCACAAGGGCTGCCTCCGCAGGCACGGCGCCTGCGTCGAGCGCGAGGACCCCGGCGGAGGTGAAGCCCAGGCGTGCCATGCGCTGCGCACCCGCCTGTAGATCGGCCTCATTCTCGAGCCCAAGCCGGTCGTGGCGCGCAGCCTCGGCCTCGGCGGCGTCTACCGGCTTTCCAGCCGCGTCGTGGCTGCCGTGCGCCTTGAATGCGCTCATGATCGTAGATCCCCCCAATGATGGGCTCCCGCACTACACGGAATGTGGCGGATCACGCCAGACGCCAGATTTCCAGATGTATCGGAGGCAGCAGGCGGTATCGTTCAGAAGGCATATAATACCGCCCTATATTCTTGCGGCGTGTCATCGATGAAGATCGCACGCTTCATGAGTTGAATCCGTGACAAGCCGCGCAAGCCCGTTCACTTATAGTGTCCTTCTTGGCGATTATGCACCGCTCATTCGCCGGTTTCGCAGGCACCCGCCCCGGCTTTTGCGTCGCCATGGCCGGACGGCGTCGACACAATAGATATTCCCGTGGACCACAGGGGGCGGGGCATCAGCGCGGCTTTTACTGACGATTGCTCATGTCTCCGCTCCGCCCTTGTGCGGACATTGGCGTTGATGGAAGGACAGCATTGCAATGACGGGACGGATGGAACTTCCTGTATCGCTCGTGATGGCCGATCTGCAGAGTCTCGCGGAAGCCATTCGCACGCGGGCTGTTTCCTGTGTCGAGGTAATGAGCGCCTACCTCGATCAGATCGAAGAGTTCAACCCCAAGATCAATGCAATCGTCGCACTGCAACCGCGCGATGTACTTCTTCGCGAAGCTGGGGGACGCGACGCCGAGATTGCACGCGGCCAGTATCGCGGCTGGATGCACGGGCTCCCCTGGGCGGTAAAGGATCTCGCCGTCACCAAGGGGATCAGGACCACATTTGGCTCGCCACTGTTCAAGGACTACATCCCGACCGAAGACGGCCTTATGGTGAGCCGCCTGAGAAAAGCCGGTGTTGTCATCGTCGGCAAGACCAACGTGCCCGAGTTTGGTTGCGGCTCGCAAACCTACAACACCGTCTACGGCGTCACCGGCAACGCCTATGACCCCACCAAGACCGCGGGCGGCTCAAGCGGCGGCGCCGCATCGGCCATCGCGCTGCGCATGCTGCCGGCCGCTGACGGCAGCGACATGGCGGGATCGCTGCGCAATCCGGCTGCATTCAACAATATCTATGGCCTGCGCCCCTCTTTCGGTCGCGTGCCGCTCGGGCCTACTGACGACGTCTTCCTCCAAAACCTCGTCTATGAAGGGCCACTGGGCCGCACCCCGCGGGACGTCGCCATGCTGCTCTCTGCGCAGGCAGGTTACGATCCCCGTTCCCCCCTTTCCATCACGCAAGATATGGCGTCGTTCACGGCACCACTCGACCGGGATTTCAAGGGTGCGCGTCTCGGCTGGGTTGGGGATTGCAGCGGCGAGCTGCCGATCGAGCCGGAGGTGCTGGAGGTGTGCCGATCAGCACTCGCGAGCTTCGAGGCAATCGGCTGCATTGTGGAAGATATACCCCTCGGCTTCTCCACCGAGCGTCTGTGGAAGAGCTGGCTTGCGCTGCGAAGTGTATGGGCGGCTGGCCATCTCATCGATACCTATAAGGATCCGGCGCAACGCCCGCTGATAAAGCCGGAAATCCAATGGGAAATCGAAACCGCCCTCGGCGTCTCGGGCATCGATGTCTACAACGCTGGCGTCGTGCGTTCCGAATTCTATCTCCACGTGCTGAAGCTGTTTGAAACCTACGACTATCTGCTCGCACCGACAGCGCAGGTCTTCCCGTTCGACAAGACCACCCACTGGCCAACTGAAATCTGCGGGCGGAAGACGGACGCCTATACGCGCTGGATGGAGACGGCCATCATCTGGTCATTGGCCGGCGGTCCGGCCATCAGCGTTCCCGCCGGTTTCGGAAAATCCGGCCTGCCCATGGGCCTCCAGATCATCGGCCGCAACCACGCGGAGTTCGCCGTGTTCCAGCTCGCCCACGCCTATCACGAAGCCACCCGCTGGAGCGAGGAGGTCCTTCCGCCACTCCTCCGGGAGGTTTGAATACGTGGATTGTTCCGCCGGCCGCATGAGGTGCGGCGCGAGTAGAGATCGACATGCACCTTTTAGGACGCGCACCATTTTCGGAGACGGACCGTGAAGTTTGCAATGTTCCGCAGCCATGCCGCGTTGTTCTTGGCAGTCTTCATCGACATTTTTTCCTTCGGGCTGATGTATCCGCTGATCGTCGGACTGTTCCACACCTCACCGCTTCTCGCGGGTACCGCGCCCGCCATGCGCGACACCCTGATGTCGCTAGCCTTTGCCCTATTCCCCATAGGTGCTTTCTTCGGCTGCACGCTGCTCGGCGACCTTTCCGACGCCCTGGGGCGCCGGCGCACGCTCGTCATCTGCATGGCGGGCCTGGCGCTCGGCTACGCCCTGATGTGGCTTGCGCTGGAGGTGGGGATGCTGTGGCTGTTCTTCCTCGGGCGCCTGGTGGCGGGGCTTATGTCCGGCACAGCGCCCATCGCCCAGGCCAGCGTGGCGGATGCGGTTCCCGCCAGCGAGCGCGGCGATGCCTTGGCACAGATCACGCTGGTGAACACCATAGGCCTTATGGCGGGACCGGCCATCGGCGGCCTGCTCGGCGAGGTGGAACTGCGCCTGCCGCTCGCTTTCGCGCTCGCCCTGTGCGTGATCAATGCGGTGCTGCTGGCGCGCGCCCGGTTCGGCGAAGAGACGCGGCGGCGGGCTTTCTCGTTCGACTGGCGCCAGCCCTTCCTTCTATTCGCCCGCATCGGGGAACGGCCGCAGGTGATGGCGCCGCTCGCCTCGTTTTTCCTCTTCCAGCTCGGCTTCCTCATCTACTACACCCTCATCCTCATCGTGATGCAGCGCGAGCATGGGTTCTCCACCGCCCAGCTCGGCCTGTTCGCCGTGGTCATGGGCATCGGCTTCACCTTCGGCTCCGGCATGTTCTACAAGCTCGTCGCCGCGCGGCTTTCGGGGGAACGCGCCGTCGCCATCTTCGGCATGGTCTCATGCGGCGGGCTGGTCCTCTTGTGCGCCCTTCCTTTGCCAGCCTGGGGGCAGGTGGCGCTCACCTTGGTCATCTGCGTGACCAATGTGCCCGCCTTCGTCTCGCTGCTTTCCGCGCTCTCCGGCTGCGTGGAGGAGACCGAGCGCGGCTGGGCCATGGGGCTTTCCAGCGCCAGCGTCGCGCTCTGCGTATTCGGTGCGGGCATCCTCACCAGCCTGCTGACCCTCGTGCCCGCGAGCGTGCTGCTGTTCGCGGGCGGCGTCATCCTGATCGCCGGTGCAGTGCCCGCCCTGCGCATTCCGACGGCCTTGACCGTGGCGGAAAACTGAAGCGACGCTGCACCGCGCCGCGACTGCCCGGAAAAGCTGCGGATCCGCACGGAGCCAGGGCTTCTATGCAGTCGCCGCGCTGCCGGATATGTACCGGGCCGGTTGGGAGAACGACAGCTATCATCGATGGGGGACGCGTTGGTGGGGGCAACGGCAGCATTGCGGACGGTTAGCTTGCCTCACCTCGTACTGACGGGCGTGGTGCTCGGCATTCTCACGGGGCTCGTCTTTGGCGAGCGTGCAGTGGTGCTCGCGCCCGTTGGCTCCGCCTATACGATGCTGCTCGAGATTGCCATCTACCCCTATCTCGTCTGCTCGGTGCTGCAGGGGCTCGGGCGCCTCGCGCCGGGCCGGGCGATGCGCTTCTTCCAAGCCAGCTGGCCCCCTTTCCTGGCAGCTTGCCTGCTTGCCCTATCGTCGGCCTGGCTGCTGGCTCAGGCGATGCCGCCTACCCCGCCGCCCCTCGTGCTGGATCCTGCGAAGGATGCCGCCACGCAGGATTTGCTCGCTCTGTTGATCCCCGCCAACCCCATTGCAGCCCTGCTGAACAATCGCGTGCCGGCAGTGGTCGTGTTCGCCGTCCTCTACGGCATTGCCGTTCAAGGCGCTCCGCGGCGGCAGACGTTCCTCGATGTGCTGGAGACCGTGAGCAAGGCGAGCGTGACCATCTGGAACTGGATCGTAAAGCTGTCGCCCATTGGCGTGTTCGCGCTCCTCGCCAACACGGCCGGCACGCTACGCCCCAGCGAGGTTGGAGGCTTCCTCACCTACAACCTCCTCTTCTTGAGCGGCACCATCATTCTCGCTTTGGTCGTCCTGCCGCTCGCCGTCACCGCGCTCGCGCCCGTCACCTGGCGGGACTACCTGAAAGCGATGCAGCCAGGTTTGGTACTGGCGCTCGTCACCACCTTGCCGGTCATGGCCCTGCCGGCCATCCAACGCGCCGCTGAGAAGATCGCCGCTCAAGCCGGATGCCCGGAGGGAGAGGAGAATGAAGACGTCCTGAAGGCTGCCGTCGCCCTGAGTTATGTCTTCGCCCAGGTCGGCAACCAGTTCTGCAACCTGTTGATCTATTACGCGGCTCTGCTCGCCCATCGTCCCCTCGATCTCGTCGAGCATCTTCTTCTGCCGCTGCTCAGCCTGCTCTCCTGCGTGGGCACGCCGAGCACCACAATCGGTGCGGTCTCCTTCCTCTCGTCCTGGCTCGGCTTGCCACCCGGGACCACCGACCTGTGGGTCGAGACGTCAGCCCTGACGCGCTATGGACAGGTGCTGCTCTCGGTGAGCGCACTCGGCTTCGTATCCATCCTTGTGCCGTTGATCTATTGGGGCCGTTGGAGGCTCCGGAGCAGGCGCGGGCTGCTTGCATTGGGCAGTTGGGTCATCTTGCTTGGCCTCGTCGTGGGCATGATCGTCGCACTGCGCCCTGCCTTGTTTCCGCTGTCCGATCACAACCGCCTGACGGCCTTGAGCCTCGATCCCGCGCTCACACGGGGTGTCGAAGCCACCGTCTTGCGGCAGGCAGCAGCCTTCTCCTCTGTCCTAGACACACCGCCCACCGTGCCCGCCATTCGCGCATCTGGCGTGCTGCGGGTGGGCTACAATCCAAACGTGATGCCGTTCAGCTATTTCAACGCTCGGGGGGAATTGGTCGGATACGACATCAGCCTTGTCTACCGCCTAGCACGGGACCTGAATGTGAAGCTTGAGTTCATTCCCTTCACTTGGGATGGCCTTGAGACCGACCTCGTTGCCCACAAGTTCGACCTCGCCATTTCCGGCATTTATGTCACTGACAGCCGTTTCGCGAGGATAACGCCCGGCCCGACCTATCTATCGAGCCCGCCGGCCCTCATCGTTCGGACCGATGCGGCGCAAAGCTTCACCAGCCGCGCAGCGGTCAACGCGCGACCGAACCTTCGGCTCGCCGTATTCCGCAGCGATGAGATGACTGCACTCGCGCGTCAGCTGTTCCCCAATGCCACGATCACCATGGTCGAAACCTACGCCGACCTGGAGGCCGTGGGCGCTCGGGTGGATGGAGCGCTATGGACCCTTGATCAGGCCCGCGCCTGGGCCGAACTCCATCAGGGCTGGACGGCGGTGGTGCCACGCGATGTCGGCGCTCCATTGCCCATGGCCATCATGCTTCCACCCGATGCGGCGCTGTTCAAGGCCTATCTCGACACCTGGATGAGTCTGCAGTTGGAGGATGGCTTTGCCGATGCCCAGCGGGCCTATTGGCTGGAGGGCAAACCACGCATGCAGTCCCCTTCGCGCTGGAACCTCATCGACGCGCTCTCCGGCAGCGGCAATAGCCAGGACCGATAAATGCCCGGCGCAGACTCCCGGCTCACGCGCCGTCAAGGATCATGGGCTCCGCCACGAAGCGGAAACCGCTGCCCACGCGCGCCACATGGCCAATGCCGGGCCACGGCGCGTGATAACTGATCACCCGCGCGCGCTCGTCAGCCACCTGGCCAAGCAAGGCGAGCCGTGTGGCAGCTCCGATCTCGGCGTCATAGTCATAGGCGCTCGATGTCGCCGGAAAGTCGAACGACAAGGGCACGTGAAAAGTGGTGTCCGCGAGCACGTAAGCCCGCTCCCCTTCAGAGGAAACCAGGAAGGCCGTATGCCCTGGCGTGTGGCCGGGCGCCGACAGGGCATAGATGCCGGGCAGCACCTCGTCGCCGCCAGCGAAGAAGCGGATCCGGTCCCGCAGCGGGACGACCTGCTGCCGGAACCCGGCCACCGCGAGTTCCAGCGCCGGCTCGTTGCATGCGTCCCAGAAGCCCCATTCGGCCTCAGAGATATGCACGGTGGCATTGGGGAAATTCGGGATGCCGTCCGCGCCCATGGTGCCCCAGCAATGATCGGGATGGGCATGGCTAAGGATAAGATCGGTGACCATCTCCGAGGAGACGCCCGCCCGGGCCATGTTCTGCCTCAGGCGCCCCGCATGCGGGCCGAACAGATCCGATTCCCCCATGCCGTCGTCGAACAACGCGACCCTGTCATCCCATTGGAGCAGAAGGCAGTTTTGCTCGGCGCGGATCGGGCCTTGAGATAGAAAGGCAGCATCGAGGCTCGCGCCGATCTCTGCTTCGGAAAGCGCCGTAAAGATCGCACCGGGCTCAGGCAGGAGAATGGGTCCATCCGACACCACAGCACCTCGCATCTTACCGATGCGGAAGCGATAGAAGCCCGGTGGTGTCTCCCATTCGCACGTCAAAGTCGCCTCCGGTCTGGTCCGTCCGTCCTTCTGGACTGCGACCAGATCGCGGGCAAGCTGAGAAAACGCTTTCAAGACTTCAAATTCGCCTCCGCCCTATCTCAGGTTCTGCGTGAGTTGAATCCGTGACCTGTCCGCCGGAACCGCTCGCTTATAGTCCGGCGCCGTGATCATCGATTTCAGATCACCAGCTTCGCCTTTCAGATACGGGGCCGGGCCTATCGAAGGTATGGGCGTTGACGGCCCCAGGCGCGAAAGCCGGCGAAGAAAATGCGGGAATTCGGCTGCAATCAAAGGATGCATGCAATGAAGATGTCTGTGTGTGGGGTAATTCTGTCGATCGTTTGCGCGGTCGCGTCCGCGCAGGCTCAAACTACAAAGCCGCAGGAAAGCGCAAAAACCCAGGACAGCAGCAGCTTCGAGATGCCCCCTGCCAATTGGCTGCTGGTTCAAAGCGCCGCTCAAGCGAGCTTCGATGGTAAGACCCTGACCCTGAAGGGGATCAATCCGAAGATTGTCATGTTCGCGGACCGTCCAGACCGCATGACCGGCAGCGTTGACGCGCAGTCCTTCGTCGACAACTGGACCAAGGGCAAGGACAGCCTGGAGAAGGACCCGCCGAACGCGACTTTGAGCACCATCGTTGACGGGAAGGAGGTTCTGTCCGTGGTCGAGCTTACGTCGCCGAAGCTCGAGGGCGATACGCTGAGCTATTCGGCCCGAGTGCTACAGGGAACTCCGCCGACGAGCGGCACCCTGGCGACCCTGTTCATCGACTGGTGGATGGGCCCGCGCGGCGGCATCTGCCGGCACAATGCCTGGGGCCACGTCTATTGCGTGCCAAGCTACGGCAGATACCCCAACCCAGCCTACTACAACTGAGTCCATCAGAAGACACCTTCCAGGCGCCCGCCACCGCGCGCGCCTGGAATTAGTTGCCGTCGGGCTCCGAGATCGCCAGACGGCACCCGGGAGAAGGCCTTGTTACTCACGCGACGCGACTTCGGTCTGTTGGGCGGTGCAAGCCTCTACCTGACTTTGTCGAACAGGTCCGAGGCGGCCTTTTCAACCCTGTTCCCCGGCGAAGAGCTGATCGACGCTGCCGGCTTCCCCTCCCTGGTGAAGTTCGTCAAGGGACGCCCGGACAAGCCGCTCGTGGTGTTCGTTCCGGGAACCTCATTCCTGGGCCGCATCTCCTACGGATTTCCCGGTGGGCGGCCTGCGGACTTTCTCGCGCACTGGATCGTCGAGGAAGGCTATTCCTTCCTCGGCACGTCCTATCCGCTCGATCAGCCCGTCTATGGGCGCGCCTGTCCCGAGTTCAACGTCACCGACTGGGGCCGACAGATCGTGGCGGCGGCACAGCGTGCCATCGCTGCCAACGGGCTCGGCAAACGCATCATCGTTATCGGTTGGAGCATGGGCGGCAAGCCGGTGCAGACCATAGCCGACGCCGCCCGCGCGGCAGGCCTCGACCTCTCGCTGTTCGTCGCACTCGATGCGCTTCCACCCGGCCCCAATCTCTTCCCCGGCAACGCGGAGCAGTTCACCCTCGCCCCGGACGGGATGGTGGACCAAGCTCGCTCCCTCATGCCCTGGTTCCTCGCCATGATGGCGAAGCAAAATGAGATCAATGCCCACACCATCATTCCGGAGGACATTTTCCGCGCAGACTTCACCGGCAATCCACCACTGGACATCCAGGGCGAGAATGCGCGTTTCCAAAATGGCCAAATCGTATCCGACCCGGCCGCGGCGGCGGCGGATGCCGGCACGTCCCGATATGACTCTTATCCCCCAATGGCCCTCATGATCAGCGACAGCGTCGCCGACTATCCCAACGTCCTGCTCTGCCAAAGTAATTGGGGGGAATTGATCGGACAGCAGCTTTACCGGGTGCATGTCTATCCCCGTCGCGAGCAACTCGCTGGGATCACGCCGACGCAATGGAAGGCGCTCCAGGACCTGTTCAAGTCGGCCATAGACCGACTGACCATGCAAATCCACGGAACCCACTTCCTGTTCGTCGGCGAGCAAGGCGCGCGCGCCGCCGCCAAGGGCGTTACCGAACTTGCGGAGCGGGCATCGCAGCTCGACCACGAGATCGACGCCCTGCTGCGCGTCCGCTGATCGAAGGGGCGAACTAGTGGTCGACATGCGCGCCACACGTGTCCAAGGTGGCGCCATATGGTCGCCGACACTCGACAGTGGTTTCCGCTTCCGCCGATCCAGAGCGTTTTCATGACGGGTCAGCGTCTTTAAATACCCATCAGCGAAAACGCGGTCTTGCTGACGACGCTGCCCGGTTCGGCTAGGCGCTCCGGCTCCTGGAAATGGTTGGCGTCAAAGACCACTTCGCGCGTGGCAAGCCGACCCATGCCTGCCAGCGCATCCGCAAAGACCTGAGATTGGCGCTTGAACTCGGGGCTGTCCTGGTCGGCGGAAAGCACTGCGATGGGGCAGCTGACCTGGCTCAGATGCCGCATGGGGCTGAACTCTGCCTCCTCTTCGGGGGTGATGTGGAGGAAGGCGCGGCGGGACGAAATGAGCACCGGATAGAGGTCATACATGCCGCTCATCAGCATGGCGCCTTTGATGGCATCCTTGGGCAATCCGCGCTTCGTCCAATCGGTGATGAGCACACAGGCTGCCAGATGCGCGCCGGACGAATGGGCGGAGAGGAACACCCGCTCCGGGTCTCCACCGAAGCTCGCGGCGTTGCGCACGGTCCATTCCAAGGCAATCCGGCAATTCTCCACCATATCCGGCAGACGCAGCGTCTTCAGACTCCCGAAGTCCGGGGCCAGCCAGGCTGCGCCTCGCCCCACAAAGGTCGGCGCTGGATAGGAAGCGTCCTGTCGGGTGTTGCGAGTCCATGCGCCGCCATGGATGAACACCATCACCGGGGCGTTCTTGGCACCGGCCGGCATGAAGATGTCGATGAGGTCGGCTTCGTTCGCCCCATAGCGCTGGGTGCGCGGCGGCATACTGTTGCGCACCGCCGCACTGTTCGTCCCGTCCTGCGCTTCCAGCTCCGCCATCTGCGGTGCCCAGAAGGACTGGTCGTAGGCCTTGTCGATCTGCTCCTGGCTGTAGTCCAGGAAGACGGGGCGCGTGTCAGCCATGGCTCTGGCTCCAAGAAGGAGAGGCAACGCGCCCGTGGCTGCGAGGAATGACCTACGATGCATGGAACTAGTCCGATTTGTCGTTCAACAGGAGCCTGCCGCTTCGGATACACACGTCTGCTTTCAGATTCCCCTGAACTCGGGCTTCCGCTTTTCGAGAAAGGCGTTGATGCCTTCCTGAAAATCCGCACTGTCATAGACCTTCCGCCGCATATCCTGGATGCGCTCGAAAACCTGTGCAGCAATGGGCTGATAGTCGGAAAGCACCCGAAGCTGCTCCTTGATAACGGTGACCGCCAGCGGCGCCTTGGTGGCGATGCCTTCCGCCAGCGCCCACGTAAAGCTCTCCAGCTCGACCGACGGAACCAGATGATTGACGATGTGCCAACGTGCCGCGTCCTCGGCCTTAAGCGGCATGGCGGTGAAGAACATCTCTTTGATGAGGTTCATGGGCAACCGCCCGATGAAGTGCAGCAAACCCGTGGTGTTGTAGGGCAAGCCGAGATTGACCGGTGTGGTGGCGAAGCTTGCCGTCTCGTCCGCCACGATCATGTCGCACGACAAAACAAGGTCGACCGCACCGCCCCACACGGTTCCGTGCACCATGGCGATGACCGGTGTCGGAAATCCGCGGATCGCCCGCAACGCTCGTTCGAGAGGATCGGCATAGCCCAGCGGGTCCTCGTGGCCGTGCGGCAACTCCCTGATATCGTGACCGACAGACCAGACCTTGGCATCCGCAGAAGCCCGCAGGATAACCACACGCACGTCCCGCGCTTTCAGGCTGTCCAGCGCGGCGATGAGGGCATCCAGCAACACCTTGCTGAGGGCGTTCCGCTTGGCGGAATTGTTGAGTGCGAGGGTGGCGATACGGCCCTCGACTGCCACCGATACCATTTCGGAGGCGGGGTTTTCGCTCACGCCCCCATCCCTACGAACTCGCTAAGGATTGCGGCGCGGTTGGCATCGAGCTCGGGCGGCGGCGAGAAAGTCTTCAGCTCCGGCGCGCCCACGACCTTGATGGGATTACCCGCCACCTTAAGCTCGCCGGCGACGGGGTCATCAACGGTGACAATCATGTTGCGCGCCGCCACCTGCGGCTCGGCCATCATGTGCGGAATGTCGTTGATGGGCGCGCAGGGCACGCCTTTTCCATTCAGGGCTTCGAGCCAGGCAGAAACCGGCTTCGTGCCGAGGGTTTTCTCCATCTCGGCCTGGAGCACGTCGCCATTGGTGTGGCGCAGGTCGTTGGTCTTGAAGCGCTTGTCGTCGAGCAGGTCAGGCCGCTCCAGCGCGTGCGCCATCAGACTGAAGAGGTGATCATTGCCCGCGGCGATGATCACATTGCCATCCTGCGCGGCATAGGACTGGAAGGGGCAAATGGACGGGTGGCGCGTGCCCTTCGGCCCGGGCACCTCGCCGGTCTTCGCATAGGCTGTGACAGCGTCCTCCATGATCGCCACCTGACAGTCCAGCATGGCAATGTCGATCCTGTTTGCGACCCCCGAAACCGCGCGTTTATAGAGCGCTGCCGTGATGCCGTTGGAGAGATAGATCCCGGCGGTGATGTCGCCGATGGAGATCCCGACGCGCGCCGGCGGTTGGCCGGGATAGCCGGTGAGGCTCATGACACCGCCCATGCCCTGCACCACCATGTCGTAGGCTGCGCGCTGCGAGATGGGGCCGCTGTCGCCGAAGCCGGAGGCTGCGCCATAGATGAGGCGTGGAAACTTCCGGTGCAGCACGTCCCAGCCGTAGCCGAGTTTCTCCATTGTGCCGGGCCGGTAGTTCTCCACCAGCACGTCGGCCTTCTCCACCAGCTTCTCGAAGATGGTCCTGTCTTCCGGGTTCTTCAGGTTGAGAGCTATGCTCTCCTTGTTGCAGTTGATCGCAGAGAAATAGAGGGATTTGCCGTTGTGGAACGGCCCGAATGCACGAGCATCATCGCCGGTGCCGGGAATTTCCACTTTGATGACCCGAGCTCCCATATTGGCTAGCGTCATCGTGCAGAATGGTCCCGCGAGGACACGGGAAAGATCAATAATAGTCACGCCCTCCAGCAATCCACCGGCAGTTCCAGCCTCATCAATCATAGCCATTCCTCGCTGCTGAAAAGGTGAGTTCAGAGGCGTCTTTCCAGAGTGTCGGCCCAGCCCATCAGAAGTGATAGGCGAACCGCGCATTGGCGCTCTGGCTGAGGTAGGAATTGCCGATATCGGCGGTGTATCCCACCTTCAGCTCGAAGCCGTTGGCGCGGTAGACCTGCAGGCCGAGGTCGATCCGCCCGAGAAATTCCGGCGTTTCGATATAGTCCACAAACGTCCCGTTATTGACGGTCTCGTTGGCGAAGCTCGACGCGATGGCCCGGGTATTCTCCGGCAGGTAGCTGACGCCGAAACTCACATAGGGCCGAAGCGTGGTCTCTCGATCCAGATTCACCCGTCCGCCGAATTCCATCATCGCCGAGAGCGCGACGCTCGTCTGGCTGCTGCCCTGGACGTTCAGCGCGTAAAGCGAGGTTCCCGATTCCTGGACTGCGGGCAGGTCCGTATAGACCACGTCGAGATCGCCGTAGGGCCGGAGATACCAGTCGCCGAAGGTGAACTCGTAGCCGGCACGCAGGCGGGCACCGGCCAGGAAAATGCTGGGATTGCTCTCCAAAACCTGGGTGAGGCCTGGAAGGTTGATGGCGCGGTAGGTGTCGTACGAGCCGTAAGCCAGAGCCACCGAACCGGCGAAGTACCAGGGGCCCATGGTATGCTTGAGGGCAAGAGAGCCATCCACGGTGTAGCCATCGCCCGTGGAGCCGCCATCCATGTTCGCGGACGTGTCCCCATAGGCCAGGGAGCCGCCGAGATACCAGTTGGGCGCGACCTCATGCTGGCCGCCGATGCGATAACCCGCGGTGGTGACGTTGTATCCCTGGGTGCTGTTGGTGGTGCCCTGGTTCGTCCAGCGCCCGGTGATGGTGGCCCAGGCGCAATTGTCTTCACTGAGCAGCACGCTTTGATCGACGAAGACCGGGCAGCTCATGGAGGCGCCGAGGATCGCTCCGGCATTATTGGCCAGGGCGATCGACTGCGCCTCAATGTCCTGGGCGGAGAATGCATTCAGCATCACCGTATATTGCTGGCTCGTCGTGATCTGCGACATCGACGCGAATTGGCCGGCGAAGGCGGTGTCCGCATTCGCCCAGGCCTCAGAGAAATAATTGGCCAGCGAGGCCTGGCTGCGGTTGAGGGGCACGCCCGCCGGGGTGAAGGTCGAGTTGGGCGTGATTGAGAGGGCATTGCCGGACTGCGAGGCATCCCACCGGAACAGCAGGGAATCCTGCGCATCGGCCGTGGAGGCCAGGGACCTGGCAGTCACCACAGGCACCGTCCCCGGAAGAAGCGTGATGGCCGTTGGAACGATGACACCGCCAATGGAGGCGGCCCCGTCGATGTCCAGCTGGTCCGCAGCCTTGAGAAGGGAGTGGATGGTCACACCGAGCTGGCCGCTGCCGGTCTGCGTAAAGTTGCCGGTAATGCGGGTGGCGCGCAGTTCCTGGGGCAGGCCGATATTCATGACGCCATGGTTGACGACGTTATCCTGCGCGCCCGCGCCGGTGTTATGGACACCGCTACTGGTGTTGGTGAACGTGCCACCGCCCAGGTAGATCGCGCCCGTCACCGTGCCGGAATTGGTGACATTGGTGGTCCCGCCTCCCGTCTGCACGATGGCCGTGCCGCTGGTGCCGGACATCGTGTTGAGCGAGCCGCCGGAATTCACGGTCACCTGGTTGCCGGATCCGCTGTCGATCTGGATGGCGCTGCTGCCGGGCTGGGTGGGCGTGGCGGCGGTGCCGCTGCCACCCATCACACTGCCATTGACGGTGACGCTGACCTGCCCATTCGCATGCGCCGTGTAGCCCGTGCTTTGCGCGAAGATGCCGATCCCGTTCGCACCGGTGGACGAGACGGGGCCGTTCGTCGTCACCGTGACGGCGCCCCCCTGGCCGCTGGAACCGGAGGCGTAGAGGTTGGGGGAGCCCGCATAGATCGTATTGCCGTTCGCGATGAGCCCGCCGCCGGCGCCGACGCTCTGCGCGAGAATGCCGACCGCGCCCGCGCCGGTGACGGCGATGCTGCCATCGGCTTCGACGGTCACGTCCCCGCCCATGCCGTTGCCCGGAATGGATTTGGCGATAGAGGACAAGTCCGTGGTCAGCGCCGGAGTGTCGCCGGAGAGGTCAACCAGGCGTATGACGCCGCCGCCGCCGCCGATGGATTGTGCGACGACGCCGTGTGCACCGATGCCCGCCGTGGTGATGGTGCTTTGGCTCCCCAACGTGACCGTCACGGCCCCGCCATAGTTGTTCGGCGCGTCGAACCACGTGCCGCCGCCGATCGTCAAGCTGGGGGAAGTCGTAGAGCTCGGCTGGCTTATCACGAGGCCGCCACCGCCGCCGATGCTCTGCGCCAAGATGCCGAAGGAATTGTTGCCGGTCGTCGAAATGACGAGGGGGGTGTCGGATCCGCTGGAGGGCGCGAAAGTGACCGCGCCGCCGGCGCCACCGGCCCCCGCGCTGCCCCCCGCGTTGAGCGTCAGTGTCCCCGATTGCTTGAAGGCCCCGCCGAAGAGGCTGCTGCCGGCACCCGCGGCGCCGCCGCCGCCGCCGATCGATTGCAGGATCACGCCGTCGGCCGCCTGGCCGATGGTGGTGATGGTGGTGGTATCGGGGTTGTAGTAGTTGAGCGTGACCGTGCCGCCATTGCCGGCGGAACCGCCCGAGCTGCCGAGGGTCCCACCCACCGAGAGCAGGCCCGTCGCGCTATCGGAGCCGTCGGCGCCGATGCCGCCGCCACCGCCGACCGACTGGGCGATGATGCCCGCAGCGCCAAATCCAGCCGTGGTGATGCTCGTATTGTTGTCCCAGGAACCGCCCTGGTTGCCCTGGCCCAGATAGATCGTCACCGGGCCGCCGTTGCCGGCGGTCCCGCCTTGCCCGCCGACGGCCATGTCGACATTGATCGTGACCTCGGGAAGCCCTCCCGTGCCGCTCGCCGCGGCCGAGCCACCCTTGCCGCCGCCGCCACCGATGCTCTGCGCGACCACGCCGCTGGCCCAGTCCCCTGACGTCGTGATGGGCGCGTAGAGGCCCGCCCAGATGGAGTTGCCGTTGCCGCCTGTTCCACCCTGGCCGCCGATGGCGAAGGAGAAGGTGGCATCGACGGAGACACCCGGACTACCCTGGAAGTAGCTCTGGATATTGCTTTGCGCTTCACGCGCTGCAAGCGCGGCGACCACCGGATTGTCCGCCGACGCGTCGGAGCCGGCCGATCCGCCGAGGCCGCCGCCGCCGCCGATCGACTGAATCAGTATACCCGTCGCATCCCCGCCATGGGTCGTGATTGGTGCCTGCGCTGATACCGTGACGTTGCCGCCATCGCCGCCGGTGCCGCCCGTGGTGCCCAAGCCTATTTTCACCCCCGGGCGGAAGCTGTTGTTGCCCACAGAGAACGTCTGGCCGGCACTGACGGAACCACCCTGCGACGCCCCGCCGCCACCGCCGATCGACTGCGCAACGATACCGATCGCCCCCGAGCCGTAGGTCGTGATGCCGTTTCCCGCGAAGAGATAAGCCCAGATATCGCCGCCATTGCCTCCGGTGCCGCCCGTCGAGCCCAGGGTCACGCTGACCGACGTGTTGTTGCCGCTTCCGAACGCCTGGGTATTGGTGCTGCCGAACCCCGCATTGCCACCGCCGCCGCCGATGGACTGCAGGAGGGCCCCGTCCGCAAAGTCGCCATAGGTGACGATGGAGGTCGGAGCACTGCCGGATGGGTCTTGCGAGAAACTGCCGTTCACGACGGTGCCGCCGAGCGCCAAGTTCACGGTGTCGCCGGAGCCGCCTGCACCGCCATTGCCCCCCATCGCGAATGCCACCGTCAGGGACAGTGATTTCGCGCCCTCGGGCAGAGTCTGACCATACCCCACCGCTGCCGCGACCGAAGAGGAATCGCCGCCCGTGCCGCCGCCGCCGCCGATGCTCTGGACCAGCACGCCGGTGGAACCCTGGCCCATGGTGGTGATCGTGCCTCCGTTGGACAGCGCAAACTGCGCAGCCCCGCCCGCTCCGCCGGCGCCACCGCTGCCGCCCATGGCGACGGATGCCGCCACCGCAATCTGATCGCCGGCCTCGGAAACGGGGATCGAGACCGCGACCGCCTGTGCCATCGCCGATCCGCCGAGACCGCCGCCGCCGCCGATGCTCTGGACCAGGACGCCGAAGTCGTCGACCGGAAGGAGGTTGCAGGGCAACGACGGGCACGGCGTGCCGCCGGCATTGCCGTACATCAGCAGCGGATTCTGGCCGGTGGCGATCGAGCCTCCCTGCAGGGTGTACGCAACTGAACCGCCGTTTCCGGCCGTCCCGCCCGAGCCGCCGATTCCCACCGCGGCCGAGAAGCCTGCGCCCACCGAGCCGGCGAAAGCCGCGCCGCCCGCCCCGCCGCCGCCGCCGATCGACTGCGCCACGACGCCCGGTGATTTGGAGCCGATGGTGGTAATGGCAGAAAAGAAGCTGATGAGGTTTACCGACCCGCCGTTACCACCGCTACCCCCGCTGCCGCCGACGCTGACGGATGTGAACAGCCCGTTGCTGCTGGCATTGCCCGCATTCCCGCCGCCGCCGCCGATGGATTGCATGACGATGGCGGGCGAGACGTCGCCCGATGTGGTGATACTCGAGCCGGTGTTGAATCCGCCACTGACCGACCCGCCGCTGCCGCCGGCCCCGCCGCTGCCGCCGACGCTGACCTCGACACCCGACGCGCCGCCGCCATCGCCGCCACCGCCACCGATCGACTGGCCTAAGACTGCGATTGCGGAGAGGCCGCTCGTGGTGATGTTGCCATAGTTGTTGACCGACACGGTGTTCCCGTCGGCCGCAAGCGGATTGGTGGTGGCGCTACCGCCGACCGCAACGAAGCCCGAGGCCTGCCCGCCGGCGCCTCCTGGACCGCCGATGGACTGCGCGAGGATGCCCTCCGCATTTGCTCCGACGGTCGTGATCGACCCGACATTCCCAACATTAACTTGGCCGGTTTGACCGCTCGATGCCCCCGAGCCGCCATTACTGTAGAAGCCGATGCCCGTGGATCCCCCCGATCCGCCGGTCCCCGCCATCGACTGCGCCAGGATGCCACGGGCTGTCGCGCCGTTCGTGCTGATCGAGCCACTATTCTCAACCGTCACATTGCCTGCACTGCCGCCGGCGCCACCATTGCCTCCCCAGGTGGCAGTCCCGCCAGCTCCGAAGGAGTTGCCGCCGGCGCCGCTGAGGCTCTGTGCCACGATGCCCGAGGAATCGGTTTCCGAAGTGTTGATCGAAGAGGCGGCGTCCAGCGTGACTGTCACGCTACCCGCGCTGCCACCGGCCCCGCCGTTACCGCCCGTGCCCGAGCCCAGGCCCCCATTGGCCTCGCCTCCCTCGCCGCCCATGCCCCCCTGAGACTGGGCGACAATTCCTGGAGACGTGGTCCCGGACGTCGTAATGGAGGTGGAAGCCAGGGAGACGGTAATGTCACCACCCGGTCCTCCGCTGCCGCCATTGCCACCAACGGTGTCATGGCCGTCCCTCTGGGCCCAGCCGCCATCGCCGCCGGCGCCGCCGGCGCTCAGGGCCGAGATGCCGGGCGAGGTGTTGCCCGAAGTCGTCAGATTGAGCGGATTTTGAGCCGACCCGGTAAGCTGGATGGAGATGGGTCCGTTGATGCTGCCGCCGGCTCCGCCATTGCCGCCAGTGGTTGAGCCAAGAGCATTCGCGTATCCGCCCGCCCCGCCGGCTCCCCCCTGGACAAGCGCCACGATGGCCGGTGAACTGGTGCCGGCCGTCGATATGGTGACCGGTAGCGTGGCAGTCGTGACCTGAATGGTCGCGGCATTGTTGCCATTGCCCGGGCCAGCGGCCCCGCCGTTGCCGCCGTTCTGGTAGGACTGACACGTTAAGCTGCAGTTGGGGTCACCGCCCAGTCCGCCCGCGCCCCCCAGCTCGTGGACCAAGAGGCCGGGCAGCAGGTTCCCGGATGTCGTGACATTCGCGTCCGTGACCGTGATTTGCGCGGCGCTGACGTATCCGCCATTACCTCCACTTACGCTTTCGCCGCTCGCCCCCTGCCCTCCGTTACCGCCGACGATTGCCGCCGCGACGCCGGCGCTGGGACTAGGGGAAAACGCCGCCGTTGGGGGAGTGCCGTTCTCCACGACGCTCACGTTACCACCCGCGGTGAGAGTAACCGCTGCGGCAAACCCGAAGCCACCGTCCCCGCCATTGCCCGTGCCATTGGAAACGGCACCATTTCCACCCACCGACTGCGCCAGGACACCGTACACGCCCCAATTGGAAATGGGGTTCTGCCAGGTCAGATTGACGTTGACCGGAGCGGAGTTGACGACCGTCGAGGTGCCGCTGTTGCCGCCGGATCCAGCGCTTCCGTTGGACGCCCCGTTGCCCCCCAGCGCGAGCGCCTCGATTCCGCTGTATTGATATTGGACGCCGACCGAGGCGGAGATTGGGCCGCTGTTGGTGATGCTCGCGCCGCCCGAACTCCCCCCCCCGAGAGGGTTGCCACCATTTCCGTCACCTCCCTGCGCCAGCGCGTAGAGGGCGGTTCCACCCCATATCCCGAAGCCTTGCAAGTTGATGGCGATGGGCCCGGAATTGGTGATGGTCAACGGCGTCGGAAGAGGCGAAGCGCTCACATAGGTATTGCCGCCGGGATTGTCCTTGCCGCCGTACATCGCCGCGGACAGCCCATAAATGGCACCAGCAACGGGATTCTGTCCCCCTGGCGTCATCGTCAGCGATCCCGTGTTGGTGATCACCATGCCCGAGGTGTCACCACCACCGGTAAATCCCGACCCAAAGGCCCAGATGTTTAGTGCAGAACCCTCGTTAGACGCCGCCGTGCCGGTGATATCGGCCGCAGTCGTCACGGATATGGGCGCGGCAGTTCCGTCGCTGTTGCTCGGTCCGGTGAACGATATTTCGGAAGAGTGGGATCCGGCGGGAAAGTTACAGGTATAGACATTGTTTTGTAGCGAGCAGATTTGGGCCGTCGCCGGGGCCGGCACGACGAGCCAAGCCGCGCTTCCAAGAAGCCCGGCCGAGAAGCCCTGCCGGATCACATTTCGCCTTCCTTGCATGGGCAACCCTCAACGCTGCGGTTCGTTTCCGAAGGGCTACGTCTAAGGGATAGGTCACCCCGGCTGACTCACAGATGGGTCACAGATTGCGTCGCAGGCGAAAAAAATTCGACCTTTTCTTCTTGCCGGCTGATCCAAGCATGCCGATGGCGGGCAAAGCGCCGCCGGGTCTGGCATTTACCCGACAACAGCGGGTCTATTTCCACCTGCCGGATAAAAATTCGGGATCGCGAACGCTGGTGTAAGGGCGGCGATGTCGCTCGGCTCACAGCGGTTTTTTTGGCTCCACCGCGTCGTGACCGTCGCGCGCTTTGGCTGCGCTCCTGATAGCACACCAACCCAAGATGAGGCTCACACACAACATGGAATTCGTCTGACCCCGCAAGATGAACGTTTATAAATGTAAGACGGCGGGAAAGCCTTATTTAGCCGCCCAACAACACCTCCATCCAATTCTTCTCTCTGCAGGCTCCATGAGTTGAATCCGTGACCGATCGCACACCCGCACTCACTTATGATGTCTTGCCTTTAAGTATGTAGCGTTCGCTCACCAGCTTCGCAGCTGCCGGTCTTGGCCGAGGGAGTTGGGAGATAGGAACACTACCAAGCGGGATTCGCGTGCGTTTACCCTGACACAGCTTGCCATTCGCGGCCTCGCTCGAAGCCGTGAACCAGCAAACTGAGTTGCGTGTGACGTTCGGTGGCGTGGGCGGTTGGTCCAACGGGAGGTGTGTTGTGCACGATGTTCTCGAAATGACACGTAGCGAAGCCATCGCTATCGATCGTGATCGCGACGTAAAGAAAAAAATAATGGATGCGGTCACGCAGACGCTCATTGCTTTGGGTGAAGACCCAGACCGGGAAGGGCTGCGGGAAACCCCGCGCCGTGTCGCAAAGATGTATCTCGAAATATTTTCCGGTCTTAACGAAGATCCGCGCAAGCATCTTACGACGCAATTTTGCGCCGACGGGCACGAAGACATCGTCATCGTCAAGGACATCTCATTCTTCTCGATGTGTGAGCATCACCTTTTGCCTTTCTTCGGAAAGGCCCACGTTGCCTATCTGCCACAGGACGGCCGGCTGGCGGGCCTGAGCAAGATTGCCCGCGTCGTGCACACGTTGGCGCGCCGCCCACAACTCCAGGAGCGTCTCAGCACCCAGATCGTCGAGGCGATGTGGGATGCGCTGCGGCCCAAAGGCGTCTTCGTGCTCATCGAGGCGGAGCACCTCTGCATGGCCATGCGCGGCGTCCGCGCGCCGAATAGCGCTACTTTAACAGTTGTGTCCAAGGGCGTGCTCGAAACAGACGCCGCGATGCGCGCCGAAGCTTTCAAACTCCTGCGCGGCTGATCCGTGGCCGTCAGTGGCCCGGGACGCGCGGGCCGGTCGATATGGTCAAAGGCATCGGCTGCGATGTCGGGCAATCCTCGCGTCCGGCATCGCCTCGCCCGTGTGGCATCTGAGGTACGGCATCGAGGCTGGCCATGAAAACGCTCGTCGTCGACAACTACGATTCCTTCACGCATAACTTGGTTCATCTTCTGGCGGTCGTGAACCAGGAAGACCCGATCGTCATTCGCAACGATGAGGTCGAGTGGGCAGAACTCGATCGCTGGTCGTTCGACAATGTGGTGATCTCGCCGGGGCCGGGCCGACCGGACCGAACCATTGATTTCGGCATCTGTGCGCGGCTCATCTCCGACTGCGCCCGCCCGCTCCTCGGCGTATGCCTCGGGCATCAGGGCATCGCCGCTATGGCCGGCGGCGCGGTGGTACGCGCGCCCTCACCGACGCATGGCAAGGCGAGCCGGGTGACCCATCACGGCGTTGGCCTGTTTCACTCCATTCCCTCGCCCATCGCAGTGGCCCGTTATCATTCCCTGATCGCCCATCGTCCGCTTCCCGGCAGCCTGATGGAGACCGCCTGGACCGACGACGGCCTGATCATGGGCCTCGCGCATAGGATCCGGCCGCTCTGGGGCGTGCAGTTCCATCCGGAATCGATCATCACCGAGCACGGCCGGACGCTTATTGAGAACTTCAGGAATATGACCCGGCGTGCCGCGCCGCGGCGGACCTCGGAGGGATGGAACGGTCGCCTGTCGCAGAGCCGTGCATCGCAGCCCGCTTCGGCATCGGTCTCCATCTGGCAGGAGATTCCGCACGCCATCGATGCTGAGGCGGCATTTGTCCGACTGTTCGGCACCGCCTCCACCGCCTTCTGGCTGGACAGCAGCTTGATCGAGGCGGGGCGTTCGCGATGGTCCTATTTTGGAGACGCGAGCGGCCCCGGCGCTGGTCTCTACACGTATGACGCCGTCGCGCAGCATCTCGATGTCCTGGATGCTAGCGGGCGCCGTCACGAACAGACGAGCGTCTTCGACCATCTCGACCATAGCCTCCCCGCAACGGTGGAGAACCCGCCGCCTTGCCCGTTCACCGGCGGATACGTGGGTTGGCTCGGCTATGAGCTCGGTCGCGAATGCGGCGGTGACACGTTGCGGAAAAGTGAGACACCAGACGCGCTGCTCCTGCGCGTCGGCCGTTTCGTAGCGGTCGATCACCGCGACGACCGCACCTATGTGGTTTCGGTCGGGGACCGGGCCGGGCTCGAGGACGCCCGCCTCTGGGTTGACGCTATGGCGGAGCGCCTGGCGCAGATCGAGCCGGTGCCGGCACCGCAGATGGGCGCGCGCACGGAGCCCATCCACTTCCGGCTGGACCGGGACCGCGCCACCTACCTCGCCGACATCGATCAGTGCCTTGAATGGATCCGGCAAGGCGAGACCTACCAAGTTTGCCTGACCAACGAGATCACGGCGGCGGTCGATATGGACCCGCTCGTGCTCTATCGCATTCTCCGGCGTGTCAATCCGGCTCCCTATGCGGCCTTCCTGCGGTGGCCCGGTGGCGCGGTCCTCAGCGCATCGCCGGAGCGTTTCCTGCACGCCGATGCGCACGGCCAGGTCGAAGCGAAGCCGATCAAGGGCACGATCAAGCGGCATGCCAACGCGGTGCTCGATCGCCAGTTTGCCCAGCGGCTCGGCACGAGTGAGAAGGACCGAGCCGAAAATGTGATGATCGTCGATCTGCTGCGCAACGATCTGTCCAGGGTCTGCGAACCCGGCAGCGTCGTCGTTCCGAAACTCTGCAACATCGAGAGCTATGCGACCGTGCACCAGCTCGTCAGCACCATACAAGGGCGGCTCAGCGATGGGCGCTCGATCGTCGATCTCGTCCGCGCCTCGTTTCCCGGCGGTTCCATGACAGGCGCCCCGAAGGTACGCACGCTCCAGTTGATCGACCGGCTGGAGCAGCGCGCCCGCGGGATCTACTCCGGCGCACTCGGATGGTTCGGCAATAACGGAGGAGGTGAGCTCAGCATCGTCATCCGCACGATCGTGCAGACAAACGGGTGCCTTTCCATCGGCGTCGGTGGCGGCGTCGTGGCGCAATCCACGCCGCAGGGCGAGTTCGAGGAGATGCTGCTCAAGGCGGAAGCATCGATCCGCGCCGTGGTGCTCGCCGCGACCGGCAGCTTCGATGCAGATCGCTATATCCTGGAGGGGGCGGACGACGTGTGCCCGGGTCTTGAGCATGCGCCGCAGATCGCCGGCTGATACCCGGCGCCGCGCTTCAGAGCTGGTCCGGCCGCGGGGTCACCAGCCGGTGAAGGATCGGCCGCACCGCGCCGACGACGTGCAGGGACCCGGTGACAAGTATCCAGTCTTGCGCGGCGGCGAAGGCGGAAGCCTTTGCAACCGCATCGCCAGGGTGCGCCGCCACCACGGCGGCGAGCCCGAGGCTGTCGGCGAGGTTGCGGAGTTCGGAGGGCTCGTAGGAGGGCGGCCCGGAGGTGGTTCGGGTGCAAATCACGATGCTGGCGTGCGGCTTGAGGACGTTCAGCATTTCGCGTGCCTGCTTGTCGCGCCCGAGCCCGAATACGACGGCGCAGGGGCCTGCGAGGTCGGCCATGTTGCCGAGGTCGGCCAGCACGGCCTCGAGGTTGAAGGGCACGTGTGCGCCATCCAGGATCACCGGCAGGAAGGCTCGCGGCGCATAGTCAAGACCGTTCGCCACGGTGGCCAGCGGCAGATCGAACCGCTCCATGCGGCCCGGCAGGCGCGCGGCACGGCGGGTTTCCGCATCAACGAGCCATCCCGCCACCGGGCCGGGCGGCAGATCCGGCCGGCAGATCGACACCCCGCGACGTCCAAGCTCGTCGAGCACCGCCTGCGCGAGCCCGGTATTGATCTCGGCTATGGCCTCTCCGGGTCGCGGCGGACGAAACACGATAGGGCATCCGAGCTCTTCCGCTGCAGCACGCACGACTGCTCCGGCCTCACCGTCCGGCTCCACCGCGGTGACAAGCGTCGCACCCCGTTTGAGGATGCCGACCTTCTGGTAGGCGATCGCGGTATGCGTCGTGCCGAGGATCGCAGTGTGTTCCAGCCCGACATTGGTGAGGACTGCTACTTCCCCGTCGACGACGTTGGTCGAATCGGAGCGGCCGCCCATGCCGCATTCGAGTATCGCCCAATCGACACCGGCCTCGGCGAAGGCAAGGATGGCTGCCAGGGTTTCGAGATCGAACCGCGTGACGGCATACCCCGGCCCGCCTTGCCGGAAGGCCTCTTCGCGGACCGACCATGCCCGTTCCAGGGCTGCGGCGAGCGAGCGCTCGTCGATCTCATGCCCGCCGAAGGTCACGCGTTCCGTGACCCTCTCAACATGGGGCGAGGAGAAGCGTCCCACCTTCAAGCCCGCGCGATGGAGCCCAGCCTCGATGAGGGCGGCAACGGAGCCCTTCCCCTTCGTGCCGGCCACGTGCACGGTGCGAAAGGCGAGCTGAGGGTTGCCGACACGATCGAGCAGATCGCGCAGCGGATCGAGCACGACCGGCATGCCGCCTCTCCGATCCCTGTTCTCCCAATCGATGAGGCTTCCAAGTTTCGAGAGGACCAGAGCCAGACTGGGATCGAGCGCGTCGCGTCGCATCACGTCATTCTTCCAATTTTTCGATGTTACGGCCCAAGGCCCGCGCGAGACGGGCGACCAGAGAGAGACCATTTTGGAAAAAATAAGGAACAGATTCAAGTTGTTACGATAATATTCGTACTAATTCTATATATCTTACGGAATAAGATTGACAAACTCGACCAGATAAAAGGACAAGAACGACGCAAATACGCAATAGAAAGCTTCGACGTGGCGCCTGTTCTCCGGAAGAAGGGCAACCTTAGCCTCGCCACCGTGAAGATGCGCCAATATGATCCCGGGCATTTTCTTTTTTTGAGTGTGCGGGGGCGCCATGACTGAATTCACGCTCTCGTTGGGTAGCAATGTCGGCGACAAGGCTGAGAACCTCCGGCGCGCGATCGAGCGGTTCGGAACGGAGCCCGATATCTCGATCATCACCGTTTCGCCGTTCTACCGGTCCGCGCCATGGGGGAAGACTGACCAGGACTGGTTCGTCAACGCCTGCGCCATCGGCCGCACGCGCCTCTCTCCGTTGGAGTTGCTGGGCCGGTGCCAGAGGATTGAGGCCGATCAGGGCCGTGTGCGCGGTGTGCGATGGGGACCGCGGGTGATCGACGTCGACATCCTCATCTACGGCGATGTCGAACTCGAAACGGAGACACTGACCCTTCCCCATCGGCGTCTGTTCGATCGCGCCTTCGTCCTCGTTCCGCTGGCGGCGATCGACAGCACTCGCGTGATCAAGGGGCGGCGCGTCGCCGATGCGCTTGCCGCGCTGCCGGACGGCGGCGCCGATGTAGAGAGAATGGACCACATGCCAGCCATGGTCCTGGAAACAGCGATCGCCCTCAATCCGATGGAGGAACGGCCATGAGCATGAACGAGACAGCCGTCTATGAGCCCTTATTATTCAGTCGCGAGACTATCTTCTCGCTCAGCGCGCTCGATGACGAGATACAAAAGGCGCTCCCGGTTGCGCAGGCGGCTTATACCTACATGCATCGGAACCCGGAACTCGGACATGCCGAGTACAAGGCACATGCTTATGTGTCGGAGCAGATTTCGGCGCTCGGACGATTCTCGATCTTCCCCTCGCAGAGCGCGCCCACCGCAGTGATCGCCGTGTACGACACGGGCCGACCGGGACCCGTGATTGCGATCCGCGCCGAGCTCGATGCGCGCCCCCTAGATCCCGGAGTCGTCGAGCCGCACGATCACAATCCCCGCTCCGAGATCGACGGGCTCATGCACAATTGCGGCCACGACGCGCACACCGCCATGCTCCTGGCGATGGCGCGCGTGGTCCACGCCCAACCCCACTGGTTCGCGGGCAGGATCGTGCTCGTGTTCCAGCCGGCGGAAGAGATCGGCCGCGGGGCCGACGACCTCATCCAAGAAGGCATCATCGCCCGCCTCGGCGTCGAGCAGGCCTTCGCACTCCACGTCTCTCCCCCCCTCCAGCTCGGGATCGTGAGCATCGCCTCCGGCCCCCGGCTTGCGGGCAGCAACTATTTCAGGCTGGTGATCGAGGGCAGAGGCTCCCACGCCGCGGCTCCCTATGCGGGTGACGATATCCCCTCGCTCGCGGCCCGGCTCGTCGAGGCTCTCACCACGTTGCCGGCGCGGCGCCTCGATCTGGCGAACCGTCCGATGGTGTTGTCGGTCACGAGCCTGAAGGCCGATTCCGGCGCCTCCAACACCTTGCCCGGAAGCGCCGAGCTCGTGGGCACGATCCGGGCGTTCGAGGACCTCCGCGTCGCGCCGCCCGGCGAGAGATCGCTGGAGGCGATCATCACCGACACCATTGTCTCGGTGTTACATGGCGTGAGCTATGAATGGTCGCTCCGGCAGGCCACTCCGTCCATGCGGAACGACGAGGAGCTTTTCTCCAGGATCGTGCCGCCGTTGCAGCTCATTTGGCCCGGCGCCCTCGACGTGCGGTCTCGGCGGGGCATGTTCGCGGATGATTTCGCCTATTACACGCAGGTGCTGCCGGCGCTCTATTTCGGCCTCGGCGTCGCGAAGGACGAGTTCGGCCGGTCCGGCGAGCACACGGCAGACTTCAATATCCATCCGGACAGCCTAGCCAGCGGCATCCGCCTCATGACGCTGCTGGCACATCTCGCCACGAATGCCGAGAAGGGCGCGTAATCATTGATGCCGGCTTGCCGGGCAATGACGCTCGGCAAGCCGGCATCACGCGCACAAAGGTCTTCACAGACAGATTTTTGAACTGACACCCGCCATCAGGGAGCGATCGATGTCGAAGGGATCCGTCGACCGGGACTACTGGTCCGCCGTAGCAGACGAATGGATCGCCTGGGCCCGCCTGCCTGACCATGATGCATTCTGGTCCTATCGCAGTGCACTCTCCGGGTTCATCGGCAAAGGCAACGGTGCGGCGCTTGATGTGGGCTGCGGCGAAGGGCGCGTGTCGCGTGAGTTGAAGACGCTGGGATATCACGTCACCGCCTGCGACGCGGTGGACGCGATGGTGGCCGCCGCCGCCGCGGCCGAGTCGGCCGACGACTACGCGGTCGCAGATGCCGCCGCGCTTCCGCTCGATAGTGATCGGTTCGATTTGGTTGTCGCCTACAATATGCTGATGGACGTTGAGAACGTGCCGGCCGTGCTGAGGGAGATCCGACGGGTGCTGCGGCCAGGCGGGCGACTCGTGTTGTCACTGGTGCATCCCTTCCGCAATCGCGGTCGCTTCGTCAACACTGCGCCGGACGCCCCCTTCGTGCTGGACGGCACGTACTACGGGCGGGAGCGTTTCGAGGGCGAGGAGAAGCTCGACGGCGTGCGCGTCCGCTTTACCGGATGGTGGTCACAGCCGCTGGAGACCTATGTGGATGCGCTAGCGGGCGCCGGGCTGGCGATCACCGCCTTGCGCGAACCTCTGCCGGAGCAGCGGGACGGGCGGAATGCCTTGCAGCAATGGATGCGGGTACCACTGTTCCTTTGGGTAGAAGCGAGGCCGCTGGCCTGGTGAAAGGGCTGTGCAGTGGTTCGCAACATCCCGATCGAGCGACCAACTCGCGGCGGCCGACCGGACACGGGCAAGGTTGGTCGCGTCCAGTGCATCGTGGCGGCGGACAGGCAGAGATAGCCGATGTGGAGGAGCGTGAAATGGGGCATGAGAGCGAGATGCCGCGAGCTTACTCGAACCTACATCAGATGATGTCGATGACCGAGCCGGCGATTAGCCTGCTCGCCGCCGTTTGCGAAATAGGCCCCGTGCTCGCCACACGCGCCCACGACATCGAACGCGAGCGCCGAATACCCATCGACGTAGTGGAACGCCTGAAGGCGATCGGCGTATACCGGCTGTTTGTGCCGCGAAGCCATGGCGGGCTGGAGCTCGATTTTCCGGCGGGACTGGAAATCTTGCGCGAAGTCGCGAAAATCGATGGATCGCTCGGCTGGACCACTATGATTGCTCTCGCCGGCGCGCTTTTTACGCCCTTGTTGCCGCGCCAGACCTACGACGACGTTTATCGCAATGGCCCGAATGTCATCGTTGCTGGATCGGTCCAGCCAATAGGGACTGCCGAGCTTAGGTGTGGCGTCTGGCATGTGAGCGGCCGATGGCCGTTGGTCAGTGCCTGCCAACATGCCGACTGGCTCGTCGGCGCCTGTGTTGTTACCGAAGGGGGAAGCCTGGTTCCCGGATCAACCCGCTCCTTCGCCTTGCCTGCCTCGGAGTGGCAGATCGAAGATACCTGGCACTCCGCAGGACTGAAGGGCACGGGAAGCCATCACATCACCATCGAGCGTGTGGCGGTTCCGGAGAAGAATTTCTTCGATTCAGAAAAGCAGACGTCATGCGTCCCGGGGCCACTCTACAAGACTTTGAAACTGTTCATCCCGCTCCTGCATGCTGCTGTCTCTCTCGGAATCGCCGAAGCCGCCTTCGATGACATCGTTGCGATAGCGAAGGGGGGCAGGCAACAGGAGAAGGCAACCGCACCGATGCGGGAGAGTGAAATGTTTCGAAGTGAACTCGGCCGTGTGGATGCCGATCTGCGCGCAGCACGCGCGTATTTCCGGGACCAGGTTGCACGTCAATGGCGCCACGCTCTCACTGTGTCCCTAGATGATGCGACACTGCATGTGGAAGGCGTTCAGAGCGCGATCTGGGTTACCAACAGGTGTGTTCAAATCGCTGACATGTGCTTTTCGCTTGGGGGCGCTGCTGCCCTTTATGACAGCTCGCCTTTGCAACGGCGAATGCGCGATTTGCATGCTGCCGCCCAACACCCGACCGTACAGATGCGACGCTATGTTGAGGTGGGCACAAGGCTTCTGAGTTGAAGGGCAGCATGATATCCCTGAGCGCGCTGGAGGCAAGAATGGCTTTTTTTGTGTGTACCGGGTGCGGAACTCAGTATCCCAAATCGGAAATGCCGCCCTCACATTGCACGATCTGTGAGGACGAGCGGGAGGCAACGCCTTCGACCGGTCAGAGGTGGACGACGCTCCCGGCACTGCGCCAGACCCATTTCAATGGGTGGCGTCGCTATGAACCGGATCTGTTTGGGATCGGCATGTTCCCTGCTTTCGGAATCGGCCAACGGGCCCTTCTCGTACGCACGCCAACGGGCAATGTGCTGTGGGACTGTGTCACCTTACTCGACGAAGCAACGGTCGATCTCATCAGGTCGTTAGGCGGAATCGACGCCATCGCAATAAGCCACCCGCACTATTATTCCTCGATGGTGGAGTGGGCTCATGCCTTCGACGCCCCAGTCTGGTTGCACGAAGGTGATCGAGACTGGATCATGCGCCCGGACCCCGCAATTTGCTTATGGGCCGGTCATACCCACGAGCTGAAGCCGGGGCTCACTTTGATAAATATTCCAGGCCACTTCGATGGCGCAACGGTGGCCCACTGGGCGGCTGGCGCAGACGGCCTTGGAGCACTTTTGTCGGCGGATATCGTGAACGTCAATCGGGACCGTAAGTCCGTTAGTTTCATGAGGAGCTTTTCTAATTTTATTCCATTATCACCTGCCGATGTGCAGATCGCTAGAGATCAGCTGACACCATTCGCGTTCGATCGCCTCTATTCCGCGTGGTGGAACCTTACGATCACCTCGGAAGGCAAGCAGGCCATAGCCAACTCCGAAGCACGCTATATTGATCGGGTCAGGGGGCTAGCATGACGAGGCTGGATAGGAATTCCGCCTTCTCAACGGCACCCAATCTGTCTGTTCAACCGAGCCTCGAAAGCACGTTCGTATGCGGGGCCGAGCTTCGTGGCAAACGGTATAGCCGAAGAGATTTGAATATTGCTCAAGCATACCCGCTCCCGACGAGGTTACCACCCTCGCCTCCACCCGCCATTCTGCGGGATAGCGCGGGTCACGCAGGGGGCGGACCGCATGATGGCCGCCAGCATGACCATGCCGCAAGTGGCCATGCATGCCCGGGAGCGGGCGGGAGACGACGTGGTGAACCGCATTGTGGTTGCCGTTCCCGGCCTGCGTCAGGTGGCGTGAGGTGCTTTAAATGACCATGGGCGCCGCACCGGCCCGGGTAATCGAGGCATGCGACCGGCGCCTGACGCTGGGGCCGCGCACCCTCGTCATGGGCATCCTCAACGTGACACCCGATTCCTTCTCCGATGGAGGGCTGAGCGCCACGCCGGAGGATGCCGTCGCCAACGGCCGTCACATGGCGGCTGAGGGCGCGGACATCCTGGACGTGGGCGGGGAATCAACGCGCCCCGGCCATACGCCGGTGCCGGCCGACCAGGAATGGGCGCGCGTCGCGCCTGTCATCAAGGCGCTGGCGCGGGACGACATGCCCCCCGTCTCCATCGATACCTGGAAGGCCGAGGTGGCGGCAAAAGCCGTCATGGCGGGAGCGGTGATCATAAACGATGTCTGGGGCCTCACCCGCGATACGGACATGGCCCGCGTCATCGCGGACACGGGTGCGGCGGCGGTGCTCATGCACAATCGCGAAACCATCGACGGCACACTCGACATCGTTCAGGACATGCTCGCCTTTTTCAAGCGGGCGCTGGAAAAGGCAGAGAAGGCCGGCGTGAAGCGGGAGCGCATCGTGCTTGATCCCGGCATCGGCTTCGGCAAGACCTTCGAGCAGAATCTGTCCACCCAGAAGAACCTTTCCGCCCTGCGCGCGCTTGACCAGCCGCTGCTGCTTGGCACTTCGCGCAAATCCTTCATCGGCAGGATCATCGAGACCACCACCGACGAGCGCCTGCCGGGCACCATCGCCTCCAATGCCATCGGCATCCTGGCCGGTGTCGAGATCATCAGGGTCCATGACGTGGCAGCCCATATCCAGGCCGCGCGGGTCACTGAGGCCATCCGCGACGCGCAATAACGGCACGGAGGTCGCGCAATGCGGACTGATCGGACGATCGCTGCTGCAGGCGGAGCGTATTTCACGTCAAGGAGAACCCGAACGCTTTAGCCGCGGCTCCTGGCAAACTATTTGAAAATGGCTGGGGATACAGGATGTCCATTGCAGTCGCGCGTTCACACCGTCACTTGGTCTTTGGCACCATCATGCTCGCGACCTTCATGGTTGCGATCGAGACGACCATTGTCGCAACCGCCATGCTCCGCATCGTCGGGCAACTCGGCGGATTTGCCTCCTATAGCTGGGTTTTCTCCGCATTCCTGCTTGCACAGGCGGCCACGACACCAATCTATGGCAAGCTGTCGGACATGTTCGGTCGCAAGCCGGTTCTGATCGGCGGCGTCCTGCTTTTCCTCGCCGGCACCCTGATGTGCGGCTTTGCGTGGTCGATGCCTTCGCTGATCCTGTTCCGTGCGCTGCAGGGGCTCGGCGCGGGCGCAATCTACCCCGTGTCCATGACGGTTGTCGGGGACCTCTACACTCTCGAGGAACGGAGCCGTGCACAGGGTATGCTTGCTATTGTCTGGGCGGTGTCGGCGGCCGCCGGGCCAGTAGCGGGTGGCGTCATCATCGACAGCTTCTCGTGGGCATGGGTCTTCTGGATCAACCTCCCGCCCGGAGTGCTCGTAATCACCGGATTATCTTTCTTTCTGCGGGAGAACGTGGCGTCCCGACAGGTTCGGATCGACTACGTCGGCGCGATCCTGTTTTCGATCGCGATCGTTGCGTTCCTGCTCATCCTCACACAAACTAATGCACTGGGGTGGGAACTGGCGGCGCTCACCTTCCTGTGCGTTGTTGCAGGTTGGCTTTTCATTCGTCAGGAAAAGCGGGCTACGGAACCGATCATTTCCATCGACCTGTGGACGCGGCGCCTGATCGCGAGCAGCAATATCGCCACGTTCCTCGTCGGCATGGTGTGGATCGGGCTCACAACCATCCTGCCAATCTATTTCCAGGCCGTGCTCGGGCGCTCGCCGATCGCCTCTGGCGTGACCTTGACGACGCTCGTCTTCGGTTGGCCGATGGCCGTGATGCTGTCGGGCCGTCTCTACAGGACGTTCGGCATCCAGCGCACGGTGCGGGCCGGGAGTTTCATGTTTCTGCTGGGCACTATCTTCCTGTTGTTCCTGACGCCACAGAGCGGCCTCGTGCTTGCCGGCGTGGGATCGTTTCTAATGGGCTTTGGAATGGGCATCATCAGCATCACCGGCATCATGCTGGTACAGGAAAGTGTCGGATGGTCTATGCGCGGGGCCGCAACATCATCGATCATCTTTTCACGCAGCCTTGGCAATACGCTCGGAGCGGCAGCGCTTGGCGCTATTCTGAGCATCGGTATCCAGCACTATGCCGGCGGCGAACGCGCGACCCAGCTTCTCGCACTTCTCAATGAACCTACCGGGTTTGCCGAGCTTGCTCACAATACGGACATCCGCATGATCTTCTACCACGCAGTGTGCTGGAGCTTCTGGGGCGTCATTCTTATCGCGACGCTCGCGGTCGTCGTCACTTGGCTCATTCCCGATGAGAGCCGAAATGACGATGTGGCCGCTGAGGACGTTATGGAGGCTGTGGTGGAGTGACCTTGAATGAGCACCGGTACTTCCAGCACGAACGGGCATCCTCCGCGCGATCTCGAATAGATCACGGACTGCGCAACAAACTAAAAAGCCTGCCTATGAATGCTGGCACGCGGTGGGTTTTTACGTGTGTTGAATCGGTGGCGCGTCTGCATCGTCGAACTCGCTATTGAAGCGGGGCATCCGTCGCCGGCCTTCCCCGAGGTGCTGAGTTCATTCCGTCGATCGAGAAGTCTTGTCCATGGCAGAAATTCTCCCAACCGCTAACGCCTGTGATTGCCATGTGCACATCATTGGCCCGAAGGTTCGTTTTCCGCTCGCGACCCCGCGCAGCTACACGCCCGTGGACGCGCCGCTTCCCGATTTGGAGGCGATGATGGCCCGGCTCGGTCTAGAGCGGGCGGTGATCGTCCAGCCGAGCATTTATGGCAGCGACAATGCCTGCACCCTTGATGCGCTCGATCGCCTCGGCCCCAAGGCGCGGGCTGTGGCAGTGCTGGGTCCCCGCACACCACTCTCGATGCTGGACGATCTTGACCAGCGCGGGGTGAGAGGATTGAGAGTCAATATTGTCTCTCACGGCACCAAATCCACGGCAGAAATCCGAGACGAGCTCCGGGCGGCGGCGGACCTCTGCGCGCGCAACAATTGGCATGTACAGGCTTTTGTCTCGGCCTCTGCACTTGAAACCATCGCTCCCCTGGTGCGCGAGTTGCCGGTGCCGGTCGTGTTCGATCATTTCGCCATGGTACCGCCACGGGAGGCGGACGGGCCTGCGGCCGACACGGTGTGTCGGCTTCTCGAGGAAGGCCGGGCCTGGGTGAAGCTCTCCGGCTCCTACCGTCTCGCAGACAACCCATTCGACCCCGCTTTGGACCGCCTCGCCGCCCGCTATGCGGCGGCCAATCCCAACCATCTGGTGTGGGCGTCCGACTGGCCGCACACGCCGGAGCACACGGGCATCTCAGGCGGGGACGAACGCGAACTCCCCTATCGCGACATGGATACCCGCGGCCTCTTGGGCCTGTTTGACCGGTGGGTGGGCGAAGCGCACCGCGAGCGCATCCTCGTGACAAATCCCGCCCGGCTCTACGGCTTCACCTGAGACACTCTTTCGGAGTTGCGTGTTGAATGCACATCGGACCGAATATTTGTGCCTAGCGTCCGTCGCCGGCGGTACTGCCAATGATATTCCATATCCGCTTTGGAATGCAGGGAGAGCCGGTCGCAACGACACGGCCGCAATCTGATGCGGCATCAGGCGGGAGCAACCATGGCGAAAGAAGAGACATTTGACCTGGTCATCGCCAACGGGCGCGCGATGGACCCGGAAACCGGGCTCGACGGCATCCGGCATGTGGGGGTGCGGGCAGACAAGATCGCCGCCATCTCGCTGACGCCGCTTTCCGGTGGCGCCGTCCTCGACGCGAGCCGGCATGTCGTGGCGCCCGGCTTTATCGACGGACATTCCCATGGCGCCAACGATGCCTTTGCAGTGAAGCTCGGCCTGATGGATGGCAGGACCACGCAGCTCGATCTCGAGATCGGCGCCTGGCCGGTGGATCGCTGGTATGACCGCCTGAAGGGGCGCTCCCAGAGCAATTACGGCGCCTCGGTCAGCCATTTGGCCGTCCGCGAGGAAGTGTTTGGCGGCTTCGTCCCGGCCACCGGCAATTTCTTCCTGGAGGTCTGGAAGGCCAAGGGGTTCTGGTCAACCAGCAAGGCGTCGGAGAGAGATCTCGAACACATATTGGCCAGTATCGAGAAAGGGCTCAATCTCGGTGCGCTGGGCATCGGGACGCCCGTCGGCTACGCAGTCGAGGGCATGACCGCCTATGAGATGAACCAGGCATGGCGGCTTGCCGGCAAGCATGGTCTGTTCGCCACCGTGCATGGTCGCTTCTCCAGCCTATCGCTGCCGACGGAAGGCCTCCTTGGCCATCTTGAAGCGATGGCCAACGCCCAGATGCACGGCATCGGCCTGCTGATCCATCACTATCATGGCCAGGTGCTGAGCCAGGTGGAGGAGACGGCTCGCATTGTCGACCAGGCGCGGGCGAACGGCATGAAAGTGCTGCTAGAAGTCTACCCCTACACTTTCGGCTCGTCGATCATGATGGCCGATTACCTGCACCCCGAGAATTACAAGAAGAACATGGGCCACGACTATGGCGACATCACCCTCGTGCGTACCATGCAGCCGCTGACCAAGGAGACTTACGAGGCGGAGCTGAAGAACAGCCCTGGCGCAACCATACTGTTCGAGCACTGCACCGAAGAAGACATGCTCAAGGGGCTGGCCTGGCCGAGCGTCTGCCTCGGCAGCGATAGTGTTCCCTACATCGACGCGGCATCGAGCCATGATAATGAAGAGGGCGCGACCACCGTTCCCTACGACTATCCCTTTGAGGCCGCGAAAGGCCACCCGCGCAGCGCGGGCACCTATGCCCGCGTCTTCCGCTATGTGCGTGAGAAGAAGCTGATGTCACTGATGACGGCGGTGGCGAAGTCGAGCTACCTCCTCGCCAAGTTTCTCGAGGAATGCGGTGTGCCACAAATGGCCACCAAGGGCCGGCTGCAGGTCGGCGCCGATGCGGACATCACCGTCTTCGATCCCGAGACCATCACTGACAATTCAACCCGCGAGAATGGTGCCCTGCCATCCAGCGGCATCTCCCATGTGATCGTGAACGGCCAGTCCGTGCTGCGTGACGGTCAGATCATCGAGGGCGTCTATCCCGGCCGGCCGATTCGCCGACCTTTTGCCTCGGCATGACAGGTGTGGCGACGCCCGTTCCGGTCGTGGTCGTCGCCGGCTTCCTCGGCGCTGGCAAGACCAGCCTCGTCAACCACCTCGTCAGCCAATGCCACGACCTGCGGGCCGCGGTGGTGGTGAATGATTTCGGCGCCATCAACATCGATGCGGAACTCGTGGTGGGCGTCGATGGAAATGTCTATGGTCTCGCCAATGGCTGCATCTGCTGCGCTATCCGCGACGACCTCGTTTCGACCTGTCTCGGCCTCATCCGCACCTTCGGCGCGCTCGACTTGGTCATCGTGGAGACAAGCGGAGCGTCAGATCCCTTGCAGGTGGCGAACGCCTTCATGCGCCCGGAGCTTGCCGGCATGATGCAGGTTAGCGCCATCTTGGGCGTGGTGGACGCTGTTCATTTCGGGCGCCACGAGGGCGACATCGCGCAGCTCGCCAGGACGCAATTGTCGGTCGCCGACATCGTGGTGCTCAACAAGGCGGACCTGGTCAGTGTCGGCGGCTTAGCCGAAATGAAGGCCGTGATCTCCGAGACGGCGACACGGGCGCGTATCCTGGAGACCTCCCACGGCATTGTCCCGCTCAATCTTGTACTGGACCTAACACGTCTTCCTGCCTTGGGCGGCAGAGCGCGTTTCCTTGCGGATGGCGGCGGGAATGCGCACACCTACCTCGCCACCTGGGTGTGGGAGCAATCGCAGCCGCTAGCCCTGAACAAGCTGCGCGAGGCCTTCGATGCACTTCCCGCCGGCCTCTATCGCGCGAAGGGCTTTATTCACCTCGACGAGATGCCAGATCGAAAGATCCTGCTGCAGATGGTTGGCCGGCGCTCCAGCCTCAACGCCGGTGGCCCATGGAACGGGCAAGGCCCTGCCACACGCGTTGTGATGATTGGCGCGCCGGACGCCATGAGCCCAAATGCACTACGGGACACCCTGGACGCTTCTGTTGCAGATCCAGGCTCTCCCTCCGCGCTCAGGCTGCTCGTGTCTCAGTTGTCTGTGCAGACGCACGGGGCGCCCGATGCGCTCTAGCGCCGGGAGCGGAAATTGGCGAGGTCTCGACTGGGACGCATTTTGTATTGAAGGTGGAGGGAATCGAACTTGCGGAATGCGCCTGGAGCGAAACTTGGCCTCGCTTCGAAAGCAATCCGTCTCAGCAATCGCCGCCCGGCAGGCGTCCAAGACCCGTTCGCATGACCACGCGACACACTTAGTTGCCACCGATTCCACGTGGCCACCGTGCTATCCCGATTAAGTGTGGCGCCGATACAGAGCGGACATGATAGGGTCCCTTAGAGCGTCAGCCTCGTTGCCTGTGTTGACGGCCGTTCACTGCCGAGTGATGGCTCGCCCCGCGAGTTTTCGGCCCATGAGGGCCACGTCGTGTCGAAAGAACCGATCGAGCATTTCGAAGCCGCAAGCACGCTTGCCGTGGTGGTCTCATCAAACGAGCCGCTGCTTTTCCTGTCCGAGGACCAGACTGTCATTGCGGCGAGCACATCGTTCTGCCGAGCCTTTGAGATCGATCCCGCGACAATCATTGGTAAACGCCTCAGCGACGTTGGGAACGGCGAGTGGGCTATGCCCAAGCTTGCCTCGCTGCTGAAGGCGACCGCTTCAGGAAGCGCGGATATCGAAGCCTACGAAATTGACCTCGAGCGGCCAAACCAGAAGACACGGCAACTGGTGGTCAACGCGCGGACCCTTGATGATGGCGACAAGGGTCGTATCCGGCTTCTCGTGGCAGTAACCGACGTGACTGCTGTGCGCGCCGAGGCGCGCCTGAAAGACGATCTCGTCAGAGAGAAGGCCATCCTCATCCAGGAGGTCCAGCACCGGGTCGCAAACAGCCTTCAGATCATAGCCAGCGTTCTCATGCAGAGCGCGCGCCGGGTACAGTCGGAGGAAGCGCGCGGACACCTCCACAATGCCCATCTCCGGGTCATGTCGATCGCGGCCGTGCAGAGGCAGCTCTCGACGTCCACGGGCGGAAATGTTGAACTGCGCAGCTATCTGACGCAGCTTTGCGATAGCTTGGGCGCTTCGATGATCGCAGACCCGGACCGGCTCTCGATTGCGGTGACGGTTGATGACAGCGCCACGGAAGCGGACGTTTCCATCAGCCTGGGGCTTATCGTGACGGAACTGGTCATCAATGCCCTCAAGCATGCCTTCCCGGATCAGCCAACCGGCAGGATCGCGATCGACTATCGCTCGACGGGCAGCGATTGGACTCTCTCGGTGATCGACAACGGCATCGGTATGCGTACAGGGCGCCATGCACCCAAGGCAGGCCTCGGCACCGGCATTGTCGAGGCGCTCGCCAAGAATCTACTGAGTGAAATCCAGTTGAGCGATGCAAATCCCGGCACCGCGGTGACAATCAGACATAGCGGAGGCTCCGATCGCCAACCCGAGGCTCCCAGGGCCGCATAGGAACCTATTTCCCACCCAGCGCTTATCGCCCTCCTCGGCTCACTTAACCCGAGCAATGAATGTTTAACGGCAAGGCAGTCGTCCTCGTAGTCGAAGACAGCCCGATCATCCGAATGGGTGCTGTCGACCTTGTGCGATCTGCGGGTTACGTGGCGCTTGAGGCCGATAGTGCCGATGAAGCAATTCGGATGCTGGAATCGAGGGCCGATATCGACCTGGTGTTCACTGACGTGCAGATGCCGGGGACAATGGACGGCATCAAGCTATCCCATCACATTCGCGATCGGTGGCCGCCGGTAAAGTTGATTGTTGCTTCCGGAGAATCAGTCCTCGAAGAGATATATCTTCCTCAGGGCAGCCAGTTCTTCTCGAAACCCTACCGAGACCATGCAGTTGCAGACGCAATGGCCCGGATGCTTTTGAGCGACTAGGCCCGCTTCAGACAGCGGCCGTCATGTCGTCCTTCGCATCGAAGAAGCCTTGGTCGACTACGCCACCATGATCGGCGCAATCACCTTGGCGCGGATCGTATCGCCAGCGTCCGCCGCGGCTTAGTCGCGCGATATGGACAGCCCCGCAAGAAGCGGAGCGTGCGCAGCGAGCCTGCGAGATACGAACTCGGTGAAGAGTCGCACGCGCTTCGTCTTGCGTGTCTCCCCCTGTGTGAGAAGCCAGAGTGTTCCGTACATGTGGAGGTCAGTACCCGGCACTCTCTCCAGCATGGGGTCCGCGTCTCCGACAAAGCACGGCAGCGTCGTGATCCCGAGCCCTTGCCGTACAGCAACGATCTCCGCCGCGGCATCCGTGACCCTGAATGGGACCCCCGTGGTACGTACCTCACCCTCGCTGGCCCACTCCGGAATGCCATGCATGCTTATGACGATCCACCGGATGGGATCAGGCGCGCCCGCACGCCATGCGGCGAGTCGATCGCGGGATATGTAGACGCCGCCGAACAGCTCCGGTCCCTTCAGGCCGTGAAGATTGAGTGGCAGGGTCTTGCGGTCGTAGACGACGCGGATCGCCACGTCGGCCTCGCGGTTGGTCAGATTTGCCAGCTCGCCAGACGATAGGATTTCCATCTCGATGTCCGGATGCAGACGCGCGAACTCGGCGAAGTCCGGGATGAGCAGGTGTGTCGCGAGGATGGGTGTCAACGTCACCCGCAGAAGCCCGCGCACGCTTTGGTCGCGCCCGAACACGCGCGTCTCCAGCTGGTGCGACGACGCTTCCATCTGGATGGCGAGCTCGAGGACCTCCTCGCCCGCAGCCGTCAGCCGGTAGCCCGAAGGCAGCTTTTCGAACATCTGCGTCCCGAGCCGGTCCTCGAGTTGGGCGATACGTCGCAGCACGGTCGCGTGATTCACCCCGAGGCGCCCGGCGGCAGCCCGCACTGAACCTCCCCGCGCGGCGGCCAGAAAATAGCGAACATCATCCCAGTCGATCATGGTGCATTCCCGCGCCGCGAGCCGCGCCTTGCGAAGCCCAATGTAACACGCTGCACCGCAGTGCGCGCCAAAGCCGCGGCGATCAATCGCTCAACTGGATCGTTTTCGCACCACCGATGTGCGCGATTCCGCACTCACCGCCTGCCTCCAGCGAACCCATTTTGAGGCTCTCGGGGGACCTCCCCGTACAGCCAACGACCCGAGAGGGTGAAGCAGGGACTGCGCGACATGACCAGATTGAATGGAAAGACCGCCGTCATCACGGGCGGCGCCACCGGCATCGGCCTTGCCGCAGCAAAGCGATTCATCGAGGAGGGCGCCTTTGTCTTCATCTTCGGTCGCCGGCAGAACGCGCTCGACGCGGCTGTGGCCGAGCTTGGGCCGAATGCCAGGGCGGTGAAGGGCTCGGTCTCGGATGAGAGCGATCTCGACCGACTCTACGTGGCGGTGAAGGCCGAGCGCGGAACCCTCGACATCGTCTTCGCCAATGCCGGGGCGGGAAGCCCGCTTCCCCTCGGCCAGATCACCGCCGCGCACATTGATGAGACCTTCGACACCAATGTGAAGGGTACGATCTTCTCGGTCCAGAAGGCGTTGCCGCTGATGGGCGCGGGCGGTTCGATCATCCTGACAGGATCGAGCGCGGGCACCACGGGCGCCCCGGGTTTCACTGCGTACAGCGCCAGCAAGGCAGCCGTGCGCAACCTCGCGCGGACCTGGGCGGAGGATCTGAAGGGCACCGGCATCCGGGTGAATGTGCTGTCGCCTGGGGCGACGGCGACCGAACTCGCGAAGGAGGCGCTCGGCGAGGAGGGCCAGAAGGCCTACGGCGCGATGACGCCGCTCCAGCGCATGGCCGATCCGTCGGAGATCGGGGCCGTCGCCGCTTTTCTCGCGTCGTCGGACAGCAGCTTCATGACCGCCAGCGAAGTCGCCGTCGACGGCGGCCTGGCGCAACTCTGACCCCAGCGCCGTCTCCCGCCTGACCCACACAAAACCAAGGATTAAGACTATGAAGAAGCTAGAAGGCAAGGTCGCCGTCATCACGGGCGGCAGCAGCGGGATTGGGTTGGCCACGGCCAAGCGCTTCGTGGAAGAAGGCGCGCACGTCGTGATCACCGGGCGAAGAGAGAAAGAGCTGAAGGAGGCCGCTGCCTTCATCACGAGAAACGTTACGACGGTCGTCGGCGACGTGTCGCGCTTGGAAGATCTGGACCACCTCTATGCCCTCGTAAAAGAGAAACATGGTCACATCGACATTCTCTTCGCGAACGCGGGCGCGGGGACGATCGCTCCGCTCGCGGCAGCGACCGAGGCCCATTTTGACCAGACCTTCGATGTGAACGTGAAGGGTCTGTTCTTTACGGTGCAGAAGGCCCTTCCTCTCTTCAAAGACGGCGGTTCGATTATCCTGAACTCTTCCGTGTCGAACGTGTTGGGGCTTCCAGGGTTTAGCGCCTACGCCGCGAGCAAGGCTGCTGTGCGCAACTTTGCGCGCGCTTGGACCCTGGAGCTGAAAGACCGCAAAATCCGGGTGAATGCCATGAGCCCGGGGCCCATCGAGACACCCGCTTTAGCGACAACGACAGGCCTGTCCCCTGAGCAAGCCGAGCAAGCGGTTGCCCAGTTTGCATCCCAGATCCCAATGGGTCGCAGGGGACAGCCAGAGGAAATTGCGGCGGCCGTCACGTTCCTGGCCTCCGATGAAAGCTCCTACATCACCGGCATAGATCTGGCCGTCGATGGCGGCATGGCGCAGGTCTGAACTGGGGCCATCTGATCTTCAAGGACTTGGTCAAGTTCGACTGATGAACACGACCTGCCCACCGGCAGGGCCACGATGCACGGATCGGATCGAACGTGATCCGATCCGTGCGAGATGGAGACATTCCCATGAGCATTGAGACCAACATCCAGACCGTGAAGGACTTTTTCGCCGCGATCGGCCGCGGCGACAGGGAGGCTCTGCTGGCGCTGGTCGCCGAAGACATCGAGTGGATCATTCCGGGCAAGGACTGGCCGCTGGCCGGGACGTACCGCGGACGCGCGGGGCTGGCGGATTTACTTGAGACGGCCTCCAAGTCGATAGAAACGTCCACGGACCCCCGGGAGTTTGTCGCGCAAGGAGACCGGGTCCTGGTCGTCGGCTTTGCGAGGGGAAAGATCAAAGCGACGAACAAGACGTTCGAGGACGACTGGATCTTCGCCATCACAGTGCGGGGCGGCAGACTGACCAACATCCGAGAATACGTCGACACGCAAGCACTGGCCCAGGCCTCGCAGATGGATTTGTCCGGGCCTGCATAGCGCCGCTTCTGCAGCCATCGGCTCGGGGCAGACGGTTGATCAGTCGTGAATTGCCGCCTCGCACACCGCCCGCTGGTCGAATGCCTAACCGTAAGGGAGATTCCGATGTACGAGCAATCCAAGCTATCTGAGTTGATCCGGTTCGCACACATAGATGCGGGCAGCACTGTCATCGACGTTTACCCAGGTGACGGCGACTGGACGCGTCTCTTCTCTGACACCGTGGGACCCAAAGGACGAGTCTACAGCTTTGTGCCGGCGGAAGTCGCCCACTTCAAGAACGATCCGGTCGGCCTCATGCGGACACTCGCGAAGGAGCCGGGCCGAGAGAACGTCGAAGCCGTCTCGGCGGACCTCGTGGCGATGCCGGAGGTCACGCAGCCAGCGGATGTCCTGTGGCTGCACCTGTTCTACCACGATCTCCACACCACGCTGATCCAGGCCAGGGGCGCGACGGCGGCCGACTTCAATCAAGCCGTCTACGAGCGGCTGAAGCCCGGTGGGCGCTACGTCATCATCGATCACGCCGCCGCCGCCGGGACAGGCACGAGCGACACCCAGTCGCTGCATCGGATCGACCCTGCCTCCGTCCGCGAGGAGGTGGAGGCGGCAGGCTTCGTACTGGACGCGGAAAGCACCATGCTCGCGAACGAGGACGATCAGCACTCGATCAAGGTGTTCGATACGTCGATCAAGGGCCAGACTGATCGCTTCGCCTATCGGTTCGTGAAGCCCTGACAGTGAGTCAGGCTCCGGTAAAGCTGCCGATCGAGACCATTAATCTGGTCGGCCCTGACACGTTTATGGGTCCGGAATTGGCGGCGATCTGGTCGGAGGTTCTGGGTCGCCCCGTTGCCTATGGCGGAGATGTCAGCGACGGTATTATCTCGGACGCATGCGACGTCGAGTGTTATACAAAGATCCTGGACCGCCCGGTGCACTCCTATCGTGACTTCGCAGTCGAGCTCGCCTCCGCGGCGTGACGATCGAGCAGCTGTTCGCCGTCATCACAGCATGACGCGGCGAATAGCCGGCTCATACCACCGAAGCGGACACCGGAACCGGCTCTCGATCGGGGATTCGGCACAGGTCGGAGCAAAGCCTTACCGAAGCGGCCTTCGAAGCCATCCCAGGCAGAGTGTACTCTGGCAAGGTCGCCGTGTTCGCAGACGCTGTCGCCGAGGGCAGGTGCAATCGGCAGGTACGCTCATCAATCTAAAGGATAGAGCCAAATCGGCGGGCGACGTACTCGTGCGCATCGATCTAAACGACGACATTCAGAAACTGGGTCTGCCGCCGGGAGCTGTGGCACAGGTCGCCGGTCTACAGCGATCATTGGTGGTCGGTGGTGATCCGCCGGATCCTGTTACGGATGAAAAGTTGGCTGAACTATGTTCTTTGATCCGCGATGAGCTAGGGTCAGGACATCGTTGATCACAGCCAGAAAATGACGGTGGCGCCGAGCGCGATGGGGGAAAAGACGGCGCCCGGACGCGCGATTTTCCCCCCGACGCCGGTGCGCCAGGCCGTAGGATGGCGACCATCGATGACGATGGGAATCACCATGGTGTGCCAGCGCCTTCTCTTCGCTCTGTCCGGTCTCATCCTCTCCGGCCTCGCCTGCTTCGCAACCGCCCCGCTGCTCGCGGGCCCGGCCGAGGCGCAGGCCATCACCTGCCCCGGCCCCGGCGCCGGCCCCACCGGCGCGCGGCAATGCCGCTACCGGTTCGATGCCGCCACCTATTATCCCACCCCCGAGGGCGGCCCATGGATTCATGTGGACCTGCTCAGCATCACCCAGGAGCGCCTCCAGGCGATGCACGACGGCACCACCAACTTGCCGGTCTTCCCCGGCGCCGGCGCGCCCCCGCTGCCGCCGCTCGGCATCGTGCACGCCTATATCTGCCTGAGCAGCAGCCCCTCGCCCGCCAACAACTGCCCGAACAACGGGACGCTGGGCGCCAGCGGCACCACCTCCAACGGCACCACCTGGAGCATCCCGGAGCAGTTGAAGGACAAGCTGGCCCTGGTGCGGGCGTCGGGCCTGAAGGTCATCCTGCGCTTCATCTATAATTACGGCCCGGCCAGCGTGTTCGATGCCGGCGACAGTACCTGCAGCGGCGCCACGAGCGTGCCGCCCGACCGCTTCATCTCCGACATCCTCACCGACATGCAGGCGGTCTCCACCGTGGTGCTGGAGAATGCCGATGTGATCTATGCGCTGGAGGCCGGCTTCATCGGCTTCTGGGGCGAATGGCACAATTCATCCTGTAGCGAGAACGCGACGCCGGATGCCCACAATATCTTCCTCGACCAGTTCCGGAGCACGTTCCAGTCGCGGCTCAATCTGGAAGTGCGCTATCCCTATGTCCTGCTCGACTACGCCAAGCACAAGGGCAGCGCGCCGCCCAACTACAGGGCGCTCGGCCTCGGCATCCATAACGATGCCTTTGCCTCCAGCCCCGACGACCTCGGCACCTTCACGGCGAAGGAGGGTTATTCCTCCGGCGAGCTCCGGGCTGCGGCCCAGGCCGCCGGCGCGGCGCTGACCACCACCGGAGAATTCGCGCAGCTCTATTCCACGCGTCAGGACTGCCAGCCATTCGTCAGCTACGCCCGGCGCTATTCGCTCTCGAGCCAGAACATCCAGAGCTTCTCCAGCGTCCTTGAGGGGTGGTATGACAGCAAGCCGCCTTGCTATGCGCAAATCATACGCGCCATCGGCCCGCATCTCGCCCTGGACAGGGCGGCCTTTTCCCCGGCCGGCATGGCGCCTGGCCTTGGACTGACCGTCCACATGAGCCTGCGGAACTTCGGCATGAGCCGGTTCGCTCGCAACCGGCCGATCCTGCTCTATGCACGCAAGACGACCGGCGGCGCCCCGTTCCAGATCGGCACGATGAAGGGAGACCTCACCCGGCTTGAGCCGAACGGCGCCGCGCCGCTGCTGCTGACCGGCAGGGCGCGGTTTCCGGGCCGAGGCAGCTACGAGCTCCTGCTCCGGCTGCCCGATCCGCACCCGAGGTTGGCGGGACGGGACGAGTATGCCTTACCGGTGGAGAATGTGGGGGTGGGCGATGTCCTTCCCGGCTACGGCCTGCTGGGGCGGATCACCTATTAGGCGGGGGGCGGTGCGGCGGGGCCGGCGGCGCGGTGCTCCGCCAGGGCGTCCCGCAGGGCCGTGGCCAGATCCTCCTGGCGCGGCCTCGGCCGTCGGCGCATCACCGCGTCCGGCTACTGGAAGAAGGGCGAGATCAACTTCCGCGATCGCGAATTTTCCGACCTTGACTCCTGGCCGGAAAACGGGCCTTCGGCTTCGCGCCTTTTTCATCGCTCGGGGCGGTCGTGTTCCTGCACGATCAATTGGGGAACGACAACCCTGGCCGTCGTCGCATTCCTTTGCGAACCCCCGTCTTTCTCGCGGCGCGGTCCGCGGCCACTACCATCTGCCGCTGTCCCTGACCTCCCGCTAGCACGAGCGAAACGTCATCCGGCGGCGCGGCCGCGCCAGCCTTCCGTCCCACCCGAATCGGCCGACTAGGTCGGAAGGAGAGAGCAATCACGTTCTGCCGCGTTGCTTCGCTTTGAAAGCCCAGCGTCTCAGGCGGGCTCGATGAGGTCCGGGTTAAGCCGGGCGACGGCAACCGCGGGTCATCGTGAGGAGCCTTCGAGGAGCGGCCATTGACATCGGGAAGCGCGTCACAGCGTGATGAACACCGACAACATGGCGAGTTCGGGTGAGACCATCGATTACGGCCCCTGGGCCTTCCTGGACACCTACGATCCGGCAAAGGTGTTCAGTTCGATCGACGAGTTCGGCCGCTACGCCTTCGGCAACCAACCCCGCGTCGCAGCCTGGAACCTGGCGCGGCTGGCCGAGGCCCTGCTGCCCCTGATCGACGAGAACCGGACCGGGCGGTCGCGGCTGCGCAGGAGGTGCTCGTCGGTTTCAAGGAACTGTTCGAAGAGGCCCACTTGCGCCGGATGCGGGCGAAGCTCGGGCTCACCACCGAAAAGCCCGAGGACGCCGGGCTTGTCGAGGATATCCTGGAGGCGATGCGCGAGGGACAGGCGGACTTCACCCTCACGTTCCGAAGCCTGTCACGGCTGCCCGCAGATGAAAGCGCTCCTGCCGGGTTGGCCCCGATCCGAAGCGTCTCGAGGCCTCGTACGACCGGTACAAGGTCCGCCTGCTGCGGGATCCCGTCTCCCCGCAGGGAGGGCGCGCGCCAGGCGGCTTCGCGCCCTGGAGGAAGCGACCGGCGCCGCCTTGTTCCAGCGGACCCGAGACGGCTTCGTCCTGACCGACGAGGGGCAGGCGATGTTCGGGCATGCCGTCCGCATGGAGGACGAGGCACTCTCCATGCAGCGGGAGCTCGCCGGCAGCGCCGGCAGCCTCGAAGGGTTTCTGCGCCTGTCCTGCTCCGACTGGTTCGCGACCACGCTGCTCGCTCCGGTGCTGGCGGAGTTCGCAGGCCTCCATCCGAAGGTCACGGTCGAGCTGTTGACCGACACTCGGATCTACAGCCTCGCGCAGCGCGAGGCGGACCTTGTCATGATGGACGCGGCGTTCGGGGGAATGCCGGATGTCGGGTGGGCAAGACGCATCCTGCCTAACGCGACGATCGTATCCCGCAGCAACAGCCGCGAGGTGCAGGCCCGGCTCTGCGCCCTCGGTGCGGTGCTGCCACGCCCGCTCGGGGACGGCACGCCGGGGATCGCGCTCGTCGACCTCGGCGAGCAGCCCCCCGCCCCCGAGACCTGGATAGGCTACCATCGGGACCTGCGGAGGCTGCCGCGCCCGAGGGCGCTCCTCGACGTGATCATCGCGCGAATCGCGCGCGACTAATCCCGCCTGCCGCGCGACCTGGCGCCTGTCCCGCACCCTTGGCATCGCGCGGCGGCATTCGGCAGCGCCGATCCCTTACTTCGTCAAAGCGGCGTCGATGATCGCCGCCGCCACTTCCTTGGGATGGCTGAGCGCAGCGGCATGGTCGCTCTCGATGAGCGTCACTTTCGCCTTGATCTTCTGCGCCATCGCCTCCTGAAGTGCCGGCTGGATCATCTGGTCCTTGGCCGTCAGCACAAACCAGCTCGGCTTGGTCATCCAGGCGGCATGCTGGACCTTCTCGCCGAAGCTCGCCGCCTTGATCGGCCCCTGAGTGGCGATCAGAAGTGCCTGCTCGGCCTTGCCGGCCTGCGGGGCGAAGAACTCGCGAATGCCCTTGGCACTCAAACGCGCGAAGCCGTCCTTATCGGCGACCACCTCGGCAAGCCCCGGCGCTGGCGGGAACTTGCCGGCCAGCTCCTGGAAATTGGTGTTCTCGTCATTGGCAAAGGCGGTGACATAGACGAGCGTCTTGACCTTGTCCGCCGTGCCCGCCTCGGTGATCACCGAGCCGCCCCAACTGTGCTCCACCAGCGTCACAGGTCCCGACGCGCGGGCGATCGCACGCTGTGTGGCGGCGACGTCATCCACGAGCGACGTCAGCGGCAACTGGACGGCGATGACTTCCAGCTTCCTCTCTTCCAGCAGTGGGATGACCTTGGCCCAGGAGGAGCCGTCGCCGAATGCCCCGTGGACGAGTACGACGGAGCCGGTCGCCTGAGCGGCGGCGGATGAAATGGTTGCTGGAGCCGCGGCGGCGATCAACGTGAGCGCCGCGAAGGCGACAAGCGGCATGGTCCTAAACATAATGGGAATTCCCTTCGATGAAGATGGAGGTGGGGTTCAGCTCGGGAAGCCTTCGAGCACGACCTTCCCACGCGCCTGCCCCCCTTCGAGGAAGGCATGGGCGCGCTTCAGGTTTTCCGCAGTGATGGGGCCAAAGTGCTCCGCGAGGGTGGTCCGGATCGTGCCGGCGTCGACGAGGCGGGCGACTTCATCGAGGAGATGCGCCTGCTCGACCATGTCGGCGGTCTGGTACATCGGCCGCGCGAACATGAGTTCCCAGTGGATGGACACCGCCTTGTTCTTGAGCGGCACGATATCGAACGTCGCGGGATCGTCGATCAGCGCGAGACGTCCTTCGGGCGCAATGAGCTGGGTGATCTCCGGCAAGTGAGTGTCGGTGTGCGTGGTCGAGAAAACGAAGCCCGGCGCCGAAAGGCCGGCCGCCCTAATTTCCGCGAAGAGCGGCTTCCTGTGGTCGATGACGTGATGCGCGCCGAGCTCGGCAACCCATTCGCGCGTGTCCTGGCGCGATGCGGTGGCAATGATATCGAGGTCGGTGAGCCGCCTTGCCAATTGCACCGCGATCGAGCCGACGCCACCGGCGCCGCCGATGATCAGGAGGCTATTCGCGCCGGGGACGGGACGCTTCACATCGAGCCGGTCGAACAGCGCCTCCCATGCCGCGATGCTGGTGAGGGGGAGCGCCGCCGCCTCCGCCCAGCCGAGCGTGCGAGGCTTGTGGCCCACGATCCGCTCGTCGACGAGATGGAGTTCCGCATTCCCGCCGGGACGCGTGATGTCGCCCGCGTAGAACACCTCGTCCCCCGGGGTGAACATCGTCACCTCTGGCCCGATCTCGGCCACGATACCCGCGACGTCGTAGCCAAGAACCTTCCATTCGCCGGCCCGCGGACGCGAACTGGCACGAAGCTTGGTATCGGCCGGATTTACCGAGATGGCGCGGACCTCGACGAGGAGGTCGCGGCCGGTGGGCCGGGGGCGCAGCAACTCGATATCGACGAGGGAATCCGGCCGGTCGATTGGACCTGGGCCGGTGTAACCTATTGCGCGCATGTGTGTCTCCGATCTCCGCCGGCGGGGAATCCGTTCGCGAGGGTTCAGGGCTCGCTCGGCGGCACCGCCGCCGCGGCCGAGGCGCGACCGTCCAGCCAGTCTTGTCGGGCGGGGGCAAAGAAATCGATGTCGATGGTGTCTTCCGTGCACACGAACTCATGCGGCACGTTGGGCGGAATGACGAGGATCATCCCAGCCGTCATCACGAACATCTTGCCCTGCGAGTAGACTTCGCAGCGCCCCTGGGTGATCCAAGTGATCTGCTCGTAGACGTGGTGATGAAGTGCGAAGATCCCGCCCTTCTTCACGATCCATCTGACGAAGGTGGTTTGAGATCCGCTGAGGAACTGCCGCTGCACCAGCGGCGAGATCTGCTCGACAAGCTGCTCATCTAGATCGTACAGCGTCGGCAGGACGGCCATGTGGCCGCTGACGCTCGGGATGATGCCGCGCCCCGGCGCCTCGACGACCGCCGGAGGCGCGGTGAGCGCCGGGGCCGGCACCCTTTGCGTGGGTGCGGCGGCGCTGGAAATCAGGGCGCTCATGGCTTCAGTCCCAGGTCGATGCGGAAAAGCTGGATCGGCCACCGGGTCTTCGGCGTGCCGGCGTTGAACAGCGCCACCCGGTCCATCTGGGGTACGGGCAGCCACATGGCGCCGGCCTCGTCGATGAAAGGCGCGTCCACCCAGTGAAGGCGCGGATCCCTGATGATGGTCGTCACAGTGCCGTCGGGTGCGCGCCGCTTCAGCGCGTCCTCGGCGAGATCGGTGAAATAAAAGTCGCCGCTCGCGGCCATGGCGGTGCCGCCGACCGGTGGGATGTCGGCCCAGGCCTCGACCTTCGCCGCAAGTTCTGCTGGGCTCAGGGAAGGATCGTCGAGCCAGCGCGTCTCGATGCGCGACCAAGGCCCCGTCAGCGGGCCAAAATAAAGCCACGCACCGTCGGGGGAGAGTTCGAGCGGATCGCTGTGAACACGCAGAGGCGAGCCGTCCGGTGCCTTCAGCACGGCGCCATCGAGAATGATCGGCCGGTTGGTGGGCGCAGTGGTGGAGGAATGATCATCCAGCACCCGTCGAGCCTCGCCGGTGACGGTGTTGAGGACGATCAGGCCAGGACGGCCGGCATCGGTCAGGTAGCCGATGTCGCCCTTGATACGGATGTCGTCGACATAGCTGCCGTGCTTGGCGATCCCGGGCCCAAGTGGATAGGCGCGGACGACGCGGTTGGTGGAGAGGTCGATCTTCACCAGTTTGGCGGCGCCGGGCAGCGGATCACCGCCGAAGTCCGGGCAACCCGTATCGATCACCCAGAGGTTGCCGCTGCGATCCAGATGGATCGCATTGATGTTGACGAAGGCGTTCACCGTCTCCGCCCCCGGCCGCCAGCCGTTCCATTTGTCGTCCGGATAAGGCTGAGGCCGGCCTCGCCCATCGATGAAGGCGAGCGCGGGTCCTTTCGAGCCGGTCCAGCGAGGACCAGCAACGAATATGCGCCCGCGGTCGACGGCGACGGCATTCCAGATCATCTCCGGACTTTCGGCGACCACGGTGAGCGCCGGCGCCGCCGGTTGAGCAAACACCGTGGGAGCGGCCAGGAACGAGGTGCTCGCGAGGAGTGCGGCCAGCAGGGACGACTTCATCTCAGCCTCTCGTGAGGGGGAGGGAGGACGGCTGCCGCCCCGCCTTCGGGATAGATCGGGAGGAGCCAGCCAGCGCGGCAACGGCGATGCCGGCGAGGATGGCAAGGGAACCGGCGGCGAGCCCGATGGTCAGCGGCTCGCCAAACAACGCCACCGATATGGCGACACCGGTGACGGGCACCCCGAGCATCGCGGTGGACATGGTACCGGCGGGCAGCCAAGTGCTCGCGGCATTGACCGCGCAGAAGCAGAACGCCGTGGCGAGAGGTCCGACGAAGAGCAGGATGGCCCAGAAGCTCATGGAGCCGTCCCCGGTGAACGGCCCCTCGGTGTAGTTGGCCCCCATGGCAAGCAGGCCGGCGGCCAGCAACATCTGCCATGGCGCCAGTTCGAATGCCGAGGACGGGCTGCGAAAATAGCGCAGATGCAATATGCAGAGCGCCCAGCACAGCGAGGCCACGAGCAACATCGCATTGGCGCCGACAGCGCGGCCGCTGGTCCAGTCGATGGTTGCCGGGTTCAGCAGGATGGCGACGCCCGCGGCGCAGATCGCCACGCCCGCGACCATCCGGCCCGAAACCCGTTCGCCGAAGAACAGTAGGGAGGCGGGCACGACCCAGAGGGGCGTGACATAAGAGAGCATTGCCGAGCGGCCGGCGGGCAGATGTGTCATCGCGGCCGCGCCGAGCGCCGTGAACGCCATCATCTGGAGCAGTCCGACCGAGGCGATGAACGGCCCGTCGCCGCGACGCGGAAGACGAATCTCTCCGCGCATTGCCTGCCAAGCAAGCAGGCTGAGCGCGCCCGAGGCGAAACGCAGGCTGGAGAACCACAGCGGCGTGATGTGCTCCAAGCCGAGCTTCATCACCGGCCAGTTCGCGCCCCAGATCGCGATGGCAGCGACGAGCGCGACGAAGCCCATCTTCGACGATGTCGCCCGCGGCGGCGGCCATGATGGCCGCTCAGCGGCGCGCAGAGTGCAGTTTGCGACCGTGCCGACGCACGGCCCTTCGAAGTGAAGACGCATGGGTGTGTCCTTGCCGCCCACGAAGAGGCGATCTCAGCTGATATCGATGAGGATCTTTCCGGTGGCCCGCCCGGATTCGAGGTGCCGGTAGGCGTCCGGTACCTGATCAAGCGCGAAGCGCCGTTCATCGATAAGCGGGCGCAGCCCGCCGGCCTCCACAAGTCCACCGAGCTCGCGCAGGATGCGGCCATGACGCTCGAGGCCGATGCCATAGAGCATCGGGATCATGACGAAGACGATGCTGAGCGACAGCGACTTGCCGTGCATCGGTGTCAGGTCGTTGGTGCTGCGGCCGGCCGTGCCGGCAATCCGGCCATAGAGCGCGGCCGCCTCGAAGGACTTGTCCAGATTTGCACCGCCGACGGTGTCGATCACGACGTCGAAGCCGCGCCCCCCGGTGAGGCGCTCGACGTATTTCGCGACCTGCTCGCGGGTAAAGTCGATCGTCTCGTCAGCTCCGAGCGAGCGCGCGAGCTCGGCTGCCTCCTCCGACGGGACGGTTGTGGCGACGCGCGCGCCGCGTGCCTTGGCAAGCTGAACGCCGACATGTCCCACACCACCCACGCCCCCATGGACCAGCACATGGTCCCGGTCCGTCGCCGCGGCGCGATCCAAGGCATCCCAGGCGGTGATCGAGACGAGCGGCAAGGCCGCGGCCTCGCGCATGGAGAGATTGCGGGGCCTGGGCGCAACAAGGCGAGCATCGGCCAGGATACATTCTGCGAGCGCGCCGCCGTCCTGACCCTTCACGCCGCCGGCAAAGCCGTAGACCTCGTCACCGGGACGGAAGTCGGCCACGCCCTCGCCGACAGCGACCACCTCGCCGGCAAAATCCGACCCGAGTATGGCGGGTAGTTCCGGCCCGATCGGCAGGCCCTCGCGGATCCGCACATCGATCCTATTAATCGCCGCCGCGGCAATCCGCACGAGCAGCGTTCCGGGCCGGATGATGGGCCTTGCCACCTGCCGGAGCTCAAAATTCTCCGGGCCACCATGGGCTATGAGAACTTGAGCCTGCATCGATCGCTCCTGCCGTTTCTATTGACGCCAGGAAGCTAGGGGCGGATTATCCATAAGAGAAACGCATTGTTCAAATAGCAGCAATTTGCATCTCAGCTAGATTGCTTCGCTGGAGAAATGGGTGCACCCATGCGCTATCCCGATCTTGAGATCGATCTGCTGCGCGCCTTCGTGGCGGTCGCAGAGACGGGCAGCTTCACCGCGGCCGCCGAAGTGGTGGGCCGCTCACAGTCGGCAGTGAGCCAGAAGATATTTCGTCTGGAGGAGGTGCTGGGGCGGCGCTTGTTCGAGCGTACCAGCCGCTCGCTGAGCTTGACGCGTGATGGCGAGACCTTCCTTGTTTCCGCAAGGCGAATGCTCGAACTCAACGACCTGACAATGCGCGGTCTGCTGGACCCGGCGCCGATGGGGAGCCTGCGGCTCGGCGTTTCGGAGGATTTTATCCCGAGGCAACTCCCGGCCGTGTTGGCGCGTTTCCGGCGGCTCTACCCACAGGTCCAACTGGAGCTGAAGACCGGGCTGAGCTGTGACCTGCTCGACGCCTACGACGCGCAGGGGCTCGACGTTGTCATCGCCAAGAAGGACGGGCGGGCCCAGCGCGGACGGGTGATCTGGCGCGAACCGCTGGTGTGGATGGCGGCAGCCGACTTCATGCCGGACATCTCTCAACCCGTGCCCCTCGTCCTGCTGGCGCCGCCCTGCACCTATCGCGAGGTCATGGTGCGTGTGCTGGATGAGGCACGGCGGGAGTGGTTCGCCGCATGCACGGCCTCGAGCCTCATGGGCGTCCAGGCGGCCGTCGCGGGCGGGATCGGAGTCACCGTGCTCGGACGCTCATTCGTGCAGGATGGCATGCAGGTCCTGCAGTCGCCTGAGCACTGGCCGCCCCTGCCGACGACCGAGATCGTTCTCCTGGGCGAGGAAACGGCGCAGTCTGACCTGGTGCGGCCGCTGCTGTCTTATCTGACCGAGAGCCTGTCCACGTCGAGAGCCCAGTCGGACTACGCGACCCTACTGCGATGGCACTAAACGCTATGGCGGTTATGGGCTCCTCCCTGCAATTGGGGCCCGATGCCCTGCGGCTCGCCCAATGGGATACGGCATCATTAATTCGTACGCCCGATTGCTGTTATTAATACTATGCGTTTTCGAATGCAGCGACTTTCGATCATATGATTTGAGGCGTTGTTGTCCTGCTCTTCGGGCAGCGCGTTTGCACATATACGATGTCATTGTTGACGCGTTGTGTATGCGATCACGCTCCAACGCCGCCGATGCCAGTGTCCATTGCTGCACGGCGATGTTCTCGATCAGAGGTGCTGCCGGATGGAAACTGGTGAACTGCTGCAAACGACCCGACAGCTAACCTACGCGGCGGCTCTGATCGGCGTTTCCGCCGCCGTCGCGAAATGCCGGGAGATCGGCGCGCCGGAATGTATCGCCATTGTCGACGCCGCGGGTCAGCTTCTCGCCTATGCGCGCGTCGAAGGGGCGGCCGTGCTGGCGCGGGATCCGGCGATCGCCAAGGCCGCCACCGCCGCCGCTCTCGGGACGCCGAGCGGCACCATTCCCTTCGAGTTCGGCGTCAATCTTGGCGTCGCCAGCCGGGATGCGATCGTCAATCTCGGCGGCGGTCTGCCGATCGTCCATGAGGGATGCGTTGTTGGTGCCGTCGGTGTCGGCTCCGGCACGACGGAGCAGGACATCGCTGTAGCGGAAGCCGGCCGCGACGCCGTGCTCGCAGCGCTGGCGGATCACCCGCCGCTCGCATCCTAACCCGGAGTCGCCCATGCCCTTTTCCAGGCGTAGCATGATCCTGTCGGCACTCGTGTCGACGGTTCCGATGAGCCTCAGTTTCCGCCCGGCACTATCTCAAACCCGAGGAGACGACGGCATGAAAGCGAATATATCGGCCGGCAACACCCCCGCTTACGCAAGCGATCGGACCATCGGCCACATCGAGCCGGTATCTGAATTCTATGACGCCATGCCGACGGGTGTGAGCGTCGCCGCTGATGGGCGCATCTTCGTCAACTATCCCCGTTGGGGGGATGACGTGCCGTTTACCGTTGCCGAGCTTCGGGGCGGCAAGGCCGTCGCGTATCCCGATGCGGCGATCAACGTCTTCGATCCAGCAAGGCCCGATAAGACACTGAGCAGCGTCCAGAGCGTCGTTGTTGATCCGGCGAACCGTTTGTGGCTGCTCGACACGGCTGCGCCTGGCTTTGCCAGGCCAGTTGAGGGCGCCGTCAAGCTGGTCGCCGTCGACCTTGCGACCGACAAGGTGAGCCGCACGATTGTCCTTTCGGGTCCTGCCATCCTCCCGACGACCTACGTGAACGACGTGCGTTTCGACCTGCGCAAGGGCAAGGCCGGCGTCGCGTACATCACCGACTCCTCCATCAGCGGCCCAGGCGGCATTATCGTCGTGGATCTCGACAGCGGCGAGAGTTGGCGAAAGCTCAGCGGCGATCGTTCAACCTCCCCGGACGCTCAGTTCATTCCCGTCGTGGAAGGTGAGCGCTTCGCGATCCGGGACAAGGGCAAGCAGCCAAGCTCGCTGACCGTTGCCTCCGACGGCATCGCCCTCTCGGCCGATGGCGAGACGCTCTATTACTGCCCCCTTTCGAGCCGACACCTCTATTCCGTTCCCACGGCGCTCCTCTTGGACCGCTCCATACCGGACAAAACGATCGCTTCCGCTGTCATCGATCTCGGCGAGAAGGGGGCTTCCGACGGGCTCGAGGCGGATGACCGGGGCCGCATCTATGCCGGTGACTATGAACGCAACAGCATCAGGCGCCGGAATACGGACGGTGAATGGACGACCATCGCCCATGACCCGCGCATCCTGTGGCCCGACACGCTCTCCGTCGCTGCGAACGGTTATCTGTACTTCACCGCCAATCAGTTGCACCGACAGCCGCAGTTCCATCAAGGCGAGGACTTGCGCGAGAAGCCGTACGTGCTGTTCCGCATTCGAATCGATGCCGGACCGGTGCTGTTGAAATAGACGCTGCGGGGATGCGCGCGGGCCAATGGCTCCCTAAAGCCGCAGCTCGCTCATCACGTGGCCGGTCCGGTCATATTTATGGGGATGCTTCGAGCTCGCGAAGCGCCCGCTCCGCCTCGCCGTATCGCAGGAGGGTAAAAATCCCATCGTCGATCCGCGGGAGCAGGCTCACCTTGCAGACCACTCACACGCGATGTCGACGCTACCTATTCTCAGGCACCATTTGGCTTGCCCTCGCGAACCGTTCCCGGGGCCGCTCCCTTGGCGATCGAGACGCTAGGCCGGCCATGTGCCGGAACCGGCGAACAGCTTTGTCCGACAGCCAAGGGCGGGAGCCAAAGCTCCATTTTAGATTTATCTCGTAGGGACGAAAAAACTTCGAGAGGGCACCTAGCGGTCCTGGGAGAGATCTCTTTGGCAAAGCCGTGAGCCGTCCGCGTCTTCAACCCTGCGTGGGTGTTTTTGGCAAAGGCCGTGGGCTGTCTTCCTCTCAGGCCTCGTCCGTGTCCGCCGGCTCATCGGCGCGGTCGAACGCGGCGTCGTCCGCCTCTTCTTCCACCGCAAGTCCGAAGGGCAAAAGATCCCCCGCCAGCGCCCGCTCCTTGCTGAGCAAGCCGGCATCCTCAAGCGCCGCCATATCCGGCAGGTCACGCAGGGTGTCGAAGCCGAAGTGGCTCAAAAACTCTTTCGTCGTCACGTAGGTGTAGGGCGCCCCCGGCACCGGACTGCGCGGCCCGGCGGCGATGAAGTCGAGGCCGCGCAGATGGCCGATGGTGTCGCGGGAAATCTCCTTGCCGAAGAACTGGCCGAGCTCGCCGCGGGTGATCGGCTGGAAGTAGGCGATCGCCAGCAGCACCAGTTGCTCGGACTTGGACAGCGGCTTGGGATCGGCGGTGCCAAGCCCCGTCGCCACTTGGATCGCTTCCGCAAACCCCTTCCTGGTGCGGTGCTGCCAACCGCCGGCGACCGCCACCAATTCGTAGGGCCGGCCGCGCAATTCGGCACGAAGGTCGTCGATGAGGAGGTCGAGGCTGCACTCGCGGCCGACGACGCGGGCCAACACCTCGCGTGTCACCGGCGCGGGCGCGGCGAAGATCACCGCTTCCACCCGGCCCATCCATTCGCGCCAGCGCAGTTCCGGCGGCAGGTGCGCCAGCTCGGTGTCGAAGGGTTCGGATGCGCGCGGGCGGCGGGCCATGTCACAGCCCGAACAGCTTGAACTGCGGCCGGCCGGACAGCTCGCGCACCGCGCCGAGCGCGACCAGGCGGTCGAACAGCCGCCGTGCCGCCCAGCGCGACAGCGCGTCGGTCTGCAGGGTGCCGGGCACGACGTCGTCGTCCAGCAGCCGCCGCACCGCGTCGCCAGCGCCCTTGGCACGCAGCTTGGGCACCACGGCTTCCAGCCGGGCGGCGCGCGGCGCGATCTCGGCGGCCAGCCGGCAGGCGCGGACGGCACCCTGCGCAGCGGCGACGCAGACCGTGGCGTCGAGACCGTCCGCGTTCGGAGGAAGCTCCCCTCCCCGCCCCGCCCGGCGCACACCGCCGGCGTTCGCCATCAGCAGCGGCACCGGCAGCGGCCAGCGCAGTCGCAGCGCCAGCACCTGGTCGGCGAGCCACCAGCCGAGCAGCGGGGCGCCCGGCTGCGCGGCATCGACGGCGCGGACGATCGCAGCGGCCGCCAGCGGCGCCGGCCGGCTGCCGGCAAGCAGTCGCTCGATCTCCACCGGGAGAGCAGCCAACCGAGCGCCCCAGCTGACGCCCAGCAGCGCACACACCGACTGGAGCGCCACGGTGTCGACGCCTGGCGAACGCTCCGCGAGCCGACGCCACGCGACCAGCAGGCGACCGGCCGGCCCGGGATCGTCGCCCGGCGCGCACAGAACCCAGGCGTCGCGGAGCGCGTTCTCGTCTTCCGATCGACCGGCTTGGCGGCCGGCCACGACGGCGCATTGGAGGGCCAGCCGGGCGCGCCAGGCGCCGGCCCAGGTGGGGTCCGCGCGCACCAGATTGTCCAACGCATTCAACGCCGCGCCGGCGAGAAACGCGGCCTCGACCGGGTCCGGTACCGGGCCGCGCGGGACCGCCCAGCTGGGGACGGCCGGCACTCTCTGAGGTGCTTTAGAGTGGGGAATCGGCGCGAGATCCATGTGCCGAGCCTAACCGCGTCGTGCGGTTTTAGCTACCGGAGTTCAACTTAACCGCACGCCATGTCGGAAGAAAAGAACGTCCGATAATCTTGCATTATCGGACGTTTTTCACCTTTATATGGAAGAGCGCCGCGGATGCAGCAAAAACACCCCTCCCGGGGCACGGAAATCGGCGCATTGACGTGTCGGAGTCGGATCTTATATAGCTAGACAGTCTAGCTAGAAAGGTGTGCGCATGGAGTGGCCGCTGCAGGATGCCAAGAACCAGTTCTCTAAGGTGGTGCAGAAAGCCCGCGCCGAGGGCCCGCAGGTCGTCACCCTGCGCGGCGAGCGCGCGGCCGTCGTGCTCTCGGCCGCCGACTATGACGCGCTGCGGGCCGGCCGGCCGACGCTGGTCGACGATCTGCTGTCAGGACCGGCGTGGGACGATGCGCTCGCCGAGACGGTGACACAGCGGGCCGTGCGCCCCAGCCGTGATGTGGCCTTCTGATGTACCTCGTGGACACCAACGTGGTCTCCGAGGCCCGGCGCGGCACGCCGGCGGCGGTCTCGTGGCTGCGCGCAATCGACCCGCTCAGCGTCCACCTCAGCGCCCTTACCCTCGGCGAGATTATGCGCGGGATCGCGCTGAAACAGAAATCCGACCCGAAGACCGCTGGCCACCTCGCCGAGTGGCTGCGCAAGCTGCGCCATGATCATGCCGATCGGATCCTGCCGGTCACCGACCAGATCGCCGTCGAGTGGGGGCGGATCGCCGCGCTTCGGCCACGCGGTGACATCGACGGGCTGATCGCGGCGACGGCCATCGTCCACGACCTCATCGTCGCCACCCGCAACGTAGCGGATTTCGAGGATACCGGCGCGTCGGTGATCAATCCGTGGGATCTCGAATAATGACGGTCGAGACCGAACCGGAGCTGCGAGAGGGAAACCCGATCACACCCCCCTCCCCTGCCCTCCCCGAACCGGTGAATCCGGTGCAAGCCGCAGTGCCGGCGCATCTCGAGCGCCTCACCGAACGGGCGCGGGAGTATATCGAGGCGGCGAGCTCGGCGAACACCCGCAGGGCCTATGCCTCCGACTGGAAGCATTTTTCCGCCTGGTGCCGGCGGCAAGCTCTGGAGGTCCTCCCTCCGTCCCCCGAGGTCGTCGGGCTTTACATCACCGCCTGCGCGTCTGGCGCCGTCATCCCGGGCGACAAGCCGCACGCAGTCTCGACCATCGAGCGCCGGCTGTCGGCCATCTCCTGGAACTACACCCAGCGCGGCACGCCGCTCGACCGCAGCGATCGCCACATCGCCACCGTGCTCGCCGGCATCCGCAACACCCATGCTTCCCCTCCCCGGCAGAAGGAGGCCGTCCTTCCTGAAGACCTCGTCGCCATGCTGGAGACGCTCGACCGCGGCACGCTCCGCGGCCTGCGCGACCGGGCCATGCTGCTGCTCGGCTTCGCCGGCGGCCTGCGGCGCTCCGAGGTCGTCGGGCTCGATGTCGGCCGGGATCACACCGAGGACGGCCGTGGCTGGGTCGAGGTCCTCGACAAGGGGCTTCTCGTCACGCTCCGTGGCAAGACCGGCTGGCGCGAAATCGAAGTTGGCCGCGGGTCCTCCGACGCCACCTGCCCCGTCGTGACGCTCGAGACCTGGCTCAAGCTCGCGAAGATCGGCCATGGCCCGCTGTTCCGCCGCGTGACCGGCCGGGGCAAGGACGTCGGACCCGATCGGCTCAACGACCGGCAGGTCGCGCGACTGGTCAAGCAGACCGCGCTCGCTGCCGGCGTCCGCGGCGATCTCAGCGAAGGCGACCGGGAGGAAAGGTTCGCCGGCCATTCGCTGCGCGCCGGCCTCGCCTCCTCGGCCGAGGTCGACGAGCGCCATGTCCAAAAGCAGCTTGGCCACGCCTCGGCCGAAATGACCCGCCGCTATCAGCGCCGGCGCGACCGGTTCCGGGTGAACCTCACCAAAGCCGCCGGGCTTTAGACCCGGATTCGGGGTTCCGCAGCCATCCATCCGCGCCGAGGGCCGCATCACGGCGTCTCCTCGGGGATCCGGCGGCCAGGGCTCGCTGATCCCCGCACCGCGCCGCCGCCCCCTGCCCCATCGGCTTTCGCATCCAGCTTCGCACGCAGCAGCGCCATCACCATCGGCCAGGTCGAGAATTTCCCGTCCTGCGCTCGCTTCGTCAGGCTGCGCAGATAGCCCCCATGGCTCGAGATGTGCTCGGCCCGCTGCAGGATCGCGGCGATGACCGTTGCCGCATGGGATTCACCCATGGCGGCGCAGGCGTCCTGATAGGCGCTCGGGCTGATCCCAAGGTAGCCCCGCGCAAGCTGCGCCGTCGCCAGGAGATCGCGCCAGCTTCGGATCTCACCTCCCGGCGCCAGCGCCACAATCTCCGGACAGGCTTCGAGGACGATTCCAAGTGGCAGATCCCGCTCTGGGAGCGGACGGACGTTGTCGGGAGCTACCGGCTCCGCCTTCTCACTCTTCCGTAGGCCCTGTTCAGATTCATTTTTGGAGTCTGTGTTTGAATTCTGTTTGTGGCGCTCATTATGAGACTCATTGGCGTTTTGATTTTGTGATTTTACGAAGTTCTCCAGCACTTTATGCACAAGGGCGCGGAGCTCGTTTAGTTCAGCCAGAATGGCTTCAACCGTTGCCTTTGACGCCGACCGCGGCAGCCGTGCCATGAGCCCCTCATAGACCACGCGATATCCACGCCAGTCGCCAGGGACCCCCTCCTCGATGCCGACGGCGATCATCTTCACAACGTCCCGCCGCGCGATCGTCAGCCGCTCGCGCAGGACCTGGAAGGCCTTCTTCTCCGCCTGGGTGGTTTCCGCCAGTCTTTTGAACTCATCCGCCCGGGCCACGATGGGCGCCAGGTCGAAGCCGTAGGCCTGCTCGATCTCACCCGCCGGTCCTTTGCGCGCGAAGCGCTTACCGTTCGGGCTGTCTCTGCGAATGACCAGGCCACAATGCACAAGGACGGCGATATGTCTGCGGAGTGTCGCCGGCGCCATGCCGTTTGCGCGGTCGCTGAGCTGCGCATTGGACGGAAAGACGACGAGATCTCCATCTGCGCACATCGTCGTCTCCTGGTGGAACGATAGTAACGCGGTGAGGATCGCGAGCGCGCGGTCGGTCGCGCCGATTGCTTCCCTCGCCTCCCGGATATGCTGGAAGACCTTCCATTTGTGAACCACCACATCGGGCGCGACGGCCTGAGCTGCCACTTGGCTGGCCAACAGGCCAAGCGACATCGACCGCCGCCCGAAGGGCGTCGTGGGTAGCTGCTGCGTCATGGTTCAGCCCTTCAGCTTTTTGGCAAAGCGAAAGCGCTCACCGAAACGGCGCCAATCTCCTTTCGGAGACTCTTGACTGTGATTCGCGAAAGTGAGATTCTCGGAGTTGCGACACTAACGAGAAGGGCTTCCGGGACACCTGTTTCGGGGGCCTTTCTTTTTACCTCATGCTTCCTCTTCAGTTGTTGCGACTAACAGCGACGTCAGCCGAGGCCTCCGCCATTTCCAGTGGTCCCGCCCAACCTTGTCAGCTGACAAGGTTCTAGCGCGCGACCCTGAAATCACTCATCGCCCTCTCGAGCGAAAAACCGCTCCATCAGGCCCGGCAGCTCCTCCTCCAGGAAGGCGCCAAATGCCCGCGCATGGCCGCTCGAGACCGAAAACTTGATGTCGCCCGCCGAGAACGTCGCCTTGCCGACCACCTTTCCCTTGGGGCTTTTGAGTTCGAGCTCGGAGCGCGCGCGCTCTACCGGTGCCTTGACTGCTGCCAAAGCACTCTTGAACCGATCGTCCGACGGCAGATCCAAAACCTTGTCAGCTGACAAGGTTTTCCGGATGCGCAAGAGCGCAGCCTTGTCTTCCTCAACTGCCGACGCCAAAGCAATCCAGCGCGGGCGCCCCACCTTGGGTGCCCGCCCGATTGCCTCGATCACATCTGGCGGAAGCACCTTGGTGACTGCCCGAAACCGTGCAAGCTCGGGGTCATCAATTGAAAGCGCCGCGCGAATATCGCGGGTCTTGATCCCTGCCTGATCCATGCGCCACGCAAAAAGCGAGCGCTCGATCCAGGAAAGATCCTGGCGAGCCGCATTCTCGATGCCCTGGGCGACGACCAGCTCGCTATCCGACAGATCGAGAATTGTCGCTTTGACTTTAATGCCCAATTCCGATGCCGCGCGCCAACGCCGGTGCCCGTAAACGACTTGATAGCGCCCCTCCGCACTCGGATGACGACGCACCTGAATGGGAACCTTCTGGCCTTCCTCCGATATCAGCGCCTTCAGCGATTCAAAGTCCGCGCTGCTGTCGTCGGGCAATCGGTCCGGGAAAGGGGAGGGGTCAATCAGCATCGGGTCCAGCTCGGCACCGCCGCCCGCATCCACCATAGTGCGAAGCCGATCACGCTCTTCTCTCAACTCCGAGAGCGAACGCTGTGTCGCCCCGATTACACCCGCACCTACACGCGGCAACGGTTGGGCTGCCGAGAGCCTGCCCCCCTCTCGGAGATTGTCCGCACCACCTTCCGGCGCCGGATCGGAGAAAGCGCCGAAATTTTGCAGTATCGACTTCCCAATAGGGCGCTTGTTCATCACGTCCGTCCCCAGCTGCTCTTGATGAGGTCCAGGATCTGATCGTTGACGGCATCAATCGATTCGCGAGCACGCTTTACCGTCGACGCCGCGATGTTCCCCGCTTCCAGCTCATAGAGCGTGCGCTTCGCGAGGCCCGCCGTCTCGATCGCAGCACTCTCGACCGCGGTCGAGGTCAGCACGTCTTGTCCAAAAAGGTGCCGAAGCATCGAAACGACGTGGACTTGCGACTGATCCATCGGATCATGGCGTGTCACCACGTAGCGCAGGAAGTCCTGCTTCATGGTTGCACCGGCGTCACGGATGACGGAGATTAGATCCCCCATCATCAGCAGGAACTGGCTCATAGACATCACGTCGAGCATAGCCGGATGGACTGTGACGAGGAGACCTGTCGACGCGTAGATGGCACCGAGAGTCAGAAATCCGAGGGAAGGGGGGGTGTCGAGAACGACGACGTCGTAATTGTCCTCGACCTCCGCCAGAGCCAAACGCAAGCGTTCGAAGAAAATGCTCTCCGTGTCCGCCTGCCGCCTCGACAGAAAGCGCGGCGTCTCGTGTTCGTACTCCATGACTTCGATATTGCCGGGGATGAGGTCGATCCCGGTGAAGTAGGTCGGCCGGATAATGTCGGCGATCGGCCGACGGTGTTCGTCATAGCGAAGAGCCGCATAGATCGTCTCGTTCTGCTGAACATCCATCTCGGGCTGCGCGCCGAACATAGCGGACAGCGATGCTTGGGGATCCAGATCAATCGCCAGAACCCGATATCCGTGCAGGGCAAGATAGTGGGCTAGGTGTGCGCTGGAGGTCGTCTTCGCGCTGCCGCCCTTAAAATTGGCAACGGCCAGGATCTGCAGGTGTTCGCCCTCACGGCGGTGGGGCAAAAACCGCAACGCCTCGCCGGGTCGCTGGGAAGCAAATAGCTCGCGGAGCTCGTTGATTTGCGCGAGCGTATAGGCCCGATGGTTGTTCTCGAGCCGTGCCGGCACTGGGCCCTTGCCCTCATTCGACATCAGCTTAAGAGTCGATTCTGGGATCGAAGTCAGCTTCGACACCTCATGAATCATGAAGTACCGGAGGCCCTTCTGAGCATCCGGCGGATACATCTGCTGCCTGCGAGCCTGCAGGTGCTCCGAGAGCAGGCCGGCGTGACGAACAATCTTGTCCGCCGGATCCTCCGCCTCAATGATGGTCATGGCTGGTGCAGCCATTGTCGCTCCGGCTCCTATTTGTCGGCCGCGATGCGCTTTAGCGCCCTGCGCCCGACAAAAGGTAGGCCACGATTCTGCCGTGCCGTCCAGAGATTTAGTATTAACAAGTACTTAATATGGCGGGGTGTCTATCCTGCCCTCTCGCTCACTCCACACAGTATCCACTAATGGCTCCAGCCACTTAGCCTCTGGCATGCCGCCGGCATCTGTGGCCTCCATCCTGGCGGGAAAGCCGGGTCCCTGGTCTTCGCCACCGTCTCCGCGACAATGCACGCGATAGACGGGACCAGCGATCCGGTTAGCAGGGGAGGGGGCTTCACGCGAAGTCCGGGACGGCTCGAGAACTCCCCATAGCCATTGGCTGCCACCGCAGACCGATAATCGGCGCGACCCGCTACTCCGTATCGCCACCAAGCGAAATCTTCATCTACCCGGCCGGCCCGGCACCCGTCGGCGCGAGCACAACCGCGCTGGTGCCGCCCCATTCGGTAATCTACGGCTCGGTCTCTTTTAGACGGTGCTACGGCGCCCCGATGTCGCCACGTTCCCTGGCAACCTATTCCGTCATCCACGATTGCAGCTCGCCGATCCCAGCGCCGTCCGGCTGGATCACACTGCGGGCGTTGCGGCGATAGTCGTCATCGATCTGGGTGAGGTGAATTTAAAAGCGGGGAACGTTCGGGTGAAGCCAGGGATCAGCGTCAAGTCGCCGACGCCGAATGAAGCCCGACGAGGACGGTTTCAAGCGATACGACGTCGGGTATAGGAAAGCCGTCAGCTCGATTGGCTGCCGTCGATCCAGGGGTTGAAAAGCGACACGCCGAGCGGTGCAAAGCCCTCAGTGTTGCGGGTGGCCAGAACGAGGTCGCGGTCGAGCGCCGTGGCAGCGAAAAAACCGTCCATCACGGAGAGCGCAAAGCCGCTCATGCGGGCCTCCACCATCAGGTCTCCCCAGCGTCCGGCAATCGCGGGGTCGATAGGCAGGATGCGACCAGCGAAGCGCTCTAGGAGATCCTGTGCAAGCCAATCGGAGAGCGCGCTGCGCCGACGGCCGTCGTCCATTAATGCGATCCCGCGCTTGAGCTCGGCGATCGAGGCTACGCTGATGTAGGTCCGGTCCTCGTCGATCGCATCGAGCCAAGCGAGAACCCGGGGGTCGGGCACCGGTCGCCGGACCTCCGACAAAACATTGGTGTCGAGCAGAACATTCACAGGTCGAGGTCGCGGGGCTGATCACGGACGCGCTCGAGATCGAGATCGACGTCTCGCAACGGTGAAGCAAGCAGAAACTCGGCCAGCGTGCCCTTGCGCGCCGTCTTGCGGGACCATTCCTCCGCCGAAACGACAACGACGCTCGGCTTGCCGTGCCGCGTAATGACCTGGGGGTCGCGTTGCGCCCGCTCGATGACCTCGGACAGACGCGCCTTGGCATCGGCGACCGTCCAGCTCTCCGATTGATCGGGTGCGGGCTTTCTGGGCGTTGCCATGAGCTCCCTCACGATGACCATAATGACTAATGTAACCATATATGGCCGGCGGGTTTTTTCAACGTGCAGTCAAATGCGGGTACCGAGACAGGAGCGACGTACCCCGGGAAATGCCGGACGCGCGACCAGATGCACTGACCTGCCAGCCGTCCCTCGGGCGCAGCCCGAAGCAGGAAGCGGAGGGGAGGGCTCAACAGGCGCCACGGTCCGGACGACCCTTGGTCTCGCCCGCCAAGAACTGCCTACGTGCGATTCGGCCTGAGCGCGGGGCACTGACCGAACTCGACCACAGGCGCCATACTATCACAAATCCGATAGTTTGAGCCGACGCCGGCTCTCGGCCGCCGTGTGGCCCGACCCATCAACCGCCCTGTAGGCTGCGGAGCCTCTTGAAGATATCCGGCGCAATCTTGAATTCGCGCGCCTGCCCACGCCCCATCGAGTTCTTCACCATTGTCTCTGTCAAGATCTTACGACTAACAAGCTGATCAATCGTCTCTGTGACGCCGCCGCGTGTTAATGCCGTCAACTCAATTATATTCGTTAGCGTCAGGCGCTGATTACCCTGGTGCATATAATATAGAACGCTCATCATTCCGATTTGCTTGAGCCGCGACTGAGGCGTCTCATCGTCGAGCGGATTATCGAGGATCAGCCGCAGGATAAGTGCCGAGAACGAGAGGTTATGCCATTCGGCGTCGAGTGCTCTTGGCATCGGCTTAACTGCTCTGTATATGATAGTTAACCCGGCATGAGATTGTGGCCGCCAAGCCTTTCCGGGATCGTTTCGGGAGGGTGGTGGGCATGATTTCCCCTACTGCTAGGGCGCTTTTCTGCGCGTTCGTATTGCTGTCATCCTACTGCATTTCCAGCAGTAAAGCGCGAGCCGACGATTGGGGCTGCCAGGTTCTTCTCTGTCTTTCAAATCCAGGCGGTCCCATGCAGTTCGCCGAATGCGTCCCTCCAGTTCAGAGGCTTTGGAACGAACTCGCCAGAGGACGCTCCTTTCCCACCTGCAGTGGAGTCGGATTCCAGGCCTCCAGGCCTGGATACGAACCGTACCCTTGCGAGGCTGGCTACCGCCTGACCGCCCGGTTCGGACCCCAGGGGCAAGAAGCGGCCTGTGTGTCGGGTTCCCGCCAAGCCGTCGACGGGAGCCAGTGCGCGGCAAGCGCCGGCAATGGGACGCCTCGTTGGGTCTCCGTCGGCGGGCAGAGCCAGTGCATGGCCTATGTGACGATGCCTCCAACGCTGCGGCCGCAACCCAATTTCGTCGATGTGACGATCGATGGAGTCGGAACCCAGCGGGTGTGGTTCTAGCCTATGCCCATAGCATTCGCAGACCTCGCGCAGACATGCGCACCGACCGTTCAGGTCGAGATCCTCGCGGCGGTCGTGAGCCTCGAAAGCGGCTTCTCACCATTTGCCATCCGCATCAATAGCGGCGCGCCCCAGCACGATCCGCCAAAGAGCAAGGCGGAGGCGATCGAGGTTGCCAGCACGCTGATCGCGGAACGACAGGACGTCGATCTCGGCCTTGGCGGCATCAATGCCGATGATCTCGGCCGCCTCGCGCTCACCGTTGCCGATGCGTTCGACCCCTGCCTGAACCTCAAGGCGACCGCCCGATTGCTTGACGGCTACTACCGGGCGCCCATCCGCGGCGGTGCCCGTCCAGCCGAGGCGGCCACCGTCATGCTGCAAGCCCATTACGGCCGTGGCGATGCCTCCCTCGGCGAGATGGTCGGCCACGACAAGCAGGTGCGCGCCGAGGCGAAACGCCTCGCACCGACACTGGCTTCGCTGACAATCGACCCGGCCAGCACGTCCGCCTCAAATGATCGAGTGGGGGAGGGGGCCGCGGCAGCGCCTCCGGCTGCCACGCCACACGTCTCCCGGCGCGAGGCGAAACCGGCGCCCTGGGATGTCTTCGCGACAGGGCGGATGTCTTCCGTCCTCGTCTTCCAGAACAAACAATCGGAGTGAGCCGAATGAGTGAGAGTATTCGCGTACGTCCCATCGTAGCCATCATGCTGATGGCAGCCGTCTTCGCGATCGGGATGGCCGAGCCGGCATTTGCCCAGGCATCTGGTGGTATCGAGACCGTCCTTCAGAACATCGTCACCCTGCTCACGGGCAACGTCGCCAAGCTCCTCGCGACGATCGCCGTGATCGTCGTCGGCATCGCCTGGATGTTCGGTTATCTCGACCTGCGCAAGGCCGCCTACGTGGTGCTGGGGATCGGCATCATCTTCGGCGCCGCTGAGCTCGTCAGCACGATCTCAGGCGGCTGACGGTCATGGCGCAGACGGTGTCCCTCGAGGAAGACACGCTGTTCCTTGCCTGCACGCGGCCGGCCATGGTTGCGGGCGTGACCATGGAGGCCATGGGCATCAACGTTATCCTGACGACGCTGCTCTACATCCTCGCGGGCTCGATCGCCTACGCCCTGGTCGGCATCGTGTTCCACCTCATCTTCAAGGCCCTGGTGAAGCACGACCACAACATGTTCCGCGTGCTGCTGGCGTGGGTCGAGACCCGCGGCCGCTCACGCAACGGAGGCTTCTGGGCCGGCACGACGCTGACGCCCCTCAAGCTCGTGAGGCGCTACAACGAAAAGGACCTCGGCCTTGCCTAGCGTCGCCATCGTCAAAGCCCGCGAGCTCGAGCCCGAAACCTTCATCCCGTATGTCCGCCACGTGGACGAGACGGCGATCGCGCTCGATTCCCGGGCGCTGATGGTCATGATCGCCCTCGACGGCGTGTCGTTCGAAACTGCCGATCCGCTCGACCTCAACGGTCTTCACCGCGACCTCAACACCCTCTACCGCAATCTCGCCGATGAACGCCTTGCACTGTGGACCCACATCATCCGCCGGCGCGACAACGAGTATCCCGATGGAGCGTTCGCCAATCCCTTCTCCGCGAGCCTGAACGCAAAATATCGCGCCCGCATGGTGGAGGAGGACCTGTTTCGCAACGACCTCTATTTGACCCTGCTCTGGTATCCAACCCGCGATCCCGTTGAGAAAATGACAAAGCTCCTATCCCGCCTTCGCCGGGCGCGCAGAGCGGGGCGGGAGCTCGAAGAAGAAGCGCTGAAGCAGCTCCACGACAAGGTCACCGACGTGAGCGCCGGTCTCAAGCGTTTCCAGCCACGGGTGCTTTCTCTCTACGAGCACAACGGCCTCCTGTTTTCCGAGCCGAGCGAAGTGCTGCACCAGATCATCGGAGGCCGGCGGGAGCGGGTGCCCCTCACGGAGGGGCGGGTTTCATCTGCGATCTATTCCGACCGTGTCATTATCGGGCGTGAGACGGTGGAGATCCGCCACGAGGCCGAGACCCGCTATGCGGGTGTGTTCAGCTTCAAGGAATATCCCGCACGGACGAGGCCCGGCATGCTCGCCGGCATCCTCACCACGCCGTTCGAACTCATCCTGGCGCAGTCCTTCGCTTTTGCCTCGAAGGCCGATGCCCGGATCATCCTCGGACGCAAGCAGAACCAGATGGTGAGCGGCGGCGACAAGGCGAACTCGCAGATCGAGGAACTCGATGGCGCGCTGGATGATCTGGAATCCAACCGCTTCGTGCTCGGCGAACATCACCTCACGCTGTCCGTCTTCGCCCCATCGGTGAAGGACCTCACCAACAACCTCGCGAAGGCGCGTTCTCACCTGACCAATGGCGGAGCTGTCGTGGCGCGTGAGGACCTCGGCCTTGAGGCCGCCTGGTGGGCACAGCTGCCGGGCAACTTCCGCTACCGCGCTCGCTCTGGAGCGATCACGTCGCGCAACTTCGCAGCGCTGTCACCCTTTCATTCCTATCCCGTGGGCAAGAAGGACGACAACGAATGGGGTCCGGCCGTCGCCATGCTCAAGACGGCATCGGGCTCGCCCTTCTATTTCAACTTCCACCACGGGGATCTCGGCAACACGTTCGTGTGCGGCCCCTCGGGATCGGGCAAGACCGTCATCCTGAACTTCATGCTCTCGCAACTCGAGAAGCATGATCCGCATATGGTGTTCTTCGACAAGGACCGCGGCGCCGACCTCTTCGTGCGCGCCGCTGGCGGCACATATCTGCCGCTGAAGAATGGTGTGCCGACCGGCTGTGCGCCTTTGAAGGGGCTCGAACTCACCCCCGAGAACAAGGTGTTCCTGGCGCAATGGATCGCCAAGCTTGTCGGCTCGAAGTCGCGTGAGCTTTCCGTGAGCGACCTGCGCGACATTGCCGGCGCCATCGACGGTCTGGCGGATCTTCCGGCCCAGCGCCGCACCATCGGCGCGCTCCGCACCTTTCTCAACAACACCGACCCGGAAGGCATCGCCGCACGGCTTCGCCGGTGGGAGAGGGGAGGGCAGTTGGGCTGGGTCTTCGACAATGAGACCGACGACATCGGCATCGGTGCCAAGTTCCTCGGCTACGACATGACGGACTTCCTCGACAACGAAGAGATCCGCACCCCGCTCATGTCCTACCTGTTCCACCGAGTGGAGCAGCTGATCGACGGCCGCCGCATCGTCATTGTCATCGATGAGTTCTGGAAGGCCCTGCTCGACGAGGGCTTTCGCGACCTCGCCCAGAACAAGCTCAAGACGATCCGAAAGCAAGGCGGCCTCATGTTGTTCGCGACTCAGAGCCCGCGCGACGCCATCGCCTCGCCGATCGCCCATACGATCATCGAGCAGTGCCCAACGCAGATCTTCATGCCGAACCCACGCGGCAACCACGCCGACTATGTGGAGGGGTTCAAGCTCACCGAGCGGGAATATCAGCTCATCGCGCGCGAGCTGTCTCCTGAGAGCCGTCGCTTCATCGTCAAGCAGGGGCACAACAGCGTCGTCGCCGAGCTGAACCTCACCGGCTTCGATGACGAACTCGCCGTCCTCTCCGGCCGCACTGCCAATGTCGAGCTTGCGGATGCGATCCGCGCCGAAGTCAGCACCGGCCACGAGGACTGGCTTGCCCTGTTCCAGAAAAGAAGGAGTGTCGGCTGATGTCCACACGCACCATGCTGCTGGCGGCCGCGGCCGCACTTCTCATCTCCTCCGGCGCGGCCCAGGCGCAGGGCATCCCCGTGATCGATCAGGCAGCCCTTGCCAAGCAGCTGGAGAGCATCGCGCAGCTCAAATCCCAGCTCGACACCTTGAACCAGCAGCTCCAGCAGGCGCAGCAGCTCTATGGCTCGTTGAACAAGCTGACGAACATGGCGGACGTCGCGAGCGTTCTCAACGACCCCACGATCCGCAAGGCGCTGCCCCAGGACTTCAATGCGATCGAAAGCCTGCTGAGCGGTGCGGGCTCGGGCGCCTTCGGGGATTCCGCCTCGAAGTTCCTGCAGGCCAATTCCACCTATCAGACCAGCGCCAACGACTTCTACGCCCAGGAGCTGTCGCGGATCCAGAACAAGAACGCCGGCCAGATGAGCCTTGGCCAGCAGATTTACGATGCCGCCACGAAGCGGATCGACGGAATCGATCAGCTCCGGCAGCAGATCTCGTCGGCCGGCACCTCGAAGGACGTGGCCGACCTGCAGGCCCGGCTTCAGGCGGAAGCGGCCTTCCTTCAGATCGATGTGGTGCGCATGCAGGGCCTGCGCATGGTGCAGCAGGCCCAGGCCCAGGTGAACGACCAGCGCAAGGCCGAGGACTGGCGCCGGCGCGTCGATACGATGAGGGCGGCGCTGCCATGAGGAGGATCCTGGCCCTGTTCCTGATGCTTCCTCTCGCCGGGTGCTCTGAGCCAGGGGAGGGGACCCGCACCGTCAGTGACTACCTCGGCGACGACGCCCTGCGCGCCTCGCAGCTGGCGAAGTGCCGGGAGAATGCGGGCACGCTCGCTGAGACGCCGAACTGCAAGAACGCGACCGAAGCCGACGGCAAGGCCCGCCTCCAGCGGATGAACAAGGCGCTCGGAGGGTAGGGCATGTACCAGGTCTTCTCGTTCCTCGACGACCAGTTCAAGGCCCCGCTGGAGAACTTCATCAGCTCGGGGACTTCGGGCATCGCCTCCTGGGTGACGGGGCCGCTGACCGTCGCCCTGACGCTCTACGTTGTCATCTACGGCTTCCTCGTCCTGCGCGGCTCCATCCCCGAGCCCATCATGGAGTTTGCGTTTCGCGCGATGAAGCTCGCCATCATCCTGATGCTCGTGCAGAACGCGTCCAACTATCAGACCTACGTCACGAAGGTGTTCTTCGAGGACCTGCCCACCGAGATCTCCGGGGCTCTCAACACGGGGTCAGCGCCGAGTGCCTCGGCTTTCGACTCCCTCCTCGACAAGGGCCAGAAATCAGCGAACGACATCTGGGCGAAAGGGTCTTGGCCCGTCGACGTCCTGACCGGCGCGGCCGGGCTGGTGGTGATCGTCATGACCTTCATCGTCGCGGCGATCGGCTACGTGGTGTCGCTCTATGCGCGCGTCGCGCTCGCGATCGTCCTGGCCATAGGTCCGATCTTCGTCGCGCTGGCCATGTTCCAGTCGACCCGCCGGTTCACCGAGGCGTGGATCGGCCAGATGGCGAACTTCGTCATCCTGCAGGTCCTCGTGATCGCAGTCGGGTCGCTGCTGGTGACTTGCCTCGATGCCACCTTTGCGACCATGGACTCCTATGCCGACGTGCTGATGCGGCCGATCGCGCTCGGCGCCATCGCGCTCGCCTCGCTGTACGTCTTTTACCAGCTCCCTGGCATCGCGTCCGCGCTCGCGGCGGGCGGAGCTTCGCTGACCTATGGCTACGGCGCCGCCCGCGATGCGCATGACAGCACAGTCGCCCGGAGCACAAGACGCGCTGCACGCGCCATCGGCCGCGGCATCCGCACCGCGGGCGGCAACGCCCGATCGGGCGGAGCAAGCTGACGCGAATTGCCGAGATCAGAATTCAAACCCAGGTGGTGCATGTTGCGTGTGTTCGTATTGCTTAGCGTGGCGTCTGTCCTCAGCGGATGCGCATCGCTGTCCTACCCCTTGCCGAGATGCGACGGCTACGCTCGCCGGCCACTCAACCGGGCCATGTGGCAATGGGAGGAGAGCGGCAGCCCCAAACGCCAATCCGAGGCCGTGCCCGCAGCCGCAGGCGGTGCCACAGCATTCACCGAAGAGGCATCGCCGTCGTCGGCTGGGCTATTCGCGCATCTCGACATCGCCCATTCGTATCGAACTTGCGCGGGGCAGGGATGATGGTGACGAACGAGAGCCTCAAGAGCTACTTCGACAAGGCGCGGCGCTTCGACCAGGATCGCTTGATCAGGGCGGAGCGCTCGGTGCGGATCGCCTGGTTCGTGGCAATCGTCGCAAGCATTCTCGCGGCCACAGCCATCGCCGCCGTCGCGGGCCTGACGCCGCTGAAGACGGTGCAGCCCTTTGTCGTCCGGGTCGATAACTCGACGGGCATCGTCGATGTGGTCTCAGCGCTGACCTCGACCGCGGGAACCTATGACGAGGCCGTCACCAAATACTTTGCGGCGCGATACGTTCGGGCGCGGGAGAGCTATGTCTGGAGCGAGGCGGAGGAGAATTTCCGCACCGTTTCCCTGCTGTCCACCCAGGCGGAGCAGCAGCGCTTCGCCGCGCTCTATCGCGGGAGCAATCTGGAATCGCCGCAGAACATCTATGGGCGCAACGCCACCGCCCGGATCAGCATCGTCTCGATCTCGCTGATCAATCCGCATGTGGTGTCCGTCCGCTATATCCGCACGGTCACCCGCGGAGAGGATGTGCGCACCACCCATTGGGTGGCGACGCTGACCTTCGCCTATGTCAATGCGCCCATGTCCTCGACGGATCGCCTGGTCAATCCCCTCGGGTTCGTCGTGAGCGAATACCGGGCCGATCCGGAGGCCATCAATTGAAGCGCGCCGCTCTCATCTCCGCCATGGCCTGGGTCTGCCTTGTGACGTCCACATACGCCCTGGAAACGCCCACAAGCGCGCCCCAGGATAACAGGGTCCGCTTCGTCGATTACGAGCCCTACAACATCACCAAGATCGTCGGCTCGCTGCGCTCCTCGGTTCAGGTCGAGTTCGCGTCGGACGAGGAGATCGCCCATGTGGCGCTCGGCAATACTGTGGCCTGGGAGGTGGCCCCCGCCGGAAACATCCTGTTCCTGAAGCCGCGAGAAAACCAGCCGGTGACGAACATCTCGGTGGTGACGACGCGGCGCGATGGGTCGACCCGCAGCTATCAGATGGAGCTTACCGTACGCGATGGCTCGGTCGCCTCGGGCCAGCCCACCTACTTCTATGTGAAGTTCCGCTATCCGGCCGACGAGACGGAGCGCAGGCGCCAGGAAGCAGCTGCGCGGGCGCAGGCAGCCCAGGCCGGCTATGCCGATAAGGTGCTCACCTTCCACGAGCAATATGGCCCGCGAAACTGGCGCTATTCGGCGCAGGGCTCGGCCGCCATCGAGCCCGAAGCGGTCTACGACAACGGCAAGCTCACGACCTTTGCCTTCACCGGCAATCAGGAGATGCCGGCGATCTACATGGAGAACTCGGACGGGACCGAGAGCCTCGTGCCGAAATCGGTCGAGGGCGGCCTGGTGCTCGTTCAGGCCATCAGCCGCAAGTTCATCCTGCGACGCGGCGGGGACGTGCTCTGCATCTTCAACGAGGCTTACGACCAGGTCGGGATCAACCCGGGCACCAACACGACCTCTCCCTCGGTCGAGCGGGTCGTGAAGCCACAAGCGGCGCCCAGGGCGCAATAGGGGCAGGCGATGGCGGACGAAATCGAAAGCGGCGTGCCGGGAGAGCGAGGGCAGGCGGTCACAGGCCGGCGGCAGGACAACCCGCTGCTGAAGCGCGGTGCAGTGGTGCTGGCGGTCATCGCATTCGTCGGCTTTGCCCTCTGGTCAATGCGAGAACTAGGGCCGCAGACCGAGAACGAGAAGCCGGAGCGCGTCGTCATCCGGCAGGCGACGGATTTCGAGCCGGCCCGCCAGCCGCCGACACCGCCGCCTGCAGTGCCGCAGGTGCAGTTGCCGACACCCGTCGCCACGCCGCAGCCGGCTCCAGCGCAGGACCCGATGCTCGACGCCGCCCGGCGCGCACCGGTGATGGCATTCGGTGCCCAGCGGAGTACGGCCGGTGGCCGTCCGACCGCCGACGCGCCAGCCGATGCGCAGGCGGGCTATCTACCCCTTAATGCCGCTCGCGGCGGCTTCAACGGTCCCGGCGAGAACGAGGACCAGCGCTTCGGCCGGATAATGACGCCGACGCGCCTCGAAGGGTCACGCGCCGGCACGCTGGGAAATCGAGACTTCATCATTGCCATGGGCACGTCGATCCCCTGCATCCTGGAGACCGCCTTGTCCTCGGACCAGCCGGGCTTCGCCAGCTGCGTCATCAATCGCGACGTGCTGTCGGACAATAGCCGCGTCGTACTGATGGAGAAGGGGACGCAGGTCATCGGAGAGTATCGCGGCGGCCTGCGCCGGGGGCAGGCGCGTCTCTTCGTACTGTGGAATCGGGCCAAGACCCCGAAGGGCGTCATCATCACGCTCGCCTCGCCGGCCACCGACGCTTTGGGACGAGCCGGCATGGACGGCTATGTCGACACCCACTGGTGGGAGCGCTTCGGCAGCGCCCTGTTGCTTTCGATCGTCGGCGATGCCGCCAACTATGCGCAGGGCCAGCTCCAGCAGAGCGACATCCAGGTACAGAACAGCGCCAATGCCGGCCAGCAGGCGGCCGCCATCGCGGTCGAGCAATCCATCAACATTCCGCCGACGCTGGAGAAGCACCAGGGCGAGCTGGTCTCCATCTTCGTCGCCCGCGACCTAGACTTCTCCAGCGTCTACGGTCTGCGCGTCACCGAGCCTCGCAACACGATCTACGATCGCGGCGTGCTCGGAGACTTCAGCCGTCGCTCCACGCTGGTCACGAAATAGGCGAGGGGAGGGGGATGAGCGATGCCGCCGACGTCGGCGTTGTCCGTGAGCTGCTCTCACCCCTAGGACACTTTCTGAAGGATGAGTCGCTCTATGAGATCGTGATCAATCGCCCAGGCGTGGTGCTGACTGAGGGTCCCGGTGGATGGCGCACGCACGACGCGCCGGAACTGACCTTCGAAAAGCTGATGCGCCTTGCGCGCGCCGTCGCCAGCTACTCGCACCAGGCCATCGACGAGGCCCACCCGCTCTTGTCCGCTACGCTGCCGGACGAACACCGCATCCAGATCATCATTCCGCCCGCCACCACGAAGGGCACGGTGAGCATCACGCTCCGCAACCCCTCGGCGGTGACGCTGACGCTCGACGATCTAGAGACAGGGGGCCTCTTCTCGGAGGTCAGCCCGCTCGCCGACGAGCTCTCCCCCACCGACGTGCGGCTGCTCGGCCTCTACCAGGCCGGCAGCTACATGGCCTTCCTCCGAGAGGCTGTTCTTGCTCGGAAGAACATCATCATCTCGGGTGCGACGGGGTCGGGCAAGACGACGCTCTCAAAGGCATTGATCCAACATATCCCGGAGGACGAGCGCCTCATTACGATCGAGGACACACGGGAGCTCGTGATCCCTCAGGATAATCACGTACGGCTGTTTTACTCCAAGGATGACCAGGGGCTCGCAAAGGTCGGCCCGAAGGAACTCCTTGAGGCTTCGCTGCGCATGCGTCCGGATCGCGTCCTGCTCCAGGAGCTTCGGGACGGAACGGCGTTCTACTACATCCGCAATGTCAATTCCGGGCATCCGGGCTCAATCACCACCGTTCACGCAGATTCAGCACGGCTCGCCTTCGAGCAGCTCACGCTGCTCGTCAAGGAATCCGATGGCGGGCGCAACTTGGAGCGCGGCGACGTCCGTGACCTGCTGAAGATCGCAATCGATATTATCGTACAGTGCAAGAGGGCAGGGAGTCGGTTTCGCGTGACGGAGATCTATTTCGATCCGCATAGCCAGGCCAGAATACACGCCACCCCTCAGCCTAAGCACGCATTTATGAGAGGTAGTTTTTTTAAAGCTTAATCGCCGGTACATAATTGATCGATCCTCACACTCGATACTCGCGAATCCGGAATATTAGCGACTGATCAGCTCTACCGGTAGATAGAGATTGACAGCGGCGGCGCTCGCCCGTAACTATTTCAAGTAGCGATCTATCGATAGATAGATTCCGAAGGTGGAATTCGGCGAGCCCCGGTACATGAGGCGCGTCACACGCGCGGGTTCGCGAGGTCTAGAACAGGAGAGCCACAATGAGCCAAGCCAAGAAAGCCAAGGAGTTCACCGCCCTTCACGTCAAAGGGAAACCGGTGATTCTGTATAATGCCTGGGATGCGGGCAGCGCCAAGGCGATCGTCGAGGCGGGAGCGAAGGCGATCGCGACGAGCAGCTGGTCTGTGGCGGCCGCGCAAGGATTCGATGACGGCGAAGACCTTCCGATCGCGATCGCCGAGCAGGTCGCCGGCAAGATCGCCGCGAGCGTCAATGTGCCGGTCACTGTGGATTTTGAAGGCGGGTACACCGACGATGACCACGAGCTCGCGTCCAATATCTCAAAGCTTCTTGATCTCGGCGTGATCGGCATCAACTTTGAGGACCGCGTCGTGAAGGGCAAAGGTCTTTACGACATCGGCCGGCAGGCCAAGCGCATCGCCGCAATCCGTCGCGTAGCCGAGCACAAAGGCATCCCATTTTTCATCAACGCTCGAACCGACGTCTTTCTTGGGAACAGCGCTGATGTCGAAGAGGTCCTGCAGCGCGAAAAGGCCTATGCGGTCGCCGGCGCGTCCGGCTTCTTCATCCCCGGTCTGACGGACGCCGATCAGATCAAGCGGATCGCGAACGAAGCGACGCTGCCGGTCAATGTCATGGTGATGGAAGGCATGCCGTCGAATGACACGCTCGCGAAGCTAGGCGTCTCTCGTGTGAGTTTTGGGCCGATCCCGTATATTGAGGCGATGCAAGCGCTAACCCAGAAGGCGGCCAAAGTCCTTTAGCGCTCAATCGCCCGTCGAAGAAACGGCTGGTCTCCGGCGAGCCGAGCAGGGCTCGCCGAGATTGCTCAGCATTTCGTTGGATTAGGAGTATCGATCATCGCACCTTTGGTCAGATCGCCTCAATGCCGAGGAGACATTCTTTGGCCGCGAGACCTCCCGCAAAACCAGTGAGCGACCCGTCCTTGCCGATCACGCGGTGGCACGGGGCCACGATGGATAGTGGATTCTTTCCGTTGGTCGCACCGACCGCCCGGACGGCGCGGGGCCTACCGATCGCGTTGGCGATTTCGCCATAGGTTCGGGTTTGTCCGAACGGAATCTTGAGAAGCTCGAACCAGACTTGCTTCTGAAAAGGTGTGCCGGAAAAATCGAGCGGCAGGTCGAACGACTTGCGTGTGCCGGAAAAATATTCCCCGAGCTGCTGTTCCGCCAGCAACAAAACGGGATGGCCGACGTCCTCGACGAGCGGCGCGAGACGCACCCGCCTCGGATTGTCATTCTCCCAAAGGATAGCGATCAGCGCAGCGTCGCTCGCTACGAGCTTGAGCAAGCCGACCGGGGTCGCGACGGTCTTGAACGCACAGGTCATGCGCTTCCTCCAGAAAATGCATTTGAGAGATGCGATGCGAGCGGCCCCGCATGTCAGCAGTAAATATGGGATAGCAACCGGCACATCTGAAGCGCTCAACGCTGTCTGCGGTGATCAGCTGACACTTTTCGTCTTGCGCAATCCCGGAACGGGTCGGCTCACGAAGCGCGACCCTTCCAACCAAAAGCGCCACAGCTTTTCCTTTCCACGCGAAAGGCCGATACGCGGCCCCACCTGGATGGTCGTCAACGCGCTGCCAGAGAGCTCAAATGGCGGCCGGTCGAGCGCGCGGCCGTCGAAACTCCCATCGATCCCGAGTGCCTGGCATAGTCGCCCGGGCCCCGAGCAGAGCCCACGCAAATCGTCAATGCCGCGCCTTGCAATCATCGCAGCGACGCCGGCGGATGGCTCGATCGCCCTGATGAGAACAGCTCCGCCGACCTCGGTGCCGCAGACGACGTTGAGACACCAGTGAATGCCGTAGCTGCGATTGACATAGGCATGGCCTGGCGGCCCGAAGACGGCGGCGTTTCGGGCGGTTCGCCCGCGATAGCTATGTGCTGCCGGGTCGAGGGCATCATAGGCCTCCGTCTCGACGATCCACCCGCCAACACCGTCGATGAGCAGCGACACACCGATCAGTCGGCGCGCGACTGTCTCAACGTCCTGCTTGAAAAATTCGAGCTGGATGCGGTCCATTGGCGAAATACCATCGTGCTCAGCGGGGTCGCCCTTCACGTCCCGCCTCCGGCGAGCAGATCTCGCAGCTCCGGGTGATGCTCGACATAAGTCGTCACGAATGGGCAGATCGTGCGAAACTTCAGTCCACGCGCCCGCACATCCTCCAGGGCACCTGCAATGAGGCGAGCGGCGATGCCCCGCCGCCGTATCTCGGGCGGGACTTCCGTGTGGATGAAGGTGATGACGTCGCCCTTCATGCGATACGTCGCGACCGCCAGGCCTTGATCGGTTTCCAGCTCGTATCGCGCGGCGCTTTCATTATCGCGTACGTCCATGCGCTCTTCCTCGTTTACATCTCACGGACAACGGGCCAGCAGCCAGCGCCGCCGCCCGCTCGATAAAGCGACACCTACCAATGTCGATGCGATTGACGTCGATGGTGGGATGATGTGACCTGCCCCGCCTATTGCCGTCCAGCCATAATGCCGCCATCGACGGACAGGACGACGCCCGTGATGAAGCTCGCCTGATCAGAGGCGAGGAAGAGGAGGGCTTCAGCCGCGTCGGCCGGCTGGCCATTGCGGCCGAGAGGATGCATTCCGTTGAAGGTTGGAAGCACCTGGGCGACCTGCTCGTCGGTCAGGAAGGTCCTGAACACCGGTGTCTCGATCACGCCCGGCGCGATCGCATTCACACGAATATTGTCGGATGCGAGCTCGATGGCGAGGTTCTTCGTCAGGGCATGGACACCCGCCTTCGCAGCCGAATAGGCCGCGGAGGGCGTCGCACCGATCGCCTGGAGCGCCCACATCGAGCCGGTCTGGACGATCACGCCGCCACGGCCCGCTGCCTTCATTGCCTTCGCCGCGGCTTGAGCGGTGAAGAAACTCCCTTTCAAGATGCCGTCGGCGAAGCGGTCGTACTCGCCTTCATCAACCTCGAGAAAGGGCTTTGGCGTAAAAATTCCCGCGTTGTTGAAGAGCACGTCGAGCCGCCCGAAGCGGTCGAGCGCCACTTTCACGACCGCTGCGCCGGTCGCCGGCAACGCGACATTGCCGAGCTGCGCGACCGCTCGCTTGCCCGTGGGATCGATATCTCTGACCGCCGCTTCTGTTTTCTCCGCGTTCCGGCCGTTGACCACCACACGGCCGCCTTCCGCCACGAAGCGCCGCGCCACTTCTTTGCCCATCCCAGAGTTTCCGCCGGTCACGATCGCTACTTTGTCTTGGAAACGCATGTCCATCCTCCTCGCGTTCGAAACCTATCGATAGATAGAATGCTGTCAGATATCTTGGGGCAGAATGACGGTCAATCCCTATCTATCGATAGACAGATATGTCGATGCGCGCTAATGAGGACGCACGAAGCGACGTGTACAGCCAGGACGACGATCACGGTCACTTCCGCTCGAACGATGGAGCGCCCAATGGACGACATGTCCGATGCGATGGACTCTCGATCTTTACCGGGCGGGACCGGCTGCGTCGAATGCCTAGCGACCCGCCAGCGGTGCTACGCGAAATGCGGCTACATAGGTTGCTGTGATACGTCCTCCAATCAGTACGCGGCCGCGCACTGCCGGGAACCGGGTACTTCGTCGTGACGAATTTCGAGCCCAGTGAAGACTGGTTCCGGAGCTATCGCACCAACAAACCGCCACCGACCCGGCCTCGCACCGCTGGCGTCACGGCGTCTCGACCAGTCGTGTTCGGCGGGACCGAAGGACGCGTTCCGCCGGAGTGGGAAGATCGGCTCAACAAATGAACTGCGATTCCCATCTTGTTCGCGGAAGCCATGATACTCGAGAGAGAGGATAAATTAATGTACTATGAAGTTGTGTCGCAGTGCACGCAGTCCTTGAGACTGCTTGACGGCTGGCTTGATAAAGCCGTGGCATTCGCCGAAGCGAAAAATATCGACGTTGATTCTTTGTTGAACGGTCGGCTGGCGCCGGATATGAAGCCATTGATCTATCAGGTCCAAAGTGCTTGCGATTATGTCAAAGCTGCCGCCGCCTGGCTGTCGGGACAGACGCTGCCCAAGCACGAGGACAATGAAACGACGGTGGAAGAACTGCGCGCGCGCATCCGCAAGACGGTCGACTTCGCCGAAAGCGTTCCTCAAACAAAATATCAAGGCGCGGACGGCCGAACAGTGAAACTTTCGTGGGCGCAGGGGAAGGTCATGGGCGGCAAGGACTATCTGCTTCAGATGACGATTCCGAACGTCTATTTCCACATTGCAATGGTCTATGCGGTGCTCCGCAGCAGCGGCGTCGACGTCGGCAAGATGGACTTTCTTGGAACGCTCAATTTCATCGAAGCCTGAAGCTGTGCATACCCCTGAAGGATGGTTTGCCGCGCCCCGAAAGCGCAGCGCTGACATGGATCGTTCAGGCAGGATCTGCGGAATGGTCGGGGCCTCGGCGATCCTCGCGATCGCCGAGGCCGCGGCCGCTCTCAATCTCGGTGCGGAACGCCGAATACGCCTTGACCAGAGCATCAAGGCTATAGCCCCGATTGAGACCACTGGGGTTCGGCAGCACCCACGCCGGGACGCCGCCGAAGGCCGTTGGTTGACGCCCCCAAGCGACGTCCCTGACCTGAAGCATTCCCGCGAGCGCGCGTTTGCCAAGAAATGCGACCGAACGCGGCGCTAGGCCGCGGATTCGCTGCTCGAAACTCGCACGGGCATCAGCGAATTCGCTTGCCGAGATCTCGCTCGCGCGACGCGTCGGGCGACGCACCACAGCTGTGATCCCACAGCCATAGGCGAGAAGTTGCCGCTCGTCGTCGGGCGCGAGCCGCACGTCGGTGAAGGATGCGAGGTGGAGGACGTTCCAGAATCGATTGCTCGGCGTCGAAAAGCTATGTCCTGATCTCTCGGTGCTGATACCTGGGTTCAGACCGCAAAAGATGACATTCAGGTGCTTCGCGAGGATGTCAGGCTGATATCCGCTCATATCGATCGTTCTTAACTTTCCGTTCGGTCAGCGGGCCCATCGGCTTTGATCGCCCACTCGCCGGGCCGCCAGGTCGGTCTGATGGCGAAGAAGACCTATGCTGCCAGCGCGGGTGTGACCAGGCTCGCTGTTGCGTGGTCGAATGCGCTGATGTCGCCGTAAGCGCGCGCGAGGATCAGACCGCCTTCGAGCGCCGCCATGACATGAAAGGCCTGGCCAATCGCGTCCGGTCCGCCGATTCTGCTCGAGAGATCGTCGATGCATCGGCGAAAGTAAGTCTCGATCTCGTTGACGACTTCCGGCGGCAAGCCTCCGGCTTCGGCGCCGAGCATGCCGTTGAGGCACATCCGGCCGTCGCGCTCGATCTCCTGGCGAAAGATCGCCCGATAGATCCCGATCACATCGTCCTGAGTTTCGTCTTCACGCCGGCCGACCAGCTCGAAGAAGCGCTCGCCATATCGTCGCGCCACCGCCGCGGCCATCCCCGCTTTGGTGGGGAAGTGGTGGTGAACGCTCGCGCTCTTTATCCCGATCTCCGCAGCGAGATCGCGGAAACTGAACCCTCTATAACCAGCCTCGCGTATGCGGGCCTCGGCAAGGTCCATTAACCGATCGGCAGTCTCACCCATCTCTAAATCTCCTGTCTATCGATAGATAGATTATGATGACGACAATTTCCAGAGGCATCGGTGCTTTACCTATCGATAAGATAGATCCGCGGGGAGCAGCACCGGCCGTCGTCATCAAATGTTTCGAGACGGTGTCGGTTTCTCAGGAACGGAGGCTCTGACTCATCTGAGTGTGAGGCCACCCTGAGAAATCGTCCAACACGGTCGAGAGATTATACCGGTCCCAGCCGGTGATCTTCGAGTAGATCAAGTCGATCTGCCAGAGCCGGTTGGGCACTGTGATCTTGTTCTTGAGCTCCGACGCCTCCTTGATGACGGCGTAAGGCCGGGAAGGAGTCAGGTCATGCCCTTTAGGAGCTGATGCACTGTGGCTTCCGAGAGGAAGTTTGTCTTTCGCTGGCGAGCATCAGTGCAACCCCGCGCTGATCGGCGACACCGGTAAGACCCATCTCATCATCGCCATCGCCCGCACGAAGGCCCATAAGCGCCACGGCGGAGACGGACTTCCTCCGCCACTTCCCCGAGGGATTGTCACGATGCCTGCGGCATCATCGTCGGCGCGGCCATAAAACGCGCCGACCCTATCGGAGGACCATTCAAAATGATCTATCGATAGATATACCGACGGGACAAAATAAGTTATTCGGCGGCCACAAGGCGCGAGGATTGCAGGCCTCCCATCGGCCGTCGGTGACGCCCGGATCACGGGGACAAAAGAATGACGAAGGTCGCTTCCTGGATGCCGCTCGTTGCCCTGTGGACCTGTGGAGCAAACCTGCGACTGACCATCCTTGCGGTTCCTCCCGTGATCTCCATCATCCAGGCGGAGCTGGGTCTGTCGGGGACCGAAGTCAGGCTTCTGTCCGCCATACCGGTTATCATGTTCGCGATCGCGGCCACGCCAGGGTCGAGCCTTGTCAGCCGATTTGGGGTGAAGCGGGCCCTTCTCACGGGGCTGGTCATCACGGCAGCCGGAGCCGCCTCGCGAGCTGCGTCGTCGAACATCTGGCTGCTCTGCGCAACGAGCCTCGTCATGAGTTCCGGCGTGGCGCTGATGCAGCCCACGATGGCAGCTGCGGTGCGGGCCTGGGTTCCAGCGCGCGCCGCGTTCGGAACTGCCGTCTACACGAACGGATTGATCGTCGGCGAAGTCCTTCCCGTTGCAATAATGCTTCCGCTGCTCCTGCCCGCACTCGGCGACTGGAGGCTGGCTTTGGGGATTTGGGCCATCCCGGTCGCGGCGGCCGCCGTTTTCGTGGCGACGCTTCCCTCGACGTGGGATCCGGCCGCGGCTGCCCCCGAGCCGATCCGGTGGCTGCCGGAACTGAATGGCCAGCTCAAATGGCGCGTCGGCCTGATCCTGGGCAGCGTCAGCAGCACCTACTTCTGTACGAACGCTTTCCTTCCCGCTCTGTTGAACGGAAACGGGCATCCAGAACTCATAAGCGCGGCGCTCACCGCCCTCAACCTCGGGCAGTTTCCCACCTCATTCCTGCTCCTGTTCGTGGCCGACAGAGTGCAGGGCAAGCGCTGGCCTTACCTATTGCTCGGCCTGCTCCTCATCGTCGGCCTCGCCGGTCTCGTGTGCTTTGGAGCGAGCTGGAGCGTGTTCTGGGCGGCAATCCTGGGAGCAACGTGCGGAGCGGCACTGGCCCTCGCGCTCGCGCTGGCTCCGCTCCTCTGTGGTAATCCCGACGAGGTCGCACGCGTATCCGCCGCGGCCTTCGCCATCTCCTACAGCTTCGCGATGCTGGTGTCCTTTGCGTCCGGCGTCGCGTGGGACGTCACCGGAAACGTGAACGCCGCATTTGCACCGATCCTGCTCGCGACAGTGCCGATCTTGGCGTTGCCGCCGACGCTCTTTGCGTGGCGACGTTGAGGATATCCTGCCCGCACTGGCAGTGCGTAGGACAAGTACCTAGGGGCTCAGGACAGCGCCGCTTTCGGTCGCGAGGCCCTTTGCCTGCATGTAGTAGCCCCACAACAGGAGCGCGGCGACCCCGCGATAGGGCTTCCACATCTCGGCGCGCGCGTAGAGCGCCTTCTCGGTCGGACGCTGCTCGGAACCCTCGAGCAGCCGGAATCCTTCCTGCAACGCGATATCGCCAGCGGGAAAGAAATCAAGCCTTCCCTCGGAGAACATGAGGTAGGTCTCGGCCGTCCATCGGCCAATGCCTTTGATCGCGATCAACGCAGCCGACGCTTCGGCGTCTGTCAGCGCCTCGAGCCGCTCGAAGAGCTCGGCCGCCTCGGCGATCGCCCGCAGATAGCGGACCTTCTGGCCCGACAATCCAAAGCCTCGCAGTCGAACGTCGTCCGCGGCGAGCACGGTCTCAGGGCTGAGTGAGCCGAGGCCCTCGATCATTTTTCGCCGGATCGAGTCGGCTGCAGCGACTGAGACCTGCTGGCCGATGATCTGACGAACGAGCCCTTTGAACCCCCGCTCGCGGACGATCCAAGTGCTAGGCAGGACTTCGGTGTGGGCCTTTGCCATCAAGGGATCGATGCGGGCGAGCGCAAGACGACCAGCTAAGAGTTCAGCGTCGGTGGGGGTCACGGCGTTGCAGACCTTCTAGGATTGACTTCATTCGCTTGGCGCTTCAGCCTGCAAATCCGCCGCCGTCGAGGAATGCTTGTTCCTCCGGTGTCGTATCGCGGCCGAACATGGGATTTCGGTGCGGATAGCGGCCAAAGCGCGCGATGATGTCCTGGTGGATATGCGCGAATTTGATAGCTTCTGCATCGAGCGACGCGTGACAGAGTCGGACCGCCCGGTCCTGGTCCTCGAGCTCCTCCGAGTGCTCGAAGGGCAGATAGAAAAAGACGCGGAGCTCTTGCTCGATCTGCATATCAAGACCGCGATCGACGGCGATCCGGGCAAAGCGCAGTGCAAGCTTGTCGGTCGCGAACATGTGCCCCGTATTCCGATAGCTGTTCCTCGGAAACTGGTCGAGCAACACCATGAGCGCGAGCGCGCCCTCGGCGGTATCGACCCAATGGTCAAGTTGGCGGGCGGCGGCAGCGAAGTGCAGAGCTTCGAAGCGCTGCCGGAAATCCGTGTCGAAGGTCGGGTCTTTCGCGAACCACTTGTCGATGCCGGCGTGACGCCAGAAGGCGTTGACGGCGGCGATGCGCGGATCGACGTCGGGGACGTGCCGTGCGCTTTCGTTTTCGAGCGAATGCGGAGGCGTTTCGGTCATTGCGGTTCGGCTCTTTCGCGCCGCGCTTCAAGACGGGCTGTTACCGGCGGTCCAGATCAGCCGCCAGCTCGCCAAGCTTGAAAGGACGGCGATGAACGCCGCGACGAAAAGCGCCGCACCGAAACCGGCACCCACGCTGGCATGCACGGAGCCGGCGAGGGCGTTCTGGATGGGAGCCGGCAGCGCGGCCAACGCGCCTTGCGCGTCGCCGCCGACGATGCGCAGGCTGAGATCGTGCCAGTCGACCGCGTGGTCGGGCACAAGCGGCGTCCCGAGCTTGCGCAGATGGGCTTCCGCGACGCCGGCGAGGACCGCGCCGAGACCGGCGACGCCGGCGATGATGCCGATAAACCGCGTCGTGCTGGCGAGGCCGGAGGCCATGCCGGCGCGCTCGGGCGGCACCGAGCTGACTTGCGCTTTCGCGGTCTCGCTGTTCAGCGGCCCGGCGCCCGAGCCGGTTACGAACATGCCGATCGCGGCCGCCCAATAGGCGAGGTCAACGAGGACGGCGGTTGCCGCGATGGCATTGCCGATGGCGACCAGGCCGAGGCCGAAACACAGGATGGCCCGGCTCGACATGCTCGCGGCAAGCCTGCCGCCAATGCTCGGACCGATCAGCAGCGGCAAGGCGAAGGGCGTCATGGCAAGGCCGGCGACCGCCGGCGAAAGAACGTAGGCATCCTGCAGATAGAGCGGCAGGATCGTCATCATGACCTGCGCGGCCGCCGCATAGCCGAGCATCGCGACCGCGGCGCCGACGACGGTCGGATCGCGAAAGATCGATAGGTCAATCATCGGGTGCGGATGCCGGCGTTCGGCGAAGACGAAGGCGACCAGCAGGACCGCACCGACGACGAGGCGCAGGATCGTGCGTGCGCTCTCCCAACCGACGCTGTTGGCGTCGATGAGCGCCCACACCACGCTGAACAGGGCGGCGCCGAAGAGCACGATGCCCGGATAGTCGAGACCCGACGCTTTCGGATCGCGCGACTCGCCAACCGAGGCGAGCGCGAGCGCGATCAACCCCGCGCCCAAGGGCAGGTTGATGTAGAAGGCCCATCGCCATCCGAGATAGGTCGTGACCAGGCCACCAACGATCGGCCCGAGCGAGGGCGCCATTCCCATAACGGTGCCCCAGATCGCATAGACCTGGGCGCGCTCATGCGTCTCGAAGCCCTGGGCGACAACGGCGAGCGAGGACGTGAGCTGCAGGGCGGCGCCGACCGCCTGCAGCGCGCGCGCCGCGTTGAGCGTGAGCAGATCGGACGCGGCTCCGCACAGGAAAGAGGCGAATGTGAAGATCGACAGTCCGAGGAGCAGCATGCGCCGGCGTCCGAGTCGATCGGCGAGCGCGCCGGCGGGCATCAGGAGCGCCGCGAAGGGAAGGATGTAGGCGCTGACGACCCACTCGACGTCGGTGAAGCCGCCCTTGAGATCGCGCGCGATCGACGGCAGCGAGACCGCGACGATGTTGGTGTCGAGCATGATGAGGAACGGCGCGCCGGCGCAGCACAATAACATGCGCAGCTTTCGGCCCGAAAACGGCGCCGTCGCCGACGGCTGAAGTATCTCGCCCCCTGGCGCCGGCGTCGCTGTGCCGACGCCATTACCTGCACCTGTGGGCACGCCGTGTCCAATCATTGTCTATCTATCGATAGGTTCAATGCTATAACACGCGACCTTGTCCAGTCAAGCAAAGCCGGCCCTCAATATTCGGATTGAAAGCGAACTCTCACGCAGACGCGACGAGCCGGGGATGGGAAAATCTCGCCAGCAGAGCTTTTAGATCCTCATTCCAGTCGTCGCCGCGTGGCCGCGACCGGATATAGCGAGCACCAGCCTCCGCGGCGATCGCCTGGATGCGCTCGGCATAGACATCGCCTTGCCGATTGTTGTCGGTCGCTGCGACAAGATGGAAATGGCTTCCCATGGCGATATGTCGAAGCGCCTCGTCCGTCGCGGGGGACCAGCCGCCGCCGGTGCTGACGTAGAGCGTATCGGGCCGCAGCACCTCGATCGCGGCCAGGCTCATGGCGTCGATTGCGGCTTCGGTCACGCAGATCCGATCTGCGGCCTGCGCACCAAACCGGAAAAGCTCCTTCGCTCCGTTGGTGGCAAAGCCACGCCAGAATGGCCCGCGCTCTTCCCAGCCGGTGAGCACGCCGACCGCCGATCGATGCGCGGCCCACATGCTGCCGTGCGGTCCCTCCCGCAGGCAATCCTGCGCGATCGCACTTTGAACGACGTCGTCGGGTAGCGCGCGCTCGGACGTCAGGTAGCGCCAGGTGGCCGAACCGGGCTGCGGCTTGAACCGTCGCTGCCACCGTTCGGTGATCGGGGCCGCCGGCGACGGCCGGGCCGGGCGCGTCCAGGCCGGCTTGCTCGGAGCGAAGCCGACGAGGGGGGCGAGGTGTTCGCATGCGGCGACGAAGCCGTCGGCGCCGAGATGCACGGCGAGATCGAAGATATCGCCTCTCTCCGGTGAGAGGGGGTCGAACCAGCCGCGTCCCTCGTGGATCACGATGATGATCTCGCCGTCGGCACGCCTGAACTTCACGGAGCGGCGGGTGCTTTCCTTCAGATCGATCTTCCAGCCAGCGGCTTCGAGGACGATCGCGCAGGTCACTTTCTCGCGCAGATTTTCAATTTCGTGCTTCTCCATCCGTTCACCCGAGCCGCGCCGGAGGCGCGCGCTCGCCCTTTCTTCGGTTGATTCTCCTCGTCCCGCACCTCGCGGAACGCAACCGACAGGCTGCGAAGCCTGCCGGACGCAAGGGCGCGCTGATAAGAGATCCAAGATGTTGAATGCTCGGCGCGGCGAAGCCTCCCTTGCGTCCAGCAAGGCGCCAGCGGCACCGGCCGCCATCCTCCGCCGCGCCCGCCGTAGGCGCGCGTCAGGGATGGCTATCCGGAAGGGGGAACCCCCGCTTCTTGCCCACACAGAATCCCGATGAGAGGTCTGGCAAGCCACAAATTTTATAGAACGTCCAGAAGCCGAACGAGCGAGCGATTACGCGTCGTGCGGGGCAGTACGCGTTGCCCTGGGGCTTGAAAAACCCCTGTCAGCGGTTGGCGCCAGCCGACTGGCAACCTGTCCGATCTGCCGCCCCGAATGGCTCATCGAGGAAGAGCATGCGCTCCGTCGCGACTCGGCCGAGACGAAGAAGGAGCGGCGACGCATCGCGTTCCGAGACCCATGCGATGAACTCGGCTACGTGCCCAAGGATCCCGCGTGAAGCTCGTGCCGGAAACAAAAAGCTGTCCTAACCGCCGCACGGATTCCTGACATCGCGACCTGACAGGCGACAGAGCCCTGCCGGAATGCATCCGGCAAGGTGGTTGCAGATATCTCAGGCTGCGGGAAGCGGATCGGGCACCGTGGCCTCGTAGAACGGGTAGTCCGTATAGCCGCGCGCGTCGAAGCCATAGAACGTGCTGCGGTCATACGGGTTGAGCGGCAGACCGCGCTCGATCCGTTTCGGGAGATCGGGGTTGGCGACGAAGTGGCGGCCGAAGGCGATCAGACTGGCGTCGCCGTTGGCGACGCTAGCCTCGCTGTCGCAGGATTGAAGCCGCCTGCGGCGATGACCGGCCCCCGGAAGATCTTGCCGAGCTCCTGCGCGGCGACCGGCGGCTGGGTTTCGGCAATCGTGTCAGCGCCCTTCACGCGGGGCTCGATGATGTGGAGATAGGCGAGGCCCAGGGCGTCGAGCTGCTGCACCACGTAGCGGAACAGCGCGTGCGGATCGCTGTCGCCCATGCCGTTGAAGCTGTTGCTCGGCGCGAGCCGCACGCCGACCCGATCTGCGCCCCAGACATCCGCAAGCGTGTTGACGACCTCGAGGAGAAGACGCGCCCGGTTCTCGATCGATCCGCCATATCGGTCGGTGCGCTTATTTGTGTTGTCCTGCAGGAATTGGTCTATCAGATGGCCGTTGGCGGCCATGAGCTCGATGCCGTCGAAGCCTGCGGCCTGGGCATTCTCGGCACCGGTGCGATATTGGTCGAGAATTGCGGCGATCTCCGCCGTCTCGAGCGCACGGTGCGGAGACGTCGGTTCAAATCCATTCGGCGTGTCGACGACGATGCTCGTATCGTTCCAGTAAGCGGGATCGACCGAAGCGGTCACCGGCTGCGACCCCGTGATCGCGATGTGCGTGGTGCGACCGGCATGCCAAAGCTGCGTGAAGAAATAGGCACCCTTGGCGTGAACCGCATCGGTGATGCGCTTCCAACCCGCGATTTGCTCGTCCGTGTAGAGGCCGGGCGCGTGATAATAGCCGCGCGCAGATGGTGCGATCGCGGCCGCCTCGGTGATGAGCAAGCCGCCGTCCGATGCGCGTTGCGTGTAGTATTCAAGCTGTAAGTCGCTCGGAATGCCGGCTCCCGGCTGCGCGCGCAGCCGGCTCAGCGGCGGCATGACCACGCGATGTTTCAGCGTCAGCGGTCCGATCTGCACGGGCGTAAATAGTTTCTTTTCGGCGTAATTAGCCATCGGAATTCTCCGTCGCATCGAGGCCGCGTTCCGTGGGCGCAGGGTGAAGTGATGCGTCCCGCGCGTTCACGCGCGGGACGCAATGGCCTTGGCAGTTGGGGGCGGGTCACTGCCGGCCGGCCATGATGCCGCCGTCGACCGGAAGGACGACGCCGGTGATGAAGCTCGCCCGGTCAGAGGCAAGAAAAAGGAGCGCTTCGGCTGCGTCAGCCGGCTGGCCGTTGCGTCCGAGGGGATGCATCGCATTGAAGGTCGGCAGGATGGCCTTGACCTGCTCCGGAGTCAGGAAGGTGTCGTAGACCGGCGTTTCGATCACTCCCGGCGCGATCGCGTTCACGCGGATCTTGTAGGGCGCCAGCTCGATCGCGAGGTTTTTAACGAGCGCATGGACGCCACCGTTCGCGGCGGAATACGCCGAAGACGGTGTGGCGCCGATCGCCTGGAAAGCCCACATTGAGCCCGTCTGCACGATTGCCCCGCCATGGCCGGCGTCCCTCATCGCCTTCGCGGCAGCCTGCGCGGCGAAGAACTTGCCCCTCAGGATCGTGTCGATGAACCGATCGTATTCGACTTCGGTGAGCTCTAAGAACGGCTTGGGGCTGAAGATGCCGGCATTGTTGAACAGGACGTCGAGTCGCCCAAAGCGTTCGAGCGCAACCTTCACAATGGCCTCGCCGGTGCCGGGGAGCGCGATATCACCGACCTGAATGACGGCACGCTTGCCGCTCGGGTCGATTTCCTGAGCGGCGATCGCTGCCTTCCTGGCGTCGCGGCCGTTGACAACGACAGACCCGCCCTCGGCCACGAACCGGATCGCTACCTCCTTGCCGATGCCCGAGCTACCACCTGTGATGATCGCGACCTTGTCGTGAAAGCGCATGAAAACTCTCCTAGCTCGACCTATCGATAGATCGATTGGGCCGCTGAGATTAATCGCTGGAAATATTCGTCGTCAAGATCTATCTATCGATAGAGAGAACAAGCATGACGCGGGCGATTGGGATCAAGCGGAGCGGTCGGTTGGTGCACCACAGCACCCGCTGTTAGGCGCTGTTGCTTCGACCGGGCGAGAGAGAAGCCGAAATGACCAAGAATTCTGACCTGTCCGCTGAGGTAGCGACCGAGCTGCACAACCGGGTCGCTCGGCAGGTGGTCGCACAGATCATCCACGAGACCAAAGCGGCGGGCGGCTCTTATTCGGACCTTCTGGTCATCTGCGAAAGCGTTCTGGTCGGTGTCGTCGTCGAATGCTTCAGGCTTGGCCACGACAGCAAGGTGATCGACCTCGTCTTCACCGCCGCCAAGAATCGTCTCGCCAGTGTGCGATTGGAAGATCTCGACGCCAAGGGTACAAGCTGAGAGCATCTTGAGCGGACCGTTCCTTCCGCCTCGCCGGCGGCAGTCAGCGCCGGCTGGCATAAACCGAAACCAGAGAGAAGATCGAACCCCGGAGGGGTCAATGAGCGGCAAGAACAAACAGGAAACCTCGGGTCTGCGCGGTGATCAGATTGAGGTGCGGGGCCGCTCGTCGCGCTCGAACGGGTCCGGCCGGTTCGAGCCGTATCAGCGCGACCGCGTCGATGACGGGTGGGCACATGGCGATGAGGACGAGAACGAGCGTGTCGAGACGACGCTGACCGCCGAGAACGCCAAGACGATCCTGTCACGCAACGACAGTCCCGACATCGGCTTCGATCGCTCGGTCAATCCTTATCGTGGCTGCGAGCATGGCTGCATCTACTGCTTCGCTCGCCCGACGCACGCCTATCTCGGTTTGTCGCCCGGCCTCGATTTCGAGACCAAGCTGTTCTTCAAGCCTCATGCCGCGACGCTTCTGCGGACCGAGCTCGCGAAACCCGGCTACGTGCCGGGTCGCGTCCAGCTCGGCGCGAACACCGACTGCTACCAGCCGATCGAGAAGTGCCTTCGGATCACGCGCGGCGTCATCGAGGTGCTCGCCGAATTCCAGCATCCGCTCGGCATCACCACGAAGAACCATCTTGTCACCCGGGATATCGATTTGCTCACTCCGATGGCCGAGAGGGGCTTGAGCGTCGTGGTGATCTCGATAACAACGCTCGATCGTCAGTTGGCGCGGGCCATGGAGCCGCGGGCGTCGACGCCGGGCCGGCGCCTCGATGCCATTCGCGCGCTCTCGGGCGCCGGCATCCCCGTGATTGTGAGCGTGGCGCCGATCATTCCCGGCCTCACCGATCACGAGATCGAGGGCATCCTGGAAGCCTCGGCCGACGCCGGCGCCCGATATGCGCATTATTCGATGCTGCGCCTGTCGCACGAGTTGAAGGATCTCTTCAAGCAGTGGCTCGCGGCCGAACGGCCCGATCGCGCGGAACGCGTCATGTCGCTTGTGCGCCAATCGAGGGGTGGAAAGGAAAACGACACCCGCTTCGGTCTGCGCATGGTCGGCGAGGGCCCGGTTGCCAACATGCTGGTCGATCGATTTCGACTGGCGCGCCGCAGATTCGGACTCGATCGCAAGATTGCCCCGCTTCGCGTTGATCTCTTCAAGCCCCCGCCGAAAGCGGGAGACCAACTCGCTCTTTTCTGATCAAGGCTCGCAAGCACGCCGCGTTGCGTCGATAGGTTTGGCTCGGCCTGCCGCAAGAGCGGGCGCCTGATCGCCCCGACACTCATCACAGGAGAAGACATATGTCCGCGACGATCGTCCGCCCGCTCGAACAAGCCGATCATTCCGAATGGCGCCGGCTATGGACTGCCTATCTGACCTTCTACAAGGCGACCGTGTCCGAGGAGGTCTATGAGACGACCTGGAGGCGGCTGTTCAGCGACGGCGAGTTCGAACCCAAGGGATTGCTCGCCATAATCGACGAAAGACCGATCGGGCTCGTCCATTACCTCTATCACCGCAGCTGCTGGTCGGTTGTGAACAATTGCTACCTTCAGGATCTGTTCGCCGACCCGGACGCACGCGGCAAAGGGGTAGGGGCCGCGCTGATCAAGGCGGTCCAGGATGAGGCCGCGAAGATCGGCGTCACCAATGTCTATTGGATGACGCACGAAACCAACGCAACGGCACGGCGCCTCTATGATCGCGTCGCTCGGCTGACCGGATTCATTGAATACGACCTTCAATGATCCAAAGCGAAGACCTTCGGCGCAAGGCTATCGCTTCTCAAAGCATCGTAACTGCAAGTCACACTCAGCGCTGCGGCTGCGTCATCCACGCAAGCGCGGCCGCCGCAAAGCAAAGTGCCGCGCAGATCGCAGCGATCCATTGAAACGCGACCGTGGTCGCCGCAACGCGAGTGGCTTCCGCGAGCGGCTCGAGCGCCACGATCGGACGCACGCCAAAATCGCCGGAGACCCCGGCGCTGGCGGAAGAGCGTATATAAGCGGCAGACGCCACAGCACCGAGCGCGGCGACCGCAATGAGGCCGCCGGCTCGAGCCACCGCATTGTTGATGCCGGAAGCCAATCCGGAATCAACCTCCGGGGCGGCCGCCAATGCCGCCGTTGAGAGCGGCGAAACCAGCGCGGCCATGCCGAGCCCCATCACCGACAGCAGAGGCAGGGTCAGGATCCAGAACTCTCTGTATGGCATGCTGAGCGCAACCCCCGCGAAGGCGACACCGACGATCGCCGCGCCGATGGTCATGGGCAGACGGGGCCCTATGCGATCCGCCAGACGCCCGGCGGTTCCCGACAGGACCCCAATGGCGAGCGCAAGCGGGAGGAGCAGCAGGCTCGCCTGCCACTCGGGCACGTTCCACGCGGAAATGACGGTCATCGGAAGGAAGAAGAGCAATGCATTGAGGGCGATGAAAACAGCCAACGTGTAGAGGTTTGCTCCGGCGAATGCGCGCGAGGAAAAGAGCCCGATCTTCACGAGCGGCGCCTTCACCCGCAGCTCCCACCGGATGAAGATTGCAAAAATCAGCGCTCCGCCGCCGAGAGACAGCCAGGCAAGCAAGTCTGGGCCGCCGGCAGGCCCAGACGCCGTCAAGCCCCAGGCAAGCGCGCCGAGGGCGACGGTCACCAGGACGGCGCCCACCAGATCGAGTCGCTGGCGGTCGCGCCGGGCATCGCTGGGGACACGCCTGAGCAATATGACGAGCGCGAGCGCGCCGATCGGGATGTTCAACGCAAAAATCGATCGCCATGCCCAACTTGAGTCGAACGAAAGAACCAGGCCGCCGATCAGCGGTCCAACCGCCGTGGTCAGCGACGAGGCCGCCGCCCATATCCCGATCGCGGCGCCTCGCTCCTCGGGTGGGTAAGCCCTTGCGATGACCGCCAGGCTGCCGGGGACCATGAAGGCTGCGCCGAAGCCTTGTGCTGCACGCACCAGGATGAGCGACAGTGCGTCGGGGGCTGCGGCGCACGCAAGCGACGAAACGGCGAAAACGGCGATACCGAAGGCGAATGTATTGCGCGCGCCGAAGACGTCCCCGGCAGCACCGCCGAGCAGGACAAGAGCCGACAGAAACAACATGTAGCTGTTCGATATCCATTGCGCATCGACGAGCGATGCGCCGAGGTCGACGCGGATCGCCGGCGTTGCGAGCGCCACAACGGTGGTGTCGATGAAGCCCATTGCCGACGCGAGGATTGCCGCTATGAGGACGAACTTTCTGCTCTCGACCGGACAGAACTGTCGCTCAACGAGCGCTTGGGCGCGGGCGGCGGGCATGTCCGGCGGGGCGGGCGCGCGGCTACTCAAGTCGCCACGCGAAGCGCGGGCATGTCGGCGTCAGCCGCCTGCAATTCGACATTGCCCGCACTGAAGGGCGCCATCGCGTCGAGGCGCTCGCCCAGTCCTCCCCGGGTGAACAACGCCGACCTCACGCGCGATCGAACCGATTTGGCGGCCTCCTCAACCCCAGACGGTCACGCAGCGTAGCGCCAGCATATTCCGACTGGGCCAGGCCGCGTCGCTGCAGCTCAGGAACAACCTGCGTGCAGAACTGCACGAGATCCTCCGGAAGCAAGGGAAACATCAGATTGAATCCGTCGCCGGCGTCTGCCGTGAACCATGCCTCGAGCTGATCGGCGACGTCGGCTGGTGTGCCGGTTACCGATGGGACCGCGCCGGCATTGATGAGACCGTGGGCGACGTCTCGGATGCTCAGGCCTTGCGCGGCGAACGCCTTCATCCGTTCGAGATTGGAGCGTTGGCCATCATAGGTCTCGATATCGGGCAATGGGGGCAGGGGACCGTCTATCGGAAAACCCGACGCGTCGATTCCACACCAGCTCGAAACGAGATCGACACCGATACGCTCGGGAACAAGGGTCTGGAGAAATTCCTCCTTTTCTCTCGCCTCGTCGCGCGATGAAGCGACGACGGGATGAATTCCCGGCAGGATCTTGAGATCCTCGGGCAGACGGCCCGCACGTTCCAGCCGCGCGTTGAAATCGGCTCGATATTTCTGGCCTTCTTCGACCGACCGCATGACGGCAAAATGAACGTCGGCATGTCGTGCGGCGAGATTCTTGCCATCGTCCGACGAACCCGCCTGGACGATAACGGGATGGCCCTGCGGTGGGCGCGGCACGTTCAGGGGACCGCGGACCTTGAGATATTTGCCTGCGTGGTTGATCCGGTGGATCCGGCGGGGATCGGCGAAAAGACCCGACTCACGGTCGAGCAAAATAGCGCCGTCCTCGATACTGTTCCAAAGAGCTTTGACGACATCGAGATACTCGCCCGCGCGCTCATAGCGATTGGCATGGTCGATGTTGCCGTCATGGCCAAAATTCATCGCCTCTTCAGGCATCGACGAGGTCACGACATTCCAGCCGGCGCGACCATGACTGAGATGATCGAGCGAAGCGAACATACGCGCCAGATTGTAGGGCTCGGTATAGGAAGCCGAGGCCGTCGCGAGAAGCCCGATATGTGACGTTACCGCTGAAAGCGCCGACAGCAGGGTGATCGGCTCAAGGCGCGGATTGGCGTAATGGGCGATGTTGCTTTCGTACGTGTCCCACATACCGACATGATCAGCGACGAAAATCGCGTCGAGCTTCGCCGCTTCGCTCACCGCAGCCAGGGACTGGAAATAGGGAAGGTCGTAGATCTCGCGTGACGGCGCATTAGGATGCCGCCAGGAAATTCGGTGATCGCCCTGAGGATTGAAAAAGAAGGCACTCAAGATCATTCGTTTCATGCAGTGATCAATCCTCTTCGCGGCCGAATGGCCGCCCCTCAACGCTCTTTGTCTACCTCTCGATAGATAGTCTCTTGCATTTTGTTAAAGCTCTGCGCTATCGTCTGTCAATATCTATCGGAAGATAGGCGCGGTCGACGGGCCGCGCGAGCAAGAGGGAGATGAGGCTATGCTGGTGATGAAACCGGGATGTGAGTGCTGCGATCGCGACCTCTCGCTTGACAATGGTGAGGCGTTAATTTGCTCATTCGAGTGCACCTTCTGCCCCGACTGCGCGGACACCAAGCTGCACGGCATTTGCCCGAATTGTGGCGGAAACCTCGTCGAACGTCCCGTGCGCCCGGCAAAAATGCTCGAAAAATACCCCGCGGCGACGGTGCGGACCTTCAAGCCTGCCGGCTGAGCGGCGGCCTGACACCATCATCGACTTGACAGCACCTGTCTGGCCGGGACCAGGAGCGCGTCGGTAAGCATGGCCGGTTGGGGCTCGTGCGGTTCCGTCGCCACCGCGCGAATGGTGTTCTCTCCGATCGCGCTCTCGGTGGCAGTGCGGTCGATTGCCGCCGCCCGTAGCCCAGCTGGATAGAGCCCCAACGCTCAGCCAGACGTTGAGGAACCTGGAACACGAAAGTATTTGCGAAGAGGGCAGTAGCCGATCAGAGAAACGGAATGGGGGATTCGCGCTGTTCCTTCGGCGTGCGATCGTCGACAAACCATTTCAGGCAGAGCCACGGCCTTTCGTCCAGATATTGCGCCGCCTCCTCAGCGGCTTCATCGCCGTACTCCCCTCTAACGTATCTTATCCAATTGGCCCTCCACGCCTCGACATCCGCCCGCAACGTCTCGTAATTCGGTCGCCGAGGCATCTCGCCTTGCGGTTCGGTTGATTCTGCTGCACTCGACGCGTTCTGCATCATCGCTCCTATCTCGACCCTCCGATCGCCCGCCTCCGGCGCCGGATATCACCGGCGCTCCCGGGCCTACGCCGCAGCGGAGAACGCGAAGATGAGCTCTGCGAGCCTCTCCAGCTCGTCTTCCGGCGAAAAGTGCCGGGCTTCCGTGATCTGCATGAGCCGCCCGCTCGGAGTGCGGGATTTCCAATTCGGCGTCCACGACCTGGCTCTTCTTTTCGATTCAACGAAAACCACTAGAATGACCGGAGCGGAGACCGGCAACGCGCCGATCTCCGCTCCGGTCGAGGTCAAGCGGATTGGGAAACCGAGGCCTCCTCCACCACATCTGCCTTCTTTGCCCGGAACCGCTGGACCATCACGTAGAAGGCCGGCGTGAAAAGAAGCCCGAAGATCGTCACGCCCAGCATCCCGAAGAAGACGGCGGTTCCAAGCGATTGTCGCATCTCGGCGCCGGCGCCGGTCGCTGTCGCGAGCGGCAAGACACCCAGGATGAAGGCAAAGGACGTCATCAGGATCGGCCGAAGTCGTGTCTTCGCCGCACTCACCGCCGCGTGTTCGGGCGACTCGCCCCTCGCCTCCTCTTGCCGGGCAAACTCGACGATCAGGATCGCATTCTTAGCGGCGAGGCCAACGAGCACGACGAAGCCGATCTGCGCGAGGATGTCGATCGGCATGCCGCGCAGCTGCAAGCCGGCGGCTGCGGTCAGAAGGCACATGGGCAGGATGAGCACGATCGACAGCGGCGTCTTCCAGCTTTCGTACTGAGCGGCCAGGACGAGGAAGACGAACAAGGCGGCCGCCGCGAAGACGACGATCGTAGGCGTGCCCTGCTGCTTCTCCTGATGCGACAGCTCGGTCCACTCGAATCCGACACCCGTCGGAAGCACCTGCTTGGCGAGCTCTTCCATTCGCGTCATGGCGGTACCCGAGGAGATGCCGGCTCCAGCCGCGCCCATGATCTCGGCCGCGGGGTAGAGGTTGTGGCGGGGAACACGGTATGGCGCGGTTTCGCTGCGGAAAGTCGCGACCGAACCGATCGGCACCATTTCTCCAGCGGTGTTGCGCACTTTCAGACGCGCGACATCGTCCGGCGTTCCACGGAACTGTCCGTCGGCCTGAGCGATGACCTGGAAGGTGCGGCCGAGGTAGTTGAAGTCATTGACATACTGCGAGCCGATATAGAGCTGCAGCGTCGAGAATACGTCAGTCGGCGTCAAACCGACTTTCTCGGCCTTCAACCGATCGATATCGGCAAACAACGACGGCGACCCTGCATTGTAGAGGGTGAAGACTCCCGCAAACGCCGGATCCTTGTTGGCGGCCGCCACGAGATCGTTGGCGGCTTTGGCAAGTGCCTGAGGCCCGAGCCCGCCTCGATCTTCGAGCATCAGCTTGAAACCGCCGGCCGAGCCGAGGCCCTGAACGGGCGGGGGCATGACCGCGATGACATAGGCATCCTTCACGACGGCGACCTTCTCGCGAAGGATCTTGAGCATCGCCGCGGCGTTCACGCCCGGAATGTTCTTTCCATAGAGCGACGGCAGCGCGACGAAGATCGTGCCGGCGTTCGGCGCGACAGTGTTGGTCGTAACGTCGAAACCAGTGACCGGCGAGGTATGCTCCATACCCTTGATGTTGAGCGCGATATCGTTCACCTGACGGACAACTTCATCCGTGCGGGCAAGACTCGATCCAGGCGGAAGCTGAACGACCACGACGAGGTAACCAATGTCCTGCTCGGGGATGAAACCCGTGGGCATCCGCGACATCTGGAAGCCTGTCAGGCCGATCAGCGCCACGTAAACCAGACCAATGATGGCGGTGACGCGGACGAAACGCGCCGTCATCTTGCCATACGCAGACGACAGCCACTCGAAGCCGCTGTTGAAGCGGCCGAAGACGGCATGCGTGATCCGGCGAAAACCACGCGGCTTGGCGTGCTCGCCGGTCGGATGTGGCTTGAGCAGGACGGCGCACAGGGCAGGACTCAGCGTCAGAGAGACGAAGCAGGAGATCACGGTCGAAGCCGAGATCGTGATCGCGAACTGCTTGAAGAACAGACCGCCGATCCCTGAAATGAACGCAGCAGGAACGAAGACGGCGCAGAGTGTCAATGCAATGGCGATCAGGGCCGTCGAGACGTCGGTCATCGTCTGATGCGCAGCATCGCGCGGCGACATGCCCGCTTGCATATTGCGCTCGACATTCTCCACCACAACGATCGCGTCGTCGACGACGATGCCGACTGCGAGAACCAAGCCGAACAGCGACAAATTATTGATCGAGACTCCGAAGGCCGCGAGGATCGTGAACGTGCCGATCAGCGAAATCGGGATGGCCAACACCGGGATGATCGTCGCCCGCCAGTTTTGCAGGAATACGAACACCACGATCACGACGAGGACGATAGCTTCGAAGATCGTATGCACGACTTCGTCGATTGACTGGCTGACGAAAGTCGTCGGGTCATAGATGTTGATGTAGTCGAGTCCTGGTGGAAAACTCTTTTTCAGCTCCGCCATCTTATCCCAGACCGCTTTCTCGACCTGAACGACGTTAGCACCCGGCTGAGCGATCACCCAAAACGGCGATGAGTCATAGCGATCCGCATAAGCTTTCGAGCCGTAATCGGCGGCGCCGAGTTCGACGCGCGCGATGTCGCGGATTCGTGTGACCCGGCCTTGCGCATCCGACTTGACGATGACGTCGCCGAACTGCTCCGGCGTCGTCAGACGACCGAGCGCCTCGACGCTGATCTCATAGGCCGCTGGATTCGACACCGGCGGCTTGTTAAGCACGCCTGCCGAGACCTGGGCGTTCTGGGCACGCAACGCGCTCAGGATCTCGTTCGCGCTTATGTTAGAGGAGGCGGCCTTGTCGGGATCGACCCAGATCCGCATGGCGTATTGACGTTCGCCGAGATTCCAGAGGTCGGCAACTCCCGGCAGGCGGGAAATCTCGTCTTTGACGTGGAGGATGAAGTAGTTCGAGATGTATTCGGCGCTGCGTGAGCCGTCGGGCGAGTAGGGATGCACGCCGAGCAAGAGTGCCGGGATGGTTTTCTTAACCTGCACACCCTGAAGCTGCACTTCCTGCGGGAGACGTGAGAGCGTGTCCTGCACTCTGTTTCGGGTGAGCATCAGCGCCGTGTTGGGATCGGTGCCGACCTTGAAGATGACCGTAATCGTCAGAAGACCGTTCCCAGTCGATTGGCTGGTGATGTAATCCATGTTCTCGACGCCATTCACCGCCTGCTCAAGCGGGGTGGCAACGGTCCGGGCCACGGTCTGGCCGGAAGCGCCAGGGTAGGCGGTCGTGATCTGCACTGTCGGCGGAACGATATTGGGATATTGCGCGACTGGCAGCGACGTCAGCATCGCCAGACCGATCAGTACGAAGAAGATGTTGACCACCGTCGCGAAGCGGGGATGATCGATGAAAAAATGCGCGAGCTTCATGGTTCGACTCAGCCTGGGTGTTGGATAGACGTGGCTTGAGCCAGTTCACCGCGAGCGTTATCGCGCTACGTTTTCAAGCCGAAACTATCTATCGATAGATTGCTAGACAATTAGAGCGACCGGCGGAGGCATGTCAATCCTCTATCTATCGATAGGGCTATGCTTTCGCGAGCTTTTGTCAGGATCGGTCAGTCGAGACGGAGGAGCGACGAACGCCCATCCGTCTTGCTGGGGCTCGGAGATTCCCCGAGACTGATTGGCGTCAGGCAGCCGCGTGTCGGCTGCGCTGTAATTTCACTCGATCGCGTTCTTGTTCCAGGCGACCTTGGACGGCTCGATGCGCGGATCGACGACCGAGCCGGGGCGCGCCATCGGAATACCATCGACAATGACCTTGTCGGCAGCTGTAAGGCCCGAGCGGACGACGCGCAGGCCGCCACGCAGGTCACCGAGCTCCACGGGTTTCGGCACGACGACGTTCTTGTCGCTGACGGTAAGAACAATATGCGCTGACTGATCGGCAAGGACCGAGGCGTCCGGCACAAGGAGTGCGGGGGCGGGCGCGGTCAAACCGATGCGCACGCGCGCAAACTGTCCCGGAGCCAGGAAGAGGTCCGGGTTCTTGAACGTCGCACGGGCATGTATCGTGCCGCTCGAGCGGTTGACCGCGTTGTCGAGGAAATCCAACGCGCCCTGATAGCCATAACCGGTCTCATCGCTCAACGACGCCTCGACCTTGTTATCGAGCGGGCCACCCTGCTTCTGGCGTTGACGCTGGAACGTCAGGTAGTCCTGCTCACTCATGTCGAAGTCGAGATAGATCGGGTCAAGCGAGACGAGCGTCGCGAGCAGCGTCGTGGGGCTGGTGGCGGCGCGGCTGCCAGCAATCAGGCCGCCGATCGAGACTTGCCGCGCACCGATGCGTCCGGTGAACGGTGCCGTCACTCTGGTGTATTCGAGATCAAGCTGTGCGTCGCGGATCCGCGATTGAGCATCGTCGATCGCGGCCTGGGCGGCCTGCTGCTCGGCAATGCGCTGGTCATAGATTTCCCGGGTCGAATTGCCGGTCTTGAGGAGAGCCTGCACCCGCTCCAGCTGGTTGGTCGCGAGGCTGTACCGCGACTTGGCGGATTCGAGTGCGGCATTCGCCTGGCCGAGCTTGATCTCGTAGGGCCGGGGGTCGACGACAAACAAGAGGTCGCCCTTACGGACGATCTGCCCGTCTTCAAAGTGGATCTCGGAGAGCGTGCCGCCGACCTGGGCGCGCAACTCGACCCGATTGATGGCCGAGAACTGGCCGATCGCTCCGAGGCGCGTCTCGACATCGCGCTGCAGAGGGTTGCTGACCGTCACAGCCGCGAGCGGAGCTGCAGGGGGGACCGAGGCCTGGGAGGCCTCCTGGCCGAAATAGGCGAACCCACCGACGCCACCGGCGAGTAGCACGGTGAGAAGCGGCAGCTGCCAGCGCAAGTTCCTGCGGTGACTAGAGTTATTGGTCGCTGCGGGATTGACCGGGGCTTCGATGACAATGTCGCTCATGGTTGGCCTGCCGTGTGGTTTGAGGAATTTCGTCTGGGGTCTTTATTTTTGGAGTATCTGCTCCTATAATCATCAATATGGCGAGAGCCCAAACCAAGTCAAGTGAATTTTGGAGTGAAAACACCAAAAATGTCGGAGACACAAAAACGCGGCCGCGGTCGGCCGTCCACATTCGACCGCCCCTCAGTGTTGCGCGAGGCGATGAAGCTGTTTTGGGACAATGGCTACGAAGGTACGACCTTCGAGGAGCTCATCTCCAAGATGAGCATCAGCCCGTCGACCTTTTATAACTCGTTCGGCAGCAAGGAGCGGCTCTACCGCGAGGCAACCGAGAACTTCATGGATTATGCCCAGACGTGGATCCAGAGCGCGCTGTCGGAAGACGGAGCAACGACGCGGCAAGCCTTCGCGCATCTCCTTGAGTCGGCTGCCGAACAGTTCACGCGCGAGGACTTGCCACGCGGCTGCATGGTCTCCTTGTCTGGCACACATCAGGCGCCCGACCTCATGCCGATCCGTGACATGATGGTCGAGTATCGCGCGGCATCCGAGGTCTACCTCGCCGATCGCATCCGAAAGGGGATCAGGGAGGGCGACATGCCAAGCACGATCGACGTCGACGCGCTTGCGGCCTTCATCCACGCCATCGTTCGCGGAATGGCCGTTCAGGCCCGGGATGGAGCAAGCCGCGCGAAGCTCGAGAACATCGGCCGGGTTGCGATGGAAGCCTGGCCAGAAGCGAGCAAAGTGGCAGCCTGACACGATTTCGGAGCTGGTTTGCGCCCGACGAGCGTCGCATGCTGAGCTCCTTCGAGCAACGCGCCAAGTGCGAAGCCCTTGTCAAGATTGATGCTCGGAGAGGCAAAGAAGAGCGGTCATGCGCGAAACCGTGCGACGCAGTCGCGCATACCCTGGCGACAACAGCCGATCCAGTCCCGGGATCGAGGCGGGCTCGCGTCGCTTCCCGCCTGATCGGTGCTGCTAGTTGATGGCCGCCTGCGGCGGCGCGCTGCGCCCGCCGCCCAAGAGATAAGCGACAATCGCAGCGATCTGAATGGCCACCGACGCGACGAAAATGATCTGATCGGACCAAAGCTCGCGGAAGAGACCGAACACGGCGGGAGCGATGGCATAAGCACCCTGCGAGATCGCGACGATCAGTGCCACCGCCCTGGCAGCGTCTTCCTTGGAGAATTCGAGATTGGCGATCACCGGCGGAACAGAGATGGCGTTACCGACGCCAAGGCCGAAGAGCACGACGCCGACCACGAGGAGGGCAGGACTGCTTCCGTCAGCGAGCAGGAGAACGCCGCATCCCAACGCTTGCGCAACAAGGCTGTACGACGCGATCGCACGCCAGTTTGAAGTGCCCGATGCGCGCCAGCCGACGGCGACACGGCCGACAACGGCGGCAACGCCAGATGCGCCGGCGGCGAGCCCGGCACCTTGCCTTCCGAGCGTGGGTGCTAGCACCGAGACGAGGTGCGCGACGAGCCCGGTCTGTGCGAACAGGGCCAGGGTCATTCCGATGCACAACGTAAGAAAGGCGCGATCGCGGAAAAGGTGGAGCCGGGGGGCCGCCGCGGAAGTCTCAACGGTCGCGCCGGAGTGAAGGGCCGAAGCGGTCGGCAGGCTGCCGTCGGGGGCTTGTTTCAGGGTCTCGGGCGTCCGCGTTAACACAAAGCCTGCCAGCACGCCCAGTGTGGCGAGCATCGCCACACTGACCACAATCGCCGCTGCAGGGAAGCCGATCCTATCGATCAATGCGACCCAGAAGGGAGAGAAGATCACGCCTCCCACACTGCCGCCGTTGAATGCGACACCGAGCGCCAAGGGGCGTTTAGCGGCGAACCACGGGGAAACGATAGCGTTGATGGCGACCGCGCCGAGGACGGACCATCCGATACCGGACAAGAACGCGGCCGCGTAGAGCTGCCAAGGCATGTTCGCCAGAGCCCAGCCCAGGATGCCGAGCGCCATGACGACCCCGCCAGCGAAGGTGACGATCGGCAGTCCGAAGCGCCGATAGAGGCCGGGCAGGTTCGGGATGAGGGCGAGGCCGACCAGGAAATGTAAGGTCACGGCGCCTGAGATGAGCGCGATCGGCCAGCCTCGCGATTGGCGCACGACCTCAAGATAGACGGGTGGGCCATAGAAGCCGGTGCCCCAGCCGAACACCGCGACGGTGAAAGCTGCGGCGACGACCCGCCAACCGAAGAAGCCGGGCGTGGCACTGATCGCGTCGACCACTGCCTCCACCGGAGGGTTGGTCAGATTGGTGTTGCGATTGGCCACGATGAAATCTCCCGCGCGTCCACACCCACGCATCGCGGGCCACCGAAGCAGCCCTCGGCCGGGCCGTCAGTAAACGGTGTTGGCGTTCTTGGACGTGGCGGGGACGGGAGTGAACACGTCCCAATGCTCGACGCGGAACATGTCGATGCCGACGTCGCCATTTTCGCTGAGCAGCCCGGTCCAATATGCGTGGACCGCGACGAGGTCGCCATCTGCGAGCACACGGCGGATATCGCCCTTGGCGTCGGGGAAGGCGGTCAGGAAACCGTTGATGAAGGCCCGAAGCCCCTCGACACCGTCTTCGGCGCCGGCAGTGTGCTGGGTGTAGGTGTCGCCGACATAGCGAGCGATGGCGCCATCGGCGTCGCCGTCGAAATGGGCATCCTTGTAGAAGGCCAGAACGGTCTTCTTGTTCTGTTCGGAGATACTTTCGGTCGTCATGGTGAAGTCCAATCGTGTGTCGTCCACGGCGCGTGCCGTCGCGGATGAAGGGCTACTGTGCGTGGGTGCCCCGGAGGGCGGGCGGCAGCGCGATGACCCGGCCGGGATGCTGTTACTGTGCTCGTCACGCGGCGCGCTGCAGAGGGGGATTGGCAACGCGCCGCGAGGAGAACGTCTGATCGACGATCCGTCGAGAGGCGTTCGACAGAGGTGCGATCACAGCCTATTCGGTCGTGGGCGGAATCTGCGCGTCGAACTTGTTTTGCTGGACGATGTAGATCAGGCACGGCTGCTTGGAGACGCACGCGGTCGTATGAGCTTGCTTGCCACGCTGATACCAGTACGAACCCGGCCCAAGCTTCTCGGGCTTCTGCCCGGGTTGATAGTTTTCCAGCTGACCTCTGATGACGACCGCGTAGTAGTCGTAGGTGTGGCTGTGGAGCTTACTCACAAACCCCGGATCGAACCGGAAGAAAGCGCCGTGAGCGCCTTTGGTCGCATCACCCCAGACGTTGGAGAACTGGATGCCGGTGTTGGGGTTCACACCCCTCGCGCCGGTGTCGGTGAAAGAATAGTGGCTCGCCGGATTGGTGACCGACGTACCGCCGTTGGCCGGAGGAAAGGACTCGTCCTGCGCGTGCGAGGAGGCCGTGAACGCAAAGAGTGCGAGAGTCGCGACCGCGAGTGATCGGAACTTCATGTTACTTCGCCTTTGTGTAGCTCTGCTGGTGATGGTGATGGTGATGGTGATGGTGACGAAGCGGCCTCAAGCCGCCTTCTTTAGGGCCTCGATGAACTTCGCGGCGAGCTCATGGTCCGACATCGGATTCTGAGCAGTAATTAGCTCGCGGTCGACAACGACGAACGAGGTGAAGTTGTCGGCGTTGACGACGTCGGCGCCGGCTGCTTCGAGCGCGTCGGGCATGTTGAAGATCAATTTCTTGTGGAAGACATGATCTTCGGCGTATTCCTCCTCGCTGCGCGAAAAGACGGTCATGCGATAGCCGGCATACTGCCAACCCTTGCCCAATTCGCGCGCCTTCACCTCGTTGCCGTCGATCAGGGCTGCGCGCAATTCGCGTGCCTTATCGAGCGCGGCCAGAACGCTGATCGGGCCGTGGCAGATCGCGGCGGTGGGCTTGTTGGCTACGTGGAAGTAGCGAAGCACTTCGCCCGCATCGGGGTCCTGCATCACGTCGACGATCGGCGCGTGGCCACCCGGGAAGAAGACGCCGGCGAACCGATCAAGTCCTGCATCGATCACCGAGCGGATCGTGCGGACGTCGTTCATGGCAGGATCGTTGTTGAAAAAATCGCGGGCCTTGGTGCGGGCCACGTCGTCCTGGGCGAAGTAGATCAGCGCATCGGAGTCCTTGTCCATGTGCGGCTTCTCGCCGGTCGGGGTGGCGAGGACGAAATCGTATCCGGCGGCGACGAGCGCCATCAGAGGAACTGCGGTTTCGTTGAGGAACTGGCCGATGGTGATCGTGCCACCGCCCTTTGCCTCAAGCTCGGTCCCGTTCGAACCGACGACGAGGATAGTGCCCTTACTCATTTTGAATCTCCTGTGGTCGAAGAATTGGCTGTGCCTGCCTGCGGGCGATGCCGCGTGAACGCGCAGCGCAATGTCCCGGCGGCGCGCCATGTCCACCGGTCTTTTTGGCGACGGCCTGCGCGGCCGTATCGATCTCAGGCGGTCGCCTTGGCCGCCTCGGCCATCCGGCGCACGGTCTCCTCCGTGCTCCACACCGCGTTGGCCATGAAGCGCCAGTTGATCATGGCGGCATCCAGGCCCGAGCCTTCCTCATTTGCTGCCGCGGCGACGGCGTCACGGACCATCACGGTCTCGAACCCGTCGCGAATGAGGTTGCGCATGTGATCTTCGAGACAGAGATTTGCTACCGGACCAGCCATGATGACGGTCTCAATCTTCCGTCGACGCAGCATATAGGAGAGGTCACTGGTGGGCGCGTAGGTGACGTGGCGTGACACGACCGTCGTATTCTCGTCTTCCATATATGGCTTAAACCGGTCGGGAATGTCGGCGCCGCCGCCGGGGACATCGTGGGTGTGAAGAGGACTCTCGCGCGCTACGACCCCGCCGTGGAGTGCGAGATCCTCCATGGGGCCGAGGCGGGTTTTGCCTTTGTGATCATGCGGGAAGAAGTAATGCGGTGACATGAAAACCGGATATCCATGATCCTTCGCAGCTCGAAGCAAGGATTCCAGGTTGGCGTTCACGTTGTTTTTCTTCATTAACTCCTCAATCATGACGAAATATTTACCGCCGTCAGTGAGAAAGTCGTTCTGGATATCGACAAGCACGAGCGCGGTCCGATCGCCACTGATCTCCATATTGACCTTGTGTTCGAACAACATTTGAAGCTCCTTGCGGTTTTGGCGAGCACTGGCTGCGCGGCCTATGGTCTACAAGATGGCCAGACGCTATCTACCGGTAGATAGCTAGCGGAGCCTCATTAGTGAGTCAAGCTCTATCTATCGATAGACCGGCGCCGCTTTGTTGACCGAGTCGGTGGGCACCCTGATCGCGCCGCTCGCTTTTGCGGGCATGGTCGCCGCATCCCTATCGATAGATAGACCATCGGCAGACCTGCTTAACGGGTGCCGACGGTAGCGGGCAAGGTCAGCGCGACGCGGTGGAAAGCGCCCCGATAACCGGAAAGACGAAACTTGTTGTGAAGTGAGATGGGGGGCGATTTCGGCGCCGAGCGCACTGTGTCGTTGCAGATCATGATCAAGATCTGCGTCTGGCTCGGACGTCAGCAGGCATCCTGACCGGACGGACCGGGTTTATCGTTTCCGCCATGCGATCTTCGTCTAGGAAAAAGGTTGGGATGGTCTGCGTAATCCCACGGCCTCGAACGTGGTCAGTTTGATGACGTGTATGCGATCCATCAATTTCGCCTGCGCAACGACGCGATCGTTGGTTATCAGCGCCTGCAGCCAGGAAGTGGAATTCGCCGCGACGTTGAAGGTTCTGCATGCGGACATAGGAACAAGGCGCGGGCAGCCGCAGGCGCTCTCCAAGCCCCCGATCGATCATTTGGCGAAGAGGGTCGCTCCGAATGATCAAGGGCGGTTGCGTATGATGCTCTTTGTGAGCGAAACCCTGGCGCCTTCTTCGCAACTCACATATTGAGCTATATCGATCGATCGGTAGATTCGTCTGCGCGGTCTCGCGCGATCACTAAGGCTCTGGAAGTTAGCTGCGGGAATCGATCTCACGATCGGTCATAATAGGAAGGACAGTTCCGGACTAGATGCGTTCGCCTATGACAGAGGTTTTCCATCTCGCGGAGGCAACCAACCTTCCGTCCATATTCGAGCATGGGCTGACGAGCACAAAGCGGTTGTTCGGCCTGACGCTCCTCCCGGAGGCGGACCAGGCCAGCCGCCTACGTTCGCACCGACCGGACAATGAGCGCCTTTCGGACTCGGTACTGATCCGAGACCAGAAGCCGATGCCTCCATCGGCTCTCGAGCGGGCGCTTGAAGACGGTCTCGCCCCGGCCGACTGGTATGCCCTTCTCAACGACTTTGTCTTCTTCTGGCTCGATCCGAGCAGGGTAGAGCGCCAGCGCCGTGCATGCGGTGACCGCCCGCAAGTCCTGCTGACGTTCGACGCGGCTTCGCTGCTCGACCAGTTCGGCGCCGAAGCTTTTGTCTCTCCCATAAATAGCGGTAACGCCCGCCGGCGACCGGCGCTTCGCGGACGCCGCACGTTGATGCCGTACGGCCGGTGGCTGGAGAGCGGATGGCCAACCGGAACGCGACATCGGGCGCCGGTGGAGCTTCTTTTTCGAACCACGATCCCCGTTAAGGCGCCTTACTTATTGGAGATGCGCGGCGTCTAAAGGATCCCTTGGGATTGGCGTCGGCAGCAACCGACACGAGGGCGGCGTCACCTAGAAAACAAGCGCCGAAAGGCCGTTGCATCGGTCCGACCGATATCTCCGGGTGCCGTCGCGGAATTCCTATTGGGCTACGCGCGCAATCTCCGGGTAGTATTGCGGGCTCTCGCGTCGGTCGAACATGCCGTAGTCGCGCACGATGCGCACAACGCGATGCCTGATCATGCCTGCGGTCGCGGCAGGACTGACGTCGAACGCCTCCGCCGATCGGCGGTCGCGCCACGACGTGAGGAGCGCCAATTTCCCCTCGTTGTAGATGCTCGCGAAGATATCGTGGTCCAGCAGGGCCGGGCGGTGTCGATCGAGCGCTAGTAGCTCCGCGAGGTTTTCGGGGACGGGGTGGCCGGCAGGAGAGATTTCAGTCAACGCAGCAAATTTTGCGTCGCCGACCTCAGTCTCATCCAGTCGCTGCTCGATGAGCCTTACCCCGTCCGGCGGCACTGAATCGGACACCACCTCGCCGACACGCAGATGGTAGTCCTGAAAAACCTCGTCGCGGCCGCGTTGCTGTGTCTCGTGGTGCTTGGCGATCGTGCGCCAGCGAACGACGGACTTTTCGTCGCGCCAGGTCGAATGTGAAAGTATCCATCCCGGCCGGCGCTTGCTCTCAAATCGTTCGTTGTCGATGAAACCGTCGATCCCCTCTAGGACTGGCTTCAGGTCTTTGGCGAGCGCGAGATAAAGCTCGAATTCACTACGCTTCGGGTGGACTTCGAAAATAACAGAGAACATTCTGCTGAACCCGTTCGCTTGGATTTTAAGTCGGAGACAGACGCCGCCGTCCCGGCGGATCACGGTCCGCGCCCCATGGTCAGGCAGAATCGTTCCCCATTCAAATACCGACCGAATCATATAGCACGACGTCCTACCGATAGATAGATTAAAGTTGTTGTTTTTGGTCTCTCGAAGCCCTACCTATCGAGAGATAGCCATGGGAGCAGATCTGATGAGTGATGTCGCTGCCGCCATCATGGACGCCGCGGAGCGGCGGATGCGGAGAGGCGGCTTCAACGGTTTCAGTTTTCGCGAGATCGCCGCAGACGTCGGCGTGAAAAGTTCGAGCGTGCACTACCACTTCCCAACCAAGGAAAACCTCGCTGCAGCTGTCATCAAGCGCTACACCACGGAGAGCGCGGAGATGTTCGAACGCGAGCTCGCCAAGGAAACCGACCCGGTCAAGGTCTGGGTGAAGGCGTTTCGTGTAACAATTCACTCCCAGGACCGGATGTGCCCATGCGCGGTGCTTGGAGGGTCGTCGCAGGACTTGCCTCCAGAGGTCGCCGCGGAAGTGAAGCGCTTCTTCAAGATGTGTCACGACAAGCTCGTCGAGCGAGGACTGCCGCCGGATGAGGCGTCACATCTGCTTTCCACGATCACCGGCGCGCAAGTGGTCGCCAACGCGATGAACGACTTGAGTGTTTACGACAGCGCAACGCGGGAATTCACCAAGAGCAAGACACCTGCGCCGGCGAAGGCGACGTCGCGGCGCGCCAAATAAACTCGCGGACCTCCCGAAATCCAGGCTTTTAAAGAACCGTGACACGAGCGATTAGCTTCCATTAGGATCTCGCGAGACAAATTTCCCTGGCCAATCGCGCCGAATTAGTCTATCTATCGATAGACAGGAGGGTTTCGTGAGCGGAACGGCTGAACGTTTGATGGATCTCGCCGAAGCCCACATTCGAGATCGCGGGTATGCCGGTTTCAGCTTCCGCGACCTAGCGGCTGAGGTGGGCATCAGGAGCGCGAGTGTCCATCACCACTTTCCGACGAAGGCGAAGATGGCGGCTGCCGTGGCTCACCGCTACGCAAGGCGATTCCTCGCGTCGGTTGAGGCAAAACCCGATGAGAGACCCGAGGATGCGATCAGCGCCTATCGTGCTGCGGTCAGAAAGACGATCGAGCACGACGGGCGCATGTGCCTCTGCGGCATTCTGGGCGCTGAGGCCGGCGCGCTGACACCGGAGGTGAAGGCCGAGGTGCAGTCATTCTTCCAGCACTGCATCGAGGACCTCGCCAGTCGCGTCGGAGGTCCTGGCGCAGTTGCGCGGGCGCACCACGTCATCGCCACACTGGAAGGCGGGATGATTCTTGCTCGCGCCTATGATGACATCGGCGCCTTCGACCAGGCGACATCCACACTGAGTTCAACGACAATCGAACCGACATCTTAAACACGCGAATAGCTGGCAAGACCGTGAACCAGGGGGATCGAATAAATGAGTTTTATTGTTGTGGCGCGCTGGGTCGCAAGAAAAGAACATCGAAGCGAAATCGAGAACATTCTACAGGAATTCGTACCGCAGTGCCGTACCGAGCCTGGCTGCCGAGGCTTTATCGCGCACCAGTCGATCGAGCGGCCAGAGGAGTTTCTCTTGTACGAACACTATGGAGAGGAAAAGGACTTCGTCGATCACCAGGGGACACCGCATTTCAAGGAGCTGGTCCTCCGACGCGCGGTGCCATTGCTCGAGAGTAGAGGGCGTGTGCCATACAAGATCCTGGTTTGAAACGTGACCGTCGGGCGGCGCCAAGGGACGGATCCCGAGGTACCGGCGGCTTTGATTTGCCCACCGGGCGCGATCAGTCTATTTTGAGATTTCTGTTGAAAATTAATGGCTTATGTTCCATAATCTTCCTTCTGCGATTCACGCAGATGAGAGCAATGTCCCGGGCGTAACAAACGCCCGGGCAAGCCGATGCCCGGCAACTGTGCCTCTTGACGTCGAATTGGCGGGCAGGTGACGGGTCGGCGTCCACGAGGCCCAAGTTGAGCATGAAGGCCAGTGGGTAATACTCGCTGAGACCACATCCTGAAGCGCAAGTCCTCCTCGTGGCTTCATATGCCCCGGCCGGGGATCTCTGGCCTTATGAGTTGCTGGCCTGTCAATGTTCGCTCGATCGCCGGCGGCGACGACATGGCCTGCCGCCGGTTTTGTGGACACCAGGTTAAGCTAATTTAGCTCGCTCCTCGAACTCGATCGGGCTCAGATAGCCTAGCGTCGAGTGCCTGCGTCGGCGATTGTAGAAGCGCTCGATGTAGTCG
>NZ_JBDZDT010000011.1:0-209831 GCF_040049275.1 Aquabacter albus | reverse complement strand
GACTACATCGAGCGCTTCTACAATCGCCGACGCAGGCACTCGACGCTAGGCTATCTGAGCCCGATCGAGTTCGAGGAGCGAGCTAAATTAGCTTAACCTGGTGTCCACAAAACCGGCGGCAGGCCAGTTCCCTAGGACGTTGCGCCGCGCTCACGTGGCATCACGCCGCCGCCTTGACGCCGCGCGCCGCAACGCGGGCCTCGACCCAGGCCACGACTTCGGCGCGCACGAACGCGATACGGCGAACCCCAAGTTTGATGGACTGCGGGAATAGACCTTCGTCGCGGGCCACGAGGATGAAGGCTTTCGAAAGCGAGGTGTATTTCACGACCTCATTGAGACTCATGAGGGGCGAGTTGTCATTCATCATGATCTCCAGGCATAGGGGGGCGTTCGCGCCCAAGACGAGCGCGGCGGATACTGGCAAAACGGTCAACTGGATTTCTTTGGACTTAAAATATCATGGCAACGGCGGGCGCCATCGTGATTTTTCGATCCGTTCACACGCTCCGCATAACAAAATAATACATCTATCCGATGTAATTGGCCCACTCCGTCATCAACGCGCGCCGTTTATCCAATGCGTCCTTGCGGCGGTACGCGGCTTCAACTCCCTGGATCGTGTGAGCTAGGGCGGCTTCGCATATTTCGCGCGCGTATGTGGTCATGTCGCCGGCCCAGTCGCGAAACGAACTCCGGAAGCCATGCAGGGTCGCTGCCTTGTCGGGTGATGCGCTGCGAAGTGCACTGACCATCGCGGTGTCGGAGATCGGCCTGCCATCGCGCTCACCGCCGAACACCAGCTCACCCGTCGAGATCTCCTTCTGGTGACGGAGAATCTCGACGGCGCGAGCGGGCAGCGGGACACGGTGCTCCACTCCAGCTTTCATCCTCCTGGCCGGAACGGTCCACAGTGCAGCGTCCAAATCAATCTCGCCCCAAACGGCGCCGCGAATCTCGCCTGCACGTCCCGCTGTAAGACACAGGAATTCGACCGCCCTCGCGGACACGCCACGCGCCTTCCTGAGGGTGGCGATGGTGCCGGGCACCGCATGATAGTCCAGCGCCGCGTGATGGCCGCGGCTGAGCTTCTGCTGTCGCGGAAGGAGCTTGTCGAGATTGCCCTTCCAAGCGGCGGGGTTGTCGCCGGCCACGAGCTTCCGAGCTTTGGCATAATCCCAGACGGCTGCAATTCTTGATCGAAGCCTGTCGGCAGTCTCGGGACGCTCTGTCCAATGGGGGGTCAGGCAGGCGACCACATCATCGACGGACACTTTATCTATAGCGAGGGCATGGAGCGGCTTGGCGTACTCCCGTAAGGTCATTCTCCATTGGGCGCCATGTTTTGGATTGCTCCACTCTTTTTCCTTCATAGCGAGCACGGCTTCCACGCATTCGCCGAAGGTGCGGGCCGCTGCCTTCGAGGTCCGCGGATCCTCACCCCGAGCGAGCTTGCCGCGAATCCCCTCGGCCTTCTCGCGCGCGAGCTTTAGGGACACGGGGGCGGTACCCTGGCCGTATCCGCCGAGGCCCAGCTCGGTCCGTGTCCCGTTCCGTTTGAAAATGAACAGCCAATTCTTCGAGCCGCCCTTCTGCACTCTGAGCCAGAGGCCCTCGCCATCACCATAAATCCCAGGCGAATACAGTGCTTTGCATTGAGCTTCGGTGAGCTTGTGGCGTGCCATCACGAGTCTCCCAAGGGACAAGGGCAGGGGGCTTTGCCGAGCCTCAAGCGTCAGGTTTCATCATAACCTATAGCATAACTTCCATTTGGTCATTTTGGACTTTTTGTTCCGCTTCAGTGGATTGCACGCCATAAAGCCCTTAAAAATGGCGGAGAGGCGGCCTCCGTCTCCGCCACTTTTCCCAGGCCGCCGCCACAAGCTGAGTCGCGGCGCTTCCTGCGGACCCCCCCCACTTCCCCTTTTCTCACGCGACCAGAGCGTCATTCCGGCGCGATCGTTCCAGGGTATGCCGACGAAGCCCGGCGATTCGTCCGCTGCGCACCTCATGGGCAAGGCGACAAAGGTTACGCACAGGCGGCTTGAGCTGGACCATCCCGGCGGCGACGCCCTCTCGTTCACGAACATGAGAGCCGGGAAACAAGGTGAACGCTTGGTTTCCGCTGGGGTCATAGGTAAAATAATAGCGAAAAACCTGCGTGCTATTCGTGCAACACCTAGTAGGAATCCAGCGCTAGAGGGGGTTTCGGGGCGTCATCGGCGTTGATCCCGGTTTCGCCTTTTGTATGGTGACTTTGCGACGAAGGGGGGCAGTCCCCGGTCGCCCTTCCGTATTGGGGCTTGGCCCGGACGCGGGGGGTTATCGGGGCAAGAACCTCTCGGGGTGCGATGGCACTGACGATGCGGCGCTCGCTCCCTCGGAACGAAACTTTGGAGGTCACGATGAAGATGGTGAAGAGCCTTCTCCTCGGCAGCGCTGCGGGTCTCGCGGCGATGACTGGGGCCCAGGCTGCCGACCTTCCCGTTAAGGCGAAGGCAGTGGAATACGTGAAGGTCTGCGCCGCATACGGCGCCGGCTATTACTACGTCCCCGGCACCGACACCTGCCTGCGCGTCGGCGGCTATGTCCGCTTCGACACCTACATCAATGCGGTCGGCACGTTCAACCCGGCGATCTCGTCTGCCGGCGCCACGATCTTCAATGGTCCCGGCGGCGGTCTCGGCGGCTATCCGTTCACCACGAACGACTCGTCCGACTACCTGACCCGCGCTCGCGCGGTCGTGGACCTCGACGCCCGCACCGCCACCGACTACGGCGTGCTGCGTTCGTATGCCCGCTTCGGCGTGCAGTGGGATTCGTCTGCTTCGGCCGGCAGCCCCGCGGGTAACTCCGCGTACTTCGAGCGTGCGTTCATCCAGTTCGCTGGCTTCACGTTCGGTTATACCCAGTCGTTCTTCGACACGGGTATCAACTACATGCTGACCACCCCGTATGCGGGCTCCAACACCTGGACCTCCGCGATCGCCTACACGGCGCAGTTCGGCAACGGCTTCTCGGCGACCATCGCCCTCGAAGACGCCGCCAACCGCACCACTGGCGTTCAGCAGACGGCCGCGCTCGGCACGTTCACGAACACCACGACCCTCGCGGGCTTCACGGGCCTCGCCTACACCAACTACCAGGAAGGCCAGCAGGCCCCTGATATCGTCGCCAACCTCCGCCTCGACCAGGCTTGGGGCACCGCGATGCTGTCCGGCGCTCTGCATCAGGTCGGCGGCGTCACCCCGCTCAACGCGGGCGGCGGGCCGTTCCTCGGTGCGCAGGGCTCGGACACCTGGGGTTGGGCGGTCGGCGGCTCGGTGGAGTTCAAGCTCCCCATGCTCTCCCCCGGCGACAGCCTCTACATCCAGGCCAACTATGCTGATGGCGCTCTGAACTATCTCGGTCTCTCGGGCACCGCCCAGGGTCGCGCGACGGGTCTCGGCTCCATCGACCTCAACAGCAACCTGAACACCGGTGACGGCGCCTTCTACCCGCTCGCGGACGCGATCTGGAACGGCACCGGCTACTCCAAGGAGTCCGGTTGGGCGATCCAGGGTCAGTACCGTCACTACTGGGTCCCGAACCTGCGTTCGGCCCTGTACGGCGGCTACGCCAAGGTTGAAGTTCCCGGCAACGCGATCTTCACCCCGGCTCAGATCTCCTTCGCTGGCGCTGGTTCTGGCCTCGCTGCCTTCAACGGCGGCTACAATGTCGAGATCTGGCAGGTCGGCCTGAACACCATCTGGTCGCCGGTTAAGAACCTCGATCTCGGCCTCGAAGTGCTCTACAGCAAGGTCGACGGCAGCCTGCCGCTCACCGCTGCTTCTGTGAGCTCCAGCGCGACGGCTCCGACCGCCACCACCTCTGCGGCGGTGTTCGGTGGTTCGTCCGACGTGTGGTCGGGCGGCTTCCGCGCCCAGCGCAACTTCTGATCGATTTCTCTTCGATCAGGGAAGAACCCCGGCAGGGAACTGCCGGGGTTTTTCTTTTTTGAGGTGCTGCTCTTCAATTCCCGGCGGTCTCCAGTTTTTTACTGGGATGGAATTGATGCAATGTATCATTTAAGGTTTGCGGCACGGCTTTTTGCAGTGCATGATGTATAAGGATAGTATCGTCGCCTGCGGCGGCGGGGGATGTAGCTGGGGGTAAAAATGAAGGCTTCACATCTTGTGCCGGCTCTCGCGCTGGTCGCAGCTTCGTGGGGAAGCGCGCTGGCTGCGGATTTGCCGATGAAAGCCGCGTCGGTTGCCTATGTGAAGCAGTGCACCGCCATGGGCGAGGGCTTCTATTACGTCCCGGGAACCGATACCTGCCTCCGGATCGGCGGATATCTCCAGGCTCAATCTTATTACAACACTTATACGAACTATCCCGCGGCCAACGACAAGACCTATTCGATCGGCCTCTTCGGCATGATCATGGATGCGCGCACCAACACCGAGTATGGCGTGCTGCGTTCCTATATGGACCTGCGCTTCCTGTGGCGCACCGCCGATCAATGGTCCGACGGGCCGAACCAGGCGCAGTTGGATCCCTGGAACATCTACATCCAGTTCGCGGGCTTCACCTTCGGTTACGCCCAGTCCTTCTTTGATTTCTATGCCAATGCCAACGTTCTCGGCCAGGATCCGGCGACCATTGGCGACGACACGCGCACGCCCCTCATCGCCTACACCTGGGAGTTCGCCAACGGCTGGGCCGCCACCGTCGCCGCCGAGGATGCGAACACCCGAAATGGGGGCGTGAACCCCTCCGATCCGGACATGCCGGATGCCATCGACAATTATCAGGCCGGTTCCACCGTGCCCGACTTCGTCGCCAATTTCGGCCAGACGGGCGATTGGGGCCAGTTCCAGCTGTCCGGCGCGCTGCACCGGGTCGGCGCCGTGACCCCCACCACCGCGGGTGCACCCTTTATAGGTTCGTCTCAGACGGACAGCTGGGGCTATGCCGTTCAGGCCGGCCTGATGTTCAACCTGCCCTTCATTGCCAAGGGCGATTCCCTCTATCTCCAGAGCGCCTATGTGGACGGGGCCATCTCCTATCTCGGCCTCATCAATGCCAGCGGCGACTTCTCGCCGCCCGACGCTTTCATGAATGCGGACGGCACGCTCTCCAAGGTGAGCGGCTGGAACTTCACGGCGCAGTTCCTGCACAATTGGAACGACAAGTGGCAGTCCGCTTTCTTTGGCGGCTACGCCAAGTTCAATCTCGACAATCCCATCGCGGAAATTGCCTACGGCGCCACGTCCGGCACCAACTACAATCTCGGCGCCAACATCACCTGGACGCCGGTGGACAAGCTCGGGATCACGCTGCAATACGGCTACAACAATTACGCAGCGAACAATTATGTGGACACGGGCTTCGGGCTCCCCACGCAGTCCCAGGTGGCGCATCAGGTCATGTTCATGGTCGAGCGCGACTTCTGAGGACGGTGCACACCGTCATCCCCGTGATCCCAGCGGCGGCTTCGGCCGCCGCCTTGCGTTTGAGACCTCTGTTCAGTTCGCATCGTCTTGACCCATTCCAAATTTGCGGCCAAATCGATACGTAAAGTGCACGTGTGCCTCGCGCTTGATCTGGCGGCTGCGGGCTCAAGTGCCGTGCCTTATCTTTGAATCCAGCGCGGATTCACGATCACGGGCAGTCATCAGGACATCCGGGCCACCTTTGCCGGGCGTCTCCAGGAAGGGCAGGGATGAACGCAGGCCCCCGCAAGAAGACGGCCTCCGGTGCGCCTGCGCGCCGGTGGAACCGGCTTGCGCTGTGCCTGGGCGTCCTCTGCGCCGCATTCATCGCCGCCCTCGCCGTCGCGCAGCGTCCCGCCATTGAGGCCCAGCTCGCCAGCAGCGCCGGCCGTGCACTGGAATTGACCGGGGAGGGTTGGGCGGGGGCTTATTTCGTCGGGCGGGATGCCTTCGTTACCGGGGAGGCGCTGGCGGAAGAGGCGCGTACCAAGGTGCGTGGCGTGCTCGCGAACCTTCCCGGCGTCCGTCGGGTGGTGGACCGCACGACACTGCTGCCGGAGCGCCATCCCTTCACCTTCAGCGCGGTGCGGGATGGCCGCACCTTGCAGCTCTCGGGCTATGTCCCCTCCGGCGCGGCGCTGGAACGGATCACCGCCGCGGCGCAGGCCATGCCGGGCATCACGTCCGTGAAGGGCATCGACCAGCTGGTGCGGGCGCGCGGCGCACCGCCCGGTGATTTTGCCGCCGTGGTGGCCTTCGGGCTCGATCAATTGTCCCTGTTGCCGACGGGGCGGGTCATCCTGTCCGACGATGCGCTCGCCATCGAGGGCCGCAGCCCGGATCTTTCCACCTATGAGGCCCTCTCCGCGACGCTGCACGAGCCTTTGCCGCAGGGCTTCCGGCTCGCCCGCTTCGCTGTGCGCCCGCCCGTGGTCGCGCCTTTCATGTGGTCCGCCTTGCGCGAAGGAAACGACGTGCGCGCGCTCGGCTATGTCCCATCGCAGGAGGCGCGGCGCTCCGTTCTCGCCGCGCTGCGCGCCGCGGTGCCCCAGGCCCGCATCATGGACGAGATGCGGCTCGGCGACGGCGCGCCTTCGGCCGAGCTCTGGCTGAAGGCGGTCACCTTCGGGGCCATGCAGCTGGCGCTGCTGCCCAAGGGCCGTGTGGTCCTGTCCGACACCACCATGATGCTGGAGGGCGCAGCGCCCACGTTCGAGATCTTCGACGCGCTCCAGGCGGCGCGGCGCGCCCCGCCGGAAGGCTTCTCAGTCACCCGCTTCGCCGTTGAGCCGCCCGCGGTCTCGCCCTTCGTCTGGCGTGCGGAGCGCCGGGCCGAGCAGGTGCGCCTGTCCGGCTTCGTCATCTCCGAGGAGGCAAGGCGCGGGCTCTCCGATGCCGTGCGCAGCCTCTTCCCCGGCGTGCAGGTGGCTGACGAGACCCGCCTCGCCTCCGGCGGGCCCTCCCCGGAAAGGTTCGCCGCCGCGGCTCAGTTCGCGCTGACGCAGCTTTCCCGCATGCGCCTCGGCGAGGCGGTGCTCGACGGCGCGCGCCTGTCGCTCGACGGCGAGGCATTGGACGCGGAGGCCTTTGCCGGCCTCGCCAAGGCGGCCGGTGCCCCGCCGGCAGGGGTGGATATCAAGGCGGCGCTCCGCCCGCCCTTCATCTCCCCCTTCGTCTTTGCCGTGCGCCGGGATGGGCAGGGCGCGACCCTTTCGGGCTTCCTTCCCGACACCGCCGCGCAGGAGACCGTGGCGGGCCTGCTGGAGGAGCTGTTCCCCGGCGAGAAGGTGCAGGATGTGGTGGCGCTCGGCGGCGGCGCGCCCTCGGGCTTCATCGAGGCGGTGAAGGCGGGGCTGGTGCAGATGGTGCGCCTCGATCCGGCCGAGCTGCGCCTGACGGGAACCGAGCTGCGGCTTTCGGGCGATGCGCTCCACGCCGCTGCCGGCCAGCAGATCGACGCTGCGCTCGCTGCCGCGCTGCCCCAGGCCTTCAGCGCCCTGACGCAGATCGTTCCGGCGCAGCCGGGCGCGCCGCTCTCGGATGTGGAATGCCTGCCTTTGGCGGACCGCCTCACCGCGCGCAGCCTGACGTTCGAACGCGATACCAGCCGGCTGGACATAAGGGGCGCGGCCATGCTCGACCGCCTTGCCCATCTCGCCCAGAGATGCCCGGACGCAACGCTGGAAGTCGCCCTGGAAACGAGCTCCGGCTCGGGTGCCTCGGCCTCCCTCGCCCATGCCCGGGCACTGGAGATCGCGGCCTATCTCACGCAGGCGGGCATTCTGGCGGCCCGCATCGCCATTGTGCCGTTCGAGGCGGGGGCGCCGGGGGATGGTTCCGTGGCGGTGCAGCTTCGGGCCGGGCAGGCCCCGCGCGAGAATTGAGCGGCATCGGCATCGGCGGAGCGGATGACCCTCGCGCCACCGTCTTGGCCCGAACACGTCCGGCCATGATGATGGCTCCTCGGCCAATCTTGAGCTTGAATGTTCATACGGCGTAAGCCCGCTTGAAGCTGCCGGGCGAAGGGCACATGTTTGTCCAGCGGGCTCCCGTTTCCGGAACGGGGTGGGGCGCCCCTTCCGGATCGAAGCCGGGAAGGGCTGGAATGCGTCCGGTTCCGGCGCGAGCGGGGAGGAGAGGGTGGTCTATCTCGCCTTGGCCTTGTGGCCCTATCTGTTGGCGGCGCTGCTGGCGGGCCTCGCTACCGGCTATTTCGCCCGCGGCGGAGCGCGCGGATGAGTTTCAGCCTGGAAATCATCTTCCTGATCGCGGTGGCATTCGCCGTGGGAATGGCGCTGGGCCTGCTCCTGCGCCGCCGCTCCCGCGGCCGGCGGGCTTCGCCGCTGGCGAGCACGGTCCTCCTGCCCATTGAGGAGACCGAGTCGCCGCCTTCAGCGATGTCCGCGCCTGTCGTGCCGGCGCCCGAATCGGAACCGGAAACGCCTGAGGCGCCCGCGGAGCCACCTCCGGCCCCCACGGCCTTGCGCCCGCGCCAGGCACCGGAGGTGGCGACCCATCCCGGCCTTCGGCCGCCGGACCTGAAGGCGCCGCAGGGCGAGGCGGATGATCTCAAGCGCCTGAAGGGTATCGGGCCGCAGAATGAGCGTCGGCTCAACGGGCTTGGCATCTTCCATTTCGCTCAGATCGCCGCCTGGAACCACGAGGAGGCGCTATGGATCGGCGCCGCGCTGGGCTTTCCCGGCCGTGTCGAGCGGGAGGACTGGATCGGGCAGGCCCGCGCGCTGACCGGCATCGACGGCACGGCCGCACCATCCAGCGATGCAGCGCCCAACGAGGCATCGTCCCACGATGATGTGCCGCTTTTCCCGGAACTGAGCGCCCCACCCGCACCACCCCGCCCGCGCCGAAAGCGCTGAGGGCGGGGGGAGGGAAGTTGGTCGGAGCAGCAGGATTCGAACCTGCGACCCTCTGCTCCCAAAGCAGATGCGCTACCGGGCTGCGCTATGCTCCGACGGCAAGGCGTTCGCCTTCCTATTTTCTCGGCGCGGCGGAAGCAAGGCCCCGGAAGCGGAAGAAAGCGGGATACCGCAAATACACGACGTTCCCGCCCCTTTCGTTTCAGCCGTCAGGACGGCGCGATTGGCCGTCTCTCAGCCGAGCAGGTCGTTGATTTGGGCGCTGACGAAATCGATCTGCACCACCAGGTCGTTGAAGTCGCGATCCCCGCCGCCGGCGAGATCCTCCCAACCCCAGGTGTTGAAGCCGTAGCCCCAGAGATGCGCGGCGTTCCCGTCCTTATTGGCATCGGAGAAGGCATAGAAATCGTTGCCCTCGCTGGTGTGAAGCCGCATGGCGATGATGTCACCATTGTCCACGCCGACGATCTGCTCCTCTCCATACTTGCCGTAGCCCGCGCCGGAAACCCACGTTCCGCCGCTCTCGGCGTGATAGGCGCGCGCCAAGCTGGCAGCCTCGTAGCCCGCGTCGCCGGGCTTGATGCCATCGATGGTGCCGGAGAAGTCGTCCACCTTATAGAACAAGACCTCGACGCCGTTCTGGCCGTTCTGGCGCATCCGCACGACGGCGTGCTGGTCGTCGGCATCATTGACGGTGTTGGCGACGGCGACCGGCCGGGTGATCGCTACGGCGCTATGTTCGTCCGCGGTGATGAAATCGACGAAGCCATGGTTGTTCGAGAGCATCGCCTGCGGTGTTCCGGCCTGCGCGCCGCCAATGCTTACCGCCAGCTTCGCGCCATCGAGGATGGTGGCCTGATGCAGCGCACCTTGGGACTGCCTATCGAACTGGATGACGAGATCGGACGAGAAATCCGCCCGGAGGCTTTGCAGGGCGAAGGCCTTGCTCCAACCCGCGGAGGCAACGCCGTCGAACTGCGCGCTGCCGGCGCCGTAGCTGACGTTCACCTCCCCATTCTCCGCAAGGGAGGTTTGGAACAAGAGGTTCTGGTCGGCGGAACTCTCCCAGCTGCCGTCCGTGCTCGCGGCCAGCACCGGTGCGGTGGACGCATTGAGGGTGAGAGACAAGGTGGCAATCGCCCTCAGGAGGAGGTCTTCGCTGGGTGTCACAGTGCTCGGGATGAGATCGTATCCCGCGGCAACCTGATAGCCGAGGAAGGAGGAGGCGTTGTCCGGGGTAATGTCCTTAAAGGCGCCGGGTGCGATCACTGAGGCGATATAGATCAACTCATTGAGGTTGTCGGGAGCGGGAATCCCCAGCTTGTCCAGCACCGTGTTGACGTCCGCGCCCACGGAAACCCAGGATGAGTGGGACGTGACTTCGCCGGTCACCGTGCCCGTGCGTGTACCGCCGCCGCCGTCCGCAGCGGTGTAGGTGAAGCTGACGCTGCCATCGAATGTGATGAAGGGCGTAAACACCAGCTTGCCGTCCGCATCGAGCGAGACCGTGCCGCTGTCGAGAACGACTGTGGTGCCAGGGGCAACCACGCGGCCGTCGATGTGCGTGATCCGCAGCGTGTTGCCGTCGGCATCGGTATCATTGGCGAGGACATCGATCACCAGCGCGCGTGTGTCCTGCGTCGCGGAGAAGGTGTCGTTGCCGGTGATGGGGGCATGGTTCGGGATGGGCGTGACTTCGCCTGTCACCGTGCCCGTGCTCGTGCCGCCGATGCCGTCCTCGGCGGTATAGGTGAAGCTGACGCTGCCATCGAACGTGATGACGGGCGTAAACACCAGCTTGCCGTCCGCATCGAGCGAGACCGTGCCTCTTTCGAGAACGACTTGGGCGCCCGGGGCAATCACGTGGCCATTGATGTGCGTGATCCGCAGGGTGTTGCCGTCGGCATCGGTATCATTGGCGAGGACATCGATCACCAGCGCGCGCGTGCCCTGCGTCGCCGAGAAGGTGTCGTCGCTGGTGATGGGGGAATGGTTCGAGATGAGGTCCGTCGAAGCCGAGCTCGTATTGCTGGCTCCGTCGGTGACATCCATCGTCAAGCTCCGGGGAGCGGAGGTGTCATCAGCCAGGCTCTGATAGCTCACCTGTGCGGCCAGAGCTGTGAGCACCGCGTCGGTCACCAGTGATCTCTCGACGCGGAAATTGTCGACATAGAGCGATCCGCCGACAGCCTGCCCCCCCGTGTAGTCGTATGTGCCGCCCACGAAGACGAAGAACCAGTTGCCGTTCTCTGGAACCGTCACGCTGGAGGTCGCCCAGGGCGTTGTGCCGTTGGCATCGGCACCCGTTTCGTTCAGGACGATGATGGAGGCGCCGGTATCGGCATTCATCAAATAGCCGAATGCGTCGTAGGCATCATCGCCCGCTGCGGCTCTCCAGTCGAAATGGAACACATCGCCGGCCGATGCGGAAAAGGTGTCGGAATACGCATAGGGGCCGTGGACGACGTCAAATCTGGCGTCCGCCGTTCCGGAATTGAAGAGCCTTAGAGAGGTGGATCCCTCGCTATGCTGGTTGGTGGCCAACTCGGAATCGTAGATCATGGAGATGACGGGATCGGCATCACCCCCCGCATTGGAGGGAGATGTGGGATCCCCCGGCGTCACGATGCCATTGATGATCGTCGTTCCCAGAATCACCCGATCTTCCACGACATTCCAGCCGGAAAGACCACTTTCAAAGCCTGGGTTCGCGAAGGCGCCCGTGGAATCGGCGGTGAAATTGATCTTCAGCGCCGCGCCGTTCAGGCCGTTCTCGACAGCATCGACGACGCCGATGGGATTCCTCCCGGTGCCGCTCCCGAGATAAACAATGCCGGCATCCACGGAGATCGCGCCGGCGGCATTCGGGTCTGCCGCACTGTTCAGGACGAACTGGTCATTCGCTGTCGAATTGCCCACGTCGAAGCGGATCGAACCGCCGGCATATCCCTGGCCACCGCTGAAGCTGACGCCAGTTCCGATATTCTGTGGGCCGATGCCATCTGTGGTCACGATCGGGCGGAGGCCGCTGATGAGCGGGGCTGTCAGCACGGCCGGGTAGTTCGCCACATGGATCGGCGCGATTGCGATGGCCCCGACATGGATTTCGAGATCCCAGTTCCCGCCCAGTGCCTCTGAGCCCGTCAGCGTCCGCGATGCGGCGACGTCCGCGCCCGTGACGGCGGACAGTTGGGAAATGAATGCGAGGCCGATCTCACCCTCGGCGACGCTGCAGCCATAGAGAAGAAGGTCGCCGCCGGGAGCCAGAGAGGTGCCGATGCGCGCGAAATCGGCGGCGCGTTCCGCGAGCGTTTGTGCGTCGATCTGGGTGGATCCGAATACCAGCGCTCCGGGTCGGCCGTGGCATATGAGATGGAGCGCGGGAACGCCGTTGCGTTCCCGCAGCGCGACGATCATTTGATCTAGGCAGTCGATTTGAGGGTCTAGAAGCTGAAACTCAGCGGAATTTGGAATGGATTCCAGAATGATAGAAAGGTCATGCAATGTTTTGTCGACGAAATAAATCTGACGATGCAGAGAGATGGTCTTTCTCATGTGAATTATATCCCCCGTAGTGAAAAATAATCTGTGCCTGCATCGATGCGTCCATTTCGGAGTAGGTGATTTATTTTTGAACTAAGATCCAGCGCTCATTGCGCGGTGAGATCTATCCAGCGAAGTTCGGTTTCATTATACCCTTAAGAAACAATCATTTTTTGGCTGTACGCTGGGGTATATGTGGCGAAATGCCGCGGAATACCAGATCAGGTTGTGCGACTAATATTGTGCACGCGCCTTGGTCCGGAGTGCCCCGGAAGGAAGCTACCGGTGCGATGCCCAGGCGGCCCGGCGGCGGCGCCCAAGATTTCCAGCATGGGCCCCCCACCGAGGGGAGGGAAAGGCGGTCGGAGCAGCAAATTCGAACCTGCGCTCCTCTACTCCCAAAGCGGATGCGCTATGCTCTGGAAAGATGCGCGTCGCGCAACGCTTTCATCGGTTTATGACCGTCACGCGCAAGGGGAGGCCCATGTCAAACTTGGTTCCGGTTCAGGCGGCCGTCGCTGGTGAACGCATCGTGCCGCTGGCGGCGACCCACGAAATCCATTGGCGGGCGCTGTATCGGGACTATGCGGATTTCTACAGCCTGCCCATGAGCGACGACATCCTCGCCCGCACCTGGGCCTGGCTGATGGATGGCCAGAGCCGCAGGCTGGAGGGTCTCGTCGCCCAGGCTCCGGACGGCACCGTTGTCGGCCTTGTCCATTTTCGTGCGGTGCCGGATCCGCTGCTCGGGCGGGATGTGGGGTTCCTGGACGATCTCTTCGTTTCGCCGGTGACCGGCGAGCAGACCATCACCCGGCGGTTGATCCAGGCCGTGGCGGACGAAGGGCGCCGGCGAAGCTGGCCGCATGTTCGGTGGGTAACGGCACCGAACAATGCGAATGCCCGCATGCTCTACGACACCCTGGCGCGGGCGACGGCCTGGGTGACCTACGAACTGGTGACGGGGGTTAAGCCGTAGGGACGCCCCTATCGGCTGCCGAACAAGGTGGTCGAGACCTTGTCCCCCGGCGCGATCCCCAGACGCTTGGCAGCGCCGCCGGGAATTTCCAGCACCGCGCGCACCGGCTCGCCGGAGGAGATGGTGCGCTCGGAGAAGGGGGTCGTCATGGCCTCGATGCGGGCAATGCTGCCGTCCCGCCGGATGAAGACCATGTCCAGCGGGATATAGGTGTTCTTCATCCACATATAGACCGGCTGGTCGACGCCAAAATCGAACAGCATGCCTTGCCGCTCCGGCAGCTCCTTGCGGTACATGAGGCCGGTCTCGCGCTGCTTGTCGGTGCGCGCCATCTCGACCTCCAGCACCACCACGCCGGACCTGGTGGCGATCTCCAGGGCATCGAGCGGAGCCTGGGCCTGCGCCGCGGGCGCTTTGGCTGCGGGCGCCTGGGCCATGCCCGGGGCCGGGAGCGCGGCCGAAACCGCCAGGGCAAGGAAAAGAGTATAGGCGCGCGCCGTTGCGCGCACCCGCTGCACTGTGGCTTCCGTCATGATGTCCTCAATGCGTGCCGGGGAGCCCGTCCTCTGCCTTCACGTCGGTCGCCATGAGGCCCTTGGGACCATTGCCGAAGCGCACCAGCACCTGCTGGCCGGGGCGCAGCTCGGTGAGGCCATGGCGGCGCAGCGTCTCCATGTGGACGAAGATGTCGGGCGAGTTGTCGCCCTGGGTCAGGAAGCCGAAGCCGCGCAGGCGGTTGAACCATTTCACCGTCGCCGGCTCGAACCCGCCCGAGGGCTCGATGCTGGCGCGGGCGCGGGTCGCCGGGGCGACGGGATGCGGGACGGAGGTGGAGAGATCCAAAGAGACCACCCGGAAGGCCTGGAAGCCCTTGGCCCGCTTCGCCGCCTCGCACACCACACGTGCGCCTTCGAGGGCGGTCTGGAAACCGTCCCGTCGCAGGCAGGTGACGTGGAGCAGCACGTCCGGTCCGCCGCCGTCGGGGACGATGAAGCCATAGCCCTTGGAGGCATCGAACCATTTGATGGTTCCGGCGATCTCGACCAAGCCAACCGGCGTCTCGTCCAGATCGTCGGTATGGACGACAAGGTGCGGTTCGAATCCTGGTCCGTGAGACCCCATAGCCACCCGACCCTACGCTGTACCCCGACCGCCACGCATGGGCACCTGTCTCCAGGGACAGCTAGAATAGCAAGTCCGTTTCCCCTCGCACACCCTTTCCGAGCGATGAATCGTGCTCTCGGCGCACGATTGTTGGGCAAACCTTGTACTCCAACGCCCTAGCGTCAGGCGCTGGCCGCCAGGCCCTCGGCGAAGGGGGCGAGCACATCGCCGATCTCCTCGCGCACCACTAGGTCCGCTAATTCGTCGAAATCGGTTTCCTGCCGGTTGATGATGACGAGCCGCGCGCCGTTCCGCTTCGCCTGGAGGGGGAAGCCGGCGGCGGGGAAGACCACGAGCGAGGAGCCGATGACGATGAAGAGGTCGCTCTCCCGCGTCAGCCGCTCGGCCCGCGCCATCTCGCGCTCCGGCATGGCTTGCCCGAAGGAAATGGTGGCGGTCTTCACCGGGCCATCGCACGCTTCGCAATCGGGCGCGCGGCCGCCGGCGGCCTCGAAGCGGCTGCGCACCCAGGAAAGCTCATAGCGCTGGCCGCAATCGAGGCAGGTGGCATAGGTGGTGTTGCCGTGGAGCTCCACGAGGTCCTTGTCCGGCACGCCCGAGGCCTGGTGCAGGCCATCGATATTCTGCGTGATGATGCCGGAGAGCCGGCCCTCGGCGAGCAGCCGCGCCAGCGCCTTGTGGCCGCGCCCCGGCACGGCGCTCCCGAAGGCTTCGTCCATGGCGAACTTGCGCCGCCAGGCCTCGTTGCGCGCCGCCTGATGGGCGACGAACAGGTCGTAGGGAATGGGCTTGTTCTGCGTCCACAGGCCGCCGGGGGAGCGGAAGTCGGGGATACCGCATTCGGTGGAGATGCCCGCGCCCGTGAAGGCCACGGCACGGCGCGCGCCGAGGAGAAATTCCCGCAGCGTGTCCTGCGCGCCCTTGAGATCGCCGCGCGACGTCATACCTTCCCCACGCCGCCCGACGGCATCCTCACCCCTGTTCCAGGATCAGCCATGCGCTTTCTCCACACCATGGTCCGCGTGACCGATATCGACCAGTCCCTGGACTTCTACGTCAATAAGCTGGGGTTGAAGGAAATCCGGCGCAAGGACGTGCCGCAGGGGCGCTACACCCTGGTCTTCCTCGCCGCCCCCGGCCAGGAAGGCGTCGCCGAGATCGAGCTGACCTACAATTGGGACAAGGAGGCCTATGGGGAAGGCCGCAATTTCGGCCATCTCGCCTTCGAGGTGGAGGACATCTACGCCACCTGCGAGCGCCTCCAGGCCGGCGGCGTGACCATCAACCGCCCGCCCCGCGACGGCTACATGGCGTTCGTGCGCTCGCCGGACAATGTCTCGGTGGAATTGCTGCAGAAGGGCGGCCCCAAGGCGCCGCAAGAGCCGTGGTCCTCCATGGCCAATACCGGCAAGTGGTGAACGGCGCTTAGGGAAGCGTCCGTTCCGCCGGCCCTTTGCCCTGGAGCGCGGGTAAACGGGGCGGAGAAAGCGAGGAAGGCCAAGGCGCCGGCTGGCGTCCTTGGCCTTCTGGGGCATGCCGGAACATTTCGGCTGTGTGTTCTTTCCTCAGGGGCTTGCCTGCCGCCTGCCGCCCTCCTATAAGGACGGCCGCTTCAGCGCCCTTCGTCTATCGGTTAGGACGCCACCCTTTCACGGTGGAGAGAGGGGTTCGACTCCCCTAGGGCGCGCCAAAGCGATTCAAAAGAGAAGCCGCGTCAGGCCTCACCTTCTTCCGCGCCATTGCATGGTCGCCGAGATCGAGGCTGGCCCATATCAGCCATCGCTCGCCGGCTGTTTCTCCTTGGCCCGTGCGCCCAGGCCGGCGGACAGGTGCTCGGCAAACTGTGCGCCCGCAAGCGGAAGGTTTCGTCCCCTGAGCTGCCCGAGCACCAGGTCCGCGGGGGGCAGGTCGCGCTCGTCGATGGGGCGCACCACGATGCCCGGCGGCATGGCGTCGGATTGTGCGCCCACCTCGATCTGGAACGAGATCATGCCGCAATGGGCGACCAGCCCGCGCAGCAGCTCGAAGGAATTGGACTGCGCCGCCACGGAGAATCGCAGGCCCGAGCGTGAAATGCGCTCCTCGATCATCTGCCGCCCGCCGGTGGAGCGTTCCGACAAAGCGAGGGGATAGCCCGTGCAGTCGGCGAGCCGCAATTGGGGCCGCGCCGCCAGGGGATGGTCCGAAGGCAGCAGCGCGACAACTCTCTGGGGCAAGGTCATGAGGGGGCGCAGCCTGGCGATGAAGGGGGGACGGAAGACCAGGATCAGGTCCACCTCATAATCCACGAGGAGCGTTATGGCGTGCTCGTGGTCCGCGACGCTCACCTCGAAATTCATCAAGGGGTAGCGCTGCCGGAAGGAGCCGATCTGCTGGGGCAGGAAATCGTGCGCCAGCGCCTGGCTGCAGGCGATGCGCACGGTGCCGCGCCGCAGCCCGCGCAGATCCTCCAGCTGCGAGCGCATGCGCTCGGCGTCGTTGAGCTGCTCGCGGATATAGCTGACGAACACTTCCCCGGCGGCGGTGAGGTCCACGCCGCGCGGGCGCCGGTCCAGCAGCTTCAGCCCCAGCTCCTCCTCCATGTCCATGATGCGCCGGTTGAGCGCGGAGGGGGTCACGTTGAGCCGGTCCGCCGCGCGCCGGATCGAGCGCGTGCGCGCCACCTCGTCCATGTAGCGCAGGAATCTCAGATGGCGCACGGATTGCCCCTTTCGGACTTCGTAGCCGATTAGGCTACAGACGAAGGAGAAAACGGCAATAGATCACATCACCGGAATGCCCGTAGCTTCATTCGGAACGCGGCTTGCATGGGCGAGCCGCATCATCCGATCCGGCGAGCTCGTTCATGTCCGTGTCTCCCTCGCTTCTCTCCTTCGCCCGGCCGGTGCCGACGCAGCGCCGGGTGGCGCTTGAAGCAGCGCCCCAGCGGGCGGAGATCGATCTTGCGCGGACCGCGCTGGTCATCGTGGACATGCAGAACGACTTCCTGCACCCGGACGGTTGGTTCCCGCGCGCCGGCGTCGACGTCGCCCCCTTGCTCGCCATCGTGCCGCAACTTACGGCGCTGGCCGCCGCCGCGCGGTGCGCCGGCCTGCCGGTGATCTGGCTCAACTGGGGTGTGCGCGCGGACCGGGCCGAGCTTTCTGCCGCCATTCTCGACAAGGCATCGGCCGGAGGCACGCGGCCCATCTATGCCGATCCCTCCGTGCCGGGGCGCGGACGCATCCTGGTGGCGAGCGACTGGGGGGCGGAGGTGATCGAGGCGCTGGAGCCCCATCCCTCGGACCTCCTCGTGCACAAGCATCGCCTCTCCGGCTTCCACGACAACGAGCTTGATTCCATCCTGCGCAACCGGGGCATCGACACGCTGCTGTTCGCCGGCATCAACACAGACCGCTGCGTCTTCTCCACCCTCTGCGATGCCAGCTTCCACGGCTTTGGCTGCCTGATGGTGGAGGATGCCTGCGCGACCCCGTCGCCGCCCTTCGTCACCGACGCGATCCTCTACCTCGTGCGCCTGCTCTACGGCGCCACGCTGAAGAGCGATGACCTGATCGCCGCCCTCGCTTCCGCTTCCACAAACCAATGATAACCAGACGGGAACCTTCCAGATGACCTTTGCAAAGCTCTCGCGACGACTTGCCTTCGGTCTTGCGCTCGCAGTCTCCACTTCCGCGCTCGCCGGCCTGCCGGCGCTCGCGGACACCAAGATCAAGATGGTGCTGAACTGGAAGTATCAGGGCCCGCAGGGCATGTTCTTCCTGGCGCAGGACCGAGGCTATTTCAAAGCCGAGGGGCTGGACGTGAGCTTCGACCAGGGCAATGGGTCGGGCGCGGCCGTGCCGCTGGTGGCGAACGGCACCTACGACATGGGCTTCGGCGACATCAACGCGCTCATCGAGCTCGTCGCCAAGAAGCCCGAGGACGCGCCCATCGCCGTCTATGTGATGTTCAACCAGCCGCCCTTCACCATCGCCGTGAAGGCCGACAGCCCCATCAAGACGCCAAAGGACCTGGAGGGGAAGACGCTGGGCGGCGCGGCCAATGACGGCGCACTGAAGCTGTTCCCAGCCTTCTGCAAGTTCGCCAAGATCGACTGCTCCACCGTCAAGATCACCAACATGCAGCCGAACCTGCGCGAGCAGATGCTGATGCAGGGCCAGGTGGATGGCGTGTTCGGTTACGTGAACACCATCCGCTTTTCGGCAAAGCTCATCGGCCTGGACGACGACAAGCTGCGCTACATCAGCTTCGGCGATTACGGGATGGATCTCTATTCCAACGGCATCATCGTCTCGTCCGAGCTGGTGAAGAAGAACCCCGACGCCATCAAGGGTTTCCTGCGCGCGCTCAACAAGGGCCTCATCGACACGCTGAAGGATCCTGACGCTGCCGTGGCAGCGGTGGCGAAGCGCGAGCCGCTGATCAAGATCCCGCTGGAGCGCGAGCGCCTCGACGCGACGCTGAGGGCCGAGATGAACCACCCCGAGATCGCCAAGATCGGCCTCGGCAACGTGGACCCGGCACGGCTGAAGACTGCCATCGACATCCTGGTGGAGGCCAACAACCTGCCGTCCACGCCGAAGGTGGACCAGATCTTCACCCCCGCCTTCCTGCCGCCCGTGGCGGACCTGCCGAAGACGCTGTTCTGAGTTCCTGACGAACCCTCCATTGCCGTCATGGCCGGGCTTGACCCGGCCATCTCCCTCCGCGGCGAAACATCCCCGGGTCGAGCCCGGGGATGACGGTCACGAGAAAAACAACGGAAATCCCATGGACCTGAAGCTTCAAGATCGCGTGGCGATCATCACCGGCCCGGCGAAGGGCATGGGCGCGGCCGTCACCCGCGCCTTCGCGGCGGAGGGATGCAAGCTCTCGCTCCTCGGCCGCGACGTCGAGGCCATCGCGCCGGTCGCCGAGGAGATCCGCCTGAAGGGCGCCGACGTCATCGTCGTGCCCTGCGACCTCACCGATCCGGAAGCCTGCGAGGCTGCGGCGAGCCGGACCGTCGAAGCCTTCGGCACCGTGGACATCCTGGTGAATGTCGCCGGCGGCTCCGGCCCCATCGGCAAGACGGGCGTGGAGACCACGCCCGAGGAATTCGACGACATCGTCACGCTCAACATGCACGGCTGCTTCCACACCATGCGCGCGGTGCTGCCCGCCATGATCGACAAGCGCTACGGCAAGATCGTCAATGTGGGCGGCACTTTCGGCATGCGCGGGCGGGCCGGGCGCATGGCCTATTCGGCCTCCAAATGGGGCCTGCGTGGCATCACCAAGAGCTTCGCGCTGGAGGTGGGCGTGCACAACATCAACGTGAACTGCGTCGCGCCCGGCATGGTCGATGGCCCCCGCTTCCGCGACAAGGTCTGCGCCGACATGGCGAAGAAGCTGAACATCACCGTTGAGGAGGCCATGGAGCGCCACGCGGCGGACTATGCCCTGAAGCGCGTCACCACCGACGAGGACGTGGCGAACGCCTGCCTGTTCCTCGCCAGCGACGTTTCCCGCCAGCTCACCGGCGTCGACATGCCCGTCGACGGCGGCTGGGCCATGCTGTGAGTGAGGGGGCCGGAATGAGCGACATCCACCAGATCCCCGCCGACCTCGTCATCCATGGCGGCAAGGTCGTCACGCCCGAGACCGTGCTGGAGGCGTCCATCGCCGTGCGGGACGGCCGCATCGTCGCGGTCGGCGCGGCGGATGCCATGCCGGCGGCGCGGGAGACCTTCGATGCCTCGGGCCTCCATGTGCTGCCCGGCGCCATCGACGTGCATGTGCATTTCCGTGACCCCGGCTACACCCATAAGGAGGATTTTGAGAGCGGCACGGCCTCGGCCGCGTTCGGCGGCGTCACCACCGTCTTCGACATGCCGAACACCATCCCCACCGTCGCGGACGGCCCGGCGCTGAAGGCGAAGCACGCCATCGCGTCCGCCAAGGCCCACGTGGATTACGGCCTCTACGCCGTGCTCGGCGAGGACACCATCGAGAAGGTGCCGGAATTGGTCGAGGCCGGGATCGTCGGCTTCAAATGCTACATGGGCAACACGTTCGGCCGCATCCCCTCGCCCTCCACCGGCGCCATGCTGGAGGCATTCGAGGTGGTGGCGCCTACGGGCAAGCGCATCTCGCTCCATGCCGAGACCAATTCCATCATGGAGCGGCGCCAGCAGAGGCTCGTGGAGAGCGGCCGGCGCGATCCGCTCGCGCACCTCGCCTCCCGCCCGGCCGTTGTGGCGGTGGAGGCGGTGGCCCGCGCCGCGATCCTCGCCGAATGGACCGGCGCGCGCATCCATATCCTCCACATCTCCTCCGCCGCCGAGCTGCGCCCGCTCGCCGAGGCCAAGGCACGGGGCGTCGACATCACCGGGGAGACCTGCCCGCATTATCTGATGCTGGGCGAGGATGATTATGCCCGCTGCCGGGGCGTGATCCGCGTGAACCCGCCGGTGCGGGAAAAGGAGAACCAGGAGCCTCTCTGGGCGGCGCTCCTGGACGGCACCATCGACATGATCGCCACCGACCACGCGCCCCACACGCCGGAGGAGAAGACCCGCGCCGACATCTGGAGCGTGGATTGCGGCTTCCCCGGTGTCGAGAGCCAGATGCCGCTGATGTTGAGCGAGGTGGCGGCCGGACGTTATTCCATCAGCGATTATGTGCGCTGGAGCGCGGCCAACCCGGCGAAGGTGTGGGGCCTTTACCCCCGCAAGGGGGTGATCCAGGCGGGGGCGGATGCCGACTTCGCCTTCGTGGACCTCGACCGCGCCTGGACCCTTCACGATGCGGATCTGCACTCCCGGTCCAAGATCTCTCCTTGGGACGGACGCGCGGTTACCGGCCTGCCATTGCACACCATGGTGCGTGGCCGCTTCGTGGTGAAGGACCGCGTTCTGGTGGCTGAGACCAGGGGCTTCGGCCGCTCGGTCCACGCCATCCAGGAGATGCCGGCACCGCAGCCGAAACATGCCGACCAGACGCTGGCCGCCGTCATCGCCCTCCGACCGGAGGAAGCGGCATGAATGCGGAGACGGATCCTTTCGTCCAGCTCCAGCAGGTCACCCTCTCCTATGGCCGCGGGGAGACCACCGTTGCCGCGCTCGGTGAGACCAACCTCAAGATCGGCAAGGGCGATTTCGTCGCCCTCGTCGGCCCGTCCGGCTGCGGCAAGTCCACCATCCTGAAGCTGGTGACCGGGCTCATCCAGGCCTCCACCGGCTGGGTGTTCGTGGCCGGGCGGGAAGTGGGCGCCGAGCCGGTGCGCGTCGGCATGGCGTTCCAGAACCCGACGCTGCTGCCCTGGCTCTCCATCCGCGACAACATCATGCTGCCGCTGAAGATCGTGCCGCCCTTCCGGCAGGATTTCCGCGCCAAGAGAAAGACCGAGTTCCGCGACCGGGCGGATGCGCTGCTGAAGCAGGTGGGCCTCGCCGGCTTCGGCGACAAATTCCCCTGGCAGCTCTCCGGCGGCATGCTCCAGCGCGCCTCGCTGTGCCGCGCGCTGATCCACGACCCCCAGCTGCTGATGCTGGACGAGCCCTTCGGCGCCCTGGACCAGTTCACCCGCGAGGAGCTGTGGGCGATCCTCCAGGATCTCTGGATGACCCGCCGCCCCACGGTGCTCCTCGTGACGCACGATTTGAAGGAGGCGGGCTATCTCGCCAACCGCGTCTGCGTCATGCGCGCCCGCCCCGGCCATATCGTCGAGGACCGCCATGTGGACCTGCCGCGTCCGCGCACCATCGAGATGACCTATGAGCCGGGCTTCGTGGCGCTGACCCAGCGCCTGCGCGAGCTCATCGTTTCCGCCCGCACCGGCGATCCCCTGCCGGCAGAGATCGCCGAGGTGCTCGCATGACTTCCACCACCCGCCGGCGCCTCCAGTCCGCCGCCGTCATCATCGGCTTCTTCGTCCTGTGGGAGCTCGCCTGCATCGTGTTCCACATCAAGGACATCGTGCTGCCGCGGCCGACGCAGATCCTCTACACATTGTGGGACCGTGCGCCGGCCATCTGGCCGCATACGGTCCAGACCCTCTACACGACGCTCGTGGGGTTCGCGCTGGGCATCGCCTCGGGCGTGCTGATCGGCATGCTCATCGGCTCCTCGCGCCTCGCTTATGACGTGGGTTATCCGCTGCTGATCGGCTTCTCCTCCATCCCGAAGGTGGCGGTGGTGCCCATCTTTGTCCTGTGGTTCGGGGCAGGGACCATCCCGGCGGTGCTCACCGCCATGATCATGAGCCTGTTCCCCATCGTGGTGAACGTCGCCACCGGGCTTGCGACCACCGAGCCCGAGCTTGAGGACGTGATGAAGGCGCTGCGCGCCACGAAGCTCGACATCCTGTTCAATGTCGGCCTGCCGCGCGCCATGCCTTACTTTTTCGCCTCGCTGAAGGTTTCCGTGACGCTGGCCTTCGTCGGCACGGTGATCGCCGAGACGGTGGCCTCCAATCGCGGCATCGGCAACCTGATGATGATCGCCTCGTCCTCTTTCGACGTGCCCCTGGTCTTTGCCGGCCTTCTTGTGCTCGCGCTCCTCGGTGTCGGCCTCTACGCCATCTTCTCCGTCATCGAGGGGCGGGTGATCGGCTGGGCCAAGCGCAAGGACGATTTCGCCATGGGCTGATGCCCACGGCCAACCAAAAAACCAGAACACAAACCTTCCTGGAGAACCATATGAAACGCTTGCTCATGGGGGCCTTCGCCCTGCTCCTCAGCGGCGGCATTGCCGGCGCGCAGGAGACCACCAAGATCCGCTTCACTCTGGACTGGAAGCTCCAGGGCATCCACGCCTGGTATTACTGGGCGAAGGAAAAAGGCTACTTCGCCGCCGAGAAGCTGGACGTCACCCTCGACCAGGGCGAGGGCTCGGCCGCGACCGTCACCCGCATCATGTCCGGCGTGTACGATGCCGGCTTCGGCGACACCAATGCGGTGATCCAGAACGCGGCGCTCAAGCCCGGCGAGGCGCCGGTGATGGTCTACATGCTCTACAGCAAGGCGCCGTTCGCACTTCTCACCAAGGCCGACAGCCCCATCAAGAGCGTGAAGGACCTCGCCGGCTCCAAGCTCGGCACGCCGCCGGGCGGCGCTTCCTTCAAGCTGCTGCCGCTGCTCGCGAAGGCGAATGGCGTGGATTATTCCAAGATCGCCGTGACGCAGGTGGCGCCGAACCTCCAGGAGCAGCTGCTGCTGGGCGGCCAGGTGGATTCCATCGCCATCTTCACCGCCACCAGCTACATGAATCTCGTGGCGCTGAAGCTCGATCCCGACAAGGATTTCCGCTGGATCTACTATGCCGATGCCGGCGTCGACCTCTATTCCAACGGCGTGATGGTCTCCCCCAAGCTCGCCAAGGACAAGCCGGAAGCGGTGAAAGGCCTGCTGCGCGCCATCAACCGCGCCATCAAGGAGACGGTGGCCGACCCGGACGCTGCCATTACCCTGCTGGCAAAGGTGGAGCCGCTCATCAACAAGGACATCGAGAAGCGCCGGCTCATCTATGTCTACAAGACCCTGATCGACACGCCGGAAGCGCGCGAACTCGGCCTTGGCGACGTGAGCGACGCGCGCCTCGACGCCTCCATTGCGGTGATCGCGGATGCCTTCGAGCTGCCGCGCAAGCCCACAGCCGCGGAGGTGTTCAACCGTAGCTTTCTGCCGCCCAAGGCGGACCGCATGCCGCCCACGCTAGGACAATGAGCATGGCCCGCAGCATCTCGTGCGCCCATCTGATCGGCGCGGCCCATGCCGCGCCGGCCGGTCCTTCCACGCTGGTCATCGAGGACGGGCGCATCGCGTCCCTCGCTCCCGCGACGTCGCCCGTGGAGCCGCTGCTGGCGCTGCCGGCCCTCGTCAATGCCCATGACCATGGCCGCCCGGTGCGCTCCTCCTCCATCGGCGCCGGGGGGAAGCCGCTCGAGGCGTGGCTGCACTATCTCGCGCTGTTTCCCTCGGTGGACCCGTATCTTGCCGCTGCCGTGTCGCTGTCGCGTAGCGCGCTGGGCGGGGCAGGGGTGGTCATGATGCACTACACCCGCGCGCAGGGCTTCATGGACCTGCCCAGCGAGGTGAGGGAGGTCGCCCGTGCGGCGCGCGATATCGGCGTGCGCGTCGGCTTCGCCGTCTCTATGAAGGACCGCAATCCGCTCGCCTACGGCCCGTCCGAACCCATCCTGGCGGACCTGCCGGAGCCGGCGCGCGAGGCAATCGCCGCCAAGTTCCTGCGCCCCCCGCTGACGCCGGCCGCCTATATCGCGCTGGCGGACGCTGTGGCGGAGGCGGCCGCCGGTCCGGGCTTCGATGTCCAGTACGGGCCGAACGGCCCGCAATGGTGCTCCGACGCGCTGATGGAGGCGGTGGCGGAAGCGTCCGCGCGCACCGGCCGGCGTGTGCACATGCATCTGCTGGAGACGCGATACCAGCGCATCTGGGCGGACGAAGCCTATCCGGGTGGCGTGGTGAAGCATCTCGATGCCATCGGCCTGCTCTCGCCGCGCCTCACGCTGGCGCACTGCGTCTGGGCGCGGCCGGACGAACTGGAGCTTCTGGCGGCGCGTGGCGTCACCATCGTCACCAACACCTCCTCCAACCTGCATCTGCGCTCGGGCATCGGCCCCGTCGCCCAGATGCTGAAGGCAGGGTGCAGTGTAGCCCTGGGGTTGGACGGCAAGGCGCTCGACGAGGACGACGACGCGCTGCGCGAACTGCGCCTTGCCCATCTTGTCCATGCGGGAACGGGCTTCCGGACCGCAGTGAGCCGCGAGGCCATGCTGGAGATGGCCGTGCGCAACGGCCGCTTCAGCGTGACCAATGAGAGGGATGGCGGCCTCATCGCGCCCGGCACCCCGGCCGACCTTATGCTGCTGGACTGGGACCGCATCGAGGACGACCGGCTCATGGACGGGCTCGATCCCGTCGAGCTGATGCTGACCCGCGCTACCGCAGCCCATATCCGCGAGTTGATCATCGCAGGGCGCACCGTGGTGAAGGACGGCGCGATCACCGGCATCGACTATCCCGCCGCCCGCACGGAACTGCTCGCGCAGATGCGCGCCGGCATGGCGGCCTCCGCTCCTCTCGCCGCAGCCATGCCGGCGCTCGACCGCGCCATGGCCCGCCATTTCGAACCCGATTGCCCCTGCTGCTGACATGCCCACTGCCAAGGTCCACCGCATCTCCGCCGCCGCCCCCGACGATGTCTCCGGCATCGAGGCCGCCATCGCCCGCGGCGATATCCAGCCGGCCTGCATCCTCGCCATCTTCGGCAAGACCGAGGGCAATGGCTGCGTGAACGATTTCTCGCGCGGCTTCGCGGTTCAATCCCTCTCGCTCCTGCTGCGCGGCCATCTCGGGGCGGCGGCGGACGAGGTCTGCCTCGTCATGTCCGGCGGCACGGAAGGGGGCATGGCGCCCCATTGGCTGGTCTTCGAGAGGAGCGAGGACGAAAGCGGGCCGACGCCCGCCCTCGCCATCGGCCGGGCCCATACGGCCGGTCTCAGGCCCGAGGATCTCGGCCGCATGGGCCAGGTTGAGCAGGTGGCGGACGCCGTGCGCCGCGCCATGGTGGCGGCGGGGATCTCGGACCCACAAGAGGTGCATTTCGTCCAGGTGAAGTGCCCGCTCCTCACCGCCGCGCGCGTCGCGGAGGCGCAGGCCCGCGGCGCCACTGTCGCGACCTCGGACACGCTGAAATCCATGGGCCTGTCGCGCGGCGCGAGCGCGCTCGGCATCGCTTTGGCCCTGGGCGAGGTGCCGCCCGGCGCCCTCTCGGACGGTGTCATCTGCGCGGACCTCAACCTCTGGTCAGGGCGCGCCAGCTGCTCCAGCGGCATCGAGCTGATGGGGCACGAGGTTGTTGTGCTCGGCATGTCCCACGCATGGTCCGGGCCGCTCGCCATCGCCCATGGGGTCATGGCGGATGCCATCGACATCGCCCCGGTGCAGGCGGCGCTCGCCCGCCTCGGCATCCAGCTTCCCCACCGAAGCCGGGAGGCGGCGGAGCGCATCATCGTCCTCGGCAAGGCGGAGGCGAGCCGTTCCGGCGCCATTCGCGGGCATCGCCACACCATGCTTGATGACAGCGACATCTCCTCCACCCGCCACGCCCGCGCCTTCGTGGCCGGCGCGCTGGCGGGGGTGGTGGGGCACACCGAGATCTACGTCTCGGGGGGCGCCGAGCACCAGGGGCCGGACGGCGGCGGCCCGGTGGCACTCATCGTGCCGCGCTGACGGCACCGCGCGCTCAATGCCGCATGGTGCAGCGTGGCACGCCGAGCTTCGCCATGAGGGTGTCGGAAAGAGCGACGAAATAAAATGAAAGAAATAGGCCTTCCAGTACCGGGCATCGAACCCGATTCAAACGTGCTGAACACATGAAGGTCGATTGAGGAAAGGAAACCGATCCTAGGTTTTCGGTGTTTTCCGGCTTCTAAACTCCTTCGCGCGTCCAAGACTATGGCTTGCATTCGCGCGGCGCCGGCCTTATCCGCGTGGGGTTGCCGTAATGACAATTCGCACGCGCCATTGCAGGGCCGGATCGGACAGAGCACGGTAGATGGATTGCAGTGGCATCACCGCCCCCGCATCAGCCATGGCCCGTTTCGGGCACCTCCTGGTTGTGCGCCTCATCGGCACCGCACCATCCGCGTGGCGATGGTGCCTCGCGGGCATGCTGCTCTGCTGCCTCCTCATGCCGGCCGGGGCGTCTGCCGACCCGCTGGCGCTCGATGCAGACGAGTATGGCGTGTCCGTCGCAGGCCATCTTTCCGTCCTTTATGACGAGGCCGGCACCATGACGCGGGACGAAGCGGTTGCCGCCGCCGACCAGTTCCGGCCGATCCCTGGCAATTTCAATGCGGGCTATTCACCGAAGGGCGCCTGGTGGATTCGGCTGCGGGTCCTGCCCAAGGCGGGAGGCGGGGGCACGTGGTATCTGGCGATCAACGCGCCCTATACTGACCTCATAGATGTCCACGCACGCGACATCGCGCCGGACGGCGTGGCGCGCATGACCCATAAGCAGACCGGTGCCCTCCTTCCCATATCGAGCCGGGATCTTCTCACCCATACGTTCGTTGTGCGTGTCGAGCTGACGGACCTCCAGGAAGAGGACATCTTCCTGCGCTTCTCGGGGGCCCGCTCGCTGAGCGCCAAGCCCGTCCTGTGGCGCCTGCCGGCCTTCGTGCAGCACCTGACGATCAATGTTCTTCTGAGCGCCGTGGCTCTGGGCGCGGCCGCCATCACCGCGGTCGGGGCGCTGATATTCGGCCTGTGGCTGCGCAACGCGGCCTTTGCGTGGTACGGCGCCTATGTCGGCAGCACGGCCCTGGTGTTTCTGTCCAATACCGGCTTTTCGGCGCTGCTGCTGTCCCCGCTTTCGCCGATGATCGTGCTCCGCCTCCAAGGCATGATCGGCTGCCTGAGCATCATGACCGCAGCCTTCGTGGTGCGCGCCATCTTCTGCCCACCCGGAAGGCTGCCGGCGGTGCGCTGGGTGCTTTCGGCTTTCGGCGTCGCCGCCGCGCTGAGCATCCCGGTCTCGGCAGCCGGCTATTACGGCCTGCTCGCGCCCTTCCTCATGGCGGGCGTCCTCATCATGGCGGTGCTGGTGCCCTTCCTCGCGGCGGCGCGGCTGATGCGGGGCGAGCCGGCCGCGCTCTGGTATTTCGTGGGTTTCGCGAGCTACGGCATCGCCAGCCTGTGGTTCGCCCTCGTCGTCTTCGGCATCGCCCCGCTCACCACTTTCATGGAATGGGGCTATCAGACCGTCGGGCTGCTGCACATGGCTGCGATCTTCGTGGGCCTCGCCGCGGCGCTTCGGGCAGGGGTGCGGGAGCGGCGCGCGCTTCAGGCCCGGCTGCTGAGCGCATCGCAGGACAATGAGCGCGAGCTCGAACGTTCAGTCGCCCAGCGCACGGTCGCGCTGGAAAACGAGATCGAGGCGCGCCGGCAGGCCGAGGCTGCGCTGCAGGTCGCATTGCGGGAGCAGCGCAATTTCCTTGTGATGGTCAGCCACGAATTCCGCACGCCGCTGGCTACCGTCCGCGCCGCCATCGCCGTCATCGAGCGCGGTTCCCAGGACATGAGCGAGAGATTGCAGCGCGAGGCCGGCAAGATCGTCCGCGCCGTCGCGCGCCTGACCAGCCTGATCGACACGTTCCTGGCGGAGGAGTGGATCAACAAGGTCGCCATGCAGATCGAGCGCGTTCCGGTGGACGTGGCGGCGCTCGCCGCAGACGTCTCCCGCGAGCAAGCCGCCCAGGCCGCGCGAACGATTCATTTCAGCGGATCGCCGCACGCCATGATTGAAGGAGACCCTGTCCTGCTGCGGACGGTCATCGAGAACCTTGTCGGCAACGCGATCAAGCACACTGACGGCGACATCCGTGTGGAGCTGTCTCCGCGCGACGGGGGTGTCGTCCTGGCCGTGATCGACAGCGGCGCCGGAATCGCGCCGGAGGAGCGGGAGGCGATCTTCGAGCGCTATTACAGGTCCGTGACGGCCGGTTCGCGGCCGGGGGCGGGCATCGGCCTGCACATCGTGAAGCGGGTCATGGACCTGCACCAGGGCCTGATCACCGTTTCGAGCAGCCAGGAGGGCGGGAGCATGTTCGAGGTTTGGCTGCCGGGGCTCGGGGCGAGGCAAGCCAGCTCAGAGCCTTCGCATTCGGTATCGGGAGCGTGAGCGAATGCAGATCCGTATTCTCCTGGTCGAAGATGATGATGATCTGCGGGACAGCCTTCAGGCTTACCTGACCGATGCCGGCTTGCAGGTGCGCGCCGTTCGGACGGCGGAGCATCTCGTCGAAGAGATCGCCGCATATGCACCGGACATCGTCGTGCTCGACATCAACCTGCCCGGCCAGGATGGCTTCGAGGCTGCCATGGCGGTGCGCGAGCATTCATCCGTGGGCATCATCATGCTTACCGGACGATCCATGCGAACGGATCGCCTGCACGGCCTGTCGGTGGGTGCGGACCACTATCTGGTCAAGCCGGCGGACCCGGCGGAGCTGGAGATGGTCATCCGCAATCTGCATCGGCGGGTGAAGGGGCCGGAGGCGGCCAGCCGGCCGGACGAGGTCGACAGGGATGTCTGGGGGTTCAACGCCAAGCGATGGACCTTGTCCTGCCCCCACGGGACAAAGGTGTCCTTATCGGCTGCGGAGCGGCATCTTCTGGAGAAGCTTCTGGAGCGGACCGGCGAGCCGGTCGCCCGTGCGGATCTTGTTGCGCCGGGCAGCCGGCAGGATCTCGATTCCGGCCGCGGGCTGGATCTGCTCGTGTTTCGGCTGCGTCGTAAGGTTGAGAGGGAGTGCGGACTTTCGCTTCCTGTGCTCTCCGCGCGAAGCATTGGCTATGTCTTCGCTGGCGCCATCCGCAACGATAACGACTGACGTAGTTTGAGAATCCCTTTTTCGCTGCTTGCGCGCCCCCGCTCTTTTTTAAGAGCGGGGGCGCGAGCGATGCGATCACCCTGGGAAGGGGTGACGAAGCCCGGTTAAGCTGCCCGCAGCACCGAGCGGTGAATCCTCCCCTTTGACGGAAGTCTAGAGAAGGTCGCTCATAAGGGCTTCGCCGGGGGCGAAGGTGCCGGGGGCAATGTCCACCGGCGCGAACGCGACGCGCCGGTAGCGGTCCTTGTCCTCGAAGGGGACCGTTGCGTCGATGCCGAGCTTCGCGCGGATGCCGTTGCGGCCGATGCGGACATATTCGTGGCCGCGCGCCTCCGGAATGACGAGGAGGTCGCTGGAGGCCTCCATCCGCGTGGCGAGGGCATATTCCACATCCGAGGGGTCGCGGATGTCGATGTCCTCGTCCACGACGATGACGAGATCCAGGTCCTTGAGCGCGCCGAACGAGGCGAGGATGGCATTGCGCTGCAGGCCGTCATGCTGGGGCGTCTGCTTCTTCACCTGGACCACCGCATGGAAGCGGTGGAGCCCGCCCGCGGTCATCTCCGCATCGGTGACGATGGGCACCGCTGCGCGCAACACCTTCAAAAGGCTGGCCTCCAGCACGTATTTGCGCAGCATGATGGTTTCGCGGCCGAAGCCGTTGATGGCGTGATAGATGGGGCGGGTGCGGTGCGTGATGGCGCTCACCTTCAGCACCGGCGCATCCGCCGCGGGTGCCGCGAACCCGATGAATTCGCCGAACGGTCCTTCCGGCTGGTGCCCGCCGGGCAGGATTTCCCCTTCCAGCACGAACTCGGCTTCAGCGGGGACGAGCACATCCTGCGTCACCGCCTTGATGACCGCCAGCGGCCGCCCGGCCAATCCGCCGGCGACCGCCAACTCGTCCATGCTCTCAGGCATCTGCGAGCCCATGGTGGCCGCGGTGAAGTGCAAAGCAAGGTCGGCGCCGATGCAGACGGCGACGGGCAGGGGCTTTCCAAGGCGCTGCGCGCGCTCATAAGCGACGCGCAGGTGCCGGCCGAAATCGAGCTTGATGCCGAGGCGGTCGGGGCCGAGCAATTGCAGCCGATGATAGGAGGCGTTGTAGATGCCGGTTTCCGGGTCGCGGACGACGACGATGCCGGCGGTGATGTAGCGCCCGCCATCCTTGGGGGCATGGAACAAGGCGGGCAGCATCTCGCCGAGATCGAAACCGGAGGTCATCACCACCTCCTGCACGGGCGCCTTCGTCACCAGCTCCGGCGGCATCGGTTCTGCAAGCGCGCGGGCGATCATCTCGCGGATGCCGTTGAAATCCCGGCCGAACGCGGATTCGCAGTTTTCCCGGCAGCTGAGGAGATTGCCCACCACGGGGGTGCCGTGCCCTTTGACCTTAGGAAAAAGCAGCACTTCCTTCCCGTCCAGCTTCTTCATCAGCGAAGCGATCTGCAAATGCGGATCCGCCTCTCCCTGGAAGGCATGGATGCGCCCGTCAGCCGCCAGACGGGACAGCGCGGGACGGAAACCTGTGTCCGGGGTGTTCGAAATCGGCATTGGGTGCCCCAGAGTTTTGAGGGAGATGACGACCGGCGCCCGGGAGACGCCGCTGCTTGCGATGTCGTAAATTTGATTATGAAAATAGCTATGCTGCAAAGTCAGTCAAGGCCATGGCCCACGCATTCACCGCTTCCACCAAACGGCACGGGCCGGGAGTTCGGGCTTGGCCGCCGACGGATGCACGATGCCGGCGACTGGAAGCGGGATGGGCGTGTGGCTGAAGACGGATAAAGGCCCGGACACAGCCCGGTCAGGCGTCGACATCTTCCGGTTTCGCTTCCAGAACGCCGTTCGGCGCCAGATATTCGATCAGGCGAAGCGTCCGGTCGCCGGTGCCCGCGAGCTTTGCGACGATGCCCCGGATAGCTTTGAAGTCGCCGGCGGTGAGGGGCTCGAAAAGGGCATCGTTGGCCGGACGCTGCACGCGCGACAGGGCCTCCAGGCGCTCTACGGCTTCGTCGGTCACCGTCAGCACCACGCGGCGGCGGTCCTCGGGGTTCACAGCTTTTGCGACCAGCCCGGCTGCCACCAGCTTGTTGACCTCGATGGTCACGAATGCGCCGCTGAGGTGCAGGTGATCGGCCAATTGGTTGACCCCAAGCTCCTCCCCCTGCTGCCCGAGGCGGGCAATGGAAATGAGGATCGTATATTGCGTTCCCGACAGACCGATGAGCTGGCCGAGCCGATTTCGCATGTCCTGCATCGCTGCGGCGAAGGCGAGCATGTCATGGACCAGTTCGCGAAACTCGCGGTCCGAACCATTCACCAGCAATGCCTTGCGGGAGGTGGTCAGCGGCAGCTTCTTGTTCGCTTTGGTTTGCCTTGGCTGCATCCTGGCTCCGGCTCCTTCGATCAGGTGATGGCGCACGTCTTAATGGCCTGCGCCACAGCGTCCAAGAATTTATCTGAGTAGCTTTATCACAAAGCGGATTTCAAGGGCGCCTCGTGGTTCCGCCGTCCGAGGCATCGGCTTCGCAAATCCGTGCAAGGCCAATGCCGAACGTTGCGGTGGCCATGCCCGGTTGATTGGCACACGCTGCCCGCTTTCGCAGCTTGACTGACTTTGTCACATAGCTATCATTTCAAATTAAATCCTTCCGGCGCCGCTCTGGGGCTTGATGCTGCAGCGTGCGTGTCCGGCCACACTTTCATCCGGGCGGGTGCTTCATGTTCCCACCAAGTGTCTTGGATATCCCATCCTGCTTCGGGCGCGCGATGCTGTGCAGGCCGTGGGCGGCCAGCTTTATAAATTCAATAATTAGAGCGGATCTTCTTGGATAAAGGCGTTCCTGCGAAAATAAATACGGTGGAAAAATCACCGGGGACTTCCAGATAAAGAGGAGAACGGTATGAAAAAGCTTGCGGTGGCGATGATATCTCTCGCCGTCATGGCTTCGACGGCAGCAATGGCCCAGGACAAGTGGCCGAGCAAGACCATCAAGCTCATCGTTCCCTATGCGCCTGGCGGCTATACGGACCTGACCGCCCGCATCACGGCCCGTTTCCTTGAGAAGGATCTCGGGCAGACCGTCGTGGTGGAGAACAAGGCCGGGGCAGGGGGGATCGTCGGCACCGATATCGTGGCGAAATCTCCGCCCGACGGCTACACCTTCTGCGTTTGCAGCGTCGGTGCCGTCTCCGTGGCGCCGGTCGCCCAGTCGGTGCAGTACAATCCGCTGAAGGATCTTGCCCCGATCAGCATCGTCAGCACCATTCCGCAGACGGTCATCATCAATCCCAAGCTGCCCATCAAGACCATCCCAGAGCTGATCGCTTACGCCAAGGCCAATCCCGGCAAGCTCACCTATGGATCCAGCGGCGCGGGCGGCCTGATGCACTATTCCGTGCAGCTCTTCGACACGCGCACCGGCACGAGGATGGTGCATGTGCCCTTCAAGGGTGGCGCCCCGGCCACCGCCGCAGTGGTGGCGGGCGAGGTGGACCTGTCCTTCACCAACATGACCGACGCGCTGCCGCAGATGGAAGCGGGGACGGTGCGCGGCATCGCCGTGACGTCCAGCGCTCGCAGTCCCTTCACGCCCGATCTTCCCACGGTGGAGGAGACCGGGGTGCGCGACTTCTCGGTGGAATCCTGGAACGGCATCATCGCGCCCCCCGGCACGCCGAAGCCCATCATCGACCGGATGTCCGCAGCCCTGAAGAAGATGTCCGAGGATCCGGAGGTGAAGGAGGCACTCGCCAAGATCGGAGCCTCGCCCGTCTTTACCACCCCTGAGCAGTATCAGGCGGCCATCGCCAAGGAAGTGGGGCAGTGGACCGACTTGATGAAGGAAATCAAGGACAAGAAGAACTGAGCCGCGCAGGCGCAGCTCAGCTTTCACCTTTGGTCCGAGGGCTTTCGGGCGGGGGCGCCTCCTTTTGAAGGACGCGCCCCCGCCACGGTGAGCCGAGGGGGAAGACGATGAAGATCACCGTGTTGCGCGGAGGCGTGGACTTCTATTCCGGCCTCCTGCTGGTCTCGATCGCAGCCGCCGCGCTCTGGTACATCACCAGCCTGGAGATCGGCACGGCGCTGGAAATGGGGCCCGGCTACTTTCCCCTGGGCATCGCCTTGGTGCTGGGCGGCATGGGGCTTTTCCTCCTGGTGCGCGGGCTGATGGTGGAGGGCGCTCCCGTGGGCCGCATCGATGCGCGCGCCATGGGGCTCATCCTCCTCTCGTTTCTCGCCTTCGCGCTGCTGCTGGACCGGTTCGGGATCGTGATCGCCATCCTCGCCCAGGTGGCCATCGCGAGCCTCGCCTCCCGCGAGGCCGTCTTCTGGCAAAGCCTCATCTTCGGCGCCGTCCTCGCCGCAGGCTCCACGATCCTTTTCGTCTGGCTTCTGGGCATCCCGGTGAGCGTGCTGCCATGATCGACACGCTGCTTCTCCTCGGCCATGGCTTCGCGGTCGTCCTGACGCCCGAGAATCTCCTGTTCTGCCTCATCGGCGCGCTCTGCGGCACGCTGATCGGCGTGCTGCCGGGGCTCGGCCCCGTCGCCACCATCTCGCTTCTTCTGCCGGCGACCTTCGCGCTGGAGCCGGTGGGCGCCATCATCATGCTGTCGGGCATCTATTACGGCGCCCAGTATGGCGGTTCCACCACCGCCATCCTCGTCAATATTCCCGGGGAATCCACGTCCGTCGTCACGGCCATTGACGGCTATCGCATGGCCCAGCAGGGGAAGGCTGGCGAGGCGCTCGCCATCGCCGCCATCGGCTCCTTCATCGCCGGTTGCTTCGGCACTGTGGTGATCGCCTTCGCCGGACCGCCGCTGTCGCGCATCGCGCAATCCTTCACCTCGCCTGATTATTTCTCCCTCATGGTGTTCGGCCTGGTCTCCGCCGTGGTGCTGGCCAATGGCTCGCTCTTCCGCGCGGTGGCCATGATCGTGCTCGGCCTCCTTCTGGGCATGATCGGCATGGATGTGAACACCGGCATGCCGCGCCTGACAGGGAACTTCGTCGAACTGTCCGACGGCGTGAGCTTCGTCGCCATGGCGCTGGGCTTGTTCGGCGTCGCCGAAGTCATCTGCAATCTGGAAGAGGATACGAGCCGGTCCCTGAACCAGGCGCGCATCACCAGTCTCTGGCCCTCCTGGAGCGTCCTGAAGGCGTCGCGCGGCGCGATCACCCGCGGCACGCTTCTGGGCTCCCTGTTCGGCGTGCTGCCGGGGGGCGGCGCCACCATGGCGGCCTTTTCCGCTTACGCCCTTGAGAAGCGCGTGTCACGCACCCCCTCGCGCTTCGGCAAGGGCGCCATCGAGGGCGTCGCGGCGCCGGAATCCGCCAACAATGCAGCAGCGCAGACCTCCTATATCCCGCTCCTGACCATGGGGCTTCCGACCAGCGCCACCATGGCCCTCATGGTCGGCGCGCTGACCCTGCACGGCATCGCGCCCGGTCCCACGGTCATCACACGCCAGCCGGACCTGTTCTGGGGCCTCGTGGCGTCCATGTTCGTCGGGAACATCATGCTGATCATCATCAATCTTCCGATGATCGGCCTCTGGGTGCGCCTGCTGAAGCTGCCTTATCGCTTCCTCTATCTTCTCATCGTGGTCGTCAGCGCCATCGGCGTTTATTCCGTCAACAATTCCGTCTTCGACATCTATCTGATGATCGGTTTCGGCCTGCTGGGCTACATCCTGCGCAAGCTCGATGCCGAGCCGGCGCCGATGCTCATGGGCTTCGTGCTCGGCCCCATGCTGGAGGAGAATTTCCGGCGCAGCCTGATCACGGGCAGGGGCGACCCGTTCGTCTTCTTCGAGCGGCCCATCAGCCTCGCTTTCCTCCTCCTCTCCGCCGCTTTGCTCGTCTCCGTGGCGCTGCCGTTCATCCGCAAGCGGCGCGAGGTGATTTTCCAGGAAGAATAGAGCCTTCCGGCAAGTTGAGATGTAAGCCCCATGAGCGACCTTCCCTACATTCCCTGCTTCCTCGGCGGCCGCGAAGTTCCCGCGCGCGATGGATTCGAGAAGCATGACCCCGCGACCGGCCGGCCGTCCGCCCGTGTGGCGGAGGCCGATGCGGACCTCGTGGACCAGGCGGTCGCGAGGGCCCGTGCGGCGTTACGCGGGCCCTGGGGAGCGACGACGCTCGCCGAGCGGATCACCTTCCTGGAGCGGCTTGCCGACCGGCTGGAAGAACGCCTCGATCTCCTGGTGAGCGAGGAGATTGCCGATACCGGAAAGCCCATCACCATCACCACCCAGGTGGAGATCCCGCGCGCCATCGCCAATTTCCGCGCCTTCGCGCAGATCGCGCGGGAGGCGGAGGAGGAGATGTTCGACACGCCCATGGCCGGTGGCGCGCGGGCAAGAAACCGCATCCTGCGCCAGCCCGTGGGCGTGGTGGGCATCGTCGCCCCATGGAACCTGCCGCTCCTGCTGCTCACCTGGAAGGTGGCGCCGGCCTTGGTGTGCGGCAACACCATCGTGGTAAAGTCGTCCGAGCATTCGCCTCGCACCGCCCTCATGCTCGCGCGCATCGCCGCCGAGGCCGGGCTGCCGGACGGCGTTCTGAACGTGATTCACGGCCACGGGGCAGGGGCGGCCGGGGGCTTCCTCGTCGCCCATCCCGGCGTGAACGCCATCACCTTCACCGGCGAGACGCGCACGGGCGAGGCCATCATGCGCGCTGCGGCCGAAGGGCCGCGCCCGGTCTCGCTGGAGCTGGGCGGCAAGAATCCGGCCTTGGTGTTCGGCGACTGCGACCTTGCGGCTGCCATCGCCGGCACCACGCGGTCCATGTTCGACAATTGCGGGCAGGTCTGCCTTACCACCGAGCGCGTCTTCGTCCATCGCTCCGTCTTCGGGCGTTTTGCCGAAGGCCTCGTCGCTGCTGCGCAGAATCTGCGGCCGGGCGATCCCCGCGCGGCGGAAACCACCCTCGGGCCGGCCATCAGCGCGGTCCAGCGCGACAAGGTTCTGGGCCTGTACGCTGGCGCCCGCGCGGATGGTGCCACCGTCCTGACCGGGGGCGGGGCGCTGGAGATGCCGGCTCCTTTCACGGAGGGTTATTGGGTGGCGCCGACCCTCTGGACCGGGCTCCCGGACGATGCGGAAATCTGTCGCCGGGAAGTGTTCGGCCCCTGCGCGCACCTCTCCATCTTCGATGACGAGGACGAGGTGATCGCCCGTGCCAACGCCTCCGAATTCGGCCTCGCGGCCACGGTCTGGAGCGGCGATGCCGCCCGCGCCGAGCGGGTGGCGGGGCGGCTCGAGAGCGGCACGGTCTGGATCAATTGCTGGCGGGTGCGCGACGAGCGGGCGCCGTTCGGCGGCTTCAAGCGCTCCGGCATCGGCCGAGAAGGCGGTGTCCGGTCGCTGGATTTCTATTCCGAGCTGAAGACCCTCTGCGCCTACGAGCCGGCGCGCTGAAGAAAGGGATGCACCACATGGAGACCGTCAGCCCCACGTCCCAAGGCGCCGCGCTCAGCCTGCGCAATGGCGGCCAGATCTTGGTGGATGGCCTGCGCATCCATGGCGTGGACACGGTGTTCGGCGTGCCCGGCGAAAGCGCGCTTCCCATCTTCGACGCCCTGCGCGGCGGGGAGAATGGCGTGCGCTTCATCGTCTGCCGCCACGAGGCCAATGGCGCGCACATGGCGGAGGCGGACGGCAAGCTGCGGGGCGCGCCCGGCGTGTGCATCGTCAGCCGCGGCCCCGGCGCCATGCATGCGGCGGTGGGCGTACATACGGCGTTCCAGGATTCCACGCCCATGATCCTCATCATCGGGCAGGTGCCGCGCGCCCATCGCGGCCGCGAGGCGTTCCAGGAGATGGATTACAGCCGTGTGTTCGCGGACATGAGCAAATGGGCCGCCGACATCCCGAACGCCGATTCCATCCCGGAATATCTGAGCCGCGCGTTCCACATCGCCACCCATGGCCGCCCCGGCCCGGTGGTGCTGTCCATTCCCGAGGATGTGCTCAGCGACCTTAGCCCTGTGGCGGATGCGCCCGCCTGGAAGCCGGTCTCCGCCGCGCCAGCAGTCGGGACCATGGCGCGGCTGCGCGAATTGCTTCAGGCGGCCCACCGCCCGCTGGTGATCGTGGGCGGCAGCGGCTGGACGGCGGAAGCGGCGGCGGATATCAGCGCGTTCTGCGCCGCCAATGATCTGCCTGTGGTCGCGGGCTTCCGGGCGCAGGACATCGTCGACAATCGCAGCCCGAACTATGTGGGCGACCTCAGCCTCGGCTCCAGCCCGGCGCTCACCGCGCGGGTGAAGGCGGCGGATCTTTTGCTGGTGGTCGGAGACAGGCTGGGCGAGGTCTCCACCAAGGCCTATGGCGCGCTCCAGGTGCCGGACCCCTCGCAGACCCTCATCCATGTGTTCCCCGATCCGGACGAATTGGGGCGGGTCTATAATGCCGACCTGCCCATCCTTTCGGGGATGGTGGATTTCGCCGCCCAATTGCGTGATGTCGCCCCGCTGGACCCCACCCATTGGAGCGGCTGGCGGCGCGAGGGCCGGGAGGCCTATGAGGCCTTCCGGAAGCCGCCGGGAAAGTCCGCGGGCTTCGACCTCGCCAAGGCCATCCTCCATTTGCGGGAGCGGTTGCCGGACGATGCCATCGTCACCAATGGCGCCGGCAACTACACCATCTGGCTCCAGCGTTTCTTCCGTTTCCGCACCTTTCGCACCCAGCTGGCGCCGAAGTCCGGCTGCATGGGCTATGGCCTGCCGGCGGCCATCGCCGCCAAGCTCCGCTTTCCGGACCGGGTGGTGGTGGGCCTTGCGGGAGACGGCTGTTTCCAGATGGCCTCGCCCGATTTCGCAACAGCGGTGCATCACAAGCTGCCCGTTGTGATGATCGTCGTGAACAATGGCGCCTATGGCTCCATCCGCGCGCACCAGGAGCGCCATTTTCCGGGGCGGGAAAGCGGCACGGTGCTGACAAATCCCAGCTTTGCGGCCCTGGCCCACGCCTATGGGGTTCACGGCGAGACGATCTCGGATGACGCCGACTTCCCTGCGGCGCTGGAGCGGGCGCTGTCGGCTGGGGTGCCCGCCATCCTTGAAATCAAGATGCCCGGAAACCATCTGACGCCCGATCTTATTATCTGAACAGGCCGTGGGTCTGGCGTGCCGCCATGCTTGCCGCACCTGAGGGATTTGGCCGTTGACCGGTCGTTCCAGTTCAATTATCTTTGTAACAAAGATATTTTATCAAGCTAAGAGAGGCCAAGGCCATGCATGAGGGGAGTGACGCTCAGTTCGATGCCCGTGCCTTTCGGCACGCCCTCGGCCAGTTCGCGACCGGCGTCGCGGTGGTTACCGCGAGCACGGCCGACGGCGTGGTGGTGGGCATGACCATGAGTTCCTTCAACTCGGTCTCGCTCGATCCGCCCCTGGTGCTGTTCTCCGTCGCCCGCAACGCCTATTCGCTTCCCGCCATGCGGGCCGCGAAGGGCTTCGGCATCAATATCCTGGCCCAGCACCAGCAGGACCTCTCCAACCGTTTCGCCCGCGCGCTGGAGGACAAATGGCACGCGGTGGAGCACCATCGCGGCGTCCATGACGCGCCGCTCATCACCGGCGCCATCGCCCATTTCGAGTGCGAGCCCTATGCCCGCCATGATGGCGGCGACCACGAGATCTTCCTTGCGCGGGTGCTGCGCTTCTCCGCGCCCCACGAGGGAGATCCGCTCATCTTCTTCCGCGGCCGCTACCACGCCCTCGCCTCGGGCGAGAGCGCGCGCAACTGACGCCGCCGGATACTAAAGGACCACTGCCATGATCAAGACCGGAGCCCAGCATATTGCGAGCCTGAAGGATGGCCGCGAGATCTTCCTGGACGGGCGGCTGGTGAAGGACCCTGCGACGGACCCCGCCTATCAGGGGGCCATCGCCTCGGTGGGGCGTATGTTCGACTTCCACAGCGCGCCGGAAAACCGCGAGCTGATGACTTTCGAGACCGACACCGGCACCCGCGCCAACCGCATCTGGCAACTGCCCGAGAGCTATGAGGACCTGAAAGTCCGCCGCGCCGGCCTTGAAGCCTGGACCGAGCTGCATGCCGGCTTCCTCGGCCGCGCGCCGGACCATGTGGCCTCCTGCATCTCCGGCCTCTATATGGGCCTCGACGTTTTCGAAGCCTATGATCCGGCCCGCGCCAAGGCGCTCGCGGACTATTACCGCTACGCCCGCGACAACGACCTCTACCTCACCTACGTCATCATCAACCCGCAGGCGGACCGCTCCAAGAGCGCGGCGCAGCAGCAGGATCCCTATCTCTCGGCTGGGGTCGTGGACCGCGACGCAGAAGGCATCACCGTGCGCGGCGCCAAGATGCTCGCCACCGGCGGCATCATGGCGAACGAGGTGTTCGTTACCTGCATCCAGCCGCTGCAGCCGGGCGACGAGAAATACGCCATCTCCTTCGCCATCCCCATGAATGCGAAGGGGCTGAAGATCCTCTCGCGCAAGTCCTACGAGGCGGGCGCGTCGTCCGTGTTCGACAATCCGCTCTCCAGCCGCTTCGACGAGAACGACGCGGTGCTCTATTTCGACGATGTGAAGGTGCCGTGGGACCGCGTCTTCGTGGTGGACAGCATCGAGATGACCGCCAAGCAGTTCCAGGTGACGCCGGCCCACGTCTACCAGAACTACCAGGCGCAGATCCGCCTCTCGGTGAAGCTGAAATTCCTTCTCGGCGTCGCCCGCCGCATCACCGAGATCAACGGCACCACCGGATTCCCGCAGGTGAAGGAGATGCTGGGCCAGCTCGCCGCCGAGGCGGCCACCATCGATGCCTTCGTCGCCGCCATGGAGGCGAAGGGCAGCCATTATGGCCGCTATTTCGTGCCCGACCGCCACACCCTCTATGCTGCCCAGACCGTGGCCCAGCAGCTCTACGGCAAGGTGATCACCACGCTGCGCGAACTGGCGGGCGGGGGCATGATCATGCTGCCGTCCTCGGTGCACGATTATGAGAATGCGGAACTGGCGCGCCTCATCGGCAAGACCCAGCAGTCCCCGGCTGCCAATGCCGAGGAGAAGGTGAAGTTTTACAAGCTCGCCTGGGATGCGGTCGGCTCGGAATTTGCTTCGCGCCATACGCAGTATGAGATGTTCTATGCGGGGGCGAGCTTCGTGGTGAAGAACCATTCCTTCCGCACCTATGACTGGGCGGCCGCCGGCGCGCTGCTCGACCGCATGCTGGCGAGCTACGAGCTTTCCGACGAGGTCGTTCCGGCGCCCGCCCGCGCCGCTGAATGAAGTCCGTTTCTGACCAGAGGACGCCACGATGGCCATCAACAAGATCCATGACGAGTTCCACACGCTCGACCTGAGTTCCGGCTGGGAAGTGCCGGCCGGATATCCCAAGGGCATCCAGCAGAAGATCCTGTCCGGCGGGCTGGACGAACAGAACAAGAGCGGCTCGCGCACGCGCCTGCTGCGCTTCGATGCCGGCGAGTTCACCACCAAGCCGTTCGTGCATGAGTATTGGGAAGAGGTGTTCCTGGTCTCCGGCGACCTCACGGTGGGCAATGACGAGCACGGCAATGGCGGCGAGGCGTTCGGGCCCTTCACCTATGCGGTCCGCCCACCGGGTGCCTTCCACGGGCCCTTCAAGTCGGAGAAGGGCTGCATTCTCATGGAAATCCACTATTTCGATCCGGCCTGATTTCTCTCTCCTTCTCCCGGCCCGCGCCCCCGGCGCGGGCCTTTCGGTTTTCGCCCGTCACTGACCGCTCAGGTGGGCTGGTTGAAGAAATCCTCCGCCCGGTAGCCGCTGACGATGTTCCGGCTCATGCCCACCGCGCGGTCCCAGTCATAGGTGCGGAAGCTGTGGCCCCTCGTGACGAACTGGGCGCCCGCATAGAACATCTCGTACTGGAGATGGCGGGAGGCGAACTCGGAGCCGACCGCGTCCCAGGCGAGCTTCAGCGCCTTCACCCGGTCTTGGCCGGTCATGGCCGGTGAGATCTGGGTGCTGGCGATGATGCGCGAGAGATCGGCGTTCGCGAAATCGTGGACCGAGGACGGCAGCATCAGCAGCGCCCCGCCCGCAAGCTCCCGGATCGCAGCGACGATCTGGGGATACATCTCCTGCGATTGCACCTGCGCGGCATAGAGCATGTGCCGGTTCGGCAGGAAGTAGGCGCCCTGCTGCGTGCCGCTGGCCTCCATGCCGTAGACCATGCCCTCGATGAGCGATGCCTGCGAGGCCAGTTTGCCCAGCACGTCCCTGACCGGCGGAAAGTTGATGGTGCCGATGATCTCCGCGACGTTGCGGGCGAGGCCCACCAGGAAGCGCAGCTTCACCGAGAGGCGCATCTGGGCCTGGTAGTTCTGGTAGACATGCGCGGGCGTATCGTGGAGCTGCGCGCGGCACATGTCGGTGTCGCGATAGACGAAGACCCGGTCCCACGGCACCTTCACGTCGTCGAAGAACACCAGCGCATCGTTCTCGTCATAGCGATAGGCGAGGGGGCTGTCATACTCGGAGATGGCGTGCTCTTCGAACGACTTGCGCGAGAGCAGCTTCATCCCCTTCGCGTTCATGGGCAGGGCGCAGGCGAAGGCGAGGTGCTCCTCGCCGGGCTTCAGCGGCTGCCCCGACCCCACGAAGATCTCGTTGGCCATGATGGCGCTGGTGGCGAAGAGCTTGGCGCCGCGGATGGTAATGCCCGAAGAATCCTCATCGACGATGCGCGCGACCATGTCCTCCGCGCCGTCGCCCTGGTCGCCGAACGCCTTTGAACGGTCGCCCTGCACATTGTTGATGACATAGGTGAGGAACAGGTCGCTGCGGCGCGCATAGTCGAACCAGTCGCGGAAGGCGGCGGCGCGCTTGGGATCATGGCGCTCGAACACCTCGATGCCCATGATCTGGCCTGCCACGGACGACGCCACGTGGTCGGGCGAGCGCCCGATGAAGCCGCATGTCAGTTCCGCCCATTCGACGAGGGCCTTCCGGCGCTCCACGAGATCCCCATAGCTCGCCGGCAGCTGCCACGCACGGTTCACGCGCCGCCCATTGCCGATGTCGAAGGTCATCCGCTCGATGTTCTCCGGCGCGGACTGGTAGTCGTAGAGCATGCCGGAGGAGGCGATGGCGTTACGATAGGCCTTGTGCTGCGACACGTCCGGAACGCGCGCGCCATCGAGATAGACGGCGCGCCCGTCGCGCACGCTGGCGATGTGCTCGGCGCCGGTCTTCACCGATAGTGCGGAGGCAATGTCCAGGGCATTCATGGTCGCTCTTCCTGTTGATCGGCGCCCTGCGAGGTCGCCCCGAAATTGGTTCGCGTGAAGACGTTGGCTCGCACGTCCCCGTCTTCTTGCCTCTCTATCTCCTCCTCATGTTAGCTAATTTTGCAAGTGAAATTACATCTCGTATGTTTCCGCTGAATACGGCGGGGGAGGGGGCGGGGCGCCCCTGCACGTCGGCGATGCGGAATATGGGAGATGGCCCATTTTTTGATCGGATTTTCGCCCGGCCGCGCGCCGATCTGGCTAATTTCGCTTCTTGTCGAAGCTTTTCAACTTTGCTAATTTATTGGCTGTGCACGCGCCGAAGGCAGGGCGGTGGATGCTGGCAAAAGCTTTGCATCAACCAGTCTAGTCGTTGGCTCACACAATCGGTCTGTGAAAATTCAGCCCGCAATTCGATAAAGAGGGGATAAAGCATTGCCTACATTGGTGGAACGAGCTTCAAAATTCGCTCTTTGTGCGCCTCTCCTCTTCGGATTGGGGGTCGCGACAAGTACACTTTCCTTTGCCCAGGACCTTAAGGGGCGGGAAATCGCCATTGGCGCCATCGTGCCGAGCAGCGGCCACTTCGCGGAGTGGGGGCGCGCCAATACGGTGACGCTCAAGATGCTCGAGAAGCAGGTGAATGATGCCGGCGGCGTCAACGGCGCCAAGCTGCGCATCCTCATCTATGACGATGCGGCGCGCCCCGCGCAGGCCACCAACGCGCTGCGCAAGCTCGCGGGCGATGACAAGGTGCTCGCGGTCGCCGGCCCCCTTACGAGCAGCGCTTGCGAAGTGGTCTTCCCGGTCGCCAACCAATTGGGCGTGGTGAGCACCTCGCAGGCATCCTCGAAGCCCGGCGTTGCCAAGGCCAACCGCCCCTGGGCGTTCCGCAACACCATCGACGAGCAGATCCTCGCCCAGACCACGGTGCCGTATTTCAAGCAGACCTACGGCATCAAGACGGTGGCGGTGATCTATGACGCCAAGGACGCCACCGCCGCGACCGTGGGCACAAAGATCATGCCCGACACCATGGTCGCCAACGGGATCGAGGTTCTGAACGCCAAGGACCTCCTGTCCTTCAATACCGGCGATCTCGACGTCAGCGCCCAGGTGACCAAGCTGAAATCCTACAATCCCGACGGGGTCGTGGTGAGCGCGGACTACAGCCAGGCGGTCACCGTGATCCGGGAGATGAAGCGGCAGGGCATGACGAAGCCCATCGTGGGTGCCACCCAGCTCATCTCCTCCGCCATCCTGAAGGCGGCACCGGAGCTTCCCATCGTCGCCCCGACCACCTTCTATGTGGGCATGGACACGGACGCCGCGAAGAAATTCGTCGCGTCCCTGACGCCGCTGCTCAGAGCCGAGTCCAACCTGCCGGCCGAGATCGAGCCCAGCATGTACGATGCGAACATCTATGAGATCGTGAGCATGTACGTGGAGGCCGCCAAGCATGCCGGCGTCACGGCAAAGCCGGAAGACCTGGAGGCGGACCGTGTCAAGATCCGTGACTACATGGCCAAGCTGAAGGACTTCAAGGGCCTCGCCGGCCCCGTGACCTTCAACGCCGACGGCGACGCGGTGAAGCTGTTCTATATCGTCGAGGGAAAGAACGGCGCCTGGGCGGACAAGCTCCACAAGTGCAGCTCTCCCGATCAGGCCGCCTGCGGGCTCTGACGCTCAGTCTTCGTTGCCATTCCGGCCGGCGGTCCGCCGGCCGGCTGCCCCATCGATAAAGCAGCAGGCGAGCCATGAGCGGTGCCTTATTGCTCCAGCAGGTCGTCAACGGCCTGACCCTGGGAGCTGTCTACACACTGATCGCGCTGTCGTTCTCATTGGTCATGGGGATACTCGGCATCCTCAACCTCGCCATCGCCGAACTCTTCATGATCGGCGGCTATGTCGGCTTCACGCTGATCATGGCCGGCGCACCGCTCCCTGTGGCGATCATCGGGGGAATGGTGGTCGCCGCGGCGGTGTCCGTGGTCATCGAGAAGATCGGCTACGAGCCGCTGCGCGACGCCCCCGCCATCACGCCCATGCTGAGCACGCTCGGCTTCTCCATCATCCTGCAGAACATCGCGACGAACCTCTGGGGATCGGACCCCCTCCAATTGCCCGACGATCGCCTCGGCAGCCGCATCGCGCTGGGGGAGGTGAGCATCGGCACCATGCAGCTCCTGGTCATCGGCGCGTCCATTTTCCTGGTGGCGGCGCTCGCCTTCATCATCCAGCGCACGACGCTCGGCCGCGCCTTGAGGGCGGTGGCCGAAAACCGCGATGTGGCGCGCCTGCTTGGCGTGCGCGCGAACCACATCCTCCTCATCGCCTTCATCCTGTCCGGCGTCATGGCGGGCGCGGCGGGTGTCCTCATCAGCCTGCATTATGCGGCCATCACGCCCTATATCGGTGTCGAGACCGGGCTGAAGGCCATCGCCGTCATGGTGGTCGGCGGCGTCACGCGCACCTGGGGCGCGCTGCTCGCCGGGCCGCTGATCGGCCTCGCCGAGGTCGCGACCATCTCCTATGGCGGCTCGCAGATCCGCGACTTCGTCGTCTACGGGCTGATGATCCTCATCCTCCTCGTGCGTCCGCAGGGCCTGCTTGGCGGCGCACGCTCAGACCATGGGCCGCGCGTGTGATGTCGACCTATTATGCCGGCCTCCTGGCCGATACCGGGATCCTCATGCTGGGCGCGTTGAGCGTCTACATCATCCTCGCCACGGGGCAGCTCTCGCTCGGCAATGCGGGCTTCATGGGCATCGGCGCCTATGTGGCCTCGTGGCTGACGGTCGAGGTGGGCCTGCCGCTCACCGCCGCGCTGCTGATCGCGGCGGTCTTCGCCGGGATCGTCGGCGTGGTCATCGGCTTTCCCGCCCTGAGGCTGAAGGGCATCTATCTCGCCATGGCCACCCTCGGCTTCGGCGAGATGGTGCGGAGCTTCTTCCTCAATTTCGAGCCCATGGGCGGCGCCGGGGGCTTTTCGGGCATGGCGCATGTGAGCGTCGGCTATATCTGGCTCTGGGCGGGCGGGGTTCTCATCCTCGTGTCGGTGCTGGAGAGGAGCCGTCTCTGGCTGGAAATCCGTGCTACCCATGATGATGAGACCGCCGCGAGCCTCGTGGGCCTGAACACCACGGCGACGAAGATCGGCGCGTTCGGATTCGGCGCGGCGGTGGCGGCCATCGCTGGCGGGCTGTTCGCCCACCACCAGGTCTATATCGAGCCGGCCAATTTCGGCTTCGAGCGGTCGATCGATCTCGTGCTCGCCGTCATCCTCGGCGGCTCCACGGTGGCCCCCGGCGCGCTGGTGGGCGCGGCGCTGCTGGTCATGCTGCCGGAGACCCTCCGCTTCCTCGCGGACTGGCGGCTCGCCGCCTTCGGCACGCTGCTGATCCTCGTCCTGCTGGTGCGGCGCCAGGGCATATTGGACCGCGGCCTGTTCCGCATGCTCACGCTGCGGAGGCAAGGCACATGAGCAATCCCGGCATCCTGCTGTCGCTGATCGACGTCACGCGCACCTTCGGCGGCGTACAGGCCCTTTCGAACGTGTCGCTCGACGTGCATGCCGGAGGGATCACCGGCATCATCGGCCCCAACGGCGCGGGGAAGACGACCACCTTCAACATCATCACCGGCGCTTATGAGCCGACCGCGGGCGAGATCTATCTCAGCGGCCAGCGCATGACCGGGCTGCGGCCCTATCAGATTGCCCGGGCGGGGATCGCCCGGACCTTCCAGAACATCCGGCTGTTTTCGAGCATGACCGTGTGGGAGCATCTTCTGGTGGCGCAGCGGCCGAAGGGCGCCGCGCTCTCGCGCTTCCTGCCGGCGGGCCTCTCGAAAACCCAGGCGGCCGTGGAGGCCGAGCGGGCACTGACCTTCTTCGGCCTGGAGAAGTTCCGCGACCGGCCGGCGCGCTCCCTGCCATATGGCCTGCAGCGCAAGGTGGAGATGGCGCGCGCGCTCACCGCTAAACCGCATCTTCTCCTCCTCGACGAGCCCATTGCGGGCATGAACCACGAGGAGGCGGAGGAGCTTCGCCTCCTGCTGCTCAAGCTGTGCCAGGACGGCCTGTCCATCCTCCTGATCGAGCACGACATGACCTTTGTGATGAATCTGTGCGAGCGGCTGTATGTCCTTGATTTCGGGCGCCTGATCGCCAAGGGCACGCCGGACGAGGTGCGCACGGACCCCGTCGTTCTCGACGCCTATCTTGGAAGTGAGGCATGATGCTCCAGGTCCGCGACATGCATGTGCGGTACGGTCCCATCCATGCCGTCCACGGCATCGACCTCGACGTCGCCGCCGGCGAGATCGTCGCGCTGATCGGCGCGAACGGCGCCGGCAAGACCACCACCGTCAAGGCCATTGCAGGGCTTCTTCCTTTTAGCGGAAGCGTCATGCTGGACGGGCGGCCGGTGAAGCCCGGTGCGGCGGAGCGGAACCTGCGCGCGGGCATCTCGCTGGTGCCCGAGGGGCGGGGCATCCTCGGCCGGATGACGGTCCAGGAAAACCTTCAGATGGGCATCTATTGCCGGAACGACAAACGCGAGGCGGCCGCCGATCTGGAGGGCATGTACCAGCGCTTTCCCATCCTTGCGGAGCGCAGGTCCGGCCTTGCGAGCCTCCTCTCCGGCGGCGAGCAGCAGATGCTCGCCATCGCCCGCGCTTTGCTTTCGCGCCCGCGCCTCCTCCTGCTGGACGAGCCCTCGCTGGGGCTCGCGCCGAAGATGGCGAGCTTCGTGTTCGACCTCATTTTGTCCCTGCGCGAAACGGGGCTCACGGTCCTCCTCGTGGAGCAGAAGGCGCGGCATACGCTGAAGATCGCCGACCGCGCCTATCTTCTGGAGCTCGGCCGCGTCGTCACGTCCGGGCGTGCGAAGGATCTGGCGAACGACCCGGTCATCTCGCAGACGTTCCTGGGCGGCCGGCCGCTCGCAGGGGAGGAGGTCGGTGCCAGGGCGGACGATCAGGGGGTTGGCGTCTCGGCCGGCTCATCCCTCAGGTAGGATTGAAGCTTCAGCGCCCGGTCCGCGCTGTCCACCAGCCGTTCCACCAAGGGCAGGAGGAGCTGGAAGTCCTCCTTGCTCAGGCAGTCGAACTCCACATCGTTCACCCGTCGCTGCACGGGGGCGAGGCTGGACAGAAGCGCGCGGCCCTTGTCGGTGACCTGGAGCTGCACGCGCCGCCGGTCCTGCGTATCCGGCGTCTTCGTCACCAGCCCGCGCCGCGCCAGCTTGTTGGTGATGGTGGTGACGAAGGCCCCGCTGAGGTGCAGGTGGCTGGCGAGGGCGTTCACGCTGAGGGACGGTTCCTCAACCGCCAGATGGCCGATGGAGATCAGCACCGTGTATTCGATCCCGGCAAGCCCGATGCGCGCGCCGTGCCCGGTGCGGATCGCTTCGTGACGGGCCAGGAAGCCGAACAGCGCGTGGACCAGACGCCGGAAGTGCCGGTCGCTTCCATCCACCAGCATTTCCGGCCGGGTGATGGTCAGCGGCGGGCTCGCCTTGTCAGGCGCTTTGGCGGCGGCCGATGTCTTCCCTTTTCCCCGAGGGCGCGGTTTTGTGTCTGGCACCGGTTTCCTCCAAGGATGCAGAACAAGCTCCAGACCGGCTACCTAACTTTAAAAGCTTCCTTTGTCGCCTCCCGTGAACCACCACCCTGGGGACGGAGCAGTTGGCTACCGCTCAGTGCGGGGCCCCCGAGAAGTCGAATGGAAGCCTGCATTGCGCCACCCGCACCGTGCGCACCGATGCGGGCGTATTGCGGCTCCTGCCGACGAAGCGCGGGACGCCGTCTGTGACCACGGCGGCGACGGCGGGCACGTCGCCATTGCTCAGCGCCGCCAAAGCGTCGTCCTGCGAGCCACCGGCGCAGGCGTCGATGAGAAGCACGTCGCCGTCACGGCCGGCTTCCAGCAGGCCGGAATTCAGGCGGTAGACGCCGGCATTGTTGCCGGTGGCCGCGGCGATGGCCTGCTCCGGCGGCATCCCGCCGAGGCTCGCCAGATGGGAGATGGTGTAGAACATGCCGAGCGGCATAATCCCGCTTCCCGTGGGCGTGTCCGTCGCGATCAGCAGGCGCTCCGGCTGGCCGGCCGCATCGAGGAGCTTCGCGGTCAGCAGCGCGGTGCGCAGGTTGCCGGCCGTGCAGATCTGCAGGGCGATGTCGCTGTCCTCCACCAGCCGCGCGAAGCCCGCTTCCGGCATGGCGACGGGGCCGCCATTGACGTGGAAGGACACGCAGGGATTGGACGCCAGCACATGCTCCGCCCAGATGCCGGACGAGCCGGGAATGGAAGACCCGCCCGTATGCATGGTCGTCACCATGCCGAGGCGCCGCGCGGCCTGCATGAGCGGTGCATAGTCGAAGGGCGTGCCGAAAGCCCCAAAGCCGGCCTTCGCCAGCCAGATTCCGGCGCTCCGGAGATCGGACAGGTCGGCCTCGGTCAGGCCCGGCTCCAGAATGACGGAGCCGGCATGCACCCGCATGCCGCCGGGCCGATAATCCAGGAAGCAGGCCCGCGCCGCCAGCGCCAGGGCCTTGACGCCGGCAGGGTCCTTCGGCCGGCCGGGCACATGCACCTCGGAGGCGGTGATGGCGGTGGTGGTTCCGCCATGCACGTAGCTTTCGAGATAGCCCACCACGCGCTGGCGCGGGGTGTAGTCGCCGAAGGTGATGTGGACATGGCTGTCGATGAGGCCGGGGATGGCGGTGGTTCCGGCGGCATCGATCACGACGTCGGCGGCGTCTATATCGCTAGCCGATGCTGTTCCGACGGCCGTGATCGACCCGTCCTGCATGACGATGGTGTCGCCCGCGGCAAAGGGCGCCTCGATCCGGCCGGTGACGATGCGGCCGATATTGGTGATGACCGTGCGCATGGGTCTCTCCTCAGCGCAGGCCGTCTTTGGCGCTGATCTCGTGGCTGGCGAGGCCGCCCACGCGCGCATTGAGGCGCCCGCGATTGGCGATGCAGACAATGAGCGCCACTTCGTCGGCCTCCGGCGCTTCGTCGGGGAGCCGCAGTGTCATTCCGTCATAATGGGAGCGCACGTAAAGCGCGTCCTTGTGCGCGAGCGGAACGTCGATGGTCGCTCCGGGCGCCGCGCGCTTGGTGAAGGAGGGGATCCAGGCGAGCGCGCCGCCAATGGCATCGCGCAGGGGCGCGGCGAAGGTGGTGGTCAGCATGGCGTTGGCATGCTCCAGCTCCCCGCCAAGACCGACGATGCCGCCCTTGCCATAGCTCTCGATCTTGTAGGATCCCATGGCCGCGACGGCCGCGTCCGCCATAACCCGTCCCAGCGCGGCGCTCGCATCGATCATGGGCGAGAGATCCTCCACATAGCGGCCCGCATAGGGATTCCCCACCAGGGCGATCACCGCGACCTTGCGGATGGGCTCGGCGTGCCGGCGGCCGGCTTCGACGTCCTTGTGGTCAACCAAAGTGAGGATGCGGCGGATCTCGATCTGCATGTGATCTCTTCTCTTCGCAAAATTCCGGACGGAAGGCTCAAAGGCCAGCCATTATGGCTTCATATTCTAGCTTTTAAAAGAAGCAATATGCGCAAGCGACGGCCGAAAATGCTGACGCGCGCACGTTCCCTCGATGCTGTGTCGAAGGAATGTGCCCGCGTCCCCCGCCGGTCCTATCGCAGCGCCTCTTCGGGGCGCCGTGAATCACGCCGAATCGCCGGCGCCAACCAGTTATTGCGTCCGTTTCCTAATCGAACGAGGCTGGTGCAGGAGTTTCAGCAGCGTTGCATCGAATATTATGCAGGATTTGATTGTATATGAATAAATTATGACAAGCTCAGAGCGTTGCAACCCGCTCCCACTTGCGTTACCGAGATGCTGTTGTGTTGCACTGCGGTTTAATGGCGAAAGAGCGGGGGGCGTTTGCCATGTCTAAATACAAGTTGCACGTCGAAGACGACGCTGAGCTGGCCGAGGAGCATGTCGCCAATGGCGAGCAGGCGGAGGCTGCGCCGTCCGACGATATCGTCGGCAAGGCTGCGACCATCGCTGTTGTGGCCGCGGGCGTCGCCCTGTTCGAAGTCGCGCTCATTCCCGGCATGGTGATCGGCGTTGCCGCGACCCTCGCGCCCAATCTTCTGCCGAAGCTCGGCTCGCGCATGAAGCCGCTGCTGCACACCACCGTGCGCGGCGCCTACAAGATCAGCCGCAAGGCCCGGTCGGCCGTGAGCGAAGCGCAGGAGCAGCTCCAGGACATCGCCGCCGAGGTCAAGGCCGAGCAGGTGGCCACGGCGCAGGAAAAGCCCGCCACCGCTGCCGCCAACGCCCACTGAGGCTGCCCCAGGGCCAGGCCATTCGTGCTTGGCCCTGCGGTGTGATCTGCCTTGAGGCCTTTGGCTGCCCGCGAGGCGTGTCGGCGCCCGGTAATCCGGAGCACGCGTTATTGCCTTGTCCGTCAAAGGCTCGCATTTCCGCAGGGATGTGCCGGTTTCGGCAAAGAAACCCTGCTGAATACGGATACGGGAAGACGGCGCGTCTTCCGAGCGCTTCACGCGTGGCATGAGATTGAGTGATGACGAACTCCATTACGCATGACACCACCGGCGTGAAGGACAACGCCGCGGACGCTTCCCCGACGCCGGACGTGAACCTTGCTGTGGAGCAGGCCGTGATCGGCGCTCTGGAGCACGCCATGGACGTCGCCGAGAAGGACATCGCGGCCGTGGAAATCGCCGCCAAGGATGACGTCGCCAGCGGCACCGCCGCCAGGGACGCCGCCGCTGTGGACGGTTCCCCGGCGCAGCCCGCGGCCGGCAAGCCGGCCCGGCCGCGCAAGCACAAGCTCAAGATCGTCCACAAGGTGCCGGGCCGCATTCGCCTCAAGGTGCCCCATGGCAAGTCCCAGCCGGAGCTGCTGACCCTTTATCAGGACATCTTCTCCAAGGTGCCCGGCATCTCCAGCGTGAAGACGAAGCCCGAGAGCGGCAGCGTCATCATCAATTACGATGTCCAGCACGAAGGCCAGTTCGCCGCTCAGTTCGGCCATATCTGCAGTCAGCACCGGGTCGAGCACGCGCCCCGCCCCGGCGATGAGATCCATGTGCTCGCGTCCAAGATCGAGGCGGAAGCCGAGTTCCTGGCGGAGCGCTCCGAATTCGCGAGGAACACGGTCCAGTTCTTCAAGAAGCTGGACTATGAGCTGAAGTCCGTCTCCGGCAATACGGTTGACCTGAAGATCGTTCTGGTCGGCGGCTTGGCTGCCTACACCTTCTTTGAGCTTGGAGCGGGAGCTGCGACCCCCATGTGGGCGACGCTGGCCCTGTTCTCGTTCAACCATCTCGCCGAGTTGCACACACAGCATTCGCCCGCGCCAGCCTACGCGGCGCGCTGATCCACCGAGGACGCGGCCCTCGTGGAACCACGGGGGAATCGAGGCCGATTCCATGTATTTTGATATCCGCCACGCGATTGCGGGCAGGATTCGTTTGCACATCCCCCTGCTGGCCCATCCCTCGCAGCTGGCGGAGGCGACCCTCGCCTGGCTCAAGGGCCAGGCCTGGGTGAAAAGTGCCCGCATCAATTATGACTGCGCCTGCCTGGTGCTGGACTATGATCCGGCCCGCAAGGGAGAGCTGGACGGCATTCTGGGCCTGCTCCGGCACATGAGCATCGGGGATCTCGAAGGCCTTCTCGGACGGCAGGTCGCTGTGCCGGCGCCAGTGCCTGCACCCGCTCCGAAGCCAAAGCCGAGCGCCGAGAAGAGCCTGCGCTGCCCGCTCAGCCTGCCGACCCTGTCGTTCGGGCTGGCGCTCATCCCGCACCCGCTGGCTTTCGCGATCAATGTTCCCCTGACCCTCTACAACGCCATCCCGATCTTCAAGCGCGCCTGGCACGTCTTGAGCAGCGAGCGGCGCCTCAACGTGGACTTCCTCGATACGCTTGCCATCGGCGCCTCCATCGCCCAGGGCAACCTCGTCGCCGCCACCATCGTCGTCTGGCTGATCCGGCTGGGAGACTGGATCCGCGACCTGACGGCGGCGGGCTCGAAGCGCGCCATCCGCGAATTGCTGGAGTTCCAGAGCAAGAATGCCTGGATCGTGAAGGACGGCACGGTGGTGTCGATCCCGGCCGCGGACCTCCAGCCCGACGACCACGTCGTGGTCTATCCCGGCGACATGATCCCGGTGGATGGCGAGATCGTGCGCGGCCATGCGCTGGTCGACCAGAAGACCATCACCGGCGAGGGCCTCGCGGTCTCGCGCTCGGTCGGCGAGCAGGTCTATGCCGCCACCGTCGTGCAGGAAGGCCAGGTCACCATCCGCGCCGACCGGGTCGGGGACAACACCACGGCGGGGCAGATCGCCCGGCTCGTGGAATCCAATCCCGTGGGCGACACCCGCATGCAGAATCATGCGGAGCGCTTCGCCGACCGGCTGGTGCTGCCGACGCTGGGCATGGCGATCGGCACCGCGCTGCTCACGCGCGACTTCAACCGCTTCCTGTCACTGGTGATCGTCGATTACGGCACCGGCATCCGCGTCGCCGCGCCCACCTCCGTTCTGTCCTCCATGACCCATGCCGCGCGCTGCGGCATCATCATCAAGAGCGGCGGGCACATGGAGAAGCTCGCCCATGTGGACACGGTGGTGTTCGACAAGACGGGCACGCTCAGCTTCGGCACGCCGCACGTCACCGGCATCATCGGCTATGAGGACAATATCGCCGACGACCATCTGCTGGCGCTCGCCGGCGCGGCCGAGACCCATTTGCAGCATCCGGTGGCCGAGGCCCTGCGGGAGAAGATCCGCGAGCTCGACCTGCAGATGCCGCCCTGCGACGAGACGCAGTACCACATCGGCCTTGGCGTGGAAGGCAAGGTCAACGGCTATTACATGCATGTGGGCAGCGAGCGCTTCCTCAGGCAGAGCGACATCAGGGTCGATCACATCGCTTCCGACCGCGCCGCCATCGATCATCGCGGCCATTCCTGCCTCTATGTGGCGGTGGACGGCAAGCTCGCCGGCCTCATCTCCTACGAGGACCGCATCCGCCCCGAAGGCCGGCAGGTGATCGAGCGGCTGCATGCCATGGGCGTGCGCGACACCGTCATGCTCACCGGCGACAATGCCGTCGTCGCCGCCGCCGTCGGCCGCCGGCTGGGCCTCACGCGGCAGGTGGCGAACATGATGCCCGCCGACAAGGCGGAGGTGGTCCAGAGCCTTCAGAAGGAAGGCCGGGTGATCGCCATGATCGGAGATGGGATCAACGATTCCCCGGCCCTGAGCTTCGCCGACGTGGGCATCGCCATGAAGCATGGCGCGGACATCGCCCATGAGGCTGCGGACGTGATCCTCATGGAGGATTCTCTCTGGAAGCTGGTGCAGGCGATGGAAATCTCCCGCGATGCGGTCGCCCTCATCAAGCAGAATTACGGCATCGTGGCCGCGCTCAACACGGTCGCACTGGGTCTCGCCTTGCCGGGCACCCTGGTGGGGCCGGAAGTCACGGCCCTCATCAGCAACGGCTCGGCCATCATCGCCAGCCTCAACGGCGTCCGTCCCTTGATGAAACGCCACTGATGACGCAAAGCCACGATCCCGACGCGCCCCTGCGCCCCCAGCATCAGAAAGAGCTTTCACATGCGGTGAAGCTGCTGGAACGGCCGACCTTCGCGGCGCGGCTGGCGGACTATGCGGGCAAGCCGGTGAACGAGATCATCAAGCTGATGCCCGGGCCCATCAACCGGCAGTTCCAGGGCATCGTGCGCATAGCCATCCTGCAATGCCTCGAGACCGCCGTGGAATCGCTCGAGAATGACGAGCCCGCCCCGCCGTCCGATTGGACGGGCAAGGTCATGACGGGCCTGACCGGCGGCGTCGGCGGCTTCTTCGGTCTGGCGGCCCTGCCAATCGAGCTTCCCTTGACCACGACCCTGATGCTGCGCTCCATCGCGGAGATCGCCCGCGATTATGGCGAAGACCTGACCGAGCTCGATGCGCGGCTGGCCTGCGTCGAGGTCTTCGCCCTTGGCGGGCGCTCGACCGCGGACGTTGCCCGCATCGATTATTATGCGGTCCGCGCGGTGCTCTCCCGCCTCATGAGCGACGTCGCCAGGCAGTTTGCCGAGTTCGGCGTCGTCAATGCCTCCTCGCCGGTCATCACCCGTCTGGTGGGCGAGATCATGGGGCGGTTCGGCCTTGCGGTGTCGGACCGGCTGGCGGCCAGCGCGGCGCCCATCCTCGGCGCGGTCGGCGGGGCAACGGTCAATATGGTGTTCATGGACCATTTCCAGCGCATCGCACGGGGCCATTTCGCCATTCGGCGGCTTGAGCGGACCTATGGCGCGCCTCAGATCGAGGCCCTTTATCACCACGCCGCGCGCGAGTTGAACAACCGCACCCGCATGCCCTCTCCACCGCCCCAGGCGGCGCGGAAATGACCGACGCCGGAGAGACCGGCGTAGGATCCGAGCCGGAGAATAGCGACTATGTGGCGGCTGCGGCGCGCCGCCTGTGGTGGACCGCCACCGGCCTGCTCGCCTTGGTCACGGCCACGTTCGTCTTCACCGTCCGCTGGCCCGATCTGTGGTCGGGCATGCCGTATCTGCGGGCCTTCTGCGAGGCGGCGATGGTGGGCGCCTGCGCCGACTGGTTCGCGGTGGTCGCGCTGTTCCGCCATCCGCTCGGGATCCCCATTCCCCACACGGCCATCATTCCGCGCCACAAGCAGCGCGTCGCAGCGGCCATGGGCCGTTTCGTCTCGAACAATTTCCTCGCGCCCGAGCACATCGCCACCCGGCTGGAACGCTTCGACGCTGCCGGCCTTGCCGCGGACTGGCTGAAGCAGCCGCACAACGTGCTTTGGCTGAAGGAGCAATCGCGCAATCTCGTTCCGCCGCTGCTCGATCTCCTGGGAGACAAGCGCCTCCGGAGCTTCGCCGGCGCGGCTTTCCGTCAAGGCGTCGATTCCATCGACGTGGCCTCGCTGTCGGCGCGGACGCTCTCGGTGCTGGTGCGCAACGGCTACCACAACGAAGTCTTTGACCGGATCCTGATGCTGGCCAGCGCCTTCATGCACGACCACCAGGATGGCATCCGCGAGCAGGTCGCGAGCAAGGGCGTGCGCTGGCTGCCCGGCTGGGTGGACAACAAGCTGGCCGATGCCTTCATCGCCGAGGTGCTGCGCGAGCTGGAGGCGGCGCGGGCGCAGGACCATCCGTGGCGACGCCGATTCCAGCAGGAGATTTCTCACTGGATCTCCCTGCTCTCCTCGGACGAGGAGATGCCGGAGCGGATGGAGCGCATCAAGTCCGAGGTGCTGAGCTCGTCCGTGGTGGACGGCTATGTGGACTGGCTCGGCAACGAGATGGAGGAGCGGCTGCGCGCCGACATCGCGAAGCCGGACGGGCTGTTCGCGGCGCGGGTGGAAGACGGGGTGGTGGCGCTCGCCGCGTGGCTCGAAGCCGAGCCGCACATGCGGGAGACCCTCAATCGCGGCCTGCGGCAATGGGTGGTGGACGCCCTCGTTCCGAACCGGGCCGAAGTCGGCCGTTTCATCACGGAGACGGTGGAGCGCTGGGACACGCAGACGCTGGTCGAGAAGATCGAGACCCAGGTGGGCAAGGACCTGCAATATATCCGCGTCAACGGCACGCTGGTGGGCGGCCTGATCGGCCTCGCCATCTTCACGGTCTCGCGCTGGCTGGCGCCTTAGCGCGGGTTGCCACGGGGTCTCGCGCCCGATGCCCTGCAGTTCATGAATGCCCGGTCTCGGCGAACTGCAGCGGTATCTCTGTGGTCGACTTCAATTCCTCCATGGCAAACATGGAGGTCACGTCGGTCAGCTCAACCTTCGAGATCAGTTTCTTATACAAGGCATCATAGCTGCCGATGTCCGGCACATGGGCCTTTAGCAGATAGTCGATCTCTCCGCTCATACGGTAAAAATCGACGATCTCGGGGATATCCCTGACGGCACGGGCGAATTTCTCCAGCCATTCGACCGAGTGCTTGTTCGTCCGGACCGCGATGAACACGGTGACGCCCACATTGAGAGACGCACGGTCCAGGAGAGCGACGCGCTTCCTGATGATCCCGGCCTTCTCCAGCTTCTGGACCCGCCGCCAGCAAGGAGTCTGCGAGATGCCGACCCTCTCCGCCAGATCCGTGAGCGGCAGAGCCGCATCGGACTGAAGTTCCTTGAGGATTCTGAGGTCGATCGCATCCAGTTTCACGGCGGTACGGGACATGGCTCCCCACGGCAGGCGGAATCATGGGCAATGCCCACACGGCGATTTCAACGCTATAGCGAATGGCGCAACAAAATTCTACGAACGGCGAAATTGCGGATAAAGGAATCCCAATCTGGTCAGGAAGTGTGGAAAATTCGCAATCCAATTCCCGATGCGGTCGCCTAGCCTGTCTTCATCCTTTCCATGCGGATGAAGACATGACCTCGCTGCAAGAGCCGAACGATATGAAGCTGCTGCGCCATCTGGGTGCGGCGAGCAAAGGCTCAGCGCAGGACTACCTCGCCGCCGCCCGTGGTGCCCTGGAACATCTCGTGCAACGTCCCGGCCTTCTCGACGGCATGGCGCTGAAGCGCCGGCCGGGCGGCTATGAACGCAACCTGATCTATGGCGATGAGGAGATCAGCGTGTGGGCCATGGTATGGGCGGCGGGGTCGCGGACGTCGATCCACGACCACCATTGCTCCTGCTGCTTCGCGGTGCTGCAGGGCCAGATCGAGGACGCCCATTTCCGGGCCATCGACAGTGAGCAGGCGGTGCTGGTGAAGCGCACCACCCGCAGCCAAGGATACATTGGCTGCATGCTGCCCACGGGGCCGAACCTGCACCAGATGGCGAATGTGGGCGTGGGGGATGCGGTCTCGCTGCACATTTACGGCTTCGACCACAATCTGCACGCCTCCTCCATCGACCGCGAATACCGGCTCGCCGCCCTTTGAGGCCCGATCGTCGCTAGAACCTGTTCACCGGCAGCACCATGATCTCCGCGATCTGCACGTGCGGAGGCTGCTCCAGGGCGTAGAGGATGGTGCGGGCCACGTCCTCGGGCTCAAGCGCCATCTTGAACTGGTCGAAATAGGCCCTCTCCTTCTCCTTGTCTCCGCGATAGCGGGTCAGGATGATGCCCGTGCGGACAAGGCCGGGGAGGATCTCGGTGACGCGCACGGCGGTCTCGGTGAGTTCCCCGCGCAGGGTCTGCGTGAACATGCGCACGCCGGCCTTCGAGGTGGAATAGGCGGTCATATCAGGGATGAGCCGCACCGCATTGATGGACGATATATTGACGATGTGCCCGGAATTGCGCGCCACCATGGCTGGCAGCACGGCGCGGGTCATGCGCATGGTGCCGATCAGGTTGGTCTGGATGATGTTGCTCCAATCATCCGGTGAGCCCTCGGCAAACGGCGTGCGCCCGCCAATGTCGTGGCCCGCATTGTTGATGAGCACCTCCACCGGGGCGAAATCCGCCGGCACGCTGGAAAGGATGCCGTCCACCTTGGCGTGGTCCGTGGTGTCGAGCGTGATGGGGTGGGCGGCCGCGCCCAATTCCCCGGCCAGTTCCGCCAACCCTTCGGGATTGCGGTCCACCAGCACGATGCGGCGGCCGGAGGCGACCACCCCGCGCGCGATAGCGCGGCCGAGCCCGCCTGCCGCGCCCGTCAGAAGCACGGTGCCCTTGTTTTCGTCGGCCATGGTTTCCTCCCTCGCGCACTTTAAATGACGTAGCGGCGCGTTGCGCGAAGACTGGCAGATGGGGGAGACTGTGTCCGCCGCCGCGCGCGTGCTAACTGTTATTCTGGAAATCGCGAGGCCGGACGGGACGGCCTGGGGGTATTGCCAGCCCTTTCAACCGCGCAATACGAATGAAAAAATGGACTTCAAGCAGCTGAAAGCCTTCGCGACACTGGCGGAATTCGGCTCCTTCTCGCGGGCCGCCGCCGTGTTGTCCGTCGCCCAGCCTGTGCTCTCGCGCCAGATCAAGACGCTGGAGCAGGAACTGGGCATCGAGCTCTTCTACCGCAACGGCCGCGGCATCGTGCTGACCGAGGCGGGCAAGCTGCTGCACTCCTATGCGGGCGGCGTACTCGACAGCGTTTCGCGGGCCACCACCGAAGTGATGGCGCTGCGCGCCGAGCCGCGCGGCACCATCGCCATAGGCATGCCTCCCTCCGTGGGCTCCATCCTCACCGTGCCGCTGGTGCAGACCTTCCGCGCCGAATTCCCGCTCATCTCCATGCGGGTGGTGGAGGGCTTTTCCGGCCATCTCCTCGAATGGCTGGCGACGGGCAAGATCGATGTGGCGGTGCTCTACAACGCCCCGCGCACCAGCAATCTGCGCGCCGAACCCTTGTTGCAGGAAGAGATCAACCTCCTCGGCGCCATCGACGATCCTTTGGGGCTGCCCGATGGCCCGGTGCCGGCGCGGCGGCTACCCGAAATCCCCATGATCATCCCCTCGCGCCCCCACGGGCTGCGCCTCGTGGTGGACGCGCTGCTGGGCGAGGCGACCATCGACATGAACGTGATCCTGGAAGTGGACGCCATGCCCTCCACCCTTGCTTTGGTGGAGCGGGGGATGGGCTACACGCTGCTCTCCTACGGCCCGGCGCGACACCTCATCGAGACGGGGCGCATGAAGAGTTGGTCCATTGTCGACCCAGTTCTCACGCGCCAGTTGATCCTTGCCACCTCCAGCCAGGGGCCGACCACGTCCGCGACCCGCGCGCTGGCCGCCATGGTGCGGCGGCAGGTGCAGGATCTTGTGCGGCGCGGCCTGTGGCTGTCGGACAAATCTGCGGAATCTGCTGCATTGCAGCGTGAACATCGCCGATGAGAAAGCTGTTATACTGTAATAGACGATGACGGTCTTGGTTCATCGGGTTTAGCCTCGTTCCCACAATAGATGAGCCGCGAGCCTAACTCTGCGGCAGAGGGAACGTCATGGGTGAGCTTCTCGGTTTCGTTGGCCTTGGCCGCATGGGCGGTGCCATGGCATCCCGCCTCCTCGATGCCGGCTATGAGCTGTGCGTCTACGACACGCAGGCTGCGGCAACCGCCCCGCTGGTGGCACGCGGCGCGCGCCTCGCGTCTTCCCCTGGCGAGGTGGCCACCACCGCCGAGACCATCCTCCTCAGCCTGCCGACGCCGGACATCGTGAAGTCCGTGACCCTCGGCGAGGGCGGGCTCGCGCACGGCAACAAGATCCGCACGGTGATCGACCTCTCCACCTCCGGCCCCGGCGCCTCCGCCATCGTGGCGAAGGGCTTGGGCGAGCGTGAGATTTCGCTGATCGACGCGCCGGTCTCCGGCGGCATCGCCGGCGCCAAGGGCGGCACGCTTGCCATCATGATCTCCGGCCCGAAGGCGGTCTACGAGACCACGGCCGAGCCGATCCTGAAGCATTTCGGCAAGCTCTTTTACACCGGCGAGAAGAACGGCCTCGCCCAGACCGCAAAGCTGGTGAACAACCTCCTGGCGGCGGCCGCCATCGTCATCTCCTCCGAGGGCATGGCCATGGGGGTGAAGGCGGGCCTCGACCCCAAGGTGCTGCTGGACATCATCAACGTCTCCTCCGGCCGCAACAGCGCGACGCAGGACAAGTTCCCGCGCTCCGTGCTGCCCGGCACCTTCGATTTCGGCTTCGCCACCGGCCTTTCCTACAAGGACGTGCGGCTCTGCCTCGACGAGGCGGAGGCCATGGGCATTCCCATGATCATGGGCGCGGTGGTGCGCCAGATCCTGGCGCTGACCCAGGCGAAATACGGCGCGGATTCCGATTTCACCTCCATCGCGAAGCTTTCGGAGGAATGGGCGGGGGTGGAAATCCGGGGGTAGGGGGCACTGGCAGCGCGGGCGAGAGGAGGCACGTCATGGCGAGGGATAATCCCGCAGGCACAGGCGCGCTCTCGGCCGCCCGCGCGGTGGCGCGGCAAGCCCAGGCGGTGCACCTCTCCGACCTTTCGGTCGCGGTGCGTGACAAGCTGAAAATCTGCCTTCTCGACTTCCTGTCCTGCGCCTTCGAGGCGCGTGACCTTCCCTGGAGCCGGCAGGCCATCTCCATTGCGCCGCGCACCAGTTCGGGCGCGACCATCATCGCCACCGGCTTTCTTGCGCCGGCGGGCGATGCGGCTTTCGCCAACGCCACCCTCGGCCATGGCCTTGTGCGCGAGGACATGCATGCGGGCAGCATCGGCCATCATGGCGTGGTGATCTGGCCAGCGCTCCTCGCATTGGCGCAGCGCGAACAGGTCTCCGGCGCGCGGCTGCTGACCGCTGCAGCCATCGGCTATGAGGTGGGCGGCCGGCTCGGCCGAGCACTGTTCAATGCCGATCTGGCGCGGCTCTACCGCCCCACGGGCGTCATCGGCCCCATTGCGGGCGCGGTGGCGGGAAGCTGCCTCCTCGGCCTCGGCGAGGACGAGACGGTGTCCGCTCTCGCGCTCGGCGCCAACTCCTCCTCGGGCCTCAACCAGTGGCCTCACGAGGGCAGCAGCGACATGTATTTCCACCCCGGCTTTGCGGCACGAGGCGCGGTGATCGCCGTCGACCTCGCCAGGGCCGGTGCTTACGGGTCCGAGCAGATCCTGGAAGGGGAGGCGGGCCTGTTCGCCGCCTTCCGCCGGGGCGCGGCGCCGGCCACCATCGCGCTGTTCCCGAACGGGGAGGCGGAGATCCTCGCCGTCTACAACAAGCCCGTCCCGGCCTGCAATTTTGCGCAGACCGCCTGCCAGGCGGCCCTGCGGGTGGCGCAGGAGATCGACGGCGTGGATGCCATCCGCTCCGTCTGCGTGCATCTGCCGGAGGCGGCCATCCGCTATCCCGGGTGCGATTTCGCCGGGCCTTTCGAGCGCGCGCTCCAGGCGAAGATGAGCATCCAGTACGGGGTCGCCGCCGCCTTGGTCCGCAAAGTGGTGGAGGAGGAGAATTACCGGCGGCTGGACGATTTCCAGGTGCTGCGGCTCACCGCCCTCATGAAGCTTGAGCGCGACGCCGCCTTCACCGCCGCCTTCCCGCGCGCCCAGGGCGCCGAGGTGGTGGTGAAGCTGGCGGGCGGCGCCACCATCAGCCGCCGCATCCCGGATGTGATCGCGGCCACCGAAGGCGAGATCCGCCAGCGCTTCCGCGCTGCGGCGACCGAGGTGCTGGGCGCCGATCAGACCGACGCCATCGAGGAAGTCGTCGACCACCTCGAAGAGGCGGACGATGCGGGGCGGATCGCGGCGCTCTGCGCCCCCCGCGCCCCGGAGACGGCGCGTTACGCCGGGATGCGCGCAGCCAAGGGAGGAGCATGACCCACCTCTGGGGATGAGGTCGTCACGACACAATCCGCCACGAACGAGCACAAAAGCTCGAGGGCAACAAAACGGAGGGAATGTGGAAATGGGCACCGTGCCGTTCGGCGCAGGGACAGGCCGTGAGAGGTCGCATCCATGACGTCGCAATTCGTCGAGAACATGTTGCAGGCGCTCGCCGCCGGCATCCTTGCGGGCGCCATCTATGGCCTCATGTGCGTCGGCCTCGGGCTGATCTTCGGGGTCATGCGGGTCATCAACTTCGCCCAGGGCGATTTCATGATGCTCGGCATGTATGCCGCCTATTATTTGTTCCTCTCCTTCGGCATCCAGGCCCTGTTCGGCAACGTGATCGGCCCCTATGTGGCGATCCTGCTGGCGACGCCGCTTTTGTTCCTGTTCGGCTACTTCATCCACAAATTCCTGATCTCGCGCGTCACCGGGCAACGCACCGTGCAGCTTGAAGGGGAGGGGCATTTCGCCCAGCTCATCCTCACGCTCGGCGTCGCTCTGGTGCTCCAGAATGGCGGGCTCATCGTGTTCGGCTCGGTGCTGGCCTCCATCCGCACGCCGCTCTCCTCGAGCGCGTGGGAGCTCGGCCCGTTCTGGGGCGATTACGTTTCCATCTTCGTCAACAAGTCCCGCGGCATCGCGGCTTTGTTCTCGGTGGTGGCCATGGTGGGGCTCTGGCTGCTCATCGCCCGCACGAGGCTCGGCAAGGCGCTGCGCGCCTCCGCCGACAATCCCGTGGCGGCGACCTACATGGGCATCAATATCGACCGCTCCTACCGCATCGCCTTCGGCCTCGGCGCGGCGGTCACCGCCATGGCGGGCGGCCTGCTCGCCACCAACTATCCCTTCCACCCCTATATCGGCATCGAATACGTGATCGTCATGTATGCCGGGGTGGTGCTGGGGGGCATGGGCTCCATCACCGGCGCCTTCTGGGGCGGCATGACCATCGGGCTCGTGCAACAGCTCTCAACCCTCGTGCTGCCGACGCAGCTCCAGAATGCCGCGATCTTCGTCGTCTTCCTTCTCATCATCTTCCTGCGCCCGCAGGGCTTCTTCGGCCGCATGGTGGAGAGGACGTGATGCAGACCCTGCGCTCCCTCGGCCCCATCCTGCTCGCCGCGGCCATCTATGCCGCGATCACGCTGGTGGTAACCAATTCCTACTACCAACTCACCCTCACGCTGGTTCTGGTGTGGGCCATCTTCGGCCTCTCCTGGAACATCCTGTCCGGCTATACCGGGCTGGTCTCGTTCGGCCATGCGGCTTTCTTCGGCCTCGGCGCCTATGCGACCGCCCTCGGCCAGATCTATTTCGACCTGTCGCCCTGGGTGCTGATCCCCATCTCGGTGGTGATCGGCGGGCTGGCGGGCGTGCTCATCGGCCTCCCCACCTTCCGCCTGCGCGGCCATTATTTCGCGCTGGCCATGCTCGCCTATCCCCTGGCGCTGCTCTACGTGTTCGAGTGGCTCGGCTACCAGGAGCTGACCCTCCCCATCAAAAGGGAGACGCCCTTCGCCTACATGCAGTTCTCGGACCCGCGCATGTACACCATGGTGGCGCTGGTGATGCTGCTGGTGGTGGTCCTCATCACTCGGGCGGTGGAGCGCTCGCGCTTCGGAATGGCGCTCCTCGCCATCAAGCAGAACGAGGCGGCGGCGGAAGCGGCGGGCATCAACACACTGTACTGGAAGCTCTGCTCCATCGCCTTGTCCGGCGCCATCGCTGGGGCGGTGGGCGCCTTCTATGCGGTGGTGCTGCTGGTAGTCACGCCGCCTTCCGTGTTCGGCATGCTGGTGTCGGCGCAGGCGCTCACCGTCTCCATGTTCGGCGGCATCGGCACCGTGTGGGGACCGCTCATCGGGGCGGCGGTGCTGATCCCGGTGTCCGAGGTGCTGCATGCGGAGCTGGGGGCGAAGATCCCCGGCATCCAGGGCGTCATCTTCGGCCTCGCCATCATGGCGGTGATCCTTATGGCCCCGGAAGGCGTCTACTGGAAGGTGCGGGACTGGTGGCGCAAGCGCCATGCGCCGGCGCCCGCCATCACGCCCACGCTGCCCGAGCACGTGGTGCCCTTCAGCCCGGCCCCGGCGCGCCAGAGGCGCCCGGTGACGGGGCCGGTGCTGCTCTCCGTGAAGGGTCTCTCCAAGTCCTTCGGCGGGCTCAAGGCGGTGCAGGATGTGAGCTTCGATGTGCATGAGGGCATGATCCTCGGCATCATCGGTCCCAACGGCGCTGGCAAGACCACCTTGTTCAACCTGCTGAACGGCTTCCTGAAGCCGGATGCCGGCGAGGTGATGCTGGACGGCAAGAACATGGTAGGGCGGCGCCCGCACGAATTGTGTGTGGCCGGCGTCGGCCGCACCTTCCAGGTCATGCGCCCGTTCCCGCGCATGTCGGTGCGGGACAATGTGCGGGTCGGCGCCTATGTGCGGGCCGCGTCCGAGGAGGAGGCCCAGCGCCTCGCGGATGATGCGGTGGCCCGCGCCGGCCTCTCCTCCGTGGCGCACAAGGTGGCGGCGGAGCTGACCACCAAGGAACTGCGCCTCATGGAGCTGGCCCGCGCGCTTGCCGGCAAGCCGCGCCTGCTGCTGCTGGACGAGACGCTGGCGGGCCTCGGCCATGGAGAGGCGGACGAGGTGGTGGCCGTGGTCCAGCGCCTCGCCCGCGAGGGCGTCACCATCGTGATCATCGAGCACACCATGCAGGCCATGGTGCGCCTGGTGGACCACTTCCTCGTCCTCGACCACGGCGCCGTCCTCGTGGATGGCGAGCCGGAAGAGGTCACCCGCAACCCGCGCGTGATCGAGGCTTATCTCGGCAAGAAATGGGGGGCCGCCCATGCTCGCGCTTGACGGCGTCTGCGCCGGTTATTCGGTGGTGCCGGTCCTGAAGGACGTGTCGCTGGAGGTGAAGGCGGGGCAGTTCGTCGCCATCGTCGGCCCGAACGGCGCTGGCAAGACCACCCTGTTCAAGACCATATCCGGGATCGTGCGGCCCAGTGCCGGCAAGATCACCTTCGAGGGGCGGGACCTTACGAGCGTCCTGCCCTCCGAGCGGCCGCATCTGGGCATCGCCCATGTGCCGGAGGGGCGACAGGTGTTTCCCTCCCTCTCGGTGATGGAGAACCTGGAAATGGGCGCCTTCACCGAGGCCGGGCAGCGCGCCTTCAAGCGCAATCTCGACCTCATCTTCGCGCTCATGCCGGTGCTCGCGGACAGGCGCGGGCAGTTCGCCGGCACGCTCTCGGGCGGCGAGCAGCAGATGGTGGCGATCGGCCGGGGCATCGCCTCCGCGCCGAAGCTCCTGATGCTGGACGAGCCCTCCATGGGCCTCGCCCCGGCCATCGCCGACTTCATCTTCGAGAAGCTGATCGAGATCCGCCAGCAGACCAACCTCACCATCCTGCTCGTGGAGCAGCGCGTGGCCGAGGCGCTGGAATCCGCCGACCACGGCTACGTGCTCGAAGCCGGGCGGGTGGTGCTGGACGGCAGCAACGCGACCCTTCGGGCCGACGACCGGGTCAGGCAGGCCTATCTCGGCATGTGACGCACAAAACTGAACTGGGAACGAGCCCGCGCATAAGCGGGCCGATGGGAGGAAACCATGAGTGACGTCATCTCGTCCTTGACGCGGCGGACATTTCTCGGCGGCGCCGCAGCCACCGGCATCGCCCTTTCATCCCGCGCGCAGGCGCAGGGCCAGCCGGCCGAAGTGAAGGTCGGCCTCATCGTGCCGCTCTCCGGCCTTTATGCCCGCCCCGGCGCGGTGATGAAGATGGGCGGTGAGATGGGCGTCGCCGACATCAACGCCGCAGGCGGCATCAAGGCTCTGGGCGGTGCGAAGCTGAAGCTGGTGCCGCTGGATTGCGGCGACACCATCGAGAAGGCGAAGAACGCCGCCCAGCGTATGGTGGCGCAGGAGCCCGACCTCGTCGCCGCCACGGGCTCCTATCTCTCCTCCTTCACCCTGGCGGTGAGCGAGGTGACCGAGCGCGCCGGCCTGCCGCTGCTGACGCTGTCCTATTCGGACCTGCTCACCGACCGCGGCTTCAAGCACATCTTCCAGACCGCGGCCACCGCCTCCGCCCAGTCGGAGCAGGGCCTGCCGGAGCTGATGAAGCTGGCGGAGAAGGCCTCCGGCAAAAGGCCGAAGACGGTCGCCATCGCCATGGACAATACCGGCACGTCCATCGCCACGGCCAAGGCGCTGAAGGAGAAGCTGTTCCCGCAGCTCGGCCTGGAACTGGTCGTGGACGAGGTGTGGACCCCGCCGCTCGCGGACGCCACCCCGCTCATCCAGAAGGTCCGCTCGGCCCGGCCGGACCTGTTCCTCTTCATGCCCAACGCCATCTCCGACGCCAAGCTGGGCCTGGAGAAGATGAACGAGTTCGGGCTCGGCCAGGGCAAGATCCCCACGATCTCCTTCTCCATCACCATCGCCGAGCCGGACATGCTCCAGAGCGTCAGTCCGGAAGTGGTGCAGGGCATCATGACCATCGTCGCCAATTGGGGCGTGAAGGGCCAGGAGAAGCTCATGGCCGAGCTGAAGGCCAAGTATAACGAACCCTGGATGACCCAGAACGTGGTCTCCACCTATGGCGACATGTGGCTCATCAAGGATGCGCTGGAGAAGGCCGGAAAGGCCGACCGCGCGGCGGTTTCCGACGCGCTCCACACGCTCGATGCCGGCCCGTCCAAATACTATCCTGGCGGCATTCTGAAGTTCGACGAGAAGGGCCGGCGCGTCGGCGCGGGCGTGGTGGTCGTCCAGTGGCAGAACGGAGTGCCCGTGACGGTCTTCCCGGAAAACCTCGCCGTCGCTCCGCCCTTCTGGCCGAAGCGTGGCTGACCGAAATCACAAAGCAACAAACGAGATGGAGGGAAACATGACTAGGACAGGACATTTGACGCGGCGCACATTGTTGGCGGCCACTGCGTTGAGCGTGATGGCCACAGGCGCGTTCGCGCAAGGCGCGCAGCCCCAGGAGGTGAAAGTCGGCCTCCTGGTCCCGCTGTCAGGGCTTTATGCGCGGCCGGGCACGGTGATGAAGATGGGCGCCGAGATGGCGGTGGACCACATCAACGCGGCCGGCGGCATCAAGGCGCTGAACGGGGCGAAGCTCAAGCTGGTGGTGCTGGATTCCGGCGACACCACGGAGAAGGCGAAGAACGCCGCCCAGCGCATGGTGGCGCAGGAGACCGACCTCGTCGCGGCGACCGGCGCCTACCTCTCCTCCTTCACGCTGGCGGCCACCGAGGTGACCGAGCGCGCGCAGCTTCCCATGCTGACGCTCTCTTATTCCGACCTCATCACCGACCGCGGCTTCCACTATGTCTTCCAGACCTCGGCGACCGCGGCCTCCCAGGCCCGCCAGGCGCTGCCGCTCATCATGAAGCTCGCCGAGGACGCCTCCGGAAAAAGGCCGAAGACGGTGGCGATCATCACCGACAATACCGGCGCCTCCATCGCCTCGGTGAAGCCCATGCGCGAGGGGCTTTTGAAGGAGCTGGGCCTGGAACTCGTCATGGACGAGACCTTCACGCCGCCGCTCTCGGACGCGACGCCTTTGGTGCAGAAGGTCCGCTCCACGCGCCCGGACCTCCTGTTCTTCCTGCCGACCGTCATCTCCGACGCGAAGCTGGTGCTTGAGAAGATGAACGAGTTCGGCCTCGGGCAGGGCAAGATCCCCACCATCTCCTTCGGCATCGCCATCGCCGAGCCGGACATCCTCCAGACCATCAGCCCCGAGCTGCTGCAGGGCGTGCTCACCTGCGTCGGGAGCTGGGCCACCAAGGGCCATGAGGCGCTCATCAAGGAGCTGAACGTCCGCTACAAGGAGCCCTGGATGACCCAGAACGCCATCTCCACCTATGGCGACATGTGGGTGATCAAGGACGCCCTGGAGAAGGCCGGCAAGGCCGACAAGGTGGCGGTGGCGGACGCCCTGCGCACCATGGATGCCGGGCCCTCCAAATATTATCCCGGCGGCATCATCAAGTTCGACGAGAAGGGCCGCCGTGTGAATGCGGAGATGACCGTGGTGCAGTGGCAGAGCGGCATCCCCGTCACCGTCTTCCCGAAAAGCCTCGCGGTCGCCGAGCCGTTCTGGCCCAAGCGCTGAAGATCCACCCGCCCGGACATGCGGCGGATGGCGGTTTCCTGACCAAACCTAGGAAGGACAGTCATGAGCAAAGAGGATTTTGATCGCGGTCTCGCCATCCGCAAGGACGTGCTCGGCAAGGAGTTCGTGGAGAAGTCGCTCGCCTCGGCGACCGACTTCAACCGCCCCATGCAGGAGCTCACCACGGAGTATTGCTGGGGCTGGCTGTGGGGACGCGAGGAAGAGCTGCCGCGCAAGACGCGCTCCATGCTCAACCTCGCCATCCTGGGCGCGATCAACCGCAACCACGAGCTCAAGATGCACGTGAAGGGCGCGCTGAAGAACGGTGTCACGAAGGCGGAGATCCGCGAGGTGCTGCTCCAGGTCGCCATCTATTGCGGCATCCCGGCCGGCGTCGATTCCTTCCGCACCGCGCAGGAAGCGTTCAACGAGGTCGAAAACCAGGGCCGCTGAGGTGGCTCCACTCCCGCCGCCGGTCAGGGCCGGCGGCGGCCTTTTCACGCCCGAGACGGGGATAGTCCCATGCGCCTGACTTGCGCCGAGGCGCGCCGGCTCGCCGAGCGCGTGATGGAAGCTCTCGGCCATGACGCGGCCGACGCCGCGCTGATCGCCGACCATCTGATGGATTGCGAGCTGCGTGGCCTCGCCTATGGCGGGCTCGCCCGCGCCATCTCCATCGCCGAGCGCATCGCGCGCACCGGCGACCGGCGTACCCCCATCCGCATCACCCACGAGACGCCGGTTTCCGCGCATCTCGATGGCGGCGACCATATCGGCTACCTCGTCGCCCACCGCGCGACGCGCCTTGTGATCGAGAAGGCGGAGGCGTCCGGCATCGCCATCGTGGGCGCCAGGAACACCTGGTACACGGGCATGCTGTCTTATTTCGCCGAGATGGCGGCGGCGCGCGGGCTGGTGAGCATCATCGCATCGAACACCTCGCCCTGGGTCGCGCCTTATGGCGGCACGGAAGGACGCCTCGGCACCAATCCCATCTGCTTCGCTTTTCCCGGCATCGGGGACCCTGTGATCTGGGACATCGGCACCTCGGCCATCATCCATGCGGAGGCGACTTTGGCCAAGCGGCTCGGCCAGGAGCTTCCGCCCGGCGTCGCTTATGATCCTGAGGGCCGCCCGACGCGCGATCCTGCCGCGGCGTTGGCAGGGGCTTTCGCCACCTGGGGCGGGCCGAAAGGCTCGGGGCTTGCCCTCGTGGTGCAGCTTCTGGGGACGCTGGCGGGATCGCCGGCGCAGCCGCCCGAGCTGGAGGATTTCGGCTTCCTCATCATCGCCTTGCGTCCGGATCTGATGGGGCCGGAGGCGGATTTCCGGGCCAACGTCTCGGCCTATGCGGAGGCGGTGCGCGGCACACGGCCGGTGGAGGGCGGTGGACCCGTGCGCATGCCGTTCGACCGTTCCCGCGCGCTGCGCGAGGAGCGCCGCCGCGGGGACGTGATCGAGGTGCCGGATGTGCTGGTGGCGCAGCTTGAGACGGTGGCGGCGCGTGTGCCGGCCTGACCGTTCGCCATTCAGAAATAAACGGCTTCCCGTTTCCATCGTCATCCCCGGACTTGATCCGGGGATCTCCCACCATCCTTGGTGCCGCGTCGGTCCTGAGGGAGATGCCCGGGTCGAGCCCGGGCATGACAGCTCCGGCTAGGGCCGCACATGCCGCATGACGGCGCCCGCATCAGTGGCCGTGTCCAGCGACCAGACGGCGCCAATCAGCCCATCCACGTCGATCCCGGCCACGGGTGCGGCGAGCATGCGCAGCTTGGCCTCGATGTCGGCATCGCTCAGCGGGTTCTTCTCGCTGCCGAGGGCGTGCTCCACGAGCGTCTCCAGCACGCGCCCGTCATCGAGGGTGATGGCAAGCTTGGCACCTTCCACCGGCATCATGGGATCGTCCGCCACCGACACCTTGGCGCTGAGCGCCCGCACGGCGGGATCGTTCACCCTGGCGTCGGAATATTGCGCAAGGCCCGCCGCCCCGTCGATGAGCGCTGCCGCAACCGTATGCTGAAGGCTCACCTGCGCCTCCCGGCCGGTGCGCACGTTCGGCCGGTCGGTGCGCTGGCGCAGCAGCGGGTGGCCGCTCGCCACGATGGACACGATGCGGGCCACATCGAAGCCCGGCTCCCGGCGCAGCATCAGGCAGGCGTCGGTGACCGGATGCAGCACCACGCCGGAGGGGTAGGGCTTGTAGGTGTTGCGGGCCAGTTCCCAGGTGGTGCCGAGCCCATCTGCGATCTTTCCGAAATTGGGCTTCTCCGCCGTGACATTGGCGAAGCCGCGCACGCCTTCCAGCGGCCGGTCCGGTCCGCCGATGCCGTTCGCAGCCCCGAGAGCCGCGATCATCCCGCCCCGCGCCGAATTGCCGACGCCGAGGCTCTTGGCGCCCGTGCCGAGGGCCTCAACCAGCCCGCAGGCCTGGGACGCCGCATTGCCCAAAGCATCGAGCGTACGCCGGGCGTCGAGCTTGAGGATCTTCGCGATGGCCGCCGCGGAGCCGAACACCCCGCAGGTGGAGGTGATGTGCCAGCCCCGCGCATAATGCCCCGGCGAGATGGCATTGCCGATCCGGCATTCTGCCTCGACCCCCAGCACGAAGGCGTGGATGAGGTCCGCGCCGCTCATGGGGCGGGTCTCGGCAAAGGCGAAGAGGGCAGGGGCCACCGGCGCGGTGGGGTGGATCACCGTGCCGGGATGGGTGTCGTCATAGTCGAACACATTGGCGCCCGCCGCATTGAGGAATGCGGCGCCCAGCGCATCGGTGCGCGCGCTCCGGCCGACCACGGTGGAGGTGGCCGGCCCTGCGAAGGGGGCGAGGGTCGCGAGGGCGGAATCGAGCACGGGATCGTGCGCTCCGGCCAGGGCCACGGCGAAGAAGTTCAGCAGCGAGCGCTTGGCTTCGTGCCGCACGCGCTCCGGCACATCCTCCGGGCGCGCGGCGGCGATGAAATCGGCGAGCGCACGGCTCGCGCCGACCTCGTTCGTCATGGCAGTCCTCCCTCAGACGGTTTTGGCCGCCTTGCCGCGCACTTCGACGCCCGCCCACTGCTCCACCACGCGGATCATGTTGGTCATGTCCGCATCCGGCCCGTACAGTTCGCGGGTGATAGCGAGCATCTGGCGCACCGCGCTGCCCACCACCATGGGCACGCCCATGGCTTCCGCCTCTTCCAGGCACAGGCGGGAATCCTTGGCGGAAAGCCCAACGGCGAAGCCGAAATCGAAGGTGCGGGGCAGGACGAAGTTCGGGATCTTGTCCACAGTGGCGCTGTTGCGGCCGCTGCCGGCGTTGAACACCTCGATCATCACGTCCGCATCGAGCCCGGCCTTGGCGCCGAGCACCATGGCTTCGGAGGAGATGGCGAGGGCCGCCACCGAGACCATGTTGTTGATGAGCTTCATGGTCTGGGCGAGGCCGGGCTTCTCGCCCACATAGGTGACGCGGCCGAGATGGGCGAACACCTCCTTCAGCGCCTCGAACACCGCCGGCTTGCCTGCCGCCATCATGCCGAGCTTGCCCGCCTTGGCGCCGGCGACGCCGCCGCTCACCGGGCAGTCGACGGTGTCAATGCCCTTTTCCGCGAGGCTCGCCGCCACATCCGCCTCGACCCGCGGGCCGGTGGTGGAGAGGTCCACGAACACCTTCACCGCCGAGCCGTCCTTCACCCCCTGGGCGACCAGCTTCACCACGTCAGGCGTCGGCAGGGAGGCGAGCACCCATTCGCCCTTGTCGGCCACTTCCTTGGGCGAGCTTGCCGCCTTCGCGCCCTTCGCCACTAGCTCCGCCACCGCGGCCGCATTGGTGTCGAACACCGTCACGTCATAGCCGGCCTCCACGAGACGCCCCGCCATGGGAGCACCCATCCGGCCGAGGCCGACGAAGCCGATCGTTGTCTTGGTCATCATGTCTTCCTCAGATGGTCGCGCCGGTCGGCGCGCGGTTCAGCTCACCGTCCAGGCGGCATCGATGGGCAGGGCCGCGCCGTTCACGTCGCGGGCCTCGGGGCTGCACAGATAGACGAGCAGGCTCGTCACGGCGTCGTAGGAGATGAAGCGCCCGCCCGGCTGGCGGTCGGAGAGGTATTCCCGCGTCGCCTCCTCCTGGGAGACGCCCTTGCGGGCCGCGATGGCGTCGATGCGCGAGGCGATGGCGGGGGTGGGCAGGGTGCCGGGGCACAGCGCGTTGCAGGTGATGTCCGTGCCGGAGAATTCCAGCGCGATGCCCCGCGTCATGCCGATGATGGCGGTCTTGCTGGTGATGTAGTCCACCCGGTTCGGCGCACCGAAGAAGCTGTGCACGGAGCCGAGATTGACGATGCGTCCCCAGCCCTTGGCGCGCATTCCGGGCACGGCGAGGCGGATGAGGTGGAAGGGCGCGGAGATGTTCACCGCCAGCGCTTCGTCCCAGCGCTCCACGGGATAATTCTCCACCGGCGAGAAGTGCCGCACCACCGCATTGTTCACCAGGATGTCGATGGTGCCGAGCCGTGCCTGCGCGCTCGCCATCAGGGCCTCGATGGCGGAAACGTCCCGCAGGTCCGCGCGGTGGTAGAAAATGCTGCCGGGGCCGGCGGAGATCCCGGCGAGCGTCTCCGCCACCTCGCTGTCCTCCACGATGCCTGTGATGACCACATGGCATCCCTCGGCCACGAGGCGCTCGGCGATGGCGAGGCCGAGGCCGCCGGTGGCGCCGGTGACGAGCGCGGTGCGCCCTGCAATGCTGTTGGACGCCATCTTACGATCTCACGCGTTCTGGGTTCGGGGCCTCATCGAGCCGCACCGCAATGCCTGCGAGTTCCGCCGAGACGGGCGGATAGAGCTTCATGACGAGGGGATCATGGCCGGGCACCACATGATCGGGCGAATCGGCGAGGCGGAACACCAGATTGTGCCCCTCCAGCATGTCCGCGACGGAATGCACCACCGGGAAGGGCAGGCGGTTGTCCATGTTGACGTAAAGGTGGGAGGCGTCGGACGCCACCACGACCCATCCGCGCTTGGTGAAGACCCGCACCACCTGCAGTCCGGCGGTGTGACCCCCTGTGCGATGCACGGTGAGGCCGGGAGCCAGTTCCTCGACCCCGTCATGAAAGCTGATCCGCCCCGCATAGAGGCAGCGGACGAAGGAGACCACGTCTTCCACCGCGAAAGCGTGGCGCATGTGCGCGTGGCACATGCAGCGGCCGGTCGCGAACGCGGCCTCACCATCCTGCACATGGAAGCGGGCGCGGGGAAAATCGTTCATCGTGCCGGCGTGGTCATAATGCAGATGGGTCAGGATCACCCGGTCCACCTGCGCGGCATCGATGCCGAGGAGGGCGAGGCCCTGGGCCGGCAGGCGCAGAAGGTCGCGCTTGCGGATGCGGGCCTGCTCCGTGCCGAAGCCCGTATCGATCACGAACAGGGCGTCGGAACGGCGGGCGACCCAGATGAAATAATCGAGGTCGGAGCCCGCCTCGTGGGGGTCGCCGCCGATGTAATTGTCAGCTTCCAGCCGGCCGGAGAGGTTGGCGTAGCGTATGGCGAAGAGCTCGAACGGTTCCATGCCGGTGGCGCCCTTCCCTCGCATCTTCTTGATGATTTCACGGGCGATAGCGCATCGCCGTATTACAATATGACTATCATACAATTTTGTTGACCGTCAACGCTATGCGTTGCTATCAAGTGCCTGCAGGCTCGGCGCTTCGCGCGGGCCGACCCATGCGGCAGCTCCTACGCGACGCATGCGGCAGCGCCACCTTCATCCGACATGAGAGGCCATCATGGCAACGCGCCCCGAATTTGAGACCGAGCTTTTCGAGAAGGGCGTTGCCATGCGGCGTGACGTTCTGGGAAGCGCCCATGTGGACCGCTCCATCGCCGCGGTGGACGACTACAATGTGCCGCTGCAGAAGCTCGTCACCGAATGGTGCTGGGGCGAGGTGTGGAACCGGCCGGGCCTGGACCGCCGCACCCGCTCCTTCCTCAACCTTGCCATGCTGATCGCGCTCAACCGCCCGCACGAGTTCCGCCTGCATGTGCGCGGCGCGCTCAATAACGGCCTCACCCCCGAAGAGATCCGCGAAGTGGTGCTTCAGGCTGCCATCTATTGCGGCGTTCCCGCCTCGCTCGATGCCATGCGGAACGTGACGGAAATCCTCAAGGAAGAGGGTGCCATCCCGAAATGAGGGAGCCATGACGCGACCTGGGGAGCGTGCTAACCTGCGGCCTGAGCCGCACGAATCTGCGCGGCCTGGAGGCACTGCTTCGGGTATGGACGAGCGGGTTGTGAAGGCGAACGTGGCGGTGGAGCACGATTTCAGGGTTTCGCGCCTCGCCGCCCCCTTGCGCCACAGCGTCGTCGACAGCATCCGAAGCGCCATCGCGGTCGGCCGGTTCAAGGTGGGCGAGCGCCTTCCGGAGCGCGGCCTCTGCGAGATGACCGGGGTGAGCCGCACTTTGGTGCGCGAGGCGCTGCGGCAGCTCGAATCCGAGGGCCTCATCCACGTCCTGCCTCATCGCGGGCCGGTGGTCGCTGCCGTCACGCCCGAGCAGGCGGAGGGCATCTATCAGGTGCGCGCCCAGCTTGAGGGGCTCGCCTGCGAGCTGTTCATCGCCAAGGCGAATGACGCGACGCGCAAGGCCCTGAAGGAGGCGTTCAAGCAGCTCAAGTCGGCGATGAGCTCGAACGACCCCAGCATCCGGGTGAATGCCAAGAACCGCTTCTACCAGTGCCTGATTGAGGGCGCGGGGAACGAGGCGCTCGGGCAGACACTCCATCTGCTGAATTCGCGCATCACCGTGCTGCGCGCCACCTCGCTCCAGGTGCCCGGCCGCGCGAAGGAATCCATCCGGGAACTGAACGACCTGATGGAGGCGCTGTTGGCGGGGGACGCCGCTGCCGCCCGCGCCGCCGCGGTCCGTCACGTGGCCATGGCCGCCGAAGCGGCCATCGACATCCTTCGCCGCGAGCATCCCGCCGACAAGTGAAGCCTGGCCCGCGCCATCCTGGCGGCCGCAGTTAGCAGACGCATTCTATCCCTGTGCCTTTTGAGCCGCCGGTACGCCCGAGCGGGGCCGTCCTGTGTGCCTTGAATCCGGCCGGTCCGGCGGCGTGGCGCGCCTTGATCTTCCCATAGGATTGTATGATAGTATTATCGTCCGTCGGCGCATGACGCCGCGTGTTCCATGTCCGGCGAAGAACGTCGGCGGTCTTGAAACGGGGAGGCCCATGAACGCCAGCAACATGTCATTCCGGAAAGGCGCCCGCCTCGCCGCGCTCGCAGCAGCTCTGACGATCTTCGGCGCCGCTGCCCCGGCCATGGCGCAGACCTATCCCGACCGGACGGTCACCATCGTTGTGGGTTCGCCTCCCGGCGGGGGCTCGGACCTTGCCGCGCGGCTGGTCGCGAGCGGCCTCCAGAAGGCGCTGGGCCAGACCTTCGTGGTGGAGAACAAGGGCGGCGCCAGCGGCAACATCGCCAACAGCCAGGTGGCCCGCGTCACGCCCGACGGCTACACGCTGCTGCTCGCCTATTCCGGCTATCAGGTGGTGAATCCTTCGCTGTTCCCCAAGACCCTGCAATGGGATGCGGTGAAGAGCTTCGCGCCCATCGCCATGGTGATGAAGGCGCCGCACATCATCGTCGTGAAGAACGCCCTTCCGGTGAAGTCGCTGTCCGAGCTGATCGCCTATGCGAAGGCCAATCCCGGCAAGCTGAACTACGCCTCCGTCGGCCAGGGCTCGCTGAGCCATATCGGCGGTGAGATGTTCGACGAGCAGACCGGCGTGAAGATGATGCATGTGCCTTACCGGGGCTCTGGCCCGGCGGTGACGGACCTCGTGGGCGGGAATGTGGACGTCTTCATCAACACGCCGCAGTCGCTGGTGGGCTTCCTCCAGAGCGGCGCCATCCGCGGCCTTGCGGTGACGAGTTCTTCGCGCCTCCCCATGGTGAAGGACCTGCCGACCGTGGGTGAAGCGGGCCTTCCCGGCTTCGACCTCGAGGCCTGGTATGCCCTCTATGCCCCTGCCGGGACGCCCCAGCCCATCATCGACAAGCTCGCCGCCGCGGTGAAGACGCTGGTGGAATCGCCCGACTTCAAGGCGACCGCCGAGCAGAACGGCGCCTATGCGGTCTATATGGGCCCGAAGGAGTTGGCGACCTATCAGACCGAGGAGCTGAAGTTCTGGTCGGATGTGGTGAAGAAGGCCAACATCACGCTGGAATGACACGCGGCGCGGCGGCCCTCCGCGGCTGCAGCACGCCATAGGAAGGCATCATGCCCGAGACCCGCGCCGCGTCCCCCCGGACGCTCTTCGAGAAGATCTGGAACCGGCACGTCATCCGCCGCTACGAAGACGGCGCGTGCCTCATCTATATCGACCGCCATTTCGTGTTCGAGGTGACGAGCCCGCAGGCCTTCGAGGCGCTGCGCGAGGCCGGGCGGACGGTGCGCCGGCCGGAGGCGACCTTCGCGGTCGCCGACCACAACATCCCCACCACCGGCGGGCGCACCGACATGTCCGGCGAGGAGGACGGCCGCGCGCAGCTCAAGCTGCTGCGCGAGAACACCTCGGCCGCGGGCATCAGCTATTTCGACATGCGCGATCCCCGCCAGGGCATCGTCCATGTGATCGGCCCGGAGCAGGGGCTCACCCAGCCGGGCCTCACCATCGCCTGCGGTGACAGCCACACGCCCACCCACGGCGCCTTCGGGGCCTACGCGGTTGGGGTGGGCACATCAGAGGTGGAACATATTCTCGCCACCCAAACCCTTCTTCAGCGCCCGCCCCGCACCATGCGCATCTCCGCGGACGGGACGCTGCCGCTGGGTGTGACGGCGAAGGATCTGATCCTCGCCATCATCGGCAAGATCGGCATGGCGGGCGCCACCGGGTGCGCCGCGGAGTTCGCCGGCTCGACGGTCCGGGGCCTCTCCATGGAAGGCCGCATGACGGTCGCCAGCATGGCCATCGAGGCGGGGGCGCGCGCCGGCCTGATCGCGCCGGACGACACCACCGCCGCCTATCTGAAGGGCCGCCCCTTCTCCCCCGCCGGGGCCGACTGGGACCGCGCGCGGGAGTATTGGGGCACGCTGTTCTCGGATCGGGACGCAGCCTTCGACATCGAGGTTTCAGTCTCCGCCGAAGAGGTGGAGCCCATGGTCACATGGGGCACCAGCCCTGACGACGTGGTGCCCGTGACCGGCCGCGTGCCTGACCCCGCCGGCATCTTAGATGCCGAGCGTGCGGCGGGCATGCGGAGGGCTCTGGACTATATGCAGCTTATGCCGGGCACGCTCATGTCCGACATCCGGCTGGACAAGGTGTTTATCGGCTCGTGCACCAACGGGCGCATCGAGGATCTGCGCAGCGTCGCCCAATTGGTGCAGGGCAAGCGCGTGGCCGACCACATCACCGCCCTCGTGGTGCCGGGCTCCACCCAGGTGAAGGCGCAGGCGGAGCAGGAAGGCATTGCCGATATCCTGAAGGCCGCCGGCTTTGAGTGGCGCGAGGCGGGCTGCTCCATGTGCATCGGCCTCAATGCCGACCGGCTCAATCCCGGCGAGCGCTGCGCCTCCACCTCGAACCGCAATTTCGAGGGGCGCCAGGGGGCAGGGGGGCTCACGCACCTCGTCTCGCCGCCCATGGCGGCTGCGGCGGCGATCACCGGGCATTTCGTGGACGTGCGCAGGATGGCAGGCTGACATGGGCGCCTTCGTCAATGTGAAGGGCATCGCAGCGCCGATCCCGCTCGCCAACGTCAATACCGACGTGATCGCCCCGAAGGAGCTGATGCGCGCCGTCACCCGCAAGGGCCTCGGCTGGGGCCTGTTCCGGCCCTACCGCTTCGAGGCGGACGGGACGCCGAAGCCGGACTTCGTGCTGAACCGGGCGCCCTGGAATGCGGCGAAGATCATGGTCGCCTATGAGAATTTCGGCTGCGGCTCCTCCCGCGAGCATGCCGCCTGGGCGCTAGCCGATTTCGGCATCGAATGCGTGATCGCGCTCTCCTATGCCGAGATCTTCAACAACAATTGCATCAAGAACCGCATCCTGCCCGTGGTGCTGGAGCGCGATGGCGTCGAGGCGGTGATGGCGTCCGCACAGGCGTGCGAGGAGGTCGAGGTGGACCTGCCGAGCCAGAGCGTCCGACTTCAGGACGGCCGCACCTTCGGCTTCAATATCAGCCCACTCCTGAAGCACCGGCTCCTCAACGGCATCGACGACGTGGCCGACACGCTGGCGTTCGAGGCCGATATCCTCGCCTTCGAGGAGCGGCATCTTGCCGAGCTGCCCTGGCTGCGCAAGAGCTTGTAGTTCGCACAGCGTAGAGGAAGAAACGACCATGGATCTGGGACTTTCAGGCAAGGGGGCCGTGGTCACCGGCGGCAGTCGCGGGCTCGGCGCCGCCATAGCGGATGTGCTGGCCCGCGAGGGCATGGACATCGTCCTCATGGCGCGGGACGCGGACAAGCTCGCGGGCTTCGCGGCCGAGCTGTCGCAGAAGCATGGCGTAAAGGTCACCCCCGTGAGTGCGGACCTCAGTCGCGCCGAGGATGTGGAGCGCTCCGCAGCGGCGGCGGTGGCCGCGCTCGGTTCGGTGGATGTGCTGGTGAACAGCGCCGGCGCCACCAAGCGCGGCGACTTCTTCTCCCTCACGGAGGCGGACTGGGAGAGTGGCTACGCGCTGAAGTTCTTCTCCGCCGTTCGCATGAGCCGGGCCCTATGGCCGAGCCTCAAGGCCAGCGCGGGGGCGATCATCAACATCGTGGGGATCGGCGGGCGCATGCCGGCTTCGGACTTCACCATCGGCGGCTCGGTGAATGCGGCGCTGCTCAATTTCACCAAGGCGCTCGCGGAAGTGGGCACGCGGGATGGGGTTCGGGTGAACGCGGTCAATCCCGGCTTCTTCCGCACCGACCGCCTTGCCCATTCGCTGCGCTCGCTCCGGGAGCAGACCGGCTGCTCAGCGGACGAGGCCGAGGCGACGCTGCTTGCGAAGCTGGGCGTGCGGCGCTTCGGCGAGGCGGAAGAGGTGGGCGATCTCATCGCCTTCATGGTCTCGCGCCATGCCAGCTACATGAACGGCTCCGCCATCGAGCTGGACGGCGGCACGCGCCGCGGCATCTAAAGCTCAAAGAAAAAGGGCGGGCTTTCGCCCGCCCTTTCAACTCATTCGACCACGACGTTTCATTCAACGACGACGTTCGCTTCCTTGGCGATGGCCGACCACTTGGCGATGTCGTCCTTGATGAAGGTTTCGAACTGCTGCGGCGTGTCGCCCACCGCCTCGGTGGCCTGAGCCGCGAGCAGCGCCTTGGTTTCGGGGTCCGCCAGCACCTTCACGATGGCCGCGTTGAGCTTGTTGACGATGGCGGGCGAGGTGCCGGCGGGGGCGAGAATGCCGTGCCAGCCCACGGCGTCGAAGCCGGGATAGCCGCTCTCGGCGACGGTGGGCACTTCCGGCGCGACCGGGGAACGGTCCTTGCCCGTCACCGCCAGCGCCCGCAGCTTGCCGGAGCGCACGTTGGGCAGAGCGGAGAAGGGATCGCTGAACACCAGGTTGAGCTGGCCGCCGATGAGGTCCGTCACAGCCGGCGCCGTGCCGCGATACGGCACGTGCAGCATCTTGATGCCTGCGGCCTTCTCGAACATCAGGGCGACGAGATGGTTGGCGCCGCCGATGCCGTAGCTGCCATAGGTCACGGCGCCGGGCTTGGCCTTTGCCTGCGCCACCAGCTCCTGCACGTTCTTCGCCGGGAAGTCGTTGTTGGTCACCATGATGTAGGGATAGTTGGTGAGGCGCGTGATCGGCGCGAAGTCCTTGATGGGATCGTACTTCAGATCCTTATAGACCGCAGGATTGATGGAGATCGGCCCCGACTGGCCGAGCAGAAGCGTGTAGCCATCGGGCTCCGCCTTCGCCACTGCCAGCGTGCCGATGATGGCGGCCGCGCCGGTGCGGTTTTCCACCACCACGGGCTGGCCGAGGGGCTCGCTGACCCGCTGCGCGACGATGCGCGCCACCGCATCTGCGCCGCCGCCCGGGGCGAACGGGACGATCAGCTTGATGGGCCGGGTGGGGTATTCCTGCGCCATCGCTGCCCCGGAGAGGAGCAGGCCCGCTGACAACAGGATGCTGACGGCCGCCACCTTGAAGCGCATATATAGTCCTCCGCGTATCGTCCCAAGATTGCTGGGATGACCCATAATGATCATATCGTATGTCAATCATACAATCCCCCGTTCAGCAACCCGCCTGCGACCATAGGGAAGTGCGCGACCGCTCTCGCGGCCCCGCGAGGATGATGGAGATGAAAGGGGAGGAATTGAGCGGCCGGGCGGGTCGGCATCCGCGAGCAGAAACCTGGCACGGCTCAATTTCGGCCGGGCAGGGACCTCGGCTGGATCGACATCCAGAGCAGTTCCAGTCGATTTCTCCCTCCCCCCTTGCGGGGGGAGGGCGGGGAGGGGGGATACGTCTCCGCCAGAGCAACGCGGGGATGTTGTTCCAGGCCGAGGCCGTGTCACCCCCTCCCCAACCCTCCCCTGCAGGGGGGAGGGGATTACGGTGCTCGAACCGCCCTAGCGGGCGGGGAGGGCGAAGCCGTAGAGGCGCGCGGGGTTTTCAACGAGAATGAGCGAGCGCACCGGCGCGGGCAGCGCCTCCGGGATCGTCCTGTCCGCCGGGTCCATGTCGTCGGGCATATCGGCCCACAGTTCCGTGTGCGGCCAGTCGGTGGCCCACAGGAGGCGATCCGGCCGGCAGCTTATCAGCGCCGCGACGAAGGGGGCGAGATCCGCATAGGGACGGCCGCTCAAGCTGACCCTGTAAGGCGCTGACAGCTTCACCCAGAGGTTCCCGCCCTCAAGCAATCGGAGCACCTGCGCGAAAGGACCGCCCCTTAGGGATTGGCGAGGATCCAGGAAGCCGAAATGGTCGATGACCACGGGCACGGGGCAGCGCTCCACCATGCCCACCAGATCGGGCGCCTTCGCGATCTCGATCTGCAACTGGATATGCCAGCCGAGCGGTGCGATCCGGCTGCCGAGGCGGGCCACATGTTCGAGCGAGAGCCCGCCGGGATTGCGCCGGTTCACGCGAATGCCGCGCACGCCGGCGCGGTGGAGATCCTGGAGGTCGGCGTCCGGCAAATCCGGGGGCACGACCACCACCCCGCGCAGCGCATCGGGCGCCGCACCGAGGGCCTCCAGCAATGCGGAATTTTCGGTGCCGTATACGCTCGGCTGGACCAGCACGGCGCGGTCGATGCCCAGCGCGGCCATGACCGGCCGATAGTCGGCGAAGGTCACGGGATGGGGCGTGTAGTTGCGCGCCGGGACGAGGGGATAGCGCTCCGCCGGCCCGAACACGTGCATGTGCGTGTCGCACGTGCCGGGCAGGAAGACGCGCACGCCCGTCCCGTTGCCCACCGGCCGTGGCGGCAGGCAGAGCGGCGCCACTTCGTTCAAGAGGTGGCGTCCGGGTTCCGGACCAGGAAGTCGAAGTCGCAGCCCTCGTCCGCCTGGAGCACGCTCTGCTGGAACAGGCGGGCATAGCCGCGCTTCGGCATCGGGGCGGTGGAGCCGGCGGGCAGCGCCGCCTGCCGGCGGGCGAACTCAGCCTCGTCGATCAGGAGGTCGATGCGCCGGCCGGCTACGTCCAGGCGGATCATGTCGCCGCTCTGCACCAGAGCCAGCGGGCCGCCCATGGCGGATTCGGGCGTGATATGGAGCACGATGGTGCCAAAAGCGGTGCCGCTCATGCGGGCATCGGAGATGCGCACCATGTCCTTCACCCCCTGGCGCCCCAGCTTCTTGGGGATGGGGAGATAGCCCGCCTCCGGCATGCCTGGCGCGCCCTTGGGGCCGGTATTGCGCAGCACCAGAACGTCGTCGGCGGTCACGTCGAGGTCGGGATCATCGATGCGGGCGGCCATGTCGCCGACGGATTCGAACACCAGCGCGCGCCCGGTGTGCTGGAGCAGCCGCCCGGTGGCGGCGGCCTGCTTCAGGATGGCGCCGCCGGGCGCCAGATTGCCGGTGAGCACCACCATGGAGCCCTCGGCCTTGATGGGGTTCGAGCGCGGCCGGATGACATCCTGCCCCGGCACGTCCTCGGCCGCGGCGACCACGTCGCGCAGCGTGCCGCCGGCCACTGTGGGCGCGTCCAGATCAACGAGGTCGCCGAGCTGGGCCAGCAGCTTCGGCACGCCGCCGGCATGATGGAAGTGCTCCATGTAATGGGCGCCGGAGGGCTTCAGGTCCACGAGCACGGGCACTTCGCGGCCGATCTCGTCCAGGGTGTCGAGGGCGAAGCGGTGCTCGGTGCGGTTGGCGATGGCGGTGAGATGGATGATGCCGTTGGTGGAGCCGCCAATGGCCTGCATGACCACCATGGCATTGCGGAACGCAGCCGGGGTCAGCAGTTCGCTGGGCCGGGGGCCGCCGTCCACCGCGAGGCGCGCCGCCACCTTTCCGCTCTCCTCGGCGAGGCGCACGCGCTCGGCATGGGGGGCGGGGATGGTCGCGCTCATGGGCAGCGAGAGGCCCATGGCTTCGGTGATGCAGGCCATGGTGCTGGCGGTGCCCATGACCATGCAGGTGCCGACGGAGGGCGCGAGGCGGCCATTGACGGTCTCGATCTCCACTTCGTCGATCTCGCCCGCCCGGTGCGCGCTCCAGAGGCGCCGGCAATCGGTGCAGGCGCCGAGCACCTCGCCGCGATGATGGCCCACCACCATGGGGCCCACCGGCACGACGATGGTCGGCAGGTCGACGCTGGCGGCAGCCATGATCTGGGCGGGAAGGGTCTTGTCGCAGCCGCCGATGACCACCACCGCGTCCATGGGCTGGGCGCGGATCATCTCCTCCGTGTCCATGGCCATGAGGTTGCGCAGGAACATGGAGGTGGGGTGGGCGAAGCTCTCATGGATGGAGATGGTTGGGAACACCATGGGCATGGCGCCCGCCAGCATGACGCCCCGCTTCACCGCCTCGATGAGGACCGGCGCGTTGCCGTGGCAGGGATTGTAGTCGCTGTAGGTGTTGGTGATGCCGACGATGGGGCGGTCGAGCGCGTCGTCGGAATAGCCCATGGCCTTGATGAACGCCTTGCGCAGGAACAGCGCGAAGCCGTCGTCACCATAGCTCGTCAGTCCTTTTCGAAGTCCGCGCGCCATCCTCAGCCTTCCTCATGTCGATCATCGCCGACCTGCGCCGGACAATCCCCGGCGGCAGATTGATTGTCAATAATATGATTGTTTGCGCTGCGGTATTCGCGGAAATAAATGCCGAATGGCGTTTCATTATTGACAATGAGAAACCTCGCCCTCACTCTCCCGCCAAAACCAGAACATTTATCCAAGGGAGTAGCGCCAATGAGGAGCATTCGGGGGATCGGGGCCGCGGCCATTCTGGCAGCAGCAGCGATCGGGGGCGCCGGCCATGCGGCCGCGCAGGAGCCCACACAGATCACCATGTGGAGCAACTGGCCGGACGAGCCGGCCAAGAAGGATTGGGTGACCGCGCGGGTCAAGGACTTCGAGGCGGCCAACAAGCAGTGCTCGGTGAAGCTGAGCTTCATCCCCAAGGCGGACATCTACACCCAGGCGAAGTCCGCCGTGCGCACCGGCCAGGCACCGGACATCTTCTACATGGAGCCCGACCAGCCGGAATTTCTGGCCGGCGGCTTCCTTGAGCCGCTCGACGGCTATATCGACCTCAATGGCCTGGAAGACTGGGCCAAGCCCGCCTGGACCTCCAAGGGCAAGGTCTATGGCGTGCCGGTCGAGGCCTATACGGTCGAACTCTATTACAACAAGGATCTGGTGAAGAAGGTCGGGGTCGAGGTTCCCGCCTCCTTCCAGCTCACCCAGGCCCAGTTCGCCGACCTCGTGAAGAAGGGCGTCGCCGCCGGCATCACCCCGGTCTCTCAGGGCGTGGGCGACCGGCCGTTCCCGGGCGGCCTGCTCCTGTTCGAATCCCTGCTGCGCAAGCTCGGCAAGGATGATTACGCCAAGCTCCTCAACGGCGAACTGTCCTTCAAGGACCCGCGCGTCGCCGAGGTGATGACCTGGTTCAAGGGCCTCGTGGATGCGGGCGCCTATCCCAAGAGCTTCTCCACCCTGAAGCTCGGCGAGAGCCACTTCTACTTCTACAACACCCCCGGCGCGCTCACCTTCCCGGACCCCAGCTGGTTCACGGGCCGCGCCTTCGCCTCGCCGGAGAAGGGCGGCATGCCGGAGAATTTCCCCCTCGGCATCATGCAGTTCCCCGCCATGGACAAGGGCGACTGCCCCGACTGCAAGACCCTCGCGGTGGCCGGCAGCTTCGTGATGTATTCGAAGAGCAAGAACAAGGACTGCGCGGGCGCGCTCCTGAAATCCATGGCGACTGCGGAGAACGGCACGAAGTGGATGAGCGAAGTCTCGCTCCAGAGCGGCCTCAAGTCCGATCCGGCCAAGATCGTGAGCCCGCATAAGGACTATTTCGCCGAGCTGAACGCCCGCAACAAGGACGTGAAGTACTTCTTCGGCACCCCGCTCCTTTATTACCGGGCGAAGTGCGCGGACACCTATGTGCAGGTCATGAACAACGCCTTCCCCGCCGGCCTGATCAGCGTCCAGGAGGCGGCCGACAAGATGGACGCCGCCTGCCTGAAGAAGTGATCCATGCAGGATACTGTCGCCTTGCAGGCCAAGTCACGGAGCGGGGAGGCGAAAGCCTCCTCCTCCACCCTCGCCGATCCGCGCCGCGCCACCCGTCTGGTGCTGGCCATCTTCCTGGGGCCGGGCCTTCTGGTCTATTGCGGCCTCACCGCCTATCCGGCCTTCCGCACCATCTATGACAGCTTCTTCACCATCGAAGGCATGGATGCCACCTTCGTCGGTCTCGCGAACTATCGCGACCTGATCTCCGACGAGACCTTCTGGATCGCGGTGCGCAACACCTTCATCTGGTCCTTCGTGGCGCCGGTCCTCGATGTGGCCACCGGGCTCCTGCTGGCGCTCGCGCTCTATGCCGGCGTGCCGTTCGCGCGCTTCCTGCGCGTCGCCTGGTTCACGCCCGTTCTGCTCTCCTATGTGGTCGTCGCGATCCTGTGGATGTGGATCTACAATTACGACTGGGGCGTCCTCAACGTCATGCTGCGCGCCGTGGGGCTCGATGCGCTGGCGTCCTCCTGGCTCGGCGACCCTAATCTTGCGCTTGCCTCCGTCATCGTCACCCATGCCTGGAAATGGGCCGGGTTCAACATGGTGGTGTGCCTCGCGGCCATCCATTCTTTGCCGAAGGAAGTGCTGGAGGCGGCCGATCTCGACAATTGCGGCTGGGGCGCGAAGCTGCGCTACATCATCATCCCCATGCTGCGGCCGACGCTGCTCTCGCTCTACATCCTCGCCTTCATCGGCAAGATGAAGATCTTCGATCTCGTCTGGATCATGACGCAGGGCGGCCCGCTCTGGGCCACCGAGACGGTCTCCACCTACGTCTATAAGCGCGCCTTCAACTGGAACACCTTCGACCTCGGATACCCCTCTGCCATTGCGACAGTGTGGTTCCTGGTGGTGTGCGCGTCCGTCATCATCCTCAACCGCGTGCTCGGCTCGCGCGAGCGGCTGGAGTACTAGAGATGACCGCCTCCGCCGCCGCCCGCGAGGGCGCAGCGCCCCTGCCGCGCCTGTTCAGCCGGGGTATCCTGGCCTTGGTGCTGGGCGTGTACACCATCTACACGCTCGGCCCCTTTTTGTGGCTTGCCACCATGTCGGTGCGCACCACCGCCGAGATCAGCGCCGACCATTACGCTTGGCCGAAACCCTTCCACTGGGAGCAGTTCCGCACCGCCTGGGTGGATTCCGACTTCGCCACCTATTTCTGGAACTCCACCTTGGTGGTGGTGGGCGCGGTGGCGGTGGTGACCCTCATCGGCGCAGCCGCCGCCCATGCGCTGGCGCGCTATCGCTTCCGGGGCAACCGGCTGATCTACGGCATCCTGTTCTCGTCCATCATCTTCCCGCCGCAGATCACCCTGATCTCGCTCTACCAGATCCTGGTGGACTACAATCTCTACAACAGCCTGCTGGGGCTCTCGCTGGTCTACATCTCCCTCCAGCTTCCCCTGACGGTCTATCTGCTGGAGGGCTTCTTCGCCCGCATCCCGCAGGACCTGTTCGACGCCGCCAAGATCGACGGCTATGGCGATCTTGAAATCTTCTGGCGCATCGTGCTGCCCGTGGGCATGCCGGCCATCGCCACCACCCTGATCCTGAACTTCATCCAGCTCTGGAACGAGTTCCTGTTCGCCGTGGTGCTCATCACCGACCCGGACAAGCGCACGCTGCCCATCGGCATCCGGGCCTTCATGGGCGACCATTTCCAGGACATCGGCATGATCGCCACCGGCGTGATGATCTCGGTCATCCCGGTCATCATCGCCTACGTCTTCTTCTCCGAAAAACTCATCCGCGGCATGACCGCCGGCGCGATCAAGTGAGGCAGCCATGGCCGTCGTGAAACTCGACAAGATCGTCAAGCGCTATGGCAATTCCGGCCCCACCGTTGTGGAGAATGTGGACCTCACCGTGGGCGATGGCGAGTTCATGGTGCTGCTCGGCCCCTCCGGCTGCGGGAAGTCCACCACGCTGCGCATGATCGCCGGGCTTGAGACCATATCCGGCGGCACACTCTCCATCGACGGGCGGGTGGTGAACGACGTGCCGGCCAAGGACCGGGACATCGCCATGGTGTTCCAGTCCTACGCGCTCTACCCGCACATGAGCGTTGCGGAAAACCTCGCCTTCGGCCTGCGCCGGCGCAGCTTCTCCAACGCCGAGATCGACCGCCGGGTGTCGGATGTCGCCGGCATCCTGGGCTTAGCGCCGCTGCTCGCGCGCAAGCCGAGCGCGCTTTCCGGCGGCCAGCGCCAGCGCGTCGCCCTCGGCCGCGCCATGGTGCGCGAGCCGCAGGTGTTCCTGTTCGACGAGCCGCTCTCGAATCTCGACGCCGCCCTGCGCGTCAACACCCGTAGCGAGATCATCAAGCAGCACAACCGGCTCGGTTCCACCATGATCTACGTCACCCACGACCAGGTGGAGGCGATGACCATGGGCACGCGCATCTGCGTGATGAATGCCGGGAAGGTGGCGCAGATCGGCGCGCCGCTCGATGTCTATTGGCAGCCCGCCAACACCTTCGTCGCCCGCTTCCTCGGCTCCCCGCCCATGAACCTCATGGAGGCCACGCTGACGTCGGGCGACAACCGCGCCCGCAGCGCGGCCGTGGATGCCCCCCTTAGCCGCTGGACCGACACGACGCTCCAATCCTATACCGGCCGCAAGGTCACGCTGGGGGTGCGGGCGGAGGACATGATGATCGATCCGGCGGCCATGGAGGGCCAGCCCTTCGGCACCGTGAAGGGCCGCACCGTGGCCGTGGAGCCGCTGGGCGCCGAGACGCTTCTTTTGGTGGAACTGGAGGGCGGAAGCGAGATCACCGCCCGCCTGCCGCGCCATGTCATCGCCGCGCCCGAGCAGGCGGTGGAGCTGTTCTTCCGCGCGGACGCCGCCTACCTGTTCGACGCTGATACGGGCGAGGCCGTGGCCCCGAAGGGGACCGGCTCGGCCGCGGTGCGCGCCGCCGTGCAGAGGAGGGCGCACTGATGGCCGCCACCCTGAAGGTCGGGCTCATCGGCGCCGGCTGGGTCACCCAGCACCATCTGAAGGGCTGGCAGGCATTGGGCGAGAAGGCGAAGGTCGTCGCCATCGCCGATCCCTCGCGCGAGCGTGCCGCCGAGCGGGCAGGGGCGTTCGGCATTCCCGCCGTGTTCGAGAGCGCTGAAGCCATGCTGGCGGCGGGCGGCCTCGATGCGGTGGATATCGCCGCGCCCCGCGCCGTCCATACGGAGCTGGCGCGGCTGGCGGCGGGCCACGGCCTGCCTATCCTCTGCCAGAAGCCCCTCGCGCCCACCTTGGCGGAGGCCGAGCAATTGGTGGCCGATATCGGTGGGCGGGTGCGCCTGATGGTGCACGAGAACTGGCGCTTCCGGGCCTATTACCGGCAGGCGGCCGCCTGGATCCGCGAAGGCCGCATCGGGGCGGTGAAGGCCGTCTCCCTCACCCTCGTCACGTCAGGCACGGTGCCGGATGCGGACGGCCATCTCTGGGCGCTGGAGCGCCAGCCCTTCATGCGCACGGAGGCGCGCATGCTGGTGGCGGAAGTGCTGATCCATCATCTCGACACGCTCCGCATGCTGCTCGGCCCGCTGAAGGTGGAGGCGGCCGCTTTGAGCCGGACATGCCAGGACATGCGCGGCGAGGACGGCGCGGTGATCCATCTCTCCACTGTGGACGGCGCAGGCGTCTCGGTATTCGCGAGCTTCGCTGCTTATGGTGCACCGGCCCAGCAGATGGACCGGCTCACCGTGCTCGGCGACAAGGGCACGCTGCGCCTCGACGGCCCCGACCTCTCCGTGTCCGGCTGCCGGGAGGAGCATGCGACGTTCGACGCGGACGCCACCTATCTCGGCTCCTATGCGGCCACCATCGCCCATTTCGTGGAAGCCTTGCGCACCGGCGCGCCGTTCGAGACCTCGCCCGAGGACAATCTGGAAACCCTGAGGCTGGTGGAGGATTGCTACCGGCTGTCGGGTTTCGAGACACGGCACAGGGATGCGGCATGAGCGAATTGTCACTTCCCGCCACACGGGCCGACGAGCAGGCCGAGATCCTGCGGCGCCTGGAGGAGGACATCATCTTCGGCCGCCTCGCACCGGGCTCGCGGCTGGTGGAAGACACGCTCATGGCCCGCTACGGCGCCTCCCGGCACTATATCCGCCAGGCGCTGGTGCAGCTTGAGCGCAATGGGGTCGTGCGCCGCGAGAAGAATGTGGGCGCGACCGTGTGCTCCTATTCCGCGGAAGAGGTGCGCCAGATCTACGAGGTGCGCGAGATGCTCACCCGGCAGGCGGCGCTGAAGATCCCGCTGCCGGCGGCACCTGAGCTGATCGGCAGGCTCAAGGAGATCCAGGCGGAATATTGCCGCCACGCGGATGCCGGCGATCTGCGCGGCATCCACGAGACCAATGATGCCTTCCACATCATGCTGTTCTCGGGCTGCGGCAATGCCTATCTGGTGCGCACGCTCCAGGATTATATGGGCCTGACGCTGCCTATGCGCGCGAAGAACCTCGCCGATCGCGAGGGCCTGCTTTTGTCGCGCCGCCAGCACGACACCATGATCGAGCTGCTGCAGGGCACGGACAGCTGGGCGCTGGCGCAGCTCTGCGTCGATCACATGCAGTACAGCAAGGCCGATTATCTGGAGCGCACCGCGAGCGGCGCGCTGAAGGGCCATCTCGGTCTCGCCGACTAATCCCCGCCTGTGCCGGTGCACGGCAGCCATCACAAAGGACATCCCATGGATCTCGGATTGAACGGCAAGGTCGCGCTTGTGCTGGGCGCGGGGGGCGGGCTCGGGACGGCGATCGCCACCACCCTGGCGCGCGAGGGCATGAAGGTCGCGCTCGGCGACATCGACGCCGCCGCCTTGGAGCGCACCGCCGCCGCCATCACCGCCTCAGGCGGCACGGCGCTGGCGCTGCCGTGGGACCTCGCCGACCTTTCCGTCATCGAGGACCGCTTCGCCGCCATCGAGGCCAGGCTCGGCCCGGTGGACGTGCTCGTGAACAATACCGGCGGGCCGCCCCCCACCCCGGCCTCCGGCCAGTCGCCGGAGTTGTGGTCCAAGAGCTTCCAGCAGATGGTGCTCTCGGTCATCGCCGTCACCGACCGCGCCTTGCCCGGCATGCGCGCCCGCAAATGGGGCCGCATCGTCACCTCCACCTCCTCCGGCGTGGTGGCGCCGATCCCCAATCTCGGCATCTCCAACGCGCTGCGCCTCTCCCTCGTGGGCTGGTCCAAGACGCTCGCCCGCGAAGTGGCGCGCGACGGCGTCACCGCCAACATCATCCTCCCCGGCCGCATCGCCACCGACCGCATCAAGTTCCTCGACGAGCAGAAGGCCAAGCGCGAGGGCCGCACGGTGGAAGAGGTCTCCGCCGAGAGCACCGGCTCCATCCCGGTCGGCCGCTATGGCGAGCCCCAGGAATATGCCGACACGGTCGCTTTCCTCGCGTCCGCCCGCGCCTCCTATCTCACCGGCTCGGTCATCCGCGTGGATGGCGGGCTCATCGCCAGCATCTGAAGGGGACCATCATGGCTCTCGACATCACCGCCAGCGGCCTCTTCCCCATCGCCCCCACCCCGTTTTTGCCGGACGGGCGCATCGATGAGGCCTCCATGGGCACCCTCATGGAGCGCTATCTCCAGGCCGGCGCCACCGGCGTCACCGTGCTCGGCATCATGGGCGAGGCGCCCAAGCTGGAGCCCGAGGAATCCCTCGACATCGCCGCGCGCTTCGTGAAGGGCATGGCGGGGCTTCCGGTCATCGTCGGGGTGTCCGCGCCGGGCTTTGCCGCCATGCGCTCGCTCGCCCGCGCGGTGATGGACAAGGGCGCGGCGGGGGTGATGATCGCGCCCGTCCCCAGCCTGCGCACCGACGACCAGATCCTCACTTATTACCGCCAGGCCATCGAGGCCATCGGCGACGACATCCCGTTCGTGATCCAGGACTATCCCCTCACCCTCACGGTGCAGATGACGCCGAAGGTGATCCGGCAGATCGTCCAGGACCACCCCTCCTGCGTGATGCTGAAGCACGAGGACTGGCCGGGGCTGGACAAGATCTCGGCGCTGCGCGGCTTCCAAAAGGACGGGTCCATGCGGCCCATCTCCATCCTGACCGGCAATGGCGGGCTGTTCCTCGACTTCGAGATGGAGCGCGGGGCGGACGGGGCCATGACGGGCTATGCCTTCCCCGAAATGCTGGCGGACGTGGTGCACCTGCAGAAGGCGGGCGAGCGCGATGCGGCCCACGATCTGTTCGACGCGCATTTGCCGCTCTTGCGCTACGAGCAGCAGCAGGGGGTGGGGCTTGCCGTGCGCAAATATGTGCTGATGCGCCGCGGCTTCATCGGCTCCGACGCCCAGCGCAAGCCCGGTGGCGCGCTCAACCCCGCCGCCCGCGCCGAGGTGGACTATCTCCTCGCAAGGCTTGCAAGGACAGACCCCCGCGCAAAGGTCTGAGGAAGGCCGGGCCTGGACCGCGCCATTGGTGCGATCCGGGCCCGATTTTTCTGCGGCGTGTCGCCGCCGCCTGTCCGAGTGGCGGCGGCACGGCTGACGTTTCATTTCTCGTTTTGATGCCTGTGCGCCGGGTGTGGTCAACGCGCGGTGGTGTGGATGACGCGGCGTCTCCAAACCTCCCGTTAACGCCGCCCTCGTTATCCCTGATCCCATGCGACCGGCCCGCCGGCCGGCCCTCCGGGTCATGGACGAGCATGCCTTCTTCGAACCGCCCTCCGAAATCGTTCGAGCCTCCATTTCCTCCCATGGCCAAGGCCGGTGGTGCCGCGATGCGCCTCCCGCTGCCGTCCGCGCGCCTTTCTGCGCCGCCCCATGATTCGGCGGGGCGCGCAGACGAGGTGGTGCCGCCCTGGGCACGGATGGACCTCGCCCCAAGCTGGCTCCAGCCTTTCATTCTGGGCCAGAATGCCCGCTTCACCCGCACGCCGGACCATATGCTGCGTCGGAAGCCCGATTCGGAGGCGCCGCAGCCTGTGGAGGCGACCGCGACCTGGCGCTTCGTGGTTGAGGGGCTTGATCTGGCCGAGGAACTGGAAACGGCCCTGCCGGACGCGGCCGGTGAAAGTACTGTGGGTGAAACGCAGCTTCTGAGCGAAGAGGCGCAGCCTCAGGATGAGGGCGTGCCTCACGTGGAGGTCCCGGACCAGATAGAGGTTGAGACGGTCTCATTCTCCGAGCCCAGCCTTGAGGAGCCGGTAGAGATCCCGGTTGCGATCGAGCCGGTGCTCGCGCCTGAACCCGAAGCCGAGCCCGAGCCGGTCGTCGCCGTGCAGGCTGAAACCGCATCGGCCTTGCCGGCGCGCATTCGGCAGCTCTCCCGGATGATCGTGGTGGGGGAGGGTCTTCTTCCGCCCACGGCACAGGAGCAGGACCTGATGCCGGCGCCGCCGGCTACGGAAATGCCTCCGGCCGCCGATCCGGTGCCCGAACTCCATGAGGAGCGTCCTGCGGAGGCATTTGCAGGCGTTGCGGCATCGTTCGCATGGCCGCTCTACCAGCAGACGATTCGCCATTCCATCACCCCGGCGGCGCCGGAGGTTCCCGCGCCGCCGGAGAGCCCGGCACCCGCCATCGAGGCTGCGCCAGAGGCCGTCCTCGAGGAGGAGGCTGAGGCACCGGTCGCCGCACCCGCATTGGACGAGGTGGATATCGGGCAGGACGGGTACGAACTGCCGCCCCTCGATCTGCTGTCCGAGCCGCCGCTCCTGGAGCCCGATTTCGAGCTGTCCGAGGAGTTCCTTGACCAGAGCTCGGCGGTGCTCCAGCAGACGCTGCGCGACTTCGGCGTGCGCGGCGAGGTCATCGACGCCAATCCCGGCCCCGTAGTGACGCTCTATGAGTTCGAGCCCGCGCCCGGCACCAAGTCGAGCCGCGTGATCGGCCTTGCGGCGGATATCGCCCGCTCCATGAGCGCAGCCTCCGTGCGCGTCGCGGTGGTGGAGGGGCGCAACGTCATCGGCATCGAACTGCCCAACAGGCGGCGCGACACCGTCTGGCTGCGCGAGATGATCGCCAGCCCGGAATTCGCCGCGGCGCCGGCGAAGCTTGCCATCGCGCTCGGCAAGACCATCGGCGGCGAGCCCGTCATCGCCGATCTCGCCCGCATGCCCCATCTGTTGGTGGCCGGCACCACGGGCTCCGGCAAGTCGGTGGCCATCAACACCATGATCCTGAGCCTGCTCTACCGGCACACGCCGGAAGCCTGCCGGCTCATCATGATCGATCCGAAGATGCTGGAGCTGTCGGTGTATGAGGGCATTCCTCATCTCCTCACCCCTGTCGTCACGGACCCGAAGAAGGCCATCGTCGCCCTGAAATGGGCGGTGCGCGAGATGGAGGATCGCTACCGCAAGATGTCGCGCCTCGCCGTGCGCAACATCGATGGCTTCAACGCCCGCATGGCGGAGGCGCGGGCCAAGGGCGAAACCATCCTGCGGCAGGTGGAGGTGGGCTTCGACAAAGAGAGCGGTGAAACGCTCTATGAGGAGCAGGCCATGGACCTGTCTCCGTTGCCTTACATCGTCATCATCGTGGATGAGATGGCCGATCTCATGATGGTGGCGGGCAAGGAGATAGAAGGCGCCATCCAGCGCCTCGCCCAGATGGCCCGCGCCGCCGGCATCCATCTGGTGATGGCGACGCAGCGCCCTTCGGTGGATGTGATCACCGGCACCATCAAGGCCAATTTCCCCACCCGCGTCTCCTTCCAGGTGACCTCCAAGATCGACAGCCGCACCATCCTCGGCGAGATGGGCGCGGAGCAACTGCTCGGCCAGGGCGACATGCTCTACATGGCCGGTGGCGGGCGCATCACCCGCGTGCACGGCCCGTTCGTCTCGGACGGGGAAGTGGAGCAGGTGGTCGCCCATCTCAAGCTGCAGGGCCAGCCGGACTATCTCGATGCGGTGACCAGCATCGAGGAGGCGGACGACGGCGTGGACGATGACGAGGCCGTCTTCGACAAAAGCGCGCTCGGGGACGCCGGCGGCGATCTTTACGAGCAGGCCGTCGCCATCGTGCAGCGGGACCGCAAGGCATCCACCTCCTACATCCAGCGCCGCCTCCAGGTCGGCTACAACAAGGCCGCCAGCCTGATGGAGCGGATGGAGAATGAGGGGATCGTCGGCCCGGCGAACCATGCCGGCAAGCGCGAGATCCTCAGCGTTTCGCGGCCGGGCTGAGGGGGCGGTTTGATCCTTGCGTCATGCCCGGGCTTGGCCCGGGCATCCACGCCTCTCCCTTAAGCGCGCACCTAGCGGAGCCCCGTGGATGGCCGGGACAAGCCCGGCCATGACGATGGTTCTGCTGGGCGAGGGAATGGCGGCACGCTTGGTCCGAACGCCCTCAGCCAGCCGGCTCTTCCCGCGCGCCGGCCTCCCGTCCGCCGATGAATTCGCGCAGCCAGCCCACGTCGTACCAGAAGCGCAGCGCCGTATCGCTGCCGCTGAAGGGCAGGACGGAGAGGGGGCCGAGGATCACGGCGCCGCAAGCCACCTTGAGGGCCTTCAACACACCCGGCCGCGTGCCCATGAGACGCAGGATGATGACGTCGCTGATCCCCTCCCAATAGGCCCGCGTCGCGATCCATCGCCATTGCAGCCGGTCCGGGGCGATCATGTGCTGCACCCTGAGGCGGTCGGAATACCAGAGCCGCGCACCCAGGGTAATGAGGCGGCGCTCGACGAATTTCTCTTCCCCGCTCAAAAGGCGTAGTCCCTGGCGGCCGAGGCGCTCAGGAAAGCCGCCCACCTCGAGGAGATGGCTTTTGCGCAGGATGATGTTGGCGCCGCACACGGCCGGGGCATGGGTGCGATCGCCTTCCCCTTTCTCCTCGATGATGGACAGGAGCTGAAGCCATCTTGAGGGAAGCGCCGGCATGCCGGCGGGATGGAGGGGATGGACCGCACCGCCGATGATGGAGCAGGCGGGGGGAACCTCGGCGATCAGCGTGCAGGCGCGGGCGAGCCAGTCGGGCGCGGGCACCGTGTCATCATCGAGGAAGGCGATCCATTCGCCGGAGCTGAGCGCCATGCCCGTATTGCGCGCACGGGAGAGGCCCGGCTGATCGAGCCGGTGGAGGACGATGCGGGGAAAGGGCGCCAGCATGTCCTCCATGGCGCGCCGCGTCTCCGTGTTCGAAGCGCTGTCCACCACAATGAATTCGCAGCCCGGCTCCTCCGGCGCGGCCATCAAGGCGGCGATGCATTGCCGGAGGGCGTCCGGCCTGTTGTGGGTGCATATGACCACCGAAAGGCGCGTCGGCGCGGGGGGCGGCGTGTCTGGCGTCATCTGGATTGTCCCCGCTGCTGCCGGCCCTAGGCGATGAATTCCTGGGAGAGCCGCCGCTCGAACTCTTCCCCGTCCCAGTCGTCCGCCTGGATGCGCGGCAGGCACAGCGGGTCGGTGTGCCGGCGCACATGGGTCTCGCCGGTGATGCAGGCGCATGCAAAGCCCGCTTGACGCACGCTGGCGATGCTCGCCGCGTCGTGCTCGCCGTGGGGATAGGAGAAGGCGCGCACTTCGTGCCCGAGACGTGCCTCCAGGCTCGCCTTGGAGCCGGCCACCTCGCGATCACGCAGCGCCGCGCCCAGCCGGGGCAGCGGCGCGTGGGTGGCGGTGTGCGCGCCGATCTCCACGAGCCCGCCCTCGGCGAGGCGGACAAGCTCCTCCCCGGTCAGCGGCCGGGGCGAGGCGGCCGGGCGGGCGCCGTCCCCCGCCCAGGCGCGCAGCGCGTCGAGGCTTTCAAGGCGCTGCGTGTCCGGGCGTTCGCGCAGCCACCGCCAGAGGCTGAGGAACAGCGCATGGCGCGGCGTCGGCGGGGGCTGCCATCCGCGCCAGTCCCGGCACGCCTCGGCGTCTGCGGCCGTGAGATGGGCGGCCGCGCCGAGATCCCAGCCTTGGGTGGTCCCGCCGGTCTCCAGTCGCAATGTCGGGGGAAGCGCGCCGGGCCGCAGCAGGATGGCGGCAAGCTCGTCCCACCAGAACCCCGTTGGACGGCCGATGGCCGAGGCGACGGCGAACACCGTGGCCGGCACGTCGTGCGTCTCCAGGAGGGGCTTTGCCGCATGGAGATTGTCGGCATAGCCGTCGTCGAAGGTGACCACCACGCCATTGTGCGGCAGCGTGCCGGCCGCAAGGCGGGCGGCGAGCTGGCGCAGGCTGAGCACCACCCGGCGGCGGCGCAGGATGTCCAGGTGCTGGGCGAAGCGGGCCGGGGACACCGCGCTGCCCCAGGGGTCACTGGACGCCTCGCCCGCCGTGTCACCGATGCGGTGATACATGAGGATGATGGGAAGGCCCGCGCGCCGCTTCCGGCGCAGGAAGCGCCGCATGGGTGCAAGGCTCGCGGGCACCGGGATCATGCCGCCTCCGCTTTGCGGGCCCGCACCGTCACCACCATGGGATATTGAGGGTCCTGATGGGCGATTTCGTCGGGGCGCAGCTCGCTCGCCGCAAGGCCGTGGAGCGCACCGATGCTGGTGAGCACGTTGCCGTGGCTCTCCACCTCCACCTGATCTTGCGGGAACACGTCCCCGAACAGCCGCTTGGCGCAGCGCGGGGTCAGGGACCAGAACCAGGTGTGCCCCCAGTCATGATGGTCGATCTGGCTGATGCCGGGAACAGTGGCGAGCACGACACCCCCCGGCTTCAGGATGCGATGCACCGTGTCGAGCGCCGCCTTCAGGTCGTAGATCAGGTGGAGGGTCTGCGTGAGGATGATACAGTCGAAGGCGTCGGAAGGGAGGTTCTTGCCGTCGGCGAGGTCGCCGACGAACGTGGTTCCGGGAACGTCCGGATTGATGTTCAGCACCGCGCTGGCGGTCACGCGGGCGCCGCCGAACCTCTGCGTATAGGTGCGGTCGCCGATTTCCAGCACGTGGCCGCGCACGTCGCCCGCCTGGCGCTCCAGGAAGCCCTCGATATAGACCCGGTCGATGGGCTGGCCCCGGTCATAGCCGAAATGTCGGCTGATGGGATGAAGGCGCCGCAGGCTGCCGAAGCGCACGAAGCCCAGAGGGGGCTTCAGGCGAACGGCCTCCCGCATCGCCTCCACGCGCGTACGGGCGCCCGGCGGCAGGGCCGGCAGGAGCGCCGCATAGGCGGAGCGTGCGAATTGCCGTGTGGAAAGCCTCACGAAAGAGAGGCGCGACATGCGGATCGCCGACATGATGCCCTTCACTCCTTCCCATCCGCCCTTCGAGAGCGAGCGGCGGAGCATTTCGCTCCCTTCGCGTTCGCGGTGGAACCGGACGCCGCTTTCAAAGGCGGCCCGCCGAGAATTGTCGTTGGCGAGATACGGCTTCTGTCGGTTCAGCACCTCGAGGGCGCAGCTCAGCATGAGGTCGGGATTGCGCGACATGTTGCTGTCGTGGCGCCGATAGCAGGCCACGACATTGGGATGAAAGCCGATGGTGGATTCCCGTGCGATGCGCAGATACAGGTCGTAGTCCTCGCAGGACAAAAGGGAGATGTCGAAGCCGCCGAAGCGGTCTAGGGCATCCCGGCGGTAGAGCACGGTCGCGTGCATGGCGATGTAGTTGCGGCTCAGCAGCAGATCATAGTGCCGCGACGCCACGCCGGGCACTGAGGGCTCGCCCAAGGCGAGGCCGCGGGAGTCCACCATGCGGTAGCCACCCCATACGAACGCCCAGTCGGGGTGCTTCTCAAGGGCTTCCATCCCCGCGGCGAGCGCATTGGGCAGGAGCAGGTCGTCCGCATCGAGGAAGGTGACGAACGCGCCCCGGCTGGCATTGAGCCCGGTATTGCGGGCCGCCGAGAGTCCCCCATTGGCCTGCCGGATGGCGGTGATGCCGGGGAATAGCGCCATGACCTCGGGCGTGCAGTCGACCGAGCCGTCATCGACGACGACCACCTCCAGGGGGCGCCATGTTTGCGCCAGGACGCTTTCGATGGCCTCGCGCAGGAACTGGCCCTGGTTGTAGCAAGGGATCACCACGGACACGAGCGGGCGCTCGGCCACGGCCGGCCGCGCCTCGTCCCCCCAACTCCTTGCAGGCGGCGCGGACGCTCTCATCAGCCCACTCCTCTTGCACGCAGGCGCCTGCGGGAGAGCAAGGCCATGCCTGCGGCGCGCGCGGCGGCAAGCCTGCTGCGCGCGGATTTCCCCATGTGATCGATTTCCGAGCGGAAGGGATGGCGCGTGCGCACCAATGCCAGCGCCCATCCCGCCACGGCGCCGATGGCGGAGACGATAGCGGCGGGGATCGACAGCTCGAAGCTGAAGCCGTTGAGCGCGAGGACGACAGCCGGGACCACGGCGCTGGACGCGCACACGACGATGCTGCCGGCGAGCGCGCCGGCGATCTCACGCCATTGGCACGGCACGCGACGGCGGATCACGTGCAGCCAGATGATGGTCTGGATCGGCGCGGTGGCGAACATGCTGAGCGCCGCCGCCTCCAGCCCGTACAGCGCCGCGGCCCCGGCCACCAGCGTGCACAGGGGCACTGCGACGAGCGTCGCGAGAAAGGCGTCGCGCACGCCCCCGGCCGCGACGAGAAGGGGGTAGGCCAGCATGGTGAGGAAGGACGGGAGCAGGGCCAGGCTCATGATCTGGACCAGCGGGACGATGCCGAGCCACTGGTCCCCTAGCAGGATGAGCACCACGGGATGGGCGAGGAAGGCGAGCAGCAGCAAAGCCGGCCACTGCATGACGGTGATGTAGGTGAGGCTGAGCAGATAGGCCGTCTTCAGGCTGCGCCCCTCGCGCGCCTCCGCCGCCATGGCCGGGAGCGCGATGGGCAGCAGCCCCGCCAGCAGGCACTTGTCGGGAAGCTGGCTCACCATGGCCGCGCGGCTGTAGAGCCCCATGGCCTCAAAACCGAGGCTCCGCCCCAGCACCAGGGAGGGAACATAATCGTAGATCTTGTTGAGGAGCCCGGTGGCAGTCCAATAGCTGCCGAATGACAGGGTGGTCCGCCAGTCCCTAAGGGAGGGTCGGAAGATCCAGAAGTCCCGCCGGAGGGCCATGGCGAGCACCGCGCCCACCGCTGCGCCCGCCGCGCCGCCCCAGGCAAAGCTCATATAGCTGGCGCCGAGCAGCGCCATGGCCAGCGTGCCGGCGGCGGTGGTGAGGGCGGTGGCCACGTTGATGATGGCGATCGACCCGAAATGCATGTCCCTCTGGAGCAAGGCGATGAGGGGACCCGTCAATGGCCCCGCCAGCAGGGTCAGCGCGATCACCTGAAGATAGGGTCGCAGCCCGTCCCGCTCGTAGAAATCCGCAAGCGGCGCCGCGGCCACCCAGACGATGGCGGCGATCAGGAGCGTGGTCGCCAGCATGATGGTGGCCGCGGTCCGGGCTTCCTGCGCCTCCAGCTCCTTCCGCTGCACGATGAAGCTCAGGGCGCCGAAGTCCCTGAACGATTCCACGACCGCGAGGATGGCCGCGCCGACGACCGCAAAGCCGAATTCCTCCGGGGTGAGCACCCGCGCGACGATGGCAACCATCAGGAAGTTGGCGCCCATGACCACGTAGCGCTCGGAGACCGAGAACAGGAATGCACGTCGGACCGACATGAACCCTCCCCGCCGGAGATGATGAGATGAACCCAACAGCATGGCGCACGCCGCCAATGCAAAGGTACAGCGGGCGCGCCGCGCGCGGCTCTCACCTCAAGGTGCAATGCATCAACGCAAAGGAGTAGGGACGCCGGGCATTTCCGGCGGCGACCTGCCGTTACGGCAGGCGAGGGACTACCTCTTTGTGCGTTCGGATTGCCCGCACGGTGTAGTTGATAGAGAGATATATTGTGTAATATTGCTTATCATTATGGCGAAATACATGATCAAAGCCACAGAAGATTGGTCGGATGATAACTTTTCCCCAAATCATGACGATTTGCGGAATGGGTTTGATATTCATCGGCGTGAATATATTGTAGATTTTTCGCTTTCTCTCATCAATAAAACCGGCGCATACTATGTAACGCGCGACATAGTCAGGCATTTTCCTGAATTGTTTGTGGCCCAGAGATATTGGCGTTTACGGCTGCGTTCGGAGCCGCAGGGGGTGACGCGCCGCCTGCTTGGCACCGCGATGCTGCTGGAGCTCGCCTTTCCACTGCTGAGCCGCATGCTGCACCGGCGCGGCAATGCCATCTCCACCGAGCGAACGCTGTTTCTCGATCCGCTCTACGTGCTTTTCTCAGGCGTCGCGCCCGGCGACATCGTGCTGTGCCACGATGTGGGGCCGCTCACCTTGCCGGACGCCTTCGACGGCAACACCGCGGAGCGCTACCGCGAGGCCTACCGGCTGATCAGCGCGGCCCGCCCCGGAATGGTGTTCGTCAGCGAGGCGTCGCGGCTGGAGTTCGTCTCGCTCTTCGGCGATGATTTCCGGTTCCTGGAAGTAATCCCGCTCTATACCCGTACGGATTCCGAACGGGGCGAGGACGTTGAGCCCAGGGACATGAAGGCGCCTTTCCTCCTCACTGTCGGCGCCCTTGAAGTGCGCAAGAACCACCAGCGCAGCATCGAGGCGTTTCAGCGCTCCGGCCTGCGCGAGCGCGGCTTCGAATATGTCCTGTGCGGCCCCCGCGGCAACGACGCGGCCGCCGTGGAGCGCCTGGTGGACGAGACTCCAGGGGTGCGCTGGCTGGGATATCTGCGCGATGCGGAGCTGCGCTGGCTCTATCGCCACGCAAAGGGCTTCGTGCTGCCGAGCCTTCTGGAAGGCTTCGGCCTGCCGGCACTGGAGGCGGCGAAGAACGGCCTCGTTCCCCTCATCAGCTCGCAGGGCGCTCTTCTTGAAGCGGCCAATGCGGGCGCCATCCTCGTGGACCCTCGTTCCGTGGACGACATCGCTGCTGGAATGCGCCAGCTTGTCGACATGACGGCCGCCGAGCGCACGCGCAGGATTGCCCAATTGCAGGAGCACGCCCGCTCCATGTCGCTGGAACGCTACATCGCGCGCTGGGGCGGGCTGCTCGCCTCAGACATGAAGGCATCAGCCAAACCGGCCGCCGCGCGCGTGTGACATCATCCGTTGGGTGTACCGCCGGTCCAGAAAGCGACTGGGCGATGCACACACGGCGCCCATGGAGCCGGCGGGCAGTCTCGCCTGGCCCCGTATCGGAGCGCGCTCTCGTCTGAATTCGGCCCGGTCGCCGGGCCGATTGCGCCGGCATGCCCGCTTCCTGGCGGCGGCCGGTTTCCCAAACCCGCCGGTTCCAGGAGGCCCGATGCTTTTACCCAAGCTCCTCGCGCGGACCTGCGCGCTCCTCGCCTGCGTCACCTTCGGACATGCGGCGCCGGCCCGCGCCGATCTCATGTGGGGGATAAACGGCCACCCGGTGGTGTCCTATCCCGGCGTGAGCATCGAGACGCAGCTCGATCTGGTGAAGGACCTCGGCATGAAGTCCTACCGGGTGGATCTGTACTCGACAGACCAGATGGATGCGCTCGCCAAGCTCATCGCAGCCGGGAAGGCGCGGGGGGTGGAGATCCTTCCCATCCTCATCCCCCACCTCGATCTCGAAAAGCTGAGCGAGGACGAGATCCATAAGCAGGCCTACGCCATGGCCGAGACCTTCGTGGCGCGCTTCAAGGACGACGTCTCCGTCTGGGAGCTCGGCAACGAGATGGAGATCTTCGCCCTCATCCACCCTTGCGAAATGCGCGATGACGGCACCCAGTATCCCTGTGAGTGGGGCATGCCGGGCGGCGTTGGGCCGCTGGATTATTACGGCCCGCGCTACGTGAAGGTGGCGGCGGCGCTGCGGGGGCTAACGGAGGGCGCACGCGCCGCGAGCCCGACGGTGCGGCGGGCCATCGGCACCGCCGGCTGGGGGCATCTCGGCATCTTCGAGCGGCTCGATAATGACGGCATCCAATGGGAAATCACCGTCTGGCACATGTATGGGGAAGACCCGGAGGAACCCTTCAAGACGCTCGTGGAATATGGAAAACCCATCTGGGTGACCGAGTTCAACCATCCCAATGGCAGCCAGAAGAGCGAGAAGGAACAGGCCGAGGGACTGCGGCGGACCATGCTGCGCCTTCGCGAATTGTCGGGCCCTTATAAGGTCGAGGCCGCGCACATCTACGAGCTGCTGGACGAGACGTATTGGGCGCCGAATTTCGAGGCCTATATGGGGCTCGTCCGGCTCGATGCTCGTCCACAAGGAGGATGGATGCTCGGCAAGACCAAGCCCGCTTATTCCGCCGTCAAGAAGACGATTTCCACGGGCGCGCCCCGCTGACCGAAAGGTGTGCGTCCATCGGGGGCATCAGGCGCGCCGCGAAGTGCGATAGCCGCTACCGAGAAGTGTGTAGGGCGGCTGTGCCCGTAAGATGCGCTATACGCCCTTTAAGCCCTTTCCTTGGTGCGGCGCGGCATTGAAGATGGTTGCAGCGTTATTTCACGCTGCGCCTCAGAATTCTTAAGCTTAGCTTTGGCCTGTTGAACGCTTTGCGGCCCATTGTGTCATTCGCAAATGCGAGAAAAGGGAGGCGGGCTGGGGGCTTTTCGAGACGGCGGGGGAGGGGGAGCGTGGCAACACGCTCTTCGGATGTTCACTCCATGCGTTCAGCCGCGTTCCAGGCCGGAAACGTGTATCGAACGAGAGGATCGCGAGCATGGTTCATCCCGTCGATATGGAGCGAAGCCCGCTGAAGGGGACGCGGCGCTTTTTCCCCACCCTGCCGGGCTTCTCGTCCTGGCAGTCTCCGGCGCCGTGCATCGGCGGCTGGGTCAAGCGGGCGACGGACATTCCCATTGCCCTCCTGGCGCTGATCATGCTCTTGCCGCTCATGCTCATGACGGCGCTGCTGATCAAGGTGACCACGGGCGGCCCCGTGATCTTCGGCCATCGGCGCGTCGGCCTGAACGGCAACACGTTCTGCTGCCTCAAATTCCGCACCATGGTCCGGGACGCCGACACGGCCCTCGTGCACCATCTCGCCTGCAATCCGGACGCCGCGCGGGAATGGCAGGAGACTCGCAAGCTCCAGAACGATCCCCGCATCACGACCTTGGGCAAGATCCTGCGCAGCTCCAGCATCGATGAGCTGCCGCAGCTCATCAACGTGCTGCGCGGCGACATGAGCTGCGTCGGGCCAAGGCCCATCGTCGCGGAAGAGCTAGAGCGCTACGGGGCGGGCGCATCGGATTATCTCAAAGCCCGCCCCGGGCTCACCGGGCTGTGGCAGGTGAGCGGCCGGAGCAGCCTGTCCTATCCCGAGCGGGTGGCCCTGGACTGCGCCTATGTCCGCCAATGGTCGTTCCGAAACGACGTGGTCATTCTCCTGAAGACCATTCCGGCGGTGATGCGCTACGACCGCACCTCGTGAGCGCCGCACCCCCACATTGCGGCGCGCCCGCGTCCCTTCAGTGCCGGCCGCCGCGCGACCGTCGCGCCTTCATGCGCGTCAGCCCGGCGGCAAGCAGCACACCCGCCAGATACGCCCCCTCGAACAGCGCCAGCAGGATGAAGCCGGACAAGGCCGCATCGGCCCAGCCTGCCCCTTGCAGCCGCTCCGCGCCAACGGCCGCGGCGAACAGGAGGGTGCCCATGGCGAGGACCGCGGGGACCCTGAACACGAAGCCGAACGCGAGGCCAATCCCGCAGACCAGAAGCCAAGGCACGGCGTCGCCTCCCCATGATGCAGGCCCGGCGATGTCCCCGCGCACCCCTGGCGGCGCCCGAGGCGCCCCGCCGCGGCCAGCAGAGCAACCCGCACCATCAGACAGGAGGAGTGGGGGGCGATGCAACCATCCTTCGTAGGATTGGCGCTGTGCTGTGCCCTTCTGGTGTTCGGGCGGCTGCTGGGCGCGCCCCTGGTGGTCGCCCTGATCACCTCCATCGCCTTCGGCTCCACGGCCATCGCAACGCTCGGGGCGGTGGGCGGGTCGTCTCCGCTCATCTACATGGTGTTCGTGCTCCTCCTCCTCGCCTCCATGCTCATGCGGGGCCGCATCTGGCGTGAGCTCACCATCGTCTTCCAGCTCCATCGCCCGGCCTGGATCGTCTGCCTCCTCACCCTCTATGCGGTCTGCGGCGCGCTCATCCTGCCCCGGCTGTTCGCCGGGCGGACCAGCGCCTTCATTCCGATGCGCGAGCATGGCCTCGTCTTCGAGGTGCCACTTGCGCCGGTATCCGGCAATTTCACCCAGACCGCCTATTTCGCCCTCGGCGCCATGGCGTTTCTCGCCATGAGCGTGCTTCTGCTGCGCAGGGACGCCCTTAACGCCGTGCGCAAGGGCTTCTTCGCCTGGGCGGGCATCAACGCCGCCGCCGGCGTCATCGACCTCGCGAGCAAGATGATGGGCGCGGGCGATGTGTTCCTGCCGCTTCGCACCGCGACCTATGCACTGGTGACCGAGGTGGAGCAGGCCGGCTTCTGGCGCATTGTCGGGCTCTATTCGGAAGCGTCTTCCTTCGGCGCGGCCGCCCTTGCCTCCCTCGCCTTCAGCTTCACCTACTGGAAATCCACCGGCTCGCGCCCCGCTTTCGTGCTCGCCATGGTTCTGCTGGTGCTGGTGCTGCTCTCCACCTCCACCACCGCTTATGTGGGGTTCGGCATCTTGTTCCTGCTCCTCATGCTGAGCCTGGCTTGTTCCCTGGCGGCGGGGCGGGTCTCGCGGGCGGACGTCGCCTTGCTGGCGCTCTGCGTCGTCTGCGCTGCCGTGGGGCTCGCCATCCTGGTGCGCGACCGGCACGCATTCGAGGCGTTCGAGGGGTTGTTCCGCACCACCATCCTGGAAAAGTCCACCTCCAGCTCGGCGCTGGAGCGCACCTTCTGGAACGCCCGGAGCCTGCAATCATTCCTCGACACCTATGCCCTGGGGATCGGGCTCGGCAGTTCGCGTTCGTCCAACTGGGTCATCTCGGTGCTCTCGCAGCTCGGCCTCCTCGGTGCCCTGCTTCAGGCCGCGCTCGTGGCGACGCTGGCCTATGCGCCCGGACGGGAGGCATGGAGCAGGGGGGATAGGGGGCTGATCGCGCTTCATGACAGCGTGCGCGCGGCCGCTCTGACGGCGCTGCTCTGCGGCACCATTGCGGGCGGCGGCGCGGACCCCGGCCTCCTGTTCTTCATCTCGCTTGCCACCGTCCTTGCCTGCCGCGCCCATCTGAGGGCGGACGCGGCCATCGCCTCGACCCTGCGTGCGGACAAGCGGGCGCGGATCTGGAGTGGGCCCGGAATGGGCTATGCGTGAGCGGGAGGCCCCCACTCAGGCGAGGTTCCGCAGTACGGCCTGCTACGTCTTTTGTGTCGCTGAAGCATGCGTTTAGGCCAAGGCGCGGCATGCATGTTCGGCGATACGCTCACATGCCCTGGGAAGCGGGGCGCGCGGGCCATGTGGTGGCTCCCAAGCGAAGAGGATGGGCCCTTCATGGTTGGTGTCAGGCAAGCGCTTTTGCTCACCGCCGCCGAGCGTTACGTCGTCATCAGCGTCAATTTCCTTATGATCGCGGTGCTGGCCCGCCTGCTGACACCGGAGGAATTCGGCTTCTCCGTCATCGGCGCCGCCACCGTCGCCCTTGCCGAATGCCTGCGGGATTTCGGCGTGAGCGGCTACATCGTCCAGCAGCGGCACCTCACGCGCCACGGCACGCAGACCGCCTTCTGCGTGATGCTGCTTTTGTCCATCCTGGTCGCGGCCGCGGTCTGGTTCGCCGCGGGGCCGATGGCGAGCTTCTACAATAAGGACGGGCTGCGCTTCTATCTCGAGGTGACCGCCTTGAGCCTTCTCGCCGGGCCGTTCTCGGGCCCGCCCTTGGCGTTGATGCGCCGGGACATGGATTTCGCCAAGGTCGCCATGGTCAATGTGGCGAGCGGGGTTGTCACGGCGGCGGTGACCGTGGGCCTCGCGATACTCGGCGCCACCTATATGAGCTTCGCCTGGGGCGCCTGCGCGGGCGCGCTCGCCGCAGCGATCCTCGCCGTGGCGCTGCGCGGGGAACTCTGGATCTTCCGCCCCTCCCTGGCCGACTGGCGCGACACGCTATCCTTCGGCGCGTATGCGAGCGCGACCGGTTTCCTGAGCAAGATCTACGAGTTCGTGCCCTCGCTGCTGCTGGGGCGCATCCTCGATTTCACCGCCGTCGGCCTCTATAGCCGCGCCGCCCTCGTGTGCCAGCTTCCCGACAAATGCCTGCTCACCGGGCTGCTTCCCATCGCCTTGCCCGCCATGGCCGCGGAAGTGCGCGCGGGCCGCAGCCTGAAGCCGGTCTATCTGCACGGCATCACCTACATCACCGCCGTCCAGTGGCCGGCGCTGATCGTGCTGGCGTTCCTCGCGCAGCCCATCGTGCTCCTCCTGCTGGGGGAGCAATGGGGCGCCATCACGCCTTTGGTGCGCATCATGGCGCTTGGCCTGCTGCTCTCGTTTCCCACCGTCCTCGCCTATCCGCTTCTGGTGGCCGCCGGCGGCGTGCGCGATACCATGCTCGGCTCGCTCATCGTGCTGGTGCTTGGCGGATCGTTGATGACCGCTGCCGCGTTCTTCGGGCTCTTCGCCATGGCTTTCGGCTGGGTGGCGGCGGTCGCCCTCCAGGCGGGCGTCTCGCTCTATTTCCTCCGGCGGCATATCGTGTTTAACGCAGGCGAACTGGCGGGAGCGCTGCGCAAGAGCGCCATCGTCGCGGCCGCCAGTTCCGCTGTTCCTGCCCTCGCCGTGGCCCTCAACGGGTTCGATTTCCACCTGCCCATCCCGGTCGCCATCGCAGTCGGTGCGGGCGCGGTCCTGGTGTGGGCCATCAGCCTGAAATGGACCGACCATCCGCTGCATGCGGAAGCAGCCCTTCTCCTCCTCGCCATCCGCCGTGCGGCCGCGAGCGCCCGTGGGATGGCCGCGCGGTGGTCGATGCGGAGGCGGTTGCGGGCGCGGGGGGCCGACTAGGGTTGGACGGCTTGGAATTCCGGCTGGTCTGCGCCCTGGGACAGCCCGTCCAACTCCGCCATCAGGGAGAGATAGATGAGGGCGATGCCGCGCCAGGTGAAGGCGCGGGCGCGCGTATGCCCTGCCGCGATGAGGTCCCGCCGGAGCCCGGGCGACGACATCAGCCGCGCCACCGCCGCGATCCAGGCGCCCGTATCGTCGGGATCGGCATAGAGCGCCGCATGGGCGCAGACTTCCGGCAGGCAGGGGGCGCTGGAGGCGATCACCGGGCATCCCCGCGCCATGGCTTCCACCGCCGGCAGGCCGAAGCCTTCCATGCGCGAGGGAAGCAGGAAACACAGCGCCTGCGACAAGGCCGCGGCGAAGACATCATCCTCGATGCGCCCCAGCAGGCGGATGTTTCCCGCGCCATCGATGCGCTGAAGGATTTCCGGCCCCACGTCGCCTGCCATAGCGAGGTCCACGCCGAGCGCATCGAGGGGGGCGGCGAGCCGCAGCAGGAGGTCCAGATTCTTGTGCGCCTCCGTCCGGCCCAGGCACAGGACGAACGGGCGCTTCGGCGCAAAATCAAACACGGTGCGCTCCGCCCGCCAGCGCAGGGCATGGTCGCTGCCATTATAGGTCACGCGGATCTTCTCCGCCGGTGCGACGCCGAACCGGATCAACTGGTCGCGGGACATGTTCGAGACCGTGGTGATGCCCGCCGCCCGCCGCCCGAGCGCGGGGAGGATCAGCCGGTGGGCGAGGCGGAACAGCCGCCCATAACTCTCCGGCGCGAGCCGGGTCTGGAGATCGTGGATGCAGACGATCTGGTGCCGCACGGCGACCGGGGCGAGGTTGCAGAAGCTGACCAGCCCGCCGCGCACATGGCGGGGCAGTTGCAGTTGCACCCAGGCCTGGGGCAGGCGGGGGCGCTGGAATTCCGGCACCACCTTGAGCGCCAGATGATCGAACGCCTCTGCGGGGGGCTTGGGGCAGATGAGGGTCAGCTCCACCCCCCGGACCAGGGGATGCTGCGCGGCAACGAGGGCATCGAGGGCGCGGGTCACTTCGCGCGCATAGCGGGCGACGCCGGTTGAGCGCAGCGTGACGAAATCGCCGTTGATCGCCCAGCGGCGCACGCCGGCGCCCCCGCGCTCCATGCTTCCCGATCGCTGAGGGAGGGGGAGGGCCTGCGCGTCGTCGATCGCCACGCGGGGGGAGATGCTCATCTGCGCGGCCGGCCTTCAAACGGGGACAAGCGCCCGGAGGCGCAGCGGAAAATCACTCTTGCTGCGATGCCGCCCATCACCAACAGCGCCCAAAGGGCGCGAGGGTCCGCCAAGGGGCGTAGGCGCGGTCGTCCCGCGCCGGGCACCGCAGCCTTTTTCGCCTGCACGGGCAAACTGTTCGCCATGGCGCCCGCGGGTGCGCGCGGGTGTACCTGCTGATGTTGCGGCGCGATGCCGTTGGACCGGCCCCATGATCCGACATTGGACCATCAACGGACGCTTCCTGACCCAGCCGGTGACGGGCGTGCAGCGCTACGGGCGGGAGGTGGTGCAGGCGCTGGACCGGCAGATGGCCCAAGGCCACCCGCTGGCACGCGACCTGGAGATCGAGCTGGTGGCGCCGCCCGATATCTTCGACCCGCTGCCCCTGACGGCAATCCGCACGCACATCGTGGGCGGTGCCGGCGGGCATGCGTGGGAGCAGGCGGTTCTTGCGGGCCGCGCGCGGGGCGGGACCATCAGCCTGACCAATACCGGACCATTGCTCGCCCGCAAGCACATCGTCTGCATCCACGATGTGAACACCCGCGCCTTTCCCGCCAGCTATTCCAGGCCGTTCCGCATGCTGTACCGGGCGCTGATGCCGGCGCTCGGGCGCTCGGCGATCAGGGTCGCGACCGTGTCGCATTATTCCGCCGACCAGCTCGTCGCCCACGGCATCTGCAAGGCGGAAAAGCTGCTCGTCGCGCCCAACGGCCACGAGCACGCCCTGCAATGGACGCCCGCACACACCGAAGTGACCTGCGCCGCGGCAGGGCGCGACACCATCGTGCTTCTCGGCAGCCAGGCGCCCCACAAGAATGTCGGCCTCGTCCTGTCCATTGCCGGGCGGCTGGCGGAAGCGGGCCTGCGCATCGCCTTGGCGGGGCATGCGGATCCCCATGTCTTCCAGAGCGCCGGGATCGCGCGGGCCGACAATGTCCAGGCGCTCGGCCGCCTGCCGGATGCCGCTTTGGCCGCGCTCCTGCAGGATTCCCTGTGCCTCGCCTTCCCCTCCTTCGTGGAGGGGTTCGGGCTGCCGCCTTTGGAGGCCATGGCGCTCGGCTGCCCGGTGGTGGTGTCGGACCGTGCAAGCCTGCCGGAAATATGCGGCGATTCAGCGCTCTACGCCTCGCCCACGGACCCTGAAGCGTGGCTCGACAGCTTCCTGCGGCTGCGGAACGAGGACGCACTACGTGCCGGTCTGGTGGCGCGGGGGCGGGCGCGGGCAGCGGATTTTTCCTGGAGCACGACCGCGCAACTCTATCTGCGCGCCATGGCGGTGGCGGACGGCCTGCCGGTGGAGGATGAAGCACCGGCGGATGCGCCGGCCGCGTACCTCGCCATGTGATGGATCAGCCGTCATGGCCAGGCTTGTCCCGGCCATCCACGTGGCCCCGCCAAGTCCGCACTCAACGGATAAGCGCGGATGCCCGGGACAAGCCTGGGCATGACGGATGTCTTTGGGGAGCGAAGATTATCTGTTCGCTAAATGGCGATGCAGCCTACCGCTCCTCATGCAGGCTGATGGCCCGGTCGATGGCGTTCTCCATCTGGGTGCGGAAGCGCTCCACCGAGAAGCGGTCGGCATTGGCCCGGCAGGCGGCGGGCGTGATGGTGGCGGCCTCAAGCTCGAACCGCTCCACGGCCGCCCGCACCGCCTCCACCGTCTGGTGCGGGAACAGCAGGCCGGTCGGTTCGCCGCTCCCGCCCAGCGGGCGGACGATGTCTCGGGCGCCGCCCCGGCCGAAGGCGATCAGCGGCGTGCCGCAGGCCTGCGCCTCCGCCAGCGCGATGCCGAAATCCTCGCAGCCGGCGAACACCAGAGCGCGCGCCAGCCCCACCGCCCGCACATAGTCCTGCCGAGGAAGATAGCCGGCAAAGGTGACATTCGGCCCCGCCAGCGCCCGCAAGCCCGCCGACTGCTGCCCTTCGCCCACCACCAGGAGACGCCGCGCGGGCATCTCGTTGAAGGCGCGGATCACCAGATCGGTGCGCTTGTAGGGGGCAAGGAAGGAGGCGGTGACGTAATAATCGTCCTTGTAGGGGAAGTATTCCAGCTCGGCCGCGCCGGTCTTCACCGGCGGATGCACCACCTGCGCGTCGCGGCCATAGATGCGGCGGATGCGGTCGCGCACATAGCGGGAATTGGCGAGCATCACGTCCGGCCCGTGCGCGGTCCGGGTGTCCCAGGTGCGGATCTGGTGCAGCAGATAGCGGAACAGAAGGCCCTTGGGGCCATAGCCGAGCCGCCCTTCGGCCAGATAGGTGAACTGCTCGTCCCAGGCATAGCGGATCGGGCTGTGGACGTAGCAGATGTGCGGCTGGTCCGGGCGGGTGAGCACACCGCGCGCGAAGGCGGCCGAGGAGGTGATCACCGTGTCGAAGCCCGTGACGTCGAACTGCTCCATCAGGAAGGGGCAGGCGAAGAAGAGCGAGCGATAATATTTCCGCACGCCCGGCAGCCCGTTGGCGATGGAGGTGTGGAAGGTCACATCGCGAAAATGCTCGTCCTTGATCTCCCGCGGCAGGAAATCGAAGAGGGTGAAGATGTCCGTTCCACCCGTGAGACGGCACAGCTCGGACAGGACCCGCTCCCCGCCCCGGAAATCTGGGCACCAATCATGGACGAGGGCGATCTTTCCCGCGCGCTCGACGGCACGGGGGGCGGGCCTTGAGGCAGTCAGGCCGACCGTGTGCTCCACCAGGTCGGCGACCGGCGGGACGCCGGTGGACAATAGGGTCATCGCTCGTCGGCCTGGATCATCGGCGCAGCCTGTCCATGAAGGGCGCAACACATTGAACCATCGTCCCATTCGGTCCGGGCGGGCAAAAGAGAGCAGAATGATGCCGGCGCACCCCCTTAGGAGCAGTGGCGCGGCGCGCGCTACGCCTATCGGCGCTCGCAGGCGGGCGTGATCATCCCGTTCGCCGATGCCGCTTGCCTGGATTGGGGCGCTCCGCGGAGGGCCGTCCAAGGGTAGCATAGAGCCATCAGATATCCCGCTCCGGGGCGCCCGACAGAGTCAATTGGCAGGCCGACAAATGAAGCTGGTGGTGATCATCCCCACTTTGGGGCGAAGGGACGTGGCCGACCGCCTGCTCGCGCATCTTGAGAACCAACACAGGCCGCCGGACGAGGTGATCGTCTCCGCCCCCGACGAAAGCCATGCGGGGAGCTATGTGCCAAGCCGGTATCGCCGCCGCGACGTGTTCGGCGCGAACGGCCTCTGCGCCCAGCGCAACCGGGCCATGGCTGCCGCCGGCGGTTTTGACATCCTCACCTTCTTCGACGACGACTTCCTGCCGGCCGACGACTATCTCGCCAGCGTCGTCGAGGCGTTCGAGCAGAATCCGGGGTTTGCCGTCCTCATGGGCGATGTGCTGCGCGACGGCGCCCACGATGCCGGACTAAGCTTCGAGGAAGGCTGTGCGATCCTCGCCGCGGCCGCGTCCTCGCCGCCGCGCCGCCACCCGCCGGTGGACGAGCCGGGTGCCTATGGCTGCAACATGTCGATCCGCGCCGCCCTCATCGGCGACCTGCGCTTCGACGAGCGCCTTCCCCTTTACGGCTGGCAGGAGGATATTGACTTCACCAGCCAGCTGCGGCGCCGGGGGCGGGTGGTGCGGATCGCCACCCTCATCGGAGTGCATCTCGGGTTGAAGGGCGGGCGCGTCAGTGGCGTGCGCTTCGGCTACTCGCAGATCATCAACCCCATCTATCTGGTGCGCAAAGGGACCATGCCGGCCCTGTTCGCGGCCGACCTCATCTGCCGGAACGTGGTCTCGAATGTGGTCAGGAGCATCCGGCCAGAACCCTATGTGGACCGGCGCGGCCGCCTGAAGGGAAACCTCCTTGGCGCCCGCCACCTGATGGGGGGACGCATCGAGCCCGAATACATTCTCCAGCTTTAGACGCGACGGGTAAGGGAGCATCCCAATGGAACATGAGACACCGCAGGATTCCGGACCAGGGGCTCTCTTCCGGCGCGCTGGCCTCGCCGCAATTCTGTTGGCGGCGGTTTTTTCCACCTTTCTTTCCGGTAGGCCCGTGGCGGCCGCCGGCATGGAGTATCGGCTCGGTCCTGAGGACCGCATTCGCCTGAAGGTCTATGAATGGCGCGCCTCCCAGGACCAGATCTTCGAATGGGAGGCGCTGGGCGCCGAATTCACCGTGGGCGCCGAGGGCAATCTCTCCATCCCCCTGGTCGGCGAGGTGCCCGCCGAGGGCCTTATGACCAGCGAGATCGCCCGGAGCATCGGCGAGCGCCTCAAGGCCCGCATGGGGCTTCTGGAACCGCCGGACACGGCGGTGGAGGTGGTGCTGTTCAGGCCCTTTTTTGTGTCGGGGGAGGTGGCCAAGCCCGGCCCTTATCCCTTCAAGCCCGGATTGACCGTGCTCCAGGCGACCGCCATTGCCGGCGGCGTTCTGCGCCCTTCCGATGCGGGGCTGATGCGGCTCGGGCGGGACGCCATCGCGGCCGAAGGCGATATCAGCCTGCTCAACCATGAAACCGATGCTCTGCGCGGCCGCCGCGCCCGCCTTCAGGCCGAGCTCAAGGATGCAACTGAGATAGAGTTTCCGGCCGAGCTCAAGCGCCGCGAGGCAGAGCGGCCGATCATCCTCCTCATGCAGCAGGAGCAATTGATCTTCCAGGCGCGCAACGAGGCCCTCAAAGCGCAGGCAGACGCCCTGGCGGAGCTGAAGACCTTCCTCGGCAAGGAGGCGGAATCCCTGAAAGCGCAGCTGGTCACGCAGGACAAGCAGCTGGCCTTGGTGAGCAAGGAACTGGAGGGCGTCGCCACCCTTGTGGAGAAAGGCTACGTCATCACCCCCCGCCAGCTCGCCTTGGAGCGCGGCATCGCCCAGATCCAGGGGGACCGGCTGCGCCTGGAGACGGAGCTCCTGCGCGTGCGGCAGGAGGCCAGCAAGACGGACATCGCGCTCATCGAGCTGCGCAATAAGAGAGTGAACGAAGTCACCCTCGATCTGCGCGACACCCAGGCCAAGCTGGAACAGATCGAGCACAAGACCGTCACCGGCCAGAAGCTGCTCTACGAGGCGGAGGTGATCGCCCCCCGCCTGCTGGCGGACCACATCAGGGGGCGGCGCCTTCTGCCCACCTATGTCATCGTGCGCCAGGTGGATGGCCGGCCGGTGGAGATCCAGGCCTCTGAAACCACGCTCGTGGAGCCGGGCGATACGGTGAAGATCGACCTGCCTCTGCCGGGGGACGGGCCGCCGGTGCAGGCGGCGGAGACAGCGCCGGCGGTCGCGGGGCGGAGCAGCCGGTAAGCGGGCCGCCGGATTCTTGATAAGCTGACTGCCGGCGGGAGGCCCGCATGCAGGAGCGCGCATGCGCTGCTGCAGAAGAGGGGATCGTCATGCCGTCGAACTTCACCGTCCGCAGCGCTGCCGGATACGACCGGCTCATGGGCCGCTGGAGCCAGATGCTGGCGGGGCCGTTCCTCGATTTTGCCGGCGTGGCGGATGGCGACCGGGTGCTCGATGTCGGGTGCGGCACGGGCAGCCTGACCTTTGCGCTGCCCCAGGCGGCCGAGGTGGACGAGGTCGCGGCCATCGACTATTCGCCGGTCTTCGTCGAGGAGGCGCAGAGGCGAAACACCGATCCGCGCATCACCATTCAGCAGGGTGATGCCTGCGCCATCCCGTTCCCCGATGGCCGGTTCGATCGCGCTCTGGCGCTGCTCGTCCTCCATTTTGTGCCCGACGCCGACAAGGCGGTGGCCGAGATGCGCCGCGTGGTGCGACCCGGCGGCGTGGTCGCGGCGGCGGTGTGGGACCATCTCGGCGGGATGTCCAACATGCGCATGATGCTGGACACGGTTGCCGCGCAGGATGAGGAGGCTCGGCGGGTGCGCAGCCAGTACTGCTTCCAGCCCATGATGCGGCCGGGCGAGATGCGGCAGAGCTTCCTCGCGCAGGGCCTTGCGGAGGTGGAGCAGACCTCGCTCCTGATCCGCATGGAGTACGAGAACTTTGCCGACTATTGGGAGCCGATCGCCGCCGGCGAGGGGCCACTGGGCAAGTATGCGGCGGGGCTCGATCCGGCGCGCCGGGCCAAGGCCGAGGCGGCGGTGCGGGCCGCCTACGAGGCCGAGCAGCCTGACGGCCCCCGCTCCTTCGCGGCCGTGGCCTGGGCCTGTCGGGGTGTGGTTCCGGGTTGAGAGGCAGGCTTTCGGCGCGGCCGGATGACCCTGGGTGGATCGATACTTAGAATGGCGAACGATCCTCGCTCTTTACAGCCATGACGGTGGTTCTTTGAGGCGATCCAGAGACGAGTGAACGTCGATCCGCCCTACGCTTCCGCCTTGGTGATCACGGCGCCCAGAATCTTCGCCCGCGCCGCTCCCAGCCAATGGACAGCCTCTCCGAGGGCGTCGATGGAGGTCGCTCCCGACTGAACCGCGATGACCACCCCGTCGAGGATCGCGCTCAGTGTCAGTGCGGCATCCATGGGCATCAGGGGCGGAAGGTCGACGATGACGATGTCATAGGCCTGCACGGCTTCCAGCAGCAGCAGGTGCACGGCGTCGGAGCTGACCACCTCATTGCCGCCTATGCTGGATTCCGCTCCCGCCGCCGGCAGCAGGTCCACCCTTCCGCGCGCCACAGGCACCACCGCCTGGCCAAGGGGGGCGAGGCCCCGGAGCACTTCGGACAGGCCCAAGGGCGCATTGGGTGACACCTTCTTCGTCAAGGAGCGGCTGCGCAGGTTCGCGTCCACGATCAGCACCCGCTGGCCGGATGCGGCGAACAGGGTGGCGAGATTGCTGGCGATGGTGCTCTTGCCTTCGCCGGCATTCACCGAGGTCACGCCGAAGCAATGCAGCGGGCTCGACCGCCCATAGATCTCGATCAGGGTCTTCACGCCGAGCAGTTCGTCGCGGAACCGCGACGTGACGGGCTTCAGCACCTCGTCGAAATAATGATGGCCCTCGGGCGGCGGCTGGTGCGCCGTCACCATGGCGGCGGGCGCGGTGGGCGTGGTCTCGCGGGACGGCCCGGAGAGCGCACGGCGCGGCGGATCAAGCCCGGGCACCCCCGGCAGGACGGGCAGCTGGCCCAGGCATTCGATTCCAAGCTCGGCACGGAGCTGATGCGGCCCGCGCACGCTGCGGTCGAGATGGTGGCGGGCGAGGGCGAGGCTGAAGCCCACCATGGTGCCCAGCAGGGCGCCGAGGGCGAGGACGAGCTTGCTGCGCGGCTCACTCGGCGCCAGCGGCGCGGTCGCGGGGGTGAGGATGCGTGCGTCCGAGACCGGGAAGGACTGGCGCTGCACCGCCTCCGTGAAGCCTTGCAGGAAGCTCTCATAGACACGGCGATAGATGTAGGCTGTGGTTTCCAGCTCTTCGAGGGTGTTGCGCGGCAGGGCCGGGGAGGGCGCTCCCGTTGCCGCCTGCGCCTCCGTGGGGCGCTTGAGGATGCGGTAATCGTGGCCGGCCTTGAACTCCTGCACCGCGCGTGCGGCGGCATTCATCTGGGTGCGGAGTTCGAGGGTGCGCTGCTCCAGCCAGTCTCCGCCCACCCGCGCGGCCTGGGAGCGCGCCGCAAGCTGGTCCTGGATATAGGCTTCGGCCGTGGCATTGGCGATTTCGGCTGCCCGCACGGGGTTCGGCGAGCTGAACGAGACATCCATGGCGTAGGACAGGCCGGCCCGCCGCGCATCGAGGCCCTCGGCGAAGGTCTCTATGGTGCGCCGCTCCTTCTCCAGTTTCGACAATGGACCGGGGGCCTTCTCGGTATGGAACAGGCCCATGAGCCAGCCGAGAAGCGAGGAGCGCGGCTGGAAATCGGGGGCATCCATCAGGCCGAGCTTGTCGATGACCATGGTGGCGATGCGCTCGGAGCGCAGGACGGCGATCTGGCTCTCCACCTGCGCGGTGTCGAGGGACGCCACCTGGTCTCCCGTCTGGACACGGAGCTGCTCGGGAATTCTCGGATCGATGATGAGCTGCGCCCGCGCGGTGTAGATTGGCGTCGCGAACTCCACATAGATCACCGCAAGAACCAGGGCCGCGGCCATGGGGATGAGGATCAAATACGCATGGCGGCGCAGGAAGGCGGAGATTTCCGACGCGCTCAGGAACCGCTTGCCATCCTCGAGATTGAGCCGCGGATCTCCGGGGCCGAGGCCGGTGGTTCGATTGGTCGGCAGCGTCAGCGACATGAACATAAGCGAGCTCACAGGTGAGCCTGCGAGATCGCTCCCGATCAGGCGTGCGGTGGTGAACGGCGTTCAGCCCTGTCGGGCGAGCCGGCCTTGCGTGATGCGGTTCTCCCGAGACGGGAATGGCTCATGCGCACCTCCGACGCGTCGATGTGCGTTCGTGCTCCGGTGAAGGAAGACAGGGACATGGCAGCCTTCACCGGGAACATGATGGTGGAAGGGTAATGGAAGGGGGCGCCGGTGCAACGTCTCCAAAGGGAGGCGGTGTCGCGACATTGCGGCCATCATGCGGGCCGGTGATGCCGGCGGTCCGGACCATGGCCTTTTGCGGCGAATGCTGGCCTTAAGAGGCGCTTGCATATTCACGCCGATGGTTGTCAGTTTCCGCCGGCCCGCTGGACAAGGCTTGGCCGTGCGGGGCGTAAGGGCGGATCCACCGGACGGGATCCTGGATCCCTCATACCGATGGTCATGGGTACGCCTTTCTGGGTAGTCGTCCCCTGAAGACCGTGTCGGCGGCATTTTATCGGCTTGATGCTTCGCCTGTGTTCGCCCAAGCGGGTTTAGCGAGGAATGCGGGCGCGAAACATGGTGTTTGTACTTCGAGCGCCGCGTTTTGAACGGCACCGCACACGTCGCCGGCGCGTGCGGGAAAACAGGCCCGGATCATATGTTTTCCGAGGTCAGAGATGCCCCCGCACCACATGAATCCCGCCACGTTCCAGGGTTCCATTGGCCTGGAACGGGGCAGCAATTATGACGTAGAGTAACGCTTGTGACACGAAGACGTGAAACACAATTCATGCATCGTATAGATTCTCAGTAATTTCGAAGCTTGTCTGTAAAAAACCCGCTTCTCAAATCGCGGGGTATTGATCTATTAATCTATATAGTGAGAAAGAAAATATAGACAATCTTTCATATATTTCCTCCGTTTCTGATCCAGAAATGGGTCTTAATTACAAATATAAGAGTAAATAAAGCCAATATCCTGTAGATTTTATTTGCATTTCGCAGTGCAGTGTGGTTCTCCCCGAACTTGTGCGGTGCACGAAAGCGCTCGGCGCCGCGTTCTCGCTTTGCTCGATTGCATGCAGTATCTTGAATGAAATTCAGGTCCACGTGGCCTGAATTATAATATATTTTCCAGGATTTGATTTTTGTTTTCATGATCTCTGATAATTACCCTTGTATTTTCAGGTACATCCAGGAGGATAACTACTCGAAATTGGCTTATTTGATCTGATCTACATCCTTTGGGTGTATGTGCGCCGGCGTCCATCTCACCTATATTGGATTGCGCGCGCATCCGAAACCGTCAGCGCTTCGAAGGTGGCGACCATGGCTACAGCACATGTCAATGGGATATCCGAAGCGCGGCGAATGGCTATGCCTCCCCAAGATGGATGCATCAGCTTTCCAGCCGCATGCGATGAGCTTGATCGAAGCTTGCAGAAATCTCCGGTGGTCGCGGTCATCGAACCCCGCGTCCTGTTCAGCCAGTGCCTGCTTGCTGCACTGCGGTCGTTGGACCGGGAGAGCATCTTTAGAATCTATCACAGCGTTGCCGACTGGCAGGACGCGCCGGACCGCTCCGATGCGGCCATCGTCCTTCTGTGCATGCCCAGCGGGGAGGGGTCGGACGCTGCGCTTGCCGCCGCCGAGCAAGGCCTCACCGAGCTTCAGGCCCTCGAGCCGCCCGTAATGTTCGCGGTCATGTCGGACCGCGAGGAGCCGGAGCGCATCCTCAAGGCACTTGAAAGCGGTGCGCGCGCCTACATCCCCACCAGTGTCTCACTGGAGGTGGCGGTGCAGATCCTCCATCTGGTCATTGTGGGCGGGATTTTCGTGCCCGCATCCAGCCTCGTGGCCATGGCAAGCTTCAACGGGACGAAGATCGTCTCAGAGGTGGAAGACACGTTCTCGCTCTCCGCCCGCCAGCTCTCCGTGGCCAAGGCGCTGCGCAAGGGCATGCCCAACAAGCTCATCGCCTATGAGCTGAACATGTGCGAGAGCACGGTGAAGGTGCATGTCCGCAACATCATGAAGAAGCTGAAGGCGAAGAACCGCACCGAGGCGGCTTTGCTGTCCAATCGCCTGTTCTCAGAAGACAAGTAAAGCCGGTGCGGCAGCGGATCGTGGTCCTCTGTCCGCGGGGGCTGGGACCGTCCTGGCAGACCTATGAAGCTGGAGGCCCGGCCCATGGTGGCTCAATCTTCGCAAGGCGAGGCGGGCTGGCCCCTCGTGGTAATCGCGACGCCGGTCTATAACGGCGCGCCTTTCCTCGCCGAGACCATGGCCTGCGTCCAGGCGCAGACCTATCCCAACATCGTGCATTGCGTGCTCGACAATGCGAGCACCGATGCGACCCCCGACATCATCGCGCGCTTTGCCGACGGCCGTGTTCCACTGATGGTCGCGCGCAATGCAAAAACCTTGTCCATGCTCGACAATTGGAACGCGGTGCTGCGCCTCGTGCCGCGCAGGGCGGCCTATTTCCGCATCCTGCCGGCGGACGATCTCATCCTCTCGCAAGGCATCGAGAAGATGGTGGCCATGGGCGAGCGGCATAAGGACGTCGACATCATCGGCTGCCAGGAATGGGCGAACGAAACCCTTCTCGGCGCGGAACTGCCGCGCGACCGCGACGTGTTCGACGGGCGCGCCATCGTGCGCGGCTCGCTGCTCAATGCCATCCACGGCTTCCCGCATCTGCACTGCCTGTACCGCAAGCGGGCCGGCCCCATGCCGGAAGCCTTCTACGACACGGAATTCCACGGCACCCGGCTTCTCTCCATCGACATGGATGCGGCCATGCGCGTGCTCTGCAAAAGCCGGTACGCCTATGTGCACGAGCCCCTGGTGATCACCCGCCTGCATGAGCATTCCGTCACGTCCACGCTGGCGACGCCCAATCATCTGAAGATGTGGTCCGAGCTGCAACTGATAGACCGGTGGGGCCCGAAGGTTTTCGATAGCGAGGCTGAATATCTGAAGTGCCGCAAGCGGCACCTCCACTTCTATTATCGCTATCTGCTGCTGTGGCGGGCGCGCCGGCAGCTCACGCTCCTGAACCAGCATCTCGACTGGCTGGCGAAGGCGTCGGCCCTGCCGACCCCGCAGGATTATGCGCGTGCCGTCGCCGAATGGCCGTTCCTGCGGCTCGCGCGGGTAAGCCGGAGCTTGTCGGTTCGGTTCGGTCTGCCGGCCGCTTCTTATCAGATCGTATAGGAGGCCAAGCCATTCGGCTGATGCCCCTACGCTCCGATTTGGAGGCCGCGTCTCGCACACGCGAAAAACGGCCGTTTTCGGTACTTCGCGGTGCATCCGTCCCGGGTTCACACTTCAAATTCAGGTCCACCGGAAATCCACCGTGAACAAGCTCGATCCTCAAGGCGCGATCCGGAATGAGGTCTCTCAGATCGGGTTCCCGAATGGCCCCGGCACGCGCGCGGGCGGAACCTGTCATTGCCGCCATTGCGGCTCCCCCTTAAGCGAAACATTCGTGGACCTCGGCATGTCGCCTTTGGTGCAGAGCTTCGTGCAGGTGGACCGGCTGGATGAGATGGAGCCGTACTTTCCGCTCCATGTGATGGTGTGCTCCGACTGCCGGCTGGTGCAGCTCCGGGATTATGTGAGCCCGGCCGAGATCTTCTGCGAATACGCCTATTTCTCCTCCTACTCCCCCTCCTGGGTGGAGCACGCCCGGCTCTATTGCGAGATGATCGCCCGGCGGCTCGGCCTTCACGAGAACAGCAGGGTGGTGGAGATCGCGGCGAATGACGGCTACCTCCTCCAGCACTTCCTGCCCCTGGGCATTCCCGTGCTCGGCATCGAGCCGGCGGCGAATGTGGCCGACGCGGCGCGGGCGAAGGGCATTCCCATCGTCGGGGAGTTCTTCGGCCTGGAGCTCGCGCAGCAGCTCGTCGCGGAGGGGCGCCCGGCAGACCTCATCATCGGCAACAACGTGTTCGCGCACGTGCCGGACCTCAACGATTTCGTCGCCGGCCTCAAGCGGCTCCTGGCGCCGGAGGGCGTCGTCACGCTGGAATTCCCCCACCTCGAACGGCTGATGGTGGAGAACCAGTTCGACACCATCTACCACGAGCACTTCTCCTATTTCTCGCTGCTCACCGCCCAGCGCGTCGTCCGGCACCACGGCCTCGACGTGTTCGATGTGGAGGAGCTTCCCACCCATGGCGGGTCGCTCCGGATCTATCTCACCCATGCGGATAGCAGCGCCCATGCGCGCGCGCCGCGTGTGGACATGGTGCTGGAGCGCGAGCGCCATGCCGGCTTTGAGGGGCGCGTCGCCTATACCCGGTTCGGGGAGCGGGTCCGGCAGAGCAAAAGGAACCTGCTCTCCGCCTTGATTGCGCTGAAGAACGAGAACAAGTGCATCGCCGGCTACGGCGCGCCGGGCAAGGGCAACACCCTGCTCAATTATTGCGGCATCGGCACCGATTTCCTCGACTTCACCGTGGACCGCAACCCTTACAAGCATGGGCTCTACACGCCCGGCATGCACATCCCCATCCTCCCCGTCGAAATGATCGACGAGATGAAGCCGGACTATCTGCTGATCCTGCCCTGGAACCTGAAGTCCGAGATCATGGAGCAGATGAAGCATATCGCCGACTGGGGCGGGCGCTTCATCGTCCCCATTCCCGAAGTCGAGATCATCGACCCGCGCGGGCCAGCGCGACCCTGATCCAGGATCCCTCTTGAAGGAGCGGCGCCATGAAGGTTGTCATTCTTGCGGGCGGAAAAGGCACGCGGCTCGTCGAGGAAACCAGCGTGCGGCCCAAGCCCATGGTGGAGATCGGCGGGCAGCCCATCCTGTGGCACCTGATGAAGCTCTACGCCTCCCACGGCCTCACCGACTTCGTCGTCTGCTGCGGCCATAAGGGCAATGTCATCAAGGAATATTTCGCCACTTACGGCCTGCGCAATGCCGACGTGACGTTCGACTTCCGCTCCGGCGACACGATCTATCACGCCAATGCCGTGGAGCCGTGGCGCGTGACGCTGGCGGACACCGGCGAGGAGACCATGACCGGCGGCCGCCTGAGGCGCATCGCCAAATATGTCGGCGGGGAAACCTTCTGCTGCACCTATGGCGACGGCCTGAGCGATGTGGACCTCACCGAGCTCATCGCCTTCCACCGCCGGCAGCGCCGGCTCGCCACCCTGACCGCGGTGCAGCCGCCCGGCCGCTTCGGCGCCTTCACGCTCAGCAATGACGAAACCCTCATCGGCGACTTCCGGGAGAAGCCGCGCGGCGACGGGGCGTGGGTGAATGGTGGCTTCTTCGTGCTGGAGCCCGAGGTCTTCAACTATATCGATGGCGACGCCACGGTCTGGGAGCAGGAGCCCATGCGCCGGCTCAGCGAGGAGGGCCAGCTTTCGGCCTTCCGCCATGAGGGCTTCTGGCAGTCCATGGACACGCTGCGCGACATGCTGCTGCTCCAGGACGTCTTCCAGCGCGGCAATCCCCCCTGGCTCGCGAAGATGCCGCCGGTGGTGACGCCGCTCGACACCGTCCGCATTCTGGGGGTCGCGTCATGAGGGTGCTGGTCACGGGGGACACAGGCTATATCGGCTCCGTCATGGCGCCGATGCTGGCGCGGGACGGCTTCGAGGTGGTCGGCGTCGATGCGGACCTATTCGAGGCGTGCATCTTCGAGCCGCCCGAGGCGGGCGGGCAGCACATCCATGCCAACATCCTCGACCTTCAGGCGCGGCACCTCGAAGGCTTCGACGCGGTGTTCCATCTCGCAGCCCTGTCCAACGACCCCTTGGGTGATCTCAACCCCACCGTCACCTACGAATTCAACCACGCCGCCACCGTGCGGCTCGCGACGCTGGCCAAGCAGGCGGGGGTGAAGCGCTTCATCTTCTCGTCCTCGTGCAGCCTCTATGGCGCATCGGGGGACGAGGCAGTGACCGAGGAGGCCCCGTTCGCTCCGCTCACCCCCTATGCGCGCTCCAAGGCCATGGTGGAATGGAGCCTTTCCGCTTTGGCCGATGCCCATTTCAGCCCGGTCTTCCTGCGCAATGCCACCGCCTATGGGGTGTCGCCGCGCCTGCGCTTCGATCTGGTGCTGAACAATCTGGTGGCCTGGGCGGTGGCGAAGGGCACGGTGCTCATCAAGAGCGACGGCACGCCCTGGCGGCCCATCGTCCATATCGAGGACATCATCCGCGCCTTCATCGCCGCCGCCCGCGCGCCGCGCGAGTGCGTCCACAACCAGGCGTTCAATATCGGCCGCGATGCGGAGAATTATCAGGTTCGCGAGCTCGCGGAGATCGTGCGCCAGGTGGTGCCCGGCTGCGTCATCGACTATGCGCCCGGCGGGGAGCCGGACAAGCGCTCCTACCGTGTCAGCTTCGAGAAGGCGCGCACGCAGCTTCCCGAGTTCCAGCCGCAATGGACCGCCCGCAAGGGCGCCGAGCAGCTTTACGAGGCCTATCGGCGCGTGGGGATCAGTGTGGAGGATTTCGAGGGCCCGCGCTTCCGCCGCATCTCGACGCTGCGGCGGCTGATGGCGGAGGGAAGCCTCGATACCGGCCTGCGCTGGGTGACCCCCGTGCCGCTCCGGGCCGGCGCCGACCTCGCCGCCGTTCCCTGACAGAGGAAGGAGGCCGGCCGCCGTGATCTTCTCTCCGACCCGGCTTGAGGGCGCCTACATCATCGAAATGGAGCGTCGCGTGGACGAGCGGGGCTTCTTCGCCCGCACATGGTGCGCGCAGGAGTTTGCCCGCCATGGCCTTGCGGACACGCTGATCCAGTGCGGCATGTCCCACAATGTGCAGCGCGGCACCTTGCGCGGCATGCATTATCAGAGCGCGCCCTACGGCGAGGACAAGGTGGTGCAGTGCCTCGCCGGTGCCATCCACGACGTGATCGTCGATCTCAGGTCGTCCTCCCCCACTTATTGCCAATGGTTGGGCGTCGAGCTGACCGCCCATAATGGGCGCATGATCTATGTGCCGCCTGGCTTCGCCCATGGCCTGATCACGCTCGCCGATGATACCCGCGTCGGCTATTTCATGGGGCGCGAGCACGCGCCGCGGGCGGAAGCGGGCGTGCGCTTCGATGATCCGGCCTTTGGTATCGAATGGCCGCTGCCCGTGAGCGTGATCTCGGAGCGGGACCGGCAATGGCCGGACTACGTCCCATGATCATCGTCGACACCGCCCTGGAGCGCCTGGAGAGCGAAGGCCGCCACATCCGCGTCGCGCTGGTGGGGGCGGGCTTCATGGGCGCGGGCATCGCGCTGCAGCTCCTCACCGTCGCACGGGGCATGCGCCTCGTCGCCGTGGTCAACCGCAACGTGGAGAAGGCGCGCCTCATCTGCGCGAAGGCGGGGTTCGACACGTGCGAGGTCAGCAGCATCGATGCGCTGGAGCAGGTGGTGACGCAGCAGGGCATCGCTATCACCGACGACCCGACTTTGGTGTGCGCCGCCGGCAATATCGACGTGGTCATCGAGGCGACCGGAGCCGTGGAATACGGCGCCCATGTCGCCATGGCGGCCATCACCCACGGCAAGCACGTGGTGCTCATGAATGCCGAGCTCGATGGCACCATCGGCCCCATCCTGAAGGTCTATGCCGACCGCCAGGGGGTGATCCTCACCAGTTGCGACGGCGACCAGCCGGGCGAGACCATGAACCTCTACCGCTTCGTGCGCGGCATCGGCGTGAAGCCCATCATGTGCGGCAACATCAAGGGGCTGCACGACCCGCACCGCAATCCCAGCACGCAAATGGAGTTTGCCCGACGCTGGGGGCAGAAGCCGCACATGGTTGCCTCGTTCGCGGACGGCACCAAGATCTCCTTCGAGCAGGCGCTGGTCGCCAATGCCACGGGCATGCGGGTGGCGAAGCGCGGCATGTATGGCCCCGACAAGAGGGGAGAGGCGGTGGACGAGGCGCCCAACTGGTTTCCCCTGAACGCCATGATGGAGGGGCCGGGCATCGTCGATTACGTGGTGGGCGCGCTCCCCGCGCCGGGCGTGTTCGTGCTCGGCACTTGCGAGCATCCGATGCAGAGACGCTATCTCCAGCTCTACAAGCTGGGGGCGGGGCCCATCTATGTGTTCTACACGCCCTATCACCTCTGCCATTTCGAGGTGCCGAACACCATCGCGCGGGCGGTGATCTTCAAGGACGCCGCGCTGGCACCACTCGCCGGTCCCGTGGTGGATGTGGTGACCACCGCGAAGGTGGACCTCGTGCCCGGCGACCTCATCGATGGCTTCGGCGGCTACAAGACATACGGGCTCGCGGAAAATCACGATGTGGCGCAGCGCGAGCGCCTGCTGCCCGTGGGTCTCGCCGAAGGGTGCCGCCTGCGGCGCCCGGTGCGGCGCGACGAGGTGGTGACCTACGACGATGTGGACGTGCCGCACCATCGTCTCTGCGACCGATTGCGTATGGAGCAGGACGTCTGCTTCGCGCCCGCCGCTTCCCCCAATGGGACAGATCTCGGCACATTGAAACACACCGCCTGACGGGTTCGGCACAAGGGTACGGACCGGGCTACGTCTTTCGTCTGCGGGCGCGTCCGTCCTTTTCGCCCTGGCGGACGGAAGCTTCGCGCTGACAATGGGGAAGCCTTGCCGGGTGGCTTCCGGACCGCGGGGCTCGATCGCCGAAAATCGAACGAGAGCGGAGACCTACCACGGATGGACATGCGGACGGACGGGCGGGCCGAAGGACGAGACTCGGGGACGCGATGCCACTTCAGTCACACGTGCCCCAGCTGATCCGCGCGCCCGCGTTTCGCAGCCGGCTGACCCCTGCCGTCTATGGTGGCCTGAGGCGATGGGCCCGGGAGATCGACCAGTGGCTGAGATTCCAGGACCACGTCCGGTTTGAGAACCGCAGCCGGGGCGCGTCGGTCCTCGTCTGCATGCTTGCGGGCTACAAGGCCGATTTGTGGCCTTACGTGATGCCGCGCTTCCGCGCCGCGCTGCCGGACGTGGACGTGTGCATCGTCTCCCCCGGCCTGCACAATGCCCATCTTGCCGAACTCTGCGCGCACGAGGGCTGGAGCTATCTCTCCACCTCCACCAACGATGTCTGCCTCGCGCAGAATGTGAGCTATGCGGCGCATGAAAGCGCGGAGCTGATCGTCAAGGTGGACGAGGACATGTTCCTGCTTCCCGACAGCCTCTCCTCGCTGATCGAGCAATACCGCCGCATCAAGTCCGACGGCATCGTGGACCCCGGCTTCGTTGCCCCCGTAATCCCTGTGAACGGCTTCTGCTATCGCTATCTGCTGGAGCAACTGGATCTGCTGGACGCATACGAGGCGAAGTTCGGCCGCGCCCGCATCGCCGGTTTCGGCGTGCCGATCCAGCTCGACCCGGCCGCCGCGCGCTGGATGTGGGAGCACACCGCGCCGCTCGAGGAGACGGCGCGGCTCCTGGCGGCGCGGCCGGTCCGCACCCTGCTGTGCCCGGTCCAGTTCTCCATCGGCCTCGTGGCCTTCGAGCGCGCCTTCTGGGAGCAGATCGGGCACTTCCCCGTGTTCCGCAGGCGATTGCTGGCGGGCATGAGCACCCTAGGGGCCGACGAGGAATACATCTGCGCCAAGGCGGTCAGCCAGTCCCGGCCCGCCGTTGTGACCACCGCCGCCTTCGCGGGCCATTTCTCCTTCGGCCCTCAATACGCGGCGATGAAATCGCTGACGCTGGACCACCCCGAATATTTCGCGGCAATGCCGCCGACCGGCCCTGAAAGGAAAACGGCATGAGCGCGCCTGATTGGGTGATCGTGGGAGCCGGCTTCACCGGCGCGGTGGTGGCCGAGCGCATCGCCAGCGGGCTCGGCCAGGACGTGCTGGTCATCGACCGGCGCACGCATATCGCGGGCAATGCCTATGACGAACCGCACGAGAGCGGTTGCCTCATCCATCGCTACGGCCCGCATATCTTCCATACCAACAGCAAGCCGGTGTGGGACTACCTCAGCCGGTTCACCGCGTGGCGGCCCTATTATCACCGCGTGCTCGGCATGGTGGATGGGTGCGCGGTGCCGATCCCCTTCAACCTGAATTCGGTCCGCGCCCTGTTCCCGCCACGCATGGCGGACCGCCTCTCCGAGGCCCTCATCTCCCGCTACGGCTTCGGCAAGAAGGTGCCCATCCTGAAGCTGCGGCAGGAGGCGGATCCGGATCTGCGATTCCTCGGCACCTACATCTTCCAGAAGGTGTTCGAGGGCTACACGCTCAAGCAGTGGAGCCTCAGGCCGGACCAGCTCGATCCCAGCGTCACGGCCCGCGTTCCGGTGCATGTGAGCCGCGACGACCGCTATTTCCAGGACACCTACCAGGCCATGCCCGAGGAGGGCTATACGGCCCTGTTCCGCCGCCTGCTGGATCACCCCCGCATCAGCGTGCGCCTAGGGGTGGACTGGAAAAGCCTGTCCGCCGCCATGCCCCATGCGCGGATCGTCTATACCGGCGCCATCGACGAATTCTTCGACTACGAATATGGCGCGCTTCCCTATCGCAGCCTGAGGTTCGAGCCCATGGCGGTGGCGCCCCATCGCGGGCTGCCGGTGGGCACCATGAACTTCCCGAACGAGTTCGACTTCACGCGCATCACCGACCAGCGGCACCTCAGCGGCACGCCCGACGGCCAGCCGGTCCTGATCCACGAATATCCCGAAGCGCACATGCCTGGTGTGAACGAGCGTTATTATCCAGTGCCCACGGAAGCCTCGACCGCACTTCTCCAGCCCTATCTCAAGCGCGCGGAGGAATTGAAGGGGCGGGTCTTCTTCGCGGGACGGCTCGGTGATTATGCCTATTACAACATGGACCAGGCCTGCGCGCGGGCCCTCACCCTGTTCCATAAGCAGATCGCCGCCGCGCTGCCCATGGCTGCGGAGTGACGCAGGGGCATTTACGCTGACGCACGCCGGTCATTCAGTTCCCGCGCCGAATGGGCTAGGAATGCCTTCGGACGGGAGGGGCGTTCTGTGACTTGGCTCGGTATCCTTGCGCGTGGAGGTGCGGCGGCAGCGGTTCTGGCGCTGTGTGCGTGCGGGCGGCCCGAGGGCATGCTCATTCCCGTCGAGAACCCGCCGGCCAATGCGGACAAGGTGGACATGCTGGTCGCCACCACCCGTGCGCCGAGCGAGACGCCCGGCGTGGTCTTCAACGGCGAGCGCGGCAACGGGCTCTCTTTTGCGAACGTGGTGGTCTCCATCCCGCCGAACCGGCAGGTGGGGTCGATCCAGTGGCCCACCCAGGCGCCGGGCGATCCGGCGCGGGAATTCGCTGTCACCTCTCTGTCCAACGTGCAGCGGGCGGATGTGGGCAAGTGGCTCGCCACCACCGGCAAGCGGCGCGTGCTCATTTTCGTGCACGGCTTCAACACCCGCTTTGACGGGGCGGTCTTCTTCTTCGCGCAATTCGTCCACGACATGAATGCCAGCCTCGCGCCGGTCATGTTCTCCTGGCCCTCCCGGGGCAGCGCGCTCGATTACGTCTATGACCGCGAGAGCACCAATTTCTCCCGCTCGGACCTCGCTTACGTGCTGCGCGCCGCGGCCAGCAGCCCGAAGGTGGACGAGGTGGTGGTGCTGGCCCATTCCATGGGCGCCTGGCTGACCATGGAGGCCCTGCGCCAGCTCGCTTTGGAGCAGGGGCGCATCCCCGCCAAGATCTCCAACGTGATCCTCGCCTCGCCCGACCTCGACGTGGACGTGTTCCGCCGGCAGGTGGTGGAGATGGGCGAGAAGCGGCCCGACATCACCATTTTCGTCTCGCGCAACGACCGCGCCCTCGGCCTCTCCTCCTTCATTGCCGGCGGCGTGACGCGCGTGGGTGCGGTGGATCTCAGCCAGGAGCCCTACCGTTCGCAGCTTGAGGCGGCGCGCGGCATCACGGTGCTCGACCTCACCGCGCTGCAGAGCGGGGACCCGCTGAACCACGGCAAGTTCGCGAACACGCCGGAAGCGGTGCAGCTCCTCGGCAATCGCATGGTGGCGGGGCAGACCATCTCGGAAGGCGAGGGGGGCGGAAACGGCGCCGTCGCGGCCCAGGCGGTGGGCAACACCGTCGGCGCGGTGGTGGCCGCGCCCATCCTCATCTTCAGCGCCGGGATGCGGAATTAGCCGCCCAGAACGCCGCCATCATGCCCGGGGATGACGATAGGGCGATCGCTCAGCGCAGCATGAAGCCGATGGCGAAGGCGTTGGCGATGTCGATGAAGAAGGCCGACACCAGAGGCAGGATGATGAAGGCGGTGGGCGCCGGGCCGTGCACCTTCGTCACCGCCGTCATGTTGGCGATGGCGGTGGGTGTCGCGCCAAGGCTGATGCCGGTGAAGCCGGCGGAGAGCACGGCTGCCCGATAGTCCCGGCCCATGGCGGGGAACACCACGAACAGGATATAGGCCACCGCCGCCAGCGTCTGGATGCCGAGCACGACCACCAGCGCCGGGCCGAGCCCGCCCAGGGTCCAGAGCTGCATGCTCATGAGCGACATGGCGAGGAAGATGTTGAGCGACAGGTCGGAGATCAGCGCCAGCGCCCGCGTGCGAGTGGGCCACGGCACCCTCGGGAGCACGCGCGGCACGGTGTTGGTGAGGACGATGGCCACCAGCAGGCACACCACGAACATGGGCAGCTTGATGCCCGTCGCCAGCACCGTTTCCTCCAGCGCGAAGCCGATGATGATGGCGATGTTGAGCACGAGGAGTGAGCTGAGTACGCTCATATAATCGAGCCGGCCCGCGTCCGGGTCGCCATGGCCGTCGGCGATGCCCACCACAGGATCGTCGCCCACAGGGCCTTTCAGCTTGAAGCGGGAGATGAGGATGCCCGCCACCGGCCCGCCCACGAGGCTGGCGATGACGAGGCCGAGGGTGGCGGAAGCGATGCCCACCTCCATGGCGTTGGAGAGGCCGAAGCGCTGCGTGATCAGCGGCGCCCAGGCGATGGTGGTGCCGTGGCCGCCGATGAGCGACACCGACCCCAGCAGCGGCGCGATGCCGTCCGGCAGGCCGAGTGCGCCGGCAGCGCCCGTAGCGATGACGTTCTGGAGGATGAGATAGCCGACGGTGAGCGCAAGCAGGATCAGCAGCGGCCGCCCGCCGGCGATGAGGTCGGAGAGGCGGGCATTGAGGCCGATGCCGGTGAAGAAATAGAGCAGCAGCATGTCCCGCGCTTCGAGGTTGAAGCTCACGGCGACGCCCAGGACCTTGTAGGCGGCCAGCGTCGCCAGCGCTGCCACGAGGCCGCCGGAGACCGCTTCCGGGATGTTCCATCGGCGCAGGGGCGCGACGGCCTTGTTGAGGCCTGCGCCGAGGAAGAAGACCAGGATGGCGATGGTAAAGGTGAGGAGGCCGGGCACCTGAAGGGCGGTGGGCGTCATGTGGTCTGTCTCTCCCCCAGCCGGCCCCCGAATGACGCACCGGATGCCCCCTCTCCCGCGTGCGGGGGAGGGTTGGGGAGGGGGCAGATTTTACGCAGGAGAGCGCCGGCCGGCACATGTGTGCCCAGCCATTCCCCCTCCCTCGCTTTCCCCCTGCGGGAGAGGGAATGCTCGCCCCATCAAAGCACGCGCTGCAGCACGATCCAACCGCACCGCCGAAGGTCGCGGCTGAAATTGCTGCGTCTCTCGGGCGCGTCTCTGGGAATGCGGAGTTGTAGGTGCATTGCGCTCCCTCTCCCGCTTGCGGGGGAGGGCTGGGGAGGGGGCTCTCAAGCAGAACAAGCGTCTGGGAAGGTTCGACAGGCGGCAGCTTCCCCCTCCCTAACCCTCCCCCGCAAGCGGGAGAGGGAACTAGCAACCCTTAATGCACGCGCCGCAGTCCAATCCCGAAGGCAAGCGCCATCCTCCCTCTCCCCGCGGGGGAGAGGGGCGGGGTGAGGGGGAACCACCCTCTCAAGTCCTGAAGCGCCGGAGCCCCCTCACCCGGCTGCTACGCAGCCGACCTCTCCCCCTCGGGGAGAGGTGGAGGGTCCGCCGGGTCTTTGGATATGGTCGTCAAGCCACGCTCAGAACGACCCAACCGCGCCGCCGATGACGATCACCGCCACAAGAGCCAGGATGGCGCCCACCACCGCCACCATGACGAGGTCGAAATAGCTCTTGGCATGGGTGGAGCCGCACACGGCCAGCAGCGTCACCACCGCGCCATTATGGGGCAGGCTGTCCAGCGTACCGGCGCCGATCACCGCCACGCGGTGCATCAAGGCCGGGTCGAGGCCGGTCTGGGCCGCAAGCTGCATATAGGCGGCGCCCAGCGCGTCCAGCGCGATGGTGAGGCCGCCCGAGGCCGAGCCGGTGAGCGCGGCGAGGATGTTGGTGGCGATGGCCAGCGACACCAGCGGCCCGCCTTCGATGCCCAGCACCCAGTCGCGCACGAGGGCGAAGGCGGGAAGGGCCGCCACCACGGCGCCGAAGCCTACGAGGCTCGCAACGCTGAAGGCGGGAAGCACCGAGGCGTTGGCGCCGGCATCCATGGTGTCCTTCAAAGCCGGCAGGCGGCGGAAGTTGAGCGCGACCAGAACCACGATGGCGCTCGCCAGCGCCACAGCGACCGACCACACGCCGCCCACGGCGGCGAGGGTGGTGTTGCCCCAGCGCTCCTCGGCGAGGAAGCTCACATCCATGCGCGGCAGGACGGCCAGGGACATGATGAGGTTCACGCCCACCACCACGACGAGAGGCAGCGCCGCCACCCAGAGCGGCGGCGCGCTGGTGCTGTGGGCGCCGTGGGCGAGTTCCGCCGTGTCGAATTCGTGGGAGGCGGTGGCGCGCTCGCGCAGGAACTGGTCGTTGGCGATGTCGCCGGCCACCGCCTCGTCGCCGAAGCCCTCGCCTTTGGCCCGCGCCGTCTTCTCCGCGCGCGTCAACCACCACATGCCGAAGCCCAGCATGATGGCGGAGGCGATGAGGCCGAGCCCCGGCGCCGCGAACGGCGTGGTGCCGAAGAAGGGCATGGGAATGGCGTTCTGGATCGCCGGTGTGCCGGGCATGGCCGACATGGTGAAGGTGGAGGTGCCGAGCGCGATGGCCGCCGGCATGAGCCGGCGCGGCACGCCGGCCGAGCGGAACAGAGCGGTGGCCATGGGCGCCAGCACGAAGAAGGCGACGAACAGGCTCACCCCGCCATAGGTGACGATGGCGCCGGCCAGCACCACCGCCAGCATGGCGCGCTTCTCGCCCAGGCGCCGCGTCATCTCCTCGGCGATGACGGTGACCGAGCCGCTGTCGTCCATGAGCTTGCCGAACAGCGCGCCCAAAAGGAACAGGGGGAAGAACTGCGCCACGAAGGTGGCGGCGTTCTGCATGAAGGTCTGGGTCCAGTGGGCGAGCAGCGGCTCGCCGGAAAACGCCGCCGCCACCAGCGCCGCCACGGGCGCCAGAAGAAGGATGGACCAGCCGCGATAGGCGAGAAACAGGAGCAGCCCGAGGCCGAGGAGAATACCGAGGAGACCCATGGGTCAGATGTCCTTCAGCAGCACGTCGAGATCGACAGAGGAGCGCACGCCGAGATCGCCGCTCGTCTTGGCCAGGAAGGTGTCCGCCGCCTTGCGGCCCTCGTCCCGCAGCATGGTGAGGAAGCCCCATTCCGCATTGAGCTTGGAGGAGGCGCCCAGCTCCAGCATCAGGTGGCTGTGGACCCGGTGCACGCGCATGTTCGCCCAGCGCGCGCCTTCCGCATGGCCGGGATCGGCCACCTGCCGCAGCAGCGCGATCATGCGCAATTCCTTCAGGGTGGCGGAATTGAAGGAGATCTCATTCAGCCGGTCGAGGATGTCGCGCGCGCTGCGGGGCGCGGTCGGCCGCTCCACCGGGTTGATCTGGACGATGATGGTGTCCTGCGAATCGCACTCCCGCACCAAGGGCGTGATGGTGGGGTTGCCCATGTAGCCGCCGTCCCAATAGGGCTCGCCGTCAATCTCCACCGCGTGGAACATGAAGGGCAGGCAGGCGCTCGCCAGCAGCACTTCGGGGGAAATCTCCGGGTTGCGGAACACGCGGGCGCGGCCGGAGAGCACGTTGGTGGCGGTGATGAAGAGCTTCACCGGGCTCTTCGACAGCCGCTTGAAATCGATGGCCTCGTTCAGGATGTCGCTGAGCGGGTTCTTGCCGCGCGGGTTCAGGTCATAGGGCGAGAACATGCGCGCCACGAGATCCATGGTGAGATAGGCGGGGGAGTAGTCGAGGCTCCATTTGCCGAGCAGGATGTCCAGCGGCCCGCGCTGGATGGGGCTCATGAGCGCGGCCCGCGAGACCGCGCGCCAGAAGCGCTCCAGCGACGCCTTCGCGCCCGCGGGCCCCCCGGCGGCGAGGCCGTCCACCAGCAGGGCCGCGTTCATGGCGCCGGCGGAGGTGCCGGACACGCCTTCGATCTTCAGCCAGGGCTCCTCCAGGAGGCGGTCGAGCACCCCCCAGGTGAAGGCGCCGTGGGAGCCGCCGCCCTGGAGGGCGAGATCGACGAGAAGCGGCGGGCGGTCTTGGTTGAAGGACGGCATCGCTTCTCTATCCCTTTAAGAAATGCGGAGGCGTCATGCCTCCACAGGCTGCCCGGCGCCCTCAAGGCGTGCGTCGGGGCCGAACCAGGTCACGTAGAGCGCCGGCAGGAAGATCAAGGTGAGCATGGTGGCCACCAAAAGCCCGCCCATGATCGCAAACGCCATGGGCCCCCAGAACACCGTGGGCGCGATGGGGATCATGCCGAGCACCGTGGAGACGGCGGTGAGCATGATGGGCCGGAAGCGCGTGCAGCTCGCGGTCACCACCGCGTCCCACACGGTGGCGCCGGCTTCCCGTTCCGCCTCGATCTGGCCGATGAGGATCACGGCATTCTTGGTGATCATGCCGATGAGCGCCAGCACGCCGAGGATGGCGACGAAGCCGAGGGGCTTGCCCGAGAGCAGCAGCGCCGCCGCGACCCCGATGAGGCCGAGGGGCGCCACGCTCAGCACCAGGATGAGGCGCTGGAAGCTCTGGAGCTGGAGCATGAGCACCGTGAACATGATGAGCAGCATCACCGGCACCACGGCCACCACCGAGGCCTGCGACTTCACGCTCTCCTCCACGGTGCCGCCGGTCTCGATGCGGTAGCCGCGGGGCAGGGTCTTGTTGATCTGCGCGATTTTCGGCGCCAGCGCGCTCACCACGCTTTCCGGCAGCTTTCCGGGGATCACGTCCGCCTGCACGGTGAGGGTCGGCACCCGGTCGCGCCGCCAGATCACCGGATAGTCCTGCGTGTACTCGAAGGTGGCGAGCTGGCTCAGCGGTACGGTGCGCCCCGAGGGGAGGGGCACCTGGAGGGTGGAAAGGTTGGCGAGCGAGACGCGCTGTTCGTCGGTGGCGCGCAGCACCACGTTGACGAGATAGATGTCGTCGCGCACCTGCGTCACCGGCCGGCCGGACATGACGGTGTTCAGCACCCCGGCCAGCGACTGGGTGGAGAGGCCCAGAAGCCGCGCCTGGTTCTGGTCCACCCGGATGCGCACCTCGCGGGTGGGCTCGATCCAGTCGAAATTCACGCGCTCAGTGCGCGGGTCGGTATCGAGCACATGGGCGAGATCGAAGGCGATGGCGCGCACCTTCTCGATGTCCGGTCCCACGACGCGGTATTGCACCGGCCAGCCCACGGGCGGGCCGAGTTCCAGCGGGTAGACGCGCCCGACCACGCTGGGGAAGTCGTTCTCCAGCGCCTTTTCCAGCCGCACCCGGAGGCGCTCGCGCGCCGCAACGTCCTTGGCGACAATCACCGCCTGGGCGAAGAAGTCGTTGGGGAGCTGCACGTTGAGCGGCAGGTAGAAGCGGATGGCGCCGCGCCCCACATAGGTGCTCCAGCGCGCCACGTCCTTGTCGTCCTTCAACAGCGCGTCGAACCGCTCGGCCAGGGTCTCGCTGGCATAGATGGAGGCGTTCTGCGGCAGGCGCAGATCCACCAGCAGCTCGGGCCGGTCGGAGGAGGGAAAGAACTGGCGCGGGATGAGCGGCAGCGCCAGGAAGGACAGCACGAACAGGCCGACCGAGATGGCGAGGGTGACCCAGCGCCCGCGCAAGGCCAGCGTGAGGAGGCCCCGATAGGCGCCGAGCACGCGGCTCGGCTTCTCCGGCGCATCGCCGGCCTTCTTCTTCGGCGCCTTCAGAAGCAGCACGCCGAGCAGCGGCGCGAAGATCACCGCCACGAACCAGGAAACGATGAGGGCGATCGAGACCACCGCGAACAGCGAGAAAGTGTATTCGCCCGCCGAGGAGGCGGCGAAGCCGATGGGCACGAAGCCCGCCACCGTCACCAGGGTGCCCGCCAGCATGGCCATGGCGTAGGTGCGGAAGGCGAAGGTGGCCGCGCTCTCCTTGTCATCGCCCGCGGCGAGGCGGTTGATGGTGGCGTCCGTGGTGGTCATGGCGTCGTCCACCATGAGCGCCAGCGCGATGATGAGCGCGCCCAGCGAGATGCGCTGCATGTCGATGCCGACAAGGTCCATCACCGCGAACACGATGGCGAGCGTGAGCGGGATGGACAGCGCCACCACCATGCCCGCGCGCACGCCGAGGCTGATGAAGCTCACCACCAGGATGATGCCGATGGCCTGCCAGAGCGAGCTCATGAACTCGCCGATGGCGTCGTCCACGGTCACCGCCTGGTCCGCCACCAGGATGGGCTCGATGCCGATGGGCAGATCGGTGGTGATATCGGCCATGGCGCGGCTGATGTTCCGGCCCAGGGCCAGGATGTCGCCGCCGTCGCGCATGGCGATGGCGAGGCCCAGCGCCTGCTGGTTGTTCACCCGGAAGATGGGCTGGGGCGGATCGGCGGTGCCGCGCCGGACGGTGGCGATGTCGGACAGGCGCAGCACCCGGCCGTTCACCACGAAATTGACGTCGGCGATGTCCCGCTCGTCCTGGAACGCGCCGGAGACGCGCAACGAGATGATCTCGTTGCCGGTCTCGATGGTGCCCGCCGGCTGCACCACGTTCTGCGCCTGGAGCGCCTGGATGAGCGCGCCCCGGTCGATGCCGAGGCTCGCCAGCTCCTGCATGGAGAATTCGATGAAGATGCGCTCGTCCTGCGCGCCCAATATCTCGATCTTGGAGACGTCGGGAATGTTCAGGAGCTTGGAGCGCACATCCTCCACATAATCGCGCAATTCGCGCTGGGAGAAGCCGTCGGCGGTGAAGCCATAGATGATGCCGAACGTGTCGCCGAACTCATCATTGAAACCGGGGCCCACCACACCCTGGGGCAGGGTGGCGCGCATATCGCCCACGCTCTTGCGCACGTGGTACCAGATGTCCGGGACCTCCTGGGCGGTGGCGCTGCCCTTCAGGTTCACGAAGATGGTGGTGACGCCGGCGCTGGTATAGCTGCGCAGGAAGTCGAGCTTGGGCGTCTCCTGGAGCGTGCGCTCCAGCCGCTCGGTCACCTGCTTGGTCATCTCCTCCACGGAGGCGCCGGGCCAGCCGGCCTGGACCACCATGGTCTTGATGATGAAGGTGGGATCCTCGCCGCGGCCGAGCCGCTGGTAGGAGTAAAGACCGGCCAGAACCGCAACCGCCATGAAATAGATCACGACGGAACGGTGCTTCAGCGCCCATTCCGAGAGATTGAACGTCACCGGCCCGCTCCCAGGAGGCGGACCTTCTGGCCCGGATGGAGCGCCTGGACGCCGGCGGTCACGACGATGTCGTTCTCCTTCAGCCCGTCGTCCACCGTCACGTTGGCGGGGGTGTAGCGCACCACGCCCACCGGCCGCAGCGAGACGGTCTTGGCGGCGGGGTCGACGATCCACACGGCGGGCTTGCCGTCGATGCGGGTGAGGGCGCTCGCCGGCACCTCGATCACCGGGCCGTTGTCCACCTGGGCGGTGCCGGTGACGGTGGCGCCGAGCCGCATGGCCTCCGGCGGGTTGATGAGGCCGACGCGCACCTGGAAGGTGCGGGTCACGGGATCGGCCTGGGGCGCCACTTCGCGCACCCGGCCGGAGGCGGTGATGGCGGGATCGTCCGTGAGGCTCACGCGGATATCGGGGTCGGCCGGGAGGCTGCGCAGGAGCTGCGCGGGCACGTCGAACACCGCGTCGCGCCCGTCCTTGCGGGCCACGGTGATGACGGGCTGGCCGGGCTGCACCACTTCGCCGGGCTCGGCGCGCCGGGCGGTCACGGTGCCGGCGCTGTCCGCCTTCAGCTCGGTGAAGCTGAGCTGGTCGTCGGCGATCCTGGCGCGCGCCTCGGCATCGTCCGCCTGGGACTGGGCGCTGAGATAGCCCTGTTCCGCCTGCTCGTATTGGGCGCGGGGCGTGAATCCGCGGGCAAGCAGAGCGCGCTGGCGCTCATAGGCGTTGCGCGCCACCGTGAGCTGGCCGCGGGCCGAGGTCAGCGCCGCCTGGGCGGAGCGCTGGGCATTGATCTCGTGCTGCGGGTCGAGCCGTGCCACCACCTGGCCCGGCTGCACCACGTCGCCCACATTCACCAGCCGCTCGGTGATGCGACCGCCGATGCGGAAGGCATAGTTCGCCTCGTTCTGCGCTTCCACATGGCCGGTCAGGCTGACCGCGTCGCCCACGCCCTGCGGCGCCACGGTGACGGCGCGCACCGGGCGCGGCTCCGGCTCCGCCTGCTTGGCCTTCTTGCCGCAGGCGGCCAGGAGGAGCGATGCCCCTACCGCGAGCACGAGCACCCGTTGCAGCCCTTTCAGGCGATCCATGTGCACACGCACCGGGCAATCCTTTCCAGACACAAAGCGATCTCTCAACGCTCGCAGGGACACGTAAAGCGGCAGCTTGACATTGCCATGACCGGGATGCAATCGATATGGCCAAGCCAATGCTTTAGAACATTTTTGATATTGATATGACTGACCTTGCGGATGTTCCTCTGATCCAGGTCAAAGTATTACAAGATGTCTCGCCGCGAACATGAACGGTCGCTGAATTTGCCGTGATATCGCGAGAAAAGGAACCGATCTCCCTTAAAAAACAGGATGAGTTCTTCCCCCAGCGTCAAGGCGAATGCCGTCGCGCGCGCTGCGGACGCTGGGGCATGCGGGTGACTAACGACCCGAGGTCACGGCCGCCAGCAGGAGGGTGATCGCGACCAGGAGCAGCATGGCGGCCGGCCAACGGCGCAGGGTTCCCTCCATGCGATCGGCCGCCTTCATCGAGGCGGTCAGCGTCGGCCCCAGGCGCTTCGCCAGCACCACCACGTCGCCGGGAGGAATGGCGGGCAGGCGCCCCACGTGGCTGCGCAGGGCGGCCGCCAGCGCAAGGCCCAGCAGAACCGGCCAGAGGGTGTTCCAGAGGTCGGCCAGCGACACGACGGCCCAAGCGGCATCGCCCGTCGCCAACGGGAGCAGGACGTAAGGGGCAACCAGCGCCGTGCCGGCGAGCGCGGCCCAGGGGATGAGAAGGCCCTTCGGCGCGCCGGTCTCCTCCCCGGTCGCGGCGGCCCGCAGGCGTTCGAGGAAGCGCAGCATCAGCAAAGTGGTGCCCGCCGCCGAGAGGGTGAGGAGGAGGGCGGCAGTGCCGTCGCCCAGAGGCCCCTTTATGGCGACCTTCGCCAGCATGCCGCCGGTGAGGGGAAGGCCGGCGAGGCTGAAGCCCGTGAGCGCGAGGAGGGCGAGGGGCCAGAGGCGATCGCGCGGAGTCGTGAGCACCACGCCCACGCCGAGGAACAGCGCACCCTTCAGCAGCACATGGTTCGCCGCATAGAGCGCCGCCGCGACGACAGTGCCTTCATCCCCCGCCGTAAGGCCGGCGCCCAGCACCACGGCCACCACCCCCATCTGGCTGACGGTTGAATAGGCGAGCACGGTCTTGGGATGGGTCTGGGTGAGGCCCACGAGGATGCCGAAATAGGCCGTCACCAGCCCCGAGACCACCAGCAGCCCGCCCCAGCCGGGCAACACATCGCCGAAGGGCAGGAAGCGCATGAGGCCGATGACGCCCGCCTTCACCACGATGCCGCTGAGCACGGCGGAGGCCGGCACGGGCGCCACCGAATGGGCCAGCGGCATCCAGACATGAAGCGGCACGAGACCCATTTTCAGGCCGAAGCCCAGAACCAGCAGCGTGATGATGGCATCGCGCCAGGGCGATAAAGGCAGCGCCGCCACCACCTCGCGGATATCGGGATTGCCGCCGGCCCCGCTCGCCAGCATCACGAAGGCCATGATGAGCAGTGCCTCGCTCACCAAAGTGAGCACGAGATAGAGGATGCCCGCCTGACGCGCCGCCGCATTGTCCTCATGGGCCGCGAGGCCATAGGCGGCAAGGCTCACCAGCGCGAAGGCGAGGTAGAAGCTGGTGAGGTCCGCCACCAGGAACACCCCCTGGCTTCCAGCCAATGTCAGCAGCCACCAGACGGCAAAGCCCCGCGCCTTCTCGTCGCCGCGCATATAGGTGCTGGCATAGGCGCCCGCCGCGATCCACAGGAGGGAGGAGGTGCCGAGCAGGATAGCGCCGGGGGTGTCGAGGAACAGCGTGATGCGGAACGGGGCGGGCGGCAGGATCAGGACCCCGCCCGGCGCCAGCAGCGCCGCCGCAAGGCCGGGCACGGGCGCGAAAGCCAGCATCTGCATGGCGTGCCGGCGCACCTGCGGGAGGATGCAGAGCAGCGCGAGGAGGAAGGGAAAGAACGGGGCGGCCGCCAGGAGATAGGTCACGGCATCGCCTCCCAGCTTCCGGGACGGCCGATGGCGAGGAGAGAAGAGGGCTGGAGCGGCACGAAGCCGAGCGCGATGGCGCACAAGGCCAGCGCCAGTGCGATCAGTTCGCGCCGCCGGGAGATGGCCTTGACCGGCACGGGCATCGGCCCCGGCGCGATGGCGGCCAGCACGAGGCGCAGCACATAGCCGCCGGCCAGGAGTCCGCCCAGAAGGATCACCACCGCGATCCACCATGCGCTCTGCGCCACGGCGGCAGACAGCAGCATCACCTTGGCCGTGAAGCCGCCGGAAGGCGGTAGGCCCATGAGCGAGAGCCCGCCGAGCCCGAAGGCAAAGACGCTCATTGGCAGGAGGCGGCCGACGCCGGACAGCCCCGAAATCCTGTCATGCCCCATGGCCTCGGCGATGAGGCCCGCGGCCATGAACATGGCCGCCTTGGAGAAGGCGTGGGAGACGAGGTGCAGCACCCCGCCGGTCCAGGCGATGGAGGCGAACGGCTCCGCGCCCGTGAGCGGGAACATGAGGAAGAGGTAGCCGATCTGCGAGGCCGTGGAATAGGCCACCAGCAGCTTCAGCCGCTCCTGCTGGAAGGCGAGGGTGCCGCAGAACAAGATCGCCCCCGCGCCCAGCAGCGCCAGCAGCGTCGCGCCCGCTTCCGGCACGGGTGCGATGTCGTACCACAGGCGCATGGCGAGGAAGATGGGCGCCTTGATCACCAGGGCCGAGAGCACCACGCTCGCCGCCGGCGGGGCGCCCGCATGGGCGGGCGGCAGCCACAGATGGAAGGGGAACAGGGCCGCCTTCGCCAGCATGCCAGCCACCATCAGGCAGATGGCGAAAAGCGTGATGCCCGCGCCGGTGCCGGCCCGCGCCCGCTCGGCGAGGAGAAGGATGTCCAGCGTGCCGTGGGCGCCGTAGAGCAGCGCCGCGCCGAGGAGGTAGAAGGCGGAGCCCACCAGCGCGAACAGCAGATAGCGCAGCGCCGCCCGGAGCGTTGCGGCGCTGCCATCGAGGCAGACCAAGGGCACGGCGCCGAAGGTCAGCAGCTCCAGCGCCACGAACAGCGTGAAGAGGTCCTGCGCCAGGAATACGAGGTTCAGCGCGCCCCACAGCGCGATGAGGAGAACCCAGAAGGCGAACGGCGCACGGGCCTCGCTCTGCCCCTCCGGCGTGCGGAAGGCGGGCGCGGCGAACACGGCGGTGGCGGCCATGACCACCGCTGTCATCACCAGCATGGCGGCGGAGAGGCCGTCCGCCCGCAGGCCGACGCCGAGGGGCGGGCGCCAGCCGCCGAGAAAATAAATGATGGGGCCGCCATCGGCGACCAGCGCGGCGATCACCAGGGAGATGGCGAGGCCGAAGGGCACGAAGAGATGGGCAAGATGTTCGCTCGCCCGGCCGCCGGCCACCAGCATCAGCGCGACCCAGGCCGGCGGCAGCATGATGGCGAGGACCAGCAGGAAGCCGCTCATTCCACCTCCCCGCCCTCTTCCTTGGCGGCGAGGCGCACGAGGAGGGTGACGGCGAGGGCGGTGGCGCAGAAGGCGACGACGAGGCCGGTGATCACCACCGCCTGGGGCACCGGGTCGGCCCCGAGGCCATCCACGGCGCCGCGCCGCGCCACCACGCCGAACACGATGAAGACGCCCGCGCCGACGAGGTTGAAGGCGAGGATGCGGCGCAGCGGCTCCGGTCGCACGATGAGGCCGTAGAGCCCGAGGCCCACCAGGGCCGCGGCGAGGAGGCCGAACAAAGTCGCGGGGCTCATTGGGCGGCCCGCGTGGCGGGGCCGGCCACCAGGAGGCCGAGAGCGACGGCGATGGAGAGGATCAGCGCCGCCTCCACGAACAGGATGAGGGGCTTGGCGATGCTTTCGGGAAAGCCGAGGAACGACCCTGTCGCCAGGACGCCCACAAGGCCGATCAGCATGAATACCGCCGGGCCGAGGATGACGAGGACGCGCAGCCGCTGGCCTGAAAGCGCGGGCATGCGCGCGTGCCCGGCCATCAGCAGGAGCAGCAGCATGGCGGCGATCACTGCCCCGCCCTGAAACGCCCCGCCGGGATTGTCGGCCCCGGTCCAGGCGAGATGGACGCCCAGGAGGATGCCGAAGGGCGGGAGGACGCGGCCGAGGAAGGACAATGGCGGTGCGGCCGGCATGGGCGCGAGCGGCTCGGGATGGCCGCCCCAGGCGCGGTCCGGGCCGAGCGACCACACGCCCACGAGGGCGAGCAGCAGCACCACCGTCTCCAGCAGCGTATCGAGCGCGCGATAGGCGACGAGGACGGCGGTGACGGGATTGCCGAGGCCGGTCTGCGGGAGATGGCGGGCGGCCTCCAGGGCGAGGGTGGGGGCGGGCTCGGGAAGCAGGAGCACGACGGCGGCGAGAGCGCCTGCCAGAAGGGCGGAGAGCAGGCCGGCCGCCAGCTTCAGGGCGGGCGCGGGGGCGCGGGCCTGGGAGGAGGGGAGCCGGCTTGCGGCCCGCACGAGAAGAAGGCCGGTAATGCCGCTTCCCACCGCCGCCTCGGTGAGCGCCACGTCGATCGCGTCCAGGCGCACCCAGACCAAAGCGAGGACGATGCCGAGGCCGACAAAGGCGATGACCGCGCCGAGCGTATCCTGAACCGTGGCCACCCGGAAGGCGAGTGCCAGCGCCAGTAGAAGGAGGATGAAATCGAGGAGGACGCTCACGGCCGGTCCTCCGGCGTCGCCTCGCCGAGCGCGGTCTCCGCCAGAAGCTGGCCCACGGCGCCGGAGGCAAGCTGCATGAGGAGCCAGACCCCCACCATCTTGGCGGCCATCCAAGGACTCGACGCCTGCGGCAGAAGCCCCAGCAGAATGAGGCCGAGGCCAAGATTGTCGGCCTTCGTGAGGGCATGCAGGCGCGTCAGCGCGTCCGGGAAGCGCAGCAGGCCCAGCGTGCCGGCGATGAAGAAGACGCATCCGGCGCCCACGGCCAGGATGGTGAAGATGCCGAGGAGGATGCTCATGGCCCCTCCGCTTCCGGCGGGGATGCGGCCCGGCGCGGCCGCCGGGCGGCATGGAGCGCCGCCACCGCGAAGGCCGCCAGCACCGCCACGGTCAAGGCGGCATCCACTAGCGCGTCCTGGGCGAGCGCGACCGAGAGGAGGATGAGCACCGCGACGCTGCCGCTGCCGAGGAGCTGGACGCCCATCATCCCGTCCACGGGGGATGAGGCGCGGCGAAGGGCCACGAGGCCCGCACCCGTGGCAGCAAGGATCAGGGCTGCGGCGAACAGCAGGAAACCGCCCACCTTAACGGCCCACCACGGCGAGGAAGGCCCGCTCGTCCTCGGCAAGCTGGGCGGCGATGGCGGGGTCCTGTTGAAGGCAGTGCATCAGCAGCGTGTCGCCCATGGTCGCCACCGGCATGGCGCCGGGCTGGAGGCTCGCCACCGCCCGGAAGCCGTCGCGCTCCATCCCCGGGGCGCAGCGGGTGGGAACGCTGAGGAAGCCGGGCGTCACCTCGGGATGCCGCGCGAAGGCGAGCCGCGCCGTCTCCATGCCGGCCACCGCCGATTGGCGTAGGAAGCGTATGGCGAAGCGGGGCAAAGTGGTGATCCGGAAGCCTTGGCGCGAACCGGGCCAGAGGCGAAGGCTCAGCGCGGTGGAGAACGCGGCCGTGCACGCGCCGGCCAAAAGGTCTGCAGGGGCATGGCCGGCGACGATGTTCCAGGCCGCGAAGAAGCCGAGCCAGCGCAGGATAACGGACGAACCGGCCGGTCCTCGTCCCGCATCGCCGGCAGCCGAAGGGCTGTCAGCGGACCGGGCGACGGGGTGGTCGAATTGTTCCAAGCGGGCCTCGGCGCAATTGTCCACGCTGTGAAGCGCATCGGGCATGTCTATCGTCTGGGCGGAAGCTTTACAACGCGACCGGAAGGACACCCCGCTTAGGCTGTACCGGCATACAATCTGAGGATAGGCCGAGAAACCGCCGTCATGGCTGGGCTTGTCCCGGCCATCCACGGGGCTCCGCTAGGTGCAACTTAAGCGATGGACGTGGATGCCCGGGACAAGCCCGGGCGTGACAGCTGTTCGGCACGGAGATCTTCTGCCCGTCCAGTAGCGAGCCAGCCTAAGGCTCCCGCTGGGCGGTCGACACCACCCATTCCTTGAAGCGCCTCACCTCGGAGCGGCGCTCGTTCTCGTGGGGGTGGACGACGTGCCAGCCGCCGGGGATGCGCACGTTGAGACCGAACGGCGCCACCAGTCGGCCCTTGGCAAGGTCTTCCGCAATCAGCCTGCGGCGGATGATGGCGATGCCGAGCCCCGCCGTCGCGGCGCCGATGGCGAGCACGAAGGAATCGAGCCGCGGCCCGCGATCGATATCGTCGGCGCTCACATTCGCCGCCGTCAGCCATTTGCGCCAGTCGTCCGGGTCGGTGCTGGAGTGCAGGCGGGTATAGTGCAGCACATCCTCCGGATTGCGCAGGCCGCGCCCGCGCGACAGGAGCTGCGGGCTGCAGGCGGGGGTGATCTCCGCGCTGATGAGGAAGGTGGCGTCGAGCCCCGGCCATGCCGTGCCCAGGCGAATGGCAATGTCGGCGTCGCCGTGGGGGAAGTCCGCGGTGCGGTGGGAGGTGACGAGATGCACCTCGATGTCGGGATTGGCGTCGCAGAAGGTCTTGAGTCGGGGCAGGAGCCAGAATTGCGCGAAGCCCGGCAGCGCGCTCACCCTGAGGATGCCGGGCGGGCGGCGGGTGCGCACCGCCTCGGAGACGGCGGAGATGGCGAACAGGGCATCCTGGAAGCGCGGCAGGAGCTGGGCGCCAGCTTCCGTTATGTGAAGCGCATTGTGGTGCCGAATAAAGAGCGGCGTGCCTAAATCTTGTTCAAGCAGGCGAACCTGCTGGCTGATCGCCGCCTGGGTGACGCCCAGCTCCTGCGCCGCCTTGGTGAAACTGAGGCTGGCGCCGGCCGCAACGAAGGCGCGCAACGCATTGAGGGGCGGCAGCTTTTCCATCTCGACGCCTTTAAGGCTGAATTTAAGATAGAAATTCTATTGCAAGACAAAAGCCAGTTGAAGCCGTTTTCACCGATTTTGCTGAGTTTCCGGACTGGCACGTGGCTTGCTTAGGAAATTTGAAAAATAATTTCTAATGGAGCCTTCCCCCATGTCCCAAATGGACCGACGTCACGTCCTCCAGCTTATCGGCGGTTCGCTCGCCGCGCCGCTGGTCACCGGCCTGCCCGCTTTCGCCGCCCCCACCATAACGGTGGTCTCGGGCCGCCTCGGCTGGCCGCACTGCATGCCGTTCATCGCCACCGAGATGAAGCTGTGGGAGAAATACGGCCTCAGCGTTGATCACCGCGACCTTGGAAACGGCAGCGCGGCGGCGGAGGCCATGGCGGCGGGCAGCGCGCCCTTCGGCTACATCAATGTGCCCAATGCCGTCACGCTGATCCAGGCGGGCCTGCCCATCAAGATCCTGGCGGCCACCACCATCGGCGGCACCAGCGTCTATACGTTCGACGAGAAGATCAAAACCGTCGCGGACTTGAAGGGCAAGAAGGTGGCCGTGCCGCGCGGCGTCACCACCCACGCGCTCCAGTTCGAGATGTATGTGCTGCCCACCGCCGGCCTCTCGAAGGCCGACGTGGAGATCGTGCCGCTCCAGCCCACGGACAACATCACGGCGCTGCGGCGCGGCGATGTGGATGCGGCGGTCTCGTTCGATCCTTACGTGTCCCAGGCCGTCGGCATGGGCGCCAAGATCCTGGTGCCGCCGGACAAGATGTGGGACGGCCCGGCCTATTCCGCCATCGTCGCCGCGCGTGCCGACTTCGTGGCGAAGGACCCCGACACCGTGCGCAAGCTGGTGCAGGTGCATTGCGACGTCATCAAGTTCATCAATGACGACCCGAAGAAGGCCGCCGAGATCGTCAACAAGATCATGCGCGGCACTGAGAAGGACCTGGCGCTGCAGCTGGAGTCCATGCGCAGCCTCACCTTCACCTCCAAGATCGAGCCCGCCGCCCTCGCCAAGTTCGCCACCGCCATGGTGACGTTCGGCGTCATCAAGTCGGCCCCGGAGCTCGGGCCCGTGGTGGACACCTCCTTCCTGCCGAAGGATGCCATGTGATGGCGGACATCATCATCAAGAATGTCAGCAAGAGCTTCCCCAAGCCCGACGGCAAGGGGACGTTCCTGGCGCTCTCGCCCACCGACATCGAGGTGAGGGAGGGCGAGTTCCTCTGCATTCTCGGACCGTCCGGCTGCGGGAAGACCACGCTCCTCAACATCATCGCCGGCTTCGAGAAGCCGACCACTGGCGAGGTGCTGGTGGGCGGCAAGCCAGTAAAGAAGCCGGGGCAGGAGCGCGGCTACGTGTTCCAGGAATATGCCCTGTTCCCCTGGATGACGGTGGCCGAGAACGCCGCCTTCGGGCTGCGCAATCTCGGCGTCGGCGTCACTGAGGCCAATGCCAAGGCAGCGGAATATCTGAAGCTCGTCGGGCTGTCCGGCTTTGAGGCGTCCTACCCCAACCGCCTCTCCGGCGGCATGAAGCAGCGCGTCGCCATCGCCCGCGCTTTGGCGCCGGAGCCCGACATCCTGCTGCTGGACGAACCCTTCGCGGCCCTCGACGCCCAGACCCGTTACCTCATGCAGATCGAGCTCCTGCGCATCCAGCGGGAAGCCAAGAAGACCATGGTCCTCATCACCCATTCGCTCGAGGAGGCCATCGTGCTGGCGGACCGGGTGATCGTGCTCTCCGCCCGGCCGGGGCGGATCAAGCTGATCGAGGAGATCGACCACCCCCACACCCGCAATCCCAACGATCCGTCCATGACCGAGCTGCGCTACCGCCTGTTCCAGGCCATTGCCGACGAGATCGCGCCCGTGGGAGCCGCCGCATGAGCCTCGCCTCTCTCGAAACCCGCCGGACCGAAGGCGGCCCCGTGAAGGACACGGCCTTGAAACTGTTCCTGCAATTCATCGCGCGCCCGCTGCGGCACCTGTGGCTGCTGGCGGCCATCGTGATCGCCTGGCACCTCGTCGCAACCTCGAAGATCTATCCGCCCTTCCTGCTGCCATCCCCCGAGGCGGTGGTGATCTCGCTCATCGAGATGACCCAGTCGGGCTATCTCATCCAGAACATCGGCATCAGCCTCGGCCGGCAGATGACGGGCTTCGCGCTCTCGGTGGCGTTCGCGCTGCCGGTGGGCGTGCTGCTCGGCTATTCCAAGACCTTCCGCGAGCCGGTGCAGCCCATCCTCCAGCTGCTCTACCCCATTCCGGGCCTTGCCTGGGTGCCGCTGGCCATCCTGTGGTTCGGCATCGGCGTGGAGTCGATCATCTTCGTGATCTTCTTCTCCTCTATCTGGCCGCTTCTGTTCAACACGCAGGCGGGCATCACCAGCATCAACCCGGTCTACCGCCGTGCGGCCCTGGCGCTCGGCACCTCGCAATGGCGCACCTTCACCCGCGTCATCATCCCCGCCGCCTTGCCCTTCATCATCGCCGGCCTCAGGCTCACCTACGGCACGTCCTGGCGCGTGATCGTGGGCGCGGAAATCCTCTCCGCCCGGTCCGGCCTCGGTTTTATGATCGACAATGCGCGCGGCCTCCTGCGTGGCGAGGAGGTGATCGCGGGCATGATCACCATCGCCATCATCGGCTACCTGTTCGAGAAGATCGCCTTCGACCTCATCGAGCGGGCCACGATCAAGAAATGGGGCATGAGCCTATGAGTGCGTTTGTTATCGGGTCGTCATCGGTGGCACCGGGCGGGCGGGGGCTTGCCTCGCTGCCCGTCACGCGCACCCTTAGGGGCGACCTTTCCATTCCCGTCCATGTGCTGAACGGGCTGAAGAAGGGGCCGACTTTGGCCATCCTGTGCGCGGTGCACGGGGATGAGAACGGCTCCCTCGTGGCGCTGAAGAAGCTCATCGACACGCTGGACCGCGACCAGCTTTCCGGCACGCTCCTCCTGCTGCCCGTCGCCAACCCGCTCGCCTTCGCGGACCTGCGCCGCGAGACCAGCGAGCAGCGGGAGAACACCGACCTCCACCGCTGCTTCCCCGGCAATCCCAAGGGCTCCATCACCGAGATGATCGCCGCCGTGATCGCCAAGGAGGTGATCGCCAAATGCGATGCGCTCATCGACATCCATGCGGGCGGGAACGGTGGGCGCACCCAGCAGCGCGCCGACCTCAACGAGGACGCCACCGGCGAGGTGCGCGCGAAAAGCTTCGCCATGTGCGAGGCGTTCGGCACGGGCTTCGTGCACGTGAACTTCCTGCCGCCCTCGACAGCTGCGGGCCATGCCAACGCGCAGGGCATCGCCGCCTGCGCGGTGGAGGTGGGCGGCACCTACCTCTCGACCCAGCTCGCCGACTATTACCGCGACATGACCGTCCAGGGCATCGAGGCGGTGATGACGCTGCTCGGCATGCTGAAGGGCCAGCCGTCCGTGCCGCCCGGCCAGCACGTGTTCGGCCGCAAGGCGCGCAAGGAGGCGAACCCCACCCGCGCCGGCTATCTTATCTCTCTCGCGGACGAGCCGGCGGACCTCGGCCGCGTGGTGAGCAAGGGCGAACTGCTCGGCACCGTCATCGATCCCTTCACGCTTGAAGTGGCGGAGGAGCTGCGCGCGCCTTGCGACGGCGTGCTGTTCTTCAGCCGCATGTCGGGCATCGTGGATGCGGGCGCCAAGGGCTTCGCCATCGCCGACAGCGCCTTGATGGAGGCGACCCATTGAGTGCGGGCACCCTGCGGCTTCCCGCGCCGCGCCTCGAGGATTTCGCGGCCGCGGTGCTCGAGCAGGTGGGCTGTCCCTCCACCCATGCACGGGAGACCGCCGCGTGCCTCGTCAGCGCGAACCTGGAAGGCGTCGATACCCACGGCGTCGCCCGCCTTGCGGTCTATGCCCGGCGGGTGAAGTCCGGCGGCATCAATCCCGACCCGTCTCTGGCCCTGGTGGCCGGGCGGGGCGGGCTTGCAGTGCTCGACGGCGATAACGGCCTCGGCCCGGTGGTGGGGCAGGCGGCCATGCGCCACGCCATCGCGCTGGCCGAGGACTTCGGCATCGGCTGGGTGATGGCGCGCAACAGCAACCATTACGCCCATGCCGGCTTCTATGCGGCCATGGCGACGCAGGCCGGCATGGTGGGCCTCACCGCTTCCAGCGGCGAGCCGGTGGTGGCGCCGTGGGGCGGCACCAAGGCGTTCTTCACCAACAATCCCCTGGCCATCTCGGCGCCCAACGGGGCGGAGCCGATCATCGTCGACCTCGCCACCAGCGTCGCCGCGCGCGGCCAGATCCTCCTGGCCGCGCGGACCGGGCGCGAGATCCCCGAGGGCTGGGCGGTGGACGCCCAGGGCGAGCCCACCACGGACCCCAAGGCGGCCCTTTCTGGCTCCGTCCTGCCTATGGCCGGCGCGAAGGGCTATGCGCTGATCCTGGGGCTGGAAATCCTCACCGGCATCCTCGCCGGCAGCGCCTTCGCGCCCAATGTGGGTTCGCAGCATGGGAGCGGCGGCGAAGCGGGCATCGGCCAGTTCTTCGCCGCCATCGATCCTACCGCCATCATGGGCGCCGGCGATTTCGCAAGCCGTATGGCGCAGATGAACGCGAACCTCGCGGCCGCCCCCGCCCGCGAAGGCGAGACCATCCGCCTGCCCGGAGCACGGCGCATGGAGACCGCCCGCATGCGGACGGAAGAGGGCATTCCCGTGCCCCGCGAGATCCTGTCCGAGCTCGAAACCCTTGCCGACGAAATCGGCCTTCCCGAAAGCATCCGCCTCCATGCCTGAGCCATGGCTGGGTTATCGCCGCGCCGATGGCACGGTGGGCCTGCGCAACATCCTCGCCATCATCTCCGCAACCGACGCCGCAAACCCCGTGGCGCGCCGTCTTGCGGCGCGGGCGCCCGACGCCGTCGCGCTCACGCCGCTCTACGGGCGGGGCCAGCTCGGCGATGATCTCGACCTCTCCATCCGCACCATGGCGGGGCTCGGCCTCAACCCCAATGTCTATGCGGTGCTCATCGTCAGCCTGGAGCCGGTGGCCGGCGGGCGCGTGGCGGAGCTGATCGCGGCCGGCGGCAAGAGGGTGGAGACACTCTCCATCCAGGGCCTGTGCGGCACCGCGAACGTGGAGGCCGCCGGCGCCGCCATCCTCGCGCGCTGGCAGGCGGAGACCGCGCTTCTGAAGCGCACGCCGTTCGAAGAGGGCGAACTGACCATCGGCCTTGAATGCGGCGGCTCGGACGCTTCCTCCGGCCTCGTCTCGAACCCCGCAATCGGGCTCGTCTGCGACCGGCTGGTGGATGCCGGCGCGCGGCTCGTCTTCTCCGAGCCGGTGGAGCTGCTGGGCGGGGAGGCGGCGCTGGATGCCCGCGCCGCGAGCCCCGACGTGGCCCGGCAGGTGCGCGCGGCGATCCTCAAATATGAGCGCATCGCCGAGGAGGCCCACGTCAACCTCAATGCGGTGAACCCGGCCCCCGACAATATCAAGGGCGGCCTCACCACCATCGAGGAGAAGTCGCTGGGCGCCATGTGCAAGAGCGGCTCGCGCCGGCTCTCCGGCGTGCTCGCCTATGGCGAGGCGGCGCCCGGGCCGGGCCTCTGGCTCATGGACGCGCCGGCCCCCGCCACCGAGAACATCACGGCGCTCTCGGCGGGCGGGGCGCATGCCATCCTGTTCGGCACGGGCGCACTCAATTCCATCGGCAGCCCGGTCTCGCCCACCTTGAAGATCTGCGGTAACCCGCGCACCTGCGCGACCATGGCCGACCATATCGACGTGCGGCTCGACGACGTCGTCACCGCCGACACCACCCTCCAGGAAGCCGCAGCGCGCATCGCGGAGCGGCTCTCCGACGTGGCGTGCGGCGCCATCACCGCCGCCGAGCGGCTGGGCGAGCTTGAGATCGCCATCAGTCGCATCCGGCCCTCCATCTGATGAGCGGACGAACCATGCCGGCAGTGGCCTTCATCCTTCACCCCTTAGACAATGTGGCGACCATTCTCGGGGGCGCGGCAGCGCCCGGCGAGGCCTTGGCGCTGCGCGGCGTCTCCGCTGGCACGCGCGCTCCGGCCGCGCCCATTCCGGACGGGCACAAGTTCGCGCTGGCGCCCATCGCGGCGGGCGAGGCCGTGGTGAAATACGGCGTCACCGTGGGGCGCGCGACCGCCGATATCGAAGCCGGCGGGCACGTGCACATCCACAACATGGAATCCCTGCGGGGGCGGGGCGACCTGAAGACATAGGCCGCCGCCCGCGCGCCTCAGATCACCAGTTCGGTGGCGATGCCGCGGCAGTCCATCTCATATTCGAGACCGGCCACCGGCGGGCGGTTGAAGTACCAGGTGAGGCCGCCCCGCGCCGCGCCCCGCGCGACGATCTCTTCGGCGAGGAAGGGGTGGAGGTCGTGCACGGTATAGACCTGCGCCGCCGTGGTGTCGGCCCAGGTGAAGCCGAGCGCCGCCATGCGGCGCTCCATCTCGCCCAGCACGTATTGTGCCTTCTCCCTCAAGGCGTCCGGGCCCGTCTCGCCATAGCGCACCGTCGCCTCGCGATAGGTGGCGAAGCCTTCGCGCGCCTCGCCGGAGCCGGCCACCTGGAAGGAGGGGGCGGCGGCCGCATCCTCAACCGTATAGGTGAAGGCGTAGAAGGAGGGTTCCGGCGGCGGTGCGATCTCCGGGCACACATTGCTGCGCGCCACGGGATTGGTGGTGCCGTCGAACAGGCCCCATTCCTTCAGGGTGCCGGCATAGATGCGGTTGAAGGCAACGAAGCCCTCCTCGCTGAACGGCTCGGGCGAGCGCAATTCGCAGGCGGCGAAGGCGGTGAGCGGGCGGCCCATGGCGGAGAGATGCGCGGCGATGGCTGCGAAGCCGTCCTTCAGCGGGATGGGATTGCGGAAGCGAGCCCGGACGAGCTTGAAGCCGGGCTCTGCCGCGACGCCGCCGGAATATTGGAAGACGGCGGGAATGAAGCGGTAGCCGCCGGGGGCGAAGGGTGCGGTGGACACGTTGGTGCTCCTGCTTTCGGGGTCAGGTCTTGAGGCCGGCTGCGGCTTCCACCGCATCGACGATGGCGTGGTAGCCGGTGCAGCGGCAGTAATTGCCGGAGAGCGCGGCGCGGATCTCCGCGCGGTCCGGGGCGGGCATGTCCGCCAGCAACTCGGCGCTGGTGAGCAGCATGCCGGGCGTGCAGAAGCCGCATTGCAGGGCGGCGCGCGCCACGAAGGCATCTTTGAGCGCATCGAGCCGCCCGCTGCGGCTCGCTTCTTCTATGGTCTCGATCTCCGCGCCGTCCGCCTGGGCGGCCAGCAGCAGGCAGCCGCGCACGCAGCGCCCGTCCAGCACGATGGTGCAGGCGCCGCAGACGCCGTGCTCGCAGCCCACATGGGTGCCGGTGAGGCCGAGGCGATGGCGCAAAAAATCCACCAGGGACAGGCGCGCGGGCACGCGGTCGACGATCTCCTCGCCGTTCACGCGGCAGGCGATGTCCACATGCGCTTCGCCGCTCATGCCGCCACCCGGCTGCAGAGCCCCGCGACGGCCCGGCGCAGCAAGGTGCCAATGACCGTGCGCCGATAGGCTTCGGGATATTCGCCGCTGCCCAGAATTTCCACATCATCGAGGGCGCGAACGGCCGCATCCACGCCGTCACCCGTCAGGGCGGCTTCGGCGTCCGCGAGGCGGACGGGGCGTTCGCCGACGCCGAAGGCGACGAGGCGTGCCGCCGAAATGTCCGCGCCGTCACAGCCGAGGCCTGCCGCGAGCCCTGCAATGGCGAAGTCGCCGTGCCGCCGGGCGAACTCCGTGCAGGTCCAGCGCCAACCGGGTGCGGGGGGCGGATAGCGCACCGCCGCGATCATCTCGTCCTCCGCGAGGGCGGTGTCGTAGATGCCGGTGAAGAAATCGTCCGCCGCCACCCAGCGCTCGCCGCGTGAGGAGACGAGCTTCAGCCGCGCATCGAGCGCCACCGCGCAGGCGGGCATCTCGGCGGCAGGGTCGGCCAGCGCGAGGGAGCCGCAGACGGTGCCGCGATTGCGCACGCCCGCATGGGCGACGAGGGGCAGGGCGGCCGCCAGCAGCGGGTGGCCACCGCGCGCGCAATGGCGCAGCAGCTCGGCATGGCGCACCACGGGGCCGATCTCGGTGCCCTCGGCATCCTCGATGATGATCCCGCCGCCCGCCACGCGGTTGATGTCCACGAGGATGGCCGGCTGGGAGAGGCGGAAATTGAGCATGGGCATCAGGCTCTGCCCGCCGGCCAGGATGCGCGCGCCCCCATCGCCCTCCGCCAGAAGCCCGACCGCCTCGGCAATGGTGGCCGGGCGTGCATAGCCGAACGGCGCGGGCTTCATGCCGCCGCCTGCTGCGCGAGGGCGTTGAGGACCATTACCGGGGTGACGGGGGTCTCGGCGATAGAGGCGCCGAAAGGCGCGAGTGCATCGTTCACCGCATTGAGCACGGCGGCGGCCGCCGCGCAGGTGCCGGCCTCTCCCGCGCCCTTGGCGCCGAGCACGGAGCCAGAATAGGGCGTCTCCACATGGGCGATGGCGATGTCCGGCATCTCGCCCGCCATGGGCAGCAGATAGTCCGCCAGCGTGCCGGTGAGGAGCTGGCCGTCCGCATCGTAGCGGCAAGCCTCGAACAAGGCTTCGCCGATGCCCTGCACCACGCCGCCGCGGATCTGCTCGTCCACCATCAGCGGGTTGAGGAGGCGGCCGCAATCCTCCACCACCCAATGGTTCAGGCAGGTGACGAGCCCGGTGCCGGGGTCGATCTCGATGAGCGACGCCTGGATGCCGTTGGTGGGGATGGCCCGGTCCTGGGGGCGGCCATATTGGTGGGAGACGGCAAGCTGCGGCAGCCGACCCTCGGGGAATTCATAGCCCCGGAACAAAGCGGTCTGGACCAGTTCCTCGAGGGTGAAGCGGGCCTGCCCGCTCGCGTCCACCACCGCGCCGTCGATGATGTCGAGCGTGTCCGGCACGGTCTGGGCGAGGACGGCGGCGGCCTCCAGGATGGCGGCGCGCAGGCGACGTGCGGCCCCATGGGCCGCTTCTGCGCCGATCGCCGCGCCGCGCGAGGACCAGGCGCCGCCGCCATGGGGGGCGCTGCGCGTGTCGCCGGTGAAGATGCGCACCTGCTCCGCCGGAAGGCCGATCCCCTCTGCCACCACCCGCGCAAGCGTGGTGGCGATGCCCTGGCCGATCTCGCTGACGCTGGCTTCCCCCTTCACCGAGCCGTCCGGCTCCAAAGCGAGGGTGACCGTGTCCATGGCCGCGACCGCCACATCGCCCATGCCATAGGCTTCGCTGCCCGAGGCGGTGAGTTCCACGAAGGCCGCGAAGCCGAGGCCGAGGAGACGGCCCGCCGCGCGGCCGTCCGCCAGTTCCTGTCGCAGCCTGGGGAGGTCCATGAGCGCTTCCAGCCGCTCCAGGCAGGCGGCATGGGAGAGGTCCATGAGGCGCACGCCGGCGGGGTTGGTGAGCGGCAGGGCCGCGACGGGGGTGTAGTTGCGCGCGCGGAAGGAAAGTACATCCTCGCCCCGCGCCCGCGCCGCCCGCTCCACCAGCACCTCGGTGACGGTGCAGGCGATGGGATGGCCCACGGAGCGGTATTGCCCGGTTAGGCTCTTGTTCTGGAAGACCGCCGTCATGCGGGCCCGATAGGCCGACATGCCATAGGGCGCGCCGATGGTGCGCACGGCGGAGACCGTCTCCATGGTGGAGGAGCGGGGATACACGGAATAGGCGCCGAGCCCGTGCCGATCCTCCACGTCGAAGGCGGTGATGAGGCCTCGGGCATCCACCGCCATACGGGCTTTGACGATGTGCTCGCGGGCATGGACGTCGGCCGCCATGGCCTCCAGCCGGTCGGCGATGAACTTCACCGGCCGCCCCAGCAGGATGGCGGCGGCGCACGCCGCCACCTCGTCCGCATGGATGTGCATCTTGATGCCGAACCCGCCGCCCACGTCGGGGGTGAGCACGCGCACCCGTGTCATGGGGAGGCGGAAGAGGCGGGCGAGGTAGGTCTGGAGCTGGTGCGGCTGCTGGTGGGAGATGCGCACGTCCAGCGTGCCGGCGGCGGGCTCGAACGCGGCGAGGAGCCCGCGCGGCTCCAGGGTGACGCCGGTGTGGCGGGTGAAGCGGAACGTCTCCTCTACCACCAGGGCGGCATCGCGGAACGCGCCGTCCACATCGCCGCCTGCGATCTCGCCGGCCCAGCACAGATTGTCCGGCAGGGCGGGATGGGCGCGCGGCGCGCCGGGGTCGAGCGCCGCCTCGGCGCTGGCGGCCGCGGGGAGGGGCTCGTACGCCACATCGATGGCTTCGAGCGCGTCTTCCGCGGCGGCGCGGGAGGCGGCGAGCACCAGCGCCACCGGCTCGCCCTGATAGGCGACGCGGCCATTGGCGAGGGGATATTGCAGGGGGCTTACGAGGCCCGGAAAGGCGCCGTGCCGCGTCTCCATGGGCTGCACCACGCCGGAGAGATCGTCCCATGTGAGCACCGCCGCGACGCCGGGCATGGTCCGCGCCGCTCCGGCATCCAGCGCGGCGATCATGGCGTGGGCGTGGGGGCTGCGCAGGAAGGCAGCGTGAAGCTGGCGCGGATGGTCCAGATCGTCCGTATAAGCGCCCCCGCCCGCCACCAGCCGCGCGGCCTCGGTGCGCGGGGCGGGGCGGCCGAGGAGGCGGAACGCGCCGTCCGCGCCCATCAGGCGAGCCCGCCCATATAGGCGTCCTGGATCGCCGGGTCGTCGGCCAGCTCGGCGGCGCGGCCGGAAAGGGTGACGCGCCCGCGATCCACCACGAAGGCGCGGTCCGCCAGCTCAAGCGCGTTCATCACGTCCTGCTCCACCAGCAGCACCGCGACGCCTTCCTTGTTGATGCGGCGCAGGCCGTCAGCCAGCAGCTCCACCATGCGGGGCGCGAGGCCGAGGGAGAGTTCATCGATGAGCAGGAGGCTCGGCCGGGCCATCAGGCCCCGACCCACGGCGCACATCTGCTGCTCGCCGCCCGAGAGCGTGCCGGCATCCTGCCGCTGGCGCTCTGCGAGGCGCGGGAACAAGGCGTAGACCTTCTCCAGGTCTTCCGCGATGCCCGCTTTGTCGGGGCGCAGATAGGCGCCCATCAGGAGGTTATCGCGCACGCTCATGGCGCTGAACAGGCGGCGGCCTTCCGGCACATGGGCGACACCGGCCTCCACCATGCGGGCGGAGGTGGCGCCCGTGAGGTCCACGCCGTCCACCTGGATGGTGCCGGCCTTGGCGGGGAGGAGGGCGGAAATGACGCGCATCAAGGTGGTCTTGCCGGCGCCGTTGGAGCCGATGATGCAGACCATCTCGCCGGGCATCACGTCGAGGGTGACGTCCCACAGCACCTGCACGTCGCCATAGGCGGCCTGGAGGCTCGCGACCTTCAGCTTGGGCGCGGTCATCGGGCGCCTCCCGCGAGGCGCGCGGCGTATTTCTCGCCGAGATAGGCTTCGATGACGCCGCGGTCGGCGAGCACGGTCTTCGGCGGGCCTTCCGCGATCAGGGCGCCGTGATGCAGCACCGCGAGGCGGGTGGAGATGGTCACCACCACCTTCATCAAATGCTCGATGACGAGGATGGTGACGCCCCGCTCGGCGATGCGGCGGATCATGGCCAGCGCCTCGTCCACCTCGGAGGAATTGAGGCCGGCATTCACCTCGTCCAGCATCAGGAAGCGCGGGTTCATGGCGAGGCCCTTGGCCAGCTCCAGCCGCTTGCGCTGGGCGAGCGTGAGGGTCGAGGCGGGCTTGTCCGCGACGTGCCCGAGGCCGGTGAAGTCGAGATGCTCCTGCGACAGGCGCATGCCCTCCTTCAAGGAGGGCGCGGCCCCGGCGAACACCGCGCCCGCCGCCACATTCTCCAGCACGGTCATGCGCGGGAAGGGCTGGACGATCTGGAAGGTGCGCGCGAGGCCCTTGCGGGCGATGCGGTAGGGCTTCAGGCGGGTGATGTCCTCGCCCTGGAGCAGGACCTGCCCCGACGTGGCGGGGTGGACGCCGGTGACCACGTTGATGAGGGTGGTCTTGCCCGCGCCGTTGGGGCCGAGGAGGCCGAGGATCTCGCCCGCCTCCACCTTCAGGGTCACGTTGTCCAGCGCGTTGAGCCCGCCGAAGCGGCGCGAGACGTTCTCGAGGGACAGGAGCGCGCTCATGCCTTGCCCTCCTTCCGGCGGCGCTCCAGCCAGGAGCGCACCAGCGCGAGGAGGCCGTTGGGCATGAACAGCACCAGCAGCACGATGATGAGGCCCAGCATGGCCGCATGGATGGTGAGGAAGGAGCGCCACACCACCTCCTCGAAGGTGATGAGCAGCGCCGCGCCGATGATGGGGCCGAACACCGTGCCGAGCCCGCCCAGCAGCACCATGACCAGGGGCTTCACCGCGAGCAGGATGTCGAACACGTCCGGCGGTTCGATATAATGCACCCAGGAGGCGTAGATGGCCCCCGCAATGCCGGAGAACACGGCAGAGAGGCAGAAGGCGGCGGTCTTGTAGCCATAGGCGTTGACGCCGAGGATATTGGCCGCGTCCTCGTTCTGCTGGATGCACCGGAGGCCGAAGCCGAGCTTGCCCCGCTGCACGATGATGGCGACGGCGGTGGTGAGCGCCGCAAGGCCCAGCATGGCGAAATAGAAGAGCTGGGCGGAAGCCGCGATCGAGAGCTTGGGCACCGGCAGGTTCATGCCCATGCCGCCGCCGGTGAGATCAGGCGTGGTGTTGACGATCTCCCGCATCACCTCGCCCACTGCGAGACTGGCAATGGCGAAATAATGCCCGCGCAGATGCAGGATGGCGCCGCCGATGAGGGCGGCGAACAGGGTCGCCATGAGCCCCGCCGCGCCCCAGGCGAAACCGGTCGGTGCGCCGTGGGCCAGCAGCACGGCGGAGGTATAGGCGCCGAGGCCGAAGAAGGCGGCGGTGGCGAAGGAGGGATAGCCGGCGAGCCCGCCGATGAAGTTCCAGGACTGGGCCAGCACCGCATACATGGCGACGATGGTGCCGAGGCGCATGAGGTAATTGTCGCCGGCCAGCGGCAGGGCGCTCGCGGCCAGGGCGAGGGCGAGGAGGATGAGCCAGTCCCTCATTCGTACCCCCTCTTGCCGAGGATGCCGCTGGGGCGCACGAACAGCAGCACAAGCAGGAGGCCGAAGGAGAGGGTGACGGCGTGCTCAGGGCCGAACCAATAGGCGCCGAAGCTTTCGATCAGCCCCAGCGCCACCCCGCCCACCATGGCGCCGGGCACGCTGCCGAGCCCGCCCAGCACGCACACCACGAACGCCTTGCCGAGAAACAGCGACGAGTTGAGCGGCGAGATGGGATAGATGATGGAGAGCAGCGCCCCCGCCGCCCCCGCCATGCAGGCGCCGAGGCCGAAGGTGATGGCGTTGATGCGGCTCACATTGACGCCCATGAGGGCGGCCGCCTCCCGGTCCATGCGCACGGCGATGATGGCGCGGCCGATGCGGCTGTCGCGCAGCAGCCGGTAGAGCAAAGCGGTGAGCAGGAAGGCGAGCACCATGGCCGCCACGCGGTCGCCCGGCAGGAAGATGGGGCCGAGCTCCAGCGAGCCCAGCGGGCTGGCGAGGTTCACCTTCCGGTAGTCGGCGCTGAAGACCAGCAGCATGGCGTTGTTGAGGATCAGGTCGAGGCCGAAGGTGAGGGTAAGGGTGATGAGCACCGGCGCGGCGATGACGCGGTTCACCAGCCCCGCCTGCACCGCATAGCCGAGCGCGAACAGGAGCAGCCCGGCGATGGCGGCCGAGATGAAGGGGTGGATGCCGAAATAGGCATAGCCGAAGAAGGCCACGTAGGAGCCCAGCACGATGAACGAGCCGTGCAGGAGGTTGATGACGTTCAGCACGCCCCAGACCAGCGAGAAGCCCACCGCGATGGCGGCATAGAGTCCTCCCAGCACCAGTCCGTTGGCAAGCACCTGTAGGTAGATCATGGGAGTGTGTTTCTGCCTGCCGTCATGCGTGTGGCGGGATTCCCTCCCCCGCAAGCGGGAGAGGGAGCGCGATGCGCTTTGGGAACGCCTATTTCCCGAAGATGAAGTCCGCCTGCTTCACCGCTTGCGGGAAGACCACCATGGTCTTGCCGCCCTGGATCTGGAACACCGGCGGCTCGAGCGAGGTGATCTGGCCGGTGGGGCCGAACTTGATGGGGCCGTAGAAGGTGGTCGCATCCATGGCCGCCAGAGCGTCGCGCACCTTGGAGGGATCGAGGGTGCCGGCCTTCTCGATGGCCATCTGGAGGATGGCCCCGGCCGCCGCGGCAGAAGCCTCGGCATAGTCGGGCACTGCGCCGTACTTCTTCTCGAAGGCCGCATTGAAGGCCTCCGTCGTGCCGAACAGGTCGGTGCCCTTGTAGCGCACCGCCGGGTGCCACCAGGAGGCGCTGGAGACATTCTCTGCCAGCGGGCCGGTGGCCTCGATGAACTCCTTGTAGGCCGGGCCCGCGATCATGGTGAGGACCTTGGGGTTCACGCCCTGGTCGGCCATCTGCTTGCGGATGAGGATGAGGTCGTTGATGTAGCCGGTGGCGAACACCCAGTCCGGCTTCACGCCGCGCATCTGGGTGATGGCGGAGGCGTGGTCCATGGCGCCGATATTGAAGCGCTCCATCATCACCACTTCCATGCCCTTCGCCTTGGCCGCGGCCTGCATCAGGTTGGCGAGGGAGAGGGTGAGGAGGTCGTTACGGGCGAGGATGGCGATGCGCTTCACGGAAGGATCGCCCTTGGAGACGATCTCGGTGAGGGGATCGATCAGCGTCTCGTTGGGGGTGAAGGTGCCGAACAGGTATTTATAGCCCTGGTCGTAGACCTCCCGGGAGGAGGCGGTGGCGGCGATGGTGGGGATCTCATATTTCTCGGAGACGCCGCTCGCTGCCTTGGCCGCGCCGGAACCGAAGGGCGCGAACAGGAAGTTGGCCTTGTCCTCGGTGATCAGCCGCTCCGCCACCTGCACCGCGCGCGGTGTGTTGGAGGCGTAGTCCACATAGACGATCTCGACCTTGTAGGCCTTGCCGCCCACCTTGATGCCGCCCGCGGCATTGGCCGTGTCGGCCCACAGATTGTAGCCGCGCTGCTGCTTCAGCCCCTCGGGTGAAAGGGCGCCGGTGAGCGGCAGGGGCGCGCCCACCTTTATGACATCCTGCGCCAGCGCGGGAATGCTGGCGGCAAGACCCGCAGCCAGGGCTACGGCCTTGAAAATCGATGTGCGGACGGCATTCATTGGCTCGTCTCTCCTCTGAAAGGTGCCTCAAAATTAGCGCTGCCTAGCGTTGCGACAAGCGCAAAAATCAGCGCTATCTGTTCTCAACTCGGCAACGATCGGGCACAGTGGCGCCCATGTCCTTCAATCAGGTCCGCTATTTCCTGGAAGTCGCCCGCGCCGCCTCCATCCGCGAGGCGAGCGAGCGGCTGAACATCGCCCCGTCCGCGCTGAGCCGGCAGATCCAGAACTTGGAAGAGGATCTCGGCATGCCGCTGTTCGAGCGCCGGCCGCGCGGCATGGTGCTGACCCCGGCGGGCGAGGTCTATTCGCGCTACGCCCAGGCCATCGCGCTGGAAACCGACCGGGTGCGCACCGAGCTTGAGGAACTGCGCGGCCTCCGGCGCGGCCGCGTGCGGGTCTATACGGTGGAGGGCATCGTTTCGGACGTGCTCACGCGCCTCATCGCGGAGTTCAACGAGAAGCTTCCGGGCATCAGCTTCAAGCTCGTCACCACCGGCACGGACGATGTGGTGGCGGCGGTCCGCGAGGGCCATGCGGACCTCGGCATTTCCTTCAACGCCCAGCCCGACGCCGCCGTGCGGTTCGTGCGGCGCATCCGCGACCCGCTGATCGCTCTGGTCCATCCCGACCATCCCCTGGCGGGGCGGGGCAGCGTCCGGTTTGCGGAAATCCTCACCTACAGGCTCGGCGTGCCTGAGCCGGGCTTCGGCATCCGCCGCCTCATCGACGATGAATGCCGCCGCCTCGGCGCCTCCCTCCAGCCGGCCCTGGAGACCAATTCCATCGAGGCGCTTCGCGGCTTCGCACGCTCCGGCGCGGGGGTGACGCTGATGTCGAGCCAGTCGAGCACGCGGGAACTGGCCCAGGGGCTGGTGCGCAATGTGGGCCTCGACGAGCCGGCGCTCCTCCGGTCCACCCTGGATGTGGGCGTGCTGGCGGGCCGCCGGCTCCCCAGCGCGGTCACCGAGTTCCTCGCCGCGCTGGACCGGATTTTTGCCGTGCGGGGCTGAGGGGAGCGTAGGCACCCCGTCGGATCACGCCAGCGCCACGCACTCGATCTCGATCTTCAGCCCGCCGGTGAGCTGCACGCCGCAGGTGGTGCGGGCGGGCGGGGCGGAAGGGAAGAATTCGCGGTAGACCGCGTTCATGTTCTCGAATTCGAGCATGTTGTAGAGGAAGACGTTGACCTTCACGATGTTCGCCAGCGACGAGCCGGCGGATTCCAGCATGTGGCTCATATTGGTGAGGATCTGCCGGGTCTCGCTCGCCACCGTCCCAAGGGCGCGCTCGCCGGTCTCGGGGTCGATGGAGACCATGCCCGAGAGGAAGATGAAGTCGCCCACCTTCACCCCCGGCGAGTGGGGAAGGTTGAAGTTCTTCGAGACGTTGAGCTTGGGGTTCTTGGGCTGGATGATTTCGCGAGTGAGTTTCATCTGATCGTTCCTCAGGCGGCTGCCACGACGTCGAGCTGGACCTTGAACCCGGCCTCGAGCTGCACGCTCCAGACGGTGCGGGCGGGGGGCATGTGCGGCACGTAATTGCGATACATGCGGTTGAGCACGTCGTATTCGATGCGGTCGTAGATCATGGCGTGGATCTGCACGATGCGGTCGAGCGAGGAGCCGTTCGCCTCCAGGAGAATCTTGAGATTCTCGAAGATGCGCTTGGTCTCGCTGGTCACCGTGCCGTGCTCGCGCTCGCCGGTCTCGGGATTGATGGGCAGCAGGCCGGAAATGTAGATCAGCCCGCCGGCCCGGATCGCCACCGACTGGTGGTGGCCGTATTCCTTGCGCATGTCGAAGCCCGGCATGGGCGGTTCGAGCACCTCGCGGTGAAGCGTCATCGCGGGTTTCCTCCTCAGGTGGGAATTGGGTCTAGGCGCGGGGCGCGATCTGTCCGTTGTCGTTGTCGCGGGGCCGCCAGCGCAGCACGCGGGCCTCGATGGCGTCCACCCCGGCGGTGAGTGCCATCATGATGATCATCATGACGAACACCATGGCCAGCGCCCCTGTTGTGTCGTAGCCGGTGGAATAGGCGTTGAGCCGGTAGCCGAGGCCCTTGGAGGACACCAGGAACTCGCCCAGGATCACGCCCACCAGGGCAAACGGCAGGCTCATCTTGAGGCCGGTGAGGATCCAGCTCGACGCGCTCGGCAGCATCACCTTGGTGAAGATCTGCCACTGGGTGGCGCCCTGGACGCGGGCCACGTCGCACAGCGCCTTGTCCACGCCCCGCACCCCCGAGAGGGTGTTGAAGAAGGTGATGAAAAAGACCAGCGTCGCCCCCAGGAACACCTTGGACGCCATGCCGATGCCGAACCAGACGATGAGCATGGGCGCGAGCGCGATGCGGGGGATGGAGTTGAGGGCCAGCAGGAACGGGCTCAGCACGTTCGCCACATAGTCCCACCGGGCCAGCAGCACGCCCAGCGCGACGCCGGCCACGGCGCCGATGGTATAGCCCGCCACCATTTCCTGCGCTGTCACCAGCAGGTCCACATAGAAGCCCGAGGCGCCGAGCTCGCTGGCGATCTTCAGGAAGATCAGGCTCGGCTTGCTGAAATAGAAGGCGTCGAACAGCCGCCCGGAGCCGAACTCCCACAGCGCGAACACGATGGCTGCGAGGACGATGCGCCCGGCCTGGACGCTGAGGGTGCCGCCGAGGGGAAGCCTGCGGCGTTTGCGGGAGGGGCGTCTGGTGGTCACGGCGCCTCCGGCCAATGCCTTGTCAGTGTGTGCCATTCATCTGCACCGCGAGTTCGTTCCAGATCAGGTCGTAGAGCCGCCGGAATTCCGGCTGGTCGTGCAGGAAGAAGATGTCCCGCGGGCGCGGGATCTCCACCGGGTCGTTGCGCGCGATCCGGCCCGGGCGTGCGCTCATGAGGATCACACGGTCCGCAAGGCCGATGGCCTCGGCAAGGTCGTGGGTCACGAACAGCACGGTGGAGCGCTGGGTCTCCCAGATGGACAGGAGGAGGGATTGCAGCGAGAGCCGGGTCTGCGCATCCAGCGGCCCGAACGGCTCGTCCATCAGGATGATCTCGGGCTCGTAGATCAGCGTGCGGATGATGTTGCCGCGCTGGCGCATGCCGCCGGAGAGCTGGTGGGGGAAGGCGTCCTCGAAGCCGGCGAGGCCGACCCGCGCGATCCACTTGTCCGCCTCGCGCCGCCGCGCGGCGGCGGGCACCCCGGCAAGCTCCAGCGGGAAGGCGACGTTGTCGCGCAGGGTGCGCCAGGGGAAGAGATTGTCCCTTTGGGTGATGTAGCCGATCTGCCGATTGATGCCGATCACCTCACGGCCGTCCACCCAGATGCTGCCCTCGGAGGGCGGCGAGAGGCCCGAGATCAGGTTGAGCAGCGTGGATTTCCCACAGCCGCTGGGCCCGACGATGGTCACGAACTCGCCGCGCTGGATGTGGAGGTCGGTGCGCGCGATGGCGTCGATCTCCATGCCGTTGTTGCCGCCGAAGCGCTTGAGGACGCCGTCGATATGGAGCATGGGAGCGGTCCTTATCTGGCAGTCTTACTTCTTGGGCAGGAAGTCGTTGTTGGCGACCTCCTCGAAGGTGGCGGCCTTCTTCACGGCCCCGGTATCCACCAGGAACTTGCCGGCCTTCTCCACGGCGGTCTTGGTGACGGTGCCGGTGCGGCTGTAGCTGTCCTTCATGGTGTCCAGCATGCCGAGGATCATCTCGTCCGACAGGCCGGAATTCTGCGCCTTCAGCGCCGGCAGGAAGCTCGCGCCGGGCTTTTCCATGATGTCGTTCACCGAGGCGAACAGGCCGCGCAGGAACTTGCGCGTGGTTTCCGGATGGGCCTTCACATATTCGGGCAGCGCATAGACCAGCTCGAACAGGAAATCGTCAAACTGCGGGTCCTTGCCGGCGGCGTTCTGCGTGAAGGCGATGCCCTTGCCACGCTGCACGGCGAGCTCCACGAACGGGGCGCCGGTGCAGCCCACGGCGATCTGGCCGTTCTCGAGCGCCGGCAGCATGGAATTGGTGCCGCCCACGCCGATGATGGTGATGTCCTTCTGAGGGGTGAGGTCGGCGCGCAGGGCATATTCCTGGAGCATCAGATAGGTGAAGGAGCCGGGCCGGGTGCCGGCCACCGTCAGGCCCTTCATCAGCTTCAGGCGCTCCGCCAGCGGCGTCTCCGCGGTGATGCCGAGCTTTTCCGCCGTCGCCTTGTTCATGGCGCAGTCGATATTCATGCGCTGGGCCATGTTGGCGATGGCGAGCAGCGGCTTGCCCTGCTCGGCGGCCATGAACAGGCGGTTCGGCGTCGAGACCGTGAACTGCACGCTGCCGGAGATCAACGCGTCCACGTCGGGCCCGTCGCCATTGGTGCTGATGACCTCTACGTCCAGCCCTTCCTTGGCGAAGAAGCCGTTCGCCTGCCCGTTGAACAGCGGAAAGAAGATGATGGCCGCGACCGGGATGGTGACCTTGATCTTCTCAAGCTGCTGGGCGTGCGCGCCGGAAAGCGAACCGAAGACGAGGAGAAGCGCGAGGAAAAGGCGGGAGACGTTGGCGGTCATGAGGCCCTCCGGGACAGTCGGAGGAGGGATTAGCAAGCCATGTGCCAATCCCGCCGGGAGGGCCGTGGGCTTTTATCGGCAGGAAAGCCCACCTTGCGGAAAACGCGGGCGATGGATCCATCTGCATCGTTCTTGGGCACGATGTTGGATAAAGTGGCAGATAATGTGCCTCTTTTGGCTGTCTATCTCAAGAAGAGGCGTCTGAAACGCGCGGAAATGGGCTTCTTCAATCAACTGAGAAATAGAAAGAGCAGGAAGACGGCGCGAGGGATTCAAAGCGGACGCGACCCCGATACCTGACATGAGGGTCGTGTTCGAATTTCGGCAACGACAAAATCAGATAATTGGAAGGAGGTAAGTCACGAATGCTGTCTTATGGACCATAAGCTGCGCTATGGCTGCTGTTCGACAAACGCGGCGCCCTGCGCTTCGGCCGAACGATGGAGCTGTGCCAGGAAGGCTTCCACAGCCACGGGAAGCTTCCGGCCGGCCAGCACCATCACGTCCATGGAGGCGCTTTGCAGCGCGCGGTCGGCGAGGGGGATTGCGCGCAGATGGCCGGTGGCCACCTCTCGCTGGCAGGAGCGCAGGGAATTCATGGACAGGCCGAGCCCGGCTTTGGCGAAGGCGCGCAACGCATCGATGCTGTTGGTGAGCAAGGCCGGCTTGAGGCGCAGGCCCTCGATGCGGCAGCACTCGTCGATCATGGCACGGATGCCGAAGCCGGTGATCGGCACCGCCACGGGGTGGGACAGCACCTCGCGCAGCGAGACCGAGGCCTTCTGCGCCAGGGGATGGTCGGGCGCGCAGAAGACGTTGAGCTGGTCCACCAGCCGGAAGCGGAATTCCACCTCCCGTTCCGGCTTGGCGTTGAAGGCAAGGCCGATATCCGCTTCCCCGCTGCGCACCGCCGCCACCACGTCGTCGGTGCCGGTGACATGCAGGTCGAACGCGATGCCCGGATGCTGGGTGCGGAACCCGCCCATGGCGTCGGTGATATAGTCGCCCACAAGGCCTTCCACCGCGGCGAGCCGCACCGAGCCTTGCTCCAGCCCCATCAAGGCGGCCAGCTCCGAGCGGGTGCGCTCCTCGTCCAGCATCACGAGCTTGACGTGCTGCGCGTAGATCTTCCCGGCTTCGGTGAGCCGCATCCCGCGCGGGTGCCGCTCGAACAGCGGCATCCCCACCTGCTGCTCCAGCAACTGGATCTGCCGGCTCACGGCGGAGGCGGCGACGTTGAGCTGCCGGCAGGCATCACGGATCGTGCCCGCGCGCGTGACCTCGTAGAAATAGCGGAGCTGCGTGAAGTCCATCTCACCCCGGGCGTCTGGATCGAGCAGGTTCTGTTACCAGCTTTCCCCGTTTTTCCCGAGAGCTCGCGCCCGGGACTGGCAGCGAGACATGGATGCCCGGGAGAAACCCGGGCATGAAAAAGCCTTTCACCACCAATTGCGTGATGAATGTCGAGGCCGCTCAAGCCCTCGATATGCCCGCCGGTGCGAAGGGGCGTGGGATGCGCACGGCCGGATACCGCGCTTTGCGCTTCTGGGCCGTGCTGTCGCCGTCCATGGCGGGCAGGCTCATGACCGCTTTCAGGCCCTTGGGCTGGTTGATGAGGAAAACATCGCCGCCATGGTGGCGCACGATGGTGCGTGCGATGGCAAGGCCGAGGCCGAGCCCCCCGGTCTCCCGGTTGCGGGAATGCTCCAGGCGGAAGAACGGGGCGAAGACCTGCTCGCGGGACTCGTCCGGAATGCCCGGGCCGTCATCCTCCACCACGATGTCGATATTGTCCGCGCTCCGCTCGATGCGCACGCGGGCGCACTCGCCATAGCGCACAGCATTCTCCACGAGGTTCCGGCATGCCCGCCGCAGGGAGGCGGGGCGGCAGCGATAGCTGATCTTCGGCGCCTCGGCGAAGGTGACGGTGTGGCCGAGCTCGGCCAGATCCTCGCACAGGCTTTCCACCAGGGCGGAGAGGTCGACGGTGCGGGTCTCCTCGGCGGTGCCCTCCTCGCGGACGAAGGCGAGGGTGGCCTCGCACATGGACTGGATCTCGGTGACCGTGCTGAGGATCTTCTCGCGCAGCTCGTCATCCGCCACGAACTCCGCCCGCAGGCGGAGGGAGGTGAGGGGCGTGCGCAAATCGTGGCCGATGGCCGCCAGCATGCGGGTGCGATCGTCCACGAAGCGCACGAGGCGCTCCTGCATCTGGTTGAACGCCTCCGCCGTGCGGCGGATGTCGTCCGGTCCGGTCTCCGGCAGTGGCGCGATCTGCTGGCCGCGCCCCAGCGCCTCCGAGGCCTGGGCGAGCCGCCGCAAAGGCTGGGTGATGCCGCGCGCGGCGAATACGGCGATCACTGAGAGGACCAGCGCGGAAATGCCCATGGAGGTCATGGTCTGGGCGTTCCAGAAACTGTCGGGGGTGGGCTTGGCAAAGGCGGAGTTCAGCCAGCTGCCATTCTCCAGCCGCACGGCGAGGCCCATGCCCATGGTGTTGTCGAGATAGAGGAATTTCGCCGGGCGGGAGAGCGCCCATGCGGCGGCCGGCATCTCGATCCAGTTTGCAGATCCTATGTCCGCGGCGTCGCGCGGCGGCTCGATCCGGGGCTCCAGCAGCGGTGCGGGATGCCCGGGCAGGGAGACGCGCGGCAGAGGCTGCGCCAGCTGCGCCCAGGCCTGCATGCGCCATGCCGGGGCCTCCGCGGGCGCGGCGGGGGAAATCCAATAGCGCGTCGTATAGGTGTTGCTGGCGGCGAGGATGTCGCTTTGCAGCTCGGGCGGCGTTGCCTCCAGCACGCGGGCGAGGGAGGCGCAGCGGCTCAGCATCTCGCCCTTGGCGGATTTGCGCATGGCCTGTCCGTGCTCGTCCCAGGAGATGAAGAACACCACCGCCTGCGAGAGGATCAGCGAGAACAGGGTGAAGCAGATGAAGCGCGCCGCTAGGCTGCGCGTCCAGAGGCGCATCATGGCTGCCTCACTTCCGCAACGAGACTGTAGCCGCCGCCCCAATGGGTCTTGATGACGGCGGGAGATTTGGGGTCCGCCTCGATCTTCTTGCGCAGGCGGCTCACCTGATTGTCGATGCTGCGGTCGAACGGGTCCGCATTGCGGCCCACGGTGAGGTCGAGAAGCTGGTCGCGGCTCAGCACGATACCGGGATGATCCAGGAAGGCGCACAGGAGGCGGTATTCGGCCGTGGAGAGGGGCACCGCCACGGCGTCCGGCCCCAAAAGCTCGCGCCGGCCGGCATCCAGGGTCCAGCGATCGAAGCGCACCACCTTTGCCGCGAGCTGGCCCTTCTGCGGCGGCAGGCTGTTCACCCGGCGCAGCACCGCCTTGATGCGCGCCAGAAGCTCCCGCGGATTGAAGGGCTTGCCCACATAATCATCGGCGCCCACCTCGAGGCCGACGATGCGGTCCGTCTCCTCGGTCATGGCGGTGAGAAGGATGATGGGCAGGTCCGTCGTGCTGCGCAGGTGGCGGCAGAGGGACAACCCGTCCTCGCCCGGCATCATGACGTCGAGCACCACGAGATCGGGCGCGCTCTTCTCAAGAAGACGGCGCAAAGCAGCCCCGTTCTCCGCAAGGCTGATGCGGTAGCCGTGCTGAGTGAGATACTTGCCGACGAGATCGCGGATGTCGCGATGATCATCGACGACTGCGATATGCGGTGCCGCGTCCATTGATATGCTCCATCCGGACCATACCCAAGCCGTCCCGCAAGCCCATCTCAAAAGTGTATCAGATTGTCTCAATCCCTGCCCTTGGGACACTCCGGCACTATTTTCCTGCCTCGCCGGCGGCAGAATACTGTCGCAGCCACATTCCGTTCAGGAAACCCCATCTCGATACCGAATAAAGTTTTCGCCGTAGCTCGGTAGCGTCTTCGTATCAATGTGTAGGCTTGGCTGAGATCACGACAATTTAAAACAATTTGGGGCGATCGCGCCATAGGTTTGCGACAAGTGGCAAATAGGCTGCGCAGCGTCGGGCGACCGGCTCAATTCGCAGTCAACAACTGCACAGCCAAAGGATATATACCAATGCGCTACGCTCTCATCGCTGCTGCTTCTGCCGCCCTTCTCTCCACCGGTGCCATGGCACAGGAGAACACCTACAACCAGCGCACCCAGATGCAGGCGCCCCGCGCTTATGCACCTGCCGTGGCCCCCTCCCAGGCGACCACCACCTTCCCCCAGAACGTGATCAATCCCGAGCGCCAGGGCGCCGGCATCACCAATGAAGATCGCCTGTTCCTGATGCAGGGCGATCGCGGTCTCGGCAACGGCTGATCGACGTTTATCCGGTCCAAGCGAGAGCGGCCGGCCTTGCCGGCCGCTTCAGCGTGTCAAGGCCGAACCCCCGGCGTCTCCATTTTGAGGCCGGTGGCCCGCGACATGAGATAGAGTTCGAGATCGACGAATTCCGGCGCCCCGTAATCGAACGGCTCCGCCCGAACCCCCACCATGCAGGCGCGCATGCGTCTTTGCAGCGAGCCCAGCGACTGCCATTCCAGGCGGTAGAGCGGATAGGCGTTCGGCTGGGCCTGCGTCACCGCGCTGCCGCCGAGCCGGGCGTTCCAATGATCGTCATGACAATTGGCGCAGGAGAGGTCGAGCTGCCCCATGCGCTGCTCGAACAGGCGCCGGCCTTCCGCTAGGTTATTCGCGAGCCGCGGGTCGGCGGCGGGGGTGACCGGCATGCCCCGCGACTGGTTGGCGACGAAGGCCGTGAGCGCCAGCATTTGCGGGCTTTCGTGGCCGAGCGGCGCGGCCTGCTGATGATTGGCCCGGCACAGATTGATGCGGCCGGAAAGATCCACCGGGCGCCCTGATTGAGCGTCGAAGTCCGGATAGCGCGCGGCGACGCCGCGCATGCTTTTTGCCGCGTCCTGATGGCAATCCGCGCAGGATTTCCCGGCCGCGCCCTCCCGCTTGCGCCAGAGTTCGGCGCCGTCCAGCACCCAGAACATGCCGGGATTGGCGGTGTCGTCGGCCTGCATGGCCTGCGTCTCCGGGGAGGCGAACTCGATGCCCGAGCGCCGTTCGGCTTGCTCGATGCCGGCGGCACCGGAGGCGGAGAGGAGCAGAGCGGCAAGGCTCGCCGCGCGCAGCACAGCCGGGCGAATGACTCCCTCCCCCCTTGCGGGGGAGGGGTGGGGAGGGGGGTATGTCTCCGCTTGATGCCGACGCCTGTGGTCCAGGCGGCGCCATACCCCCCTCCCTGCCCTCCCCCGCAAGGGGGGAGGGTTCTGGCTCGGGGAAGGCCCCATCAGGTCACCGTCAGATCCGCGGTCGCCACCTGAACCTCGCCGCCATCCTCCGTCCAGGAGAAGGTCACGGGCCCGCTCTCGTCCGCGCGGATGAAGAAGGAAACGAAAGGATTGGCGGACATGGCCGGGAACAGCTCCGCAGAGAACACCGCCTCCCCGCCATAGGTGCAGACGAAGCGGTTGATGATGCGCCTCGGGATGGCGACGCCGTTCGGCCCCATGCGGTGGCCGGTCTCCATGGGGTGGGCGATCATGGCGCGGATCTCGATGATGTCGCCGCGCCGCGCGGTCTTCGGGACATTGATGAGGGTGCGGGCCATCACAGCTCCTCGATGCAGGCGGCGAGCGTCACCACAACGCTGCCGGCGCGCGCCCAATAGGTGCCGTCGCTCATCTCGGCGACAGCGATCACCTGCTGGGAGGTGGCGAGGCGGATGCGCGTGGAGACGCGCGCCCGGCCGGCGCGCGGCGTGAGGTGGAAGACGGCGATGTCCGCCTGCGGGTTCTTCTCGTTGAAGAGGGCGATGCGGCGCACATGATCCTCGGTGGTCATGGGGCTTGCCACATCCACCGTGACGCCCACCGCATTGCCGTTCTCCACCAGCGGCGCGATGTCGAGGCGCACCCGGCCGTCGCGGATCTCGGCCCCGCCTGTGAAGAGGCGCACCGCTTCCTCCAGATCGGGGCGGGCGAGGGCGCGCCGGGGGAGGCTGAGCACGAGGAGGCCGGCGGCCGCGCCCACCAGCACATCACGCCGCTTCAGAGGGGTGGTCTCGGCCATCTTCATCCCCTCAAGGTAGAGAGATAGGCGACCAGATCCTCGATCTCGTCCGCCGACAATATGGGTTTCCCGCGCCACGCCTCCGCGATGCGCGCGCCGCCCGCCGGCCCATAATAAGTGGGCATGATGCTCGCGGGATCGAGCGCCTTCATGTCCACGATGCGCAGGCGGATCTGCCCCTCGGACAGGCGGGCACCCACATCCGCGAGCGTCGGCGCCAGCGTGCCCTGCATGTGCGCCGGCGCATCGACGCCCGAATGGCACAGCACGCACAGGCTCTTGTTCCGGTCGCCCATGAGGGCGGCGCCGCGTGCGGCGTCTCCCGCCGCGCCGGTGAGGGAATGGGGAATGGCGTCGCCCTCCACGGAGTAGGACACGACCTGCGCGCCGGCGGGGGAGGCGGCCATGAGGAGGCCGGCGGCGAGCGCGCCGGCCTTCATGCGAACACCTGGTGCGTGATGGTGCCGAACCACGCCTCGGCATAGGCCGCTTCCAGCGCCCGCACCTCGGCGGGGGCGTTCAGGGGGCTGGTGCCGCCCGCGCCGTCCACTTCCGCAAGGAGGCCGTCTTTGGGGCGGTAGACCCCGGCGATGGAGATGCCGTAGTCCGGCGCCACGAGGCTGTAGCAGGTGTTGATGAGCTTCGGGGTCTGCGGCTGCCGCCCGGCCAGAAGCTCCGTCACGGCGGCGGCGCACACCTTGGCCTGTCCATTCGCCGTGAAGGCGGATTTCGGCATGGCCCCGCCGATGGCGGCATCGCCGATCACATGCACGCCGCTCTGGAGCCGGGATTCGAACGAGACCGGGTCGATGGGACACCAGCCGGAGGCATCCGCCACGCCCGCCGCCTGCGCGACGGCGCCCGCACGCTGGGGCGGGATGACGTTCGCCACATCCGCCTTGTGGCTCCCGAACTCGGTCACGAGGGTGTGCGTCGCGGGATCCACCTCCGTCACCTTGCCGCCGAAGGAGAGCGACACCCATTCGATCAGGCCGGGATAGAGCGCGGTCCAGGCCGCCTCGAACAGGCGCTGCTTGGAGAAGGCATCCTTGGCATCGAGGATGAGGAGCTTGGAGCGCGGTTTGCGGGTCTTCAGATAATGCGCGATCAGGCTCGCCCGCTCATAGGGACCGGGCGGGCAGCGGAAGGGATTGGCGGGGGCCGAGATCACCACCAGCCCGCCATCCTCCATGGCTTCGAGCTGTCGGCGCAGCAGCACCGTCTGGGCCCCGGCCTTCCAGGCATGGGGCATCAGCTCGGCGGCGGCGCGGTCATAGCCGGCGATGGCATCGAAGTTGAGGTCGATGCCCGGCGCGAGAACGAGCCGCTCATATCCCAGCTCGGCGCCGTCATCGAGCCGCACGCGCTTTGCCTGCGGATCGACGGCGACCGCGCCGCGCGGCACATGGATGACGCCAGCCTTCTCCACCCCCGCATAGCCGAAGGTCTGCGCCTCCATCTCCCGCAGGCCGGCGATGACGCCGTTGGAGAAGGGGCAGGCAACATAGCGCGCATTGGCCTCCACCAGCGCCACGGCAAAGCCCTGGCCTGCCAGCGCGCGGGCGCAGCTCGCCCCGGCAAACCCGCCGCCCACCACCACCACGCGGGCAGGGGCCTGCGCCAGGACGGCGGGCGCGCCGAGCACGGCCGCGCCGCTTGCCGCCATGCCCTTGAGGATCGTCCTACGGCTTGGCCGGCTCGCCTGCGCCCGTCGTGACGAGCCAGTCGGCGATGGCGCGGGTTTCTTCATCGGAGAAGCCTTTGGCGATGCGGTCCATCACGGTCGCAGGGCGGGCGCCGCTGCGGAATGCCTGCATGTCCGCGACGATCTCGCCGGCATTGCGGCCGGCGAGGCTGGGAATGGCGCCCTCGGGCGCAGGCGCGTGGCACCCGCCGCAGGAAAGCGCGCCGGGCGGTGCGACGGGTGCGGCCATGGCGGGTGTTGCCGCCATGGCCGCGACGAGGAGCGCCGCGTGCGCGGGCCTCATGCCAGCGGGTGGTTCTTCAGCGGCAGCATGCGGATGCGCTTGCCCGTGGCCGCGAAGAGGGCGTTGAGCACTGCCGGCGCGGCCACTGCGATGGTAGGCTCGCCCACCCCGCCCCAGAAGCCGCCGGAGGGGATCATGATGGTCTCCACCTTCGGCATCTGGGCCATGTGCACCACGTCGTAGGTGTCGAAATTCTCCTGCTCCATGCGCCCCGCCTTGACGGTGCATTCGCCATAGAGGCTGGCGGAGAGGCCGTAGACAAAGGAGCCTTCCACCTGCCGCTCCACCTGGGCGGGGTTCACCACGTGGCCGGGGTCGGTGGCGGCGATGATGCGGTGGATCTTCAGTTCGCCCTTCTCCACCGAGACTTCCGCCGCCGCCGCCACATAGGAGCCGAAGCCCATGATCTGGGCGAGGCCGCGGCCGATGCCCTTCGGAGGAGGCGTGTCCCAGCCGATGCGCTCGGCCACCGCGTTCAGCACCGCGAGGTGCTTCGGGTGGTTGGCCATGAGCTTGCGGCGGAACGCCAGAGGATCGACGCCGGCGGCATGGGCCAGCTCGTCCATGAAGCTTTCCACATAGATGGCGTTCTGGTTGAGGTTCACCCCGCGCCAGAAGCCCGGCGGAACCGGGGGATTGCGCATGGCATGGTCGATGAGGATGTTCGGGACCGTATAGCCCAGCATCCCTTCCGGGCTCTTGGGCGTGAGGCCCTGGAACACCACCGGGTCCATGCCGCCCTGCATGCCTTCCGGCCGCACCGAGGCGAGGATGGACTGTCCGGAAATGCGCATGTGCAAGGCGGTGAGGTTGCCCTGCTCATCCAGCGCGCCGGTCATCTTGCACTGGGTGGTCGGGTGATAGAGGCCATGGAGCATGTCCTCCTCGCGCGACCAGAGCAGCTTCACGTGGGTGCCGGGGAACGCCTTGGCGACGATCACCGCCTGCCGCACATAGTCCTGGAAGCCGCGCCGGCCGAAGCCGCCGCCCAGAAGCAGCTTGTGGACCTCGCACTGCCGTGCCGGCAGGCCGGAAGCTTCCGCCGCTGCCGCAAGGCTCGCCTCGCCGTTCTGGGTGGGCGCCCACACCTCGCAACGATCGCCAGTGAACAGCGCGGTGGCGTTCATGGGCTCCATGGTGGCGTGGTTCTGATAGGGGAAGGCGTAGGTCGCCGTCACCGTCTTCTGCGCCTTGGCCAGCGTGCCCTTGGCATCGCCCGCGCTGTTGGCCACGAAGGCCTCGGGGGCGTCGAGGCCCTCCTTCAGCATGTCCGCGATGGAGGCGCTGGTGACGTCCTTGTTGGGGCCGTCTTCCCAGGTGATGGGCAGAGCGTCGAGGGCGGTCTTCGCCTGCCACCAGGTCTGCGCCACCACGGCGAGGGTGGCGTCGTCCACCTTCACCACCTTGCGCACGCCGGGCATGGAGGCGATGGCGGCCTCGTCATAGGAGCCGATTTTGCCGCCGAATTGCGGGCAGGCTTTCACCGTCGCATTCAGCATGCCGGGGAAGCGCAGGTCCGCGCCGTAGATCTGCTTGCCAGTGAGCTTGTCCGCCGTGTCGAGGCGGGGCAGGGGCTTGCCGGCGATGGTCCAGTCCTTGGGGTCCTTCAGCGCGATGCTGGCGGGGGGAGTCTGGCTTGCCGCCGCGGCCGAGACCTTGCCATAGGTGGTGCTGCGGCCGGAGGCGGCATGGGTGATGACGCCCTTGGAGACCCGGCATTCGGCGGCCGGCACCTTCCACTCGGCGGCGGCTGCGGCGATCAGCATCTGGCGGGCGGCGGCGCCGCCCTCGCGGACATATTTTTCCGATTCACGGATGCCCCGGCTGCCGCCGGTGGAATAGCTGCCCCAGACCCGGTTCCGCTTCAGGTTTTCCGCCGGGCCGGGATATTCGGTGGTGACCCTGGCCCAGTCGCATTCCAGTTCCTCGGCGACCAGCTGGGCGAGGCCGGTGAGGGTGCCCTGGCCCATTTCCGAGCGGGCGATGCGGATCACCACGGTCTCGTCGGGCTTCACCACCACCCAGGCATTCACCTCGGGCGGGGTGGCGCTTTGCGCGTTCGCCTCCGAGACGAACGGCAGATGGAAGCCGAGGGAGAGGCCGCCAATGGCGGCGGCGGAGCCGACAACGAAGTTGCGGCGGGAGAGTGCGGGTTGGATGGTCATGCGCGCCTCCTCAGCCGGCCTGCTTGCCGTCAGCGGCAAGATGGATGGCGGCGCGCACCCGGTTATAGGTGCCGCAGCGACAGATATTGGTGATCTCGGCGTTGATGTCTTCGTCGCTGGGGTTCGGGTTCTGCTGGAGCAGGCCCACCGCCGCCATGATCATGCCGGACTGACAGTAGCCGCATTGCGGTACGTCCAGCGCAAGCCAGGCCTTCTGCACGGGGTGGCTGCCATCGGGCGACAGGCCCTCGATGGTGACGATCTTCTGCGCTTCATCGACGCCGCTCACCGGCATGGCGCAGGAGCGGGTAGGAACGCCGTCGATATGCACGGTGCAGGCGCCGCACATGGCAATGCCGCAGCCGAACTTGGTGCCGGTGAGGCCGATCTGTTCCCGGATCACCCAGAGCAGCGGGGTGTCGGGATCGACCTCCACGTCGCGGACCTGACCGTTGATGGTCAAACGAGGCATGTGCAGCTCCTTGTGCAGGAAATCTTTTGGGGCAAGACATCCTTGGGGCAGGGAAGGCGGAACCCGTAGCGTGCCCACGCCGCCGGAGGACCGGCGAGGAAGGGGCGTTTCTGCGCGCGGTCCTCACGGCGGGTGCCACGATGTGAGGCGGGGGGAAGCCTAGGCGCCAGCTGTCGCAGAACCTTGTCCCCCGCGTTCGGCTTTGTCGCAAAGTATGCCTAGGTCTAGCTCCTGATAAGAATTGATACAATTTGGAAGTGTGGCGGCGGCTATTGCTGGGCCGTGGGCTGTGCCTGGGCCGTGGGCTGTGCCGGGGCCGGGGACTGCGTCTGGGTCGTGGGCTGTGCCCGCAGATAGGCGATGATGGCGCTGCGCTGCGCCGCGTCGGCCACGGAGACCGTCATGGTGGTGCCGGTCACCGCGATCCGGGGATTGGCGAGATAGGTGTCGAGGGTCTGCTCGTTCCAGGTGATGCCCGAGGCTTTCAATCCCGGCGAATAGCGCGCGCCCTCCACCGAGCCCGCCGCCCGCCCGAACAGTCCGGCAAGGCTCGGCCCCACCCGGTTCTGTCCGGCTTCCAGGGTGTGGCAGCTTCCACAGCGGGTGCGGAACAGGCGCTCGCCCTCCGCCGCGTCCTCCGCATGGGAGAGGGGCGCGAGGGCGACGAGCGGAAAGGCGAGGACAACGGCAAGCGGCAGGGCGTTCATGAGACATCCTCTTCCACGCGGCGGGCGATGGGGGGCGGCCCGCCGGGGCTGAGCCGGGAGCGTGCCGGCCGGTGGGGTCTGCGGAGGCGGATGAACTTAGGTCCATCGCGCCATCCGGGGTTGGTGCGCCTTAAGGGTGGTGGGCACCTTTCGCAGAACTTTGCCAAGCACCACGAGAAATGTCGCAAGATGTAACGGCTCCAGAATGCCTTGGGGGCCTAAAGGCATCTCTGCCGGCACAGCCGCGCGCAGGGTGGGATTCCATCTGGAATCAAGGCGCTATAAGAAGTCTGGCTGCAAACTTATGGATTCCCGCATGACGACATCCCCGGACAAGGTCGCCCTCATTACCGGAGCGGCGCGCGGCATCGGGCTTGCCGTCGCCAAGCTCTTCCTGGCGGAGGGCTGGCGCGTCGGGCTTCTCGACATTGACGGGGAGACCTTGCGCCGATCCGTGGACGGCCTGGCGCAGCCGGACACGACGCTCGGCTTGGAATGCGACGTGTCCGATCCGCAGGCCGTGGCGTCCGCCATGGCGGCGCTCGTGGCGCGCTTCGGCCGCCTGGATGCGCTGGTCAACAATGCCGGTGTCGCGGCATTCAAGCCGCTGCTGGACACCACGGACGCGGAGTGGGGCCGCATCCTGGCCGTCAACCTCACCGGCCCATTCCTCTGCACCAAGGCCGCCGCGCCCCTGATGCGCGAGCATGGCGGAGGGGCCATCGTCAACATCACATCCATTTCGGGGCTGCGGGCGTCGACGCTCCGGACCGCCTACGGCACCAGCAAAGCGGGCCTTGCCCATCTCACAAAGCAGCTGGCTGTGGAACTCGCCGCCATGGGCATCCGCGTGAACGCGGTCGCGCCCGGGCCGGTGGAGACGGCCATGGCCAAGGCCGTGCACACGCCGGAAATCCGCGCCGACTACCATGATGCGATTCCACTGAACCGCTACGGCCTGGAGGAGGAGCTTGCGGAGGCGGTGTTCTTCCTCTGCAGCAATCGCGCCAGCTACATCACCGGGCAGATCCTCGCCGTGGACGGCGGGTTCGACGCCGCCGGCATCGGCCTGCCGACGCTCCGGGGCGAACGCCGCAACGGGTAAAGCGCCCTAACCGAGCGCGGCCTGGGGCGCCTTTTTCGTTCGCGCTCCGGACGCGGCGGCGCGCAGGATGCGGCGGAAGGTTGGGCAATCCATATGGCTTGGCGTAGGGCAGGCGGCAGCGTGCCTGAGGCCGTCGCGCATGGCGCTCAGCTTGCGGATGGTCTTGTCCAGATCCTCCGCCTTGGCCGCGAGCATCTGCCGGTCGATGCGCGGCTGCCCGTCCGGCGCGAACATGAGCGCGATCTCATCCAGCGCAAGCAAAGCCGGCGGCGCGCGCCAGGGCGATCAGCGCCAGCCGTTCCAGCACGTCGGGATCGAACAGGCGGCGCAGGCCCCGCCTGCCGATGGAGGCGATCAGCCCTTTCTCCTCATAGAAGCGCAACGTCGAGGCCGGGACGCCGGAGCGTTGCGCCACCTGCGCTATATCCAGGTCTCTCATCCTCTTGACCTCAAGTCGACTTGAACTGGCAAGGTGCGGGTTCCACGTTCTTAAGGCAAGCAGAGGAGGCGATCATGGATGACGCACGCCAGACCGAAAGCGCGCAGGCGCTGCATTGGAACGGCCTCGCCGGCCGGGCCTGGGTCGAGGCACAGGACGTGCTCGACCAGATGCTCAAGCCGTTTCAAGAACTGCTCGTTGAAGCGATCGTCCCAGGCTCCGGAGGGCAGGTGCTCGATGTCGGCTGCGGCACGGGCAGCACGACGCTTGCCGTCGGGCGGCTGCTCGGCGCGAACGGGCGCTGCGTGGGCGTCGACATTTCGGAGCCGATGATCGCCGCCGCCCGCGCCCGCGCCGAGCGGGAGGGCTCGCCGGTGAGCTTCATCCGCGCCGACGCGCAGACCCACGCCTTCGCGCCTGCCAGCTTCGACATGATCATCTCGCGCTTCGGCGTGATGTTCTTCGAGGACCCCATCCGCGCCTTTGCGAACCTGCGGCACGCCGCAAGGAACGATGCCGAGCTCCGTTTCGTCGCCTGGCGCAGTGCCGCGGAAAATCCGTTCATGACTACGGCCGAGCGTGCTGCGGCACCGCTTCTGCCCGACATGCCCACCCGCCCGCCGGATGCACCGGGGCAATTCGCCTTCGCGGATCAGCACCGGGTCCACCGCATCCTGGAGGAGAGCGGCTGGGGCGGAGCAGAGATCCGGCCCATCGATGTCGCCTGCACCCTGCCCGAGACGGCGATGGTCTATTACCTAACCCGGCTTGGTCCCCTCGGCTCGATCCTCCACGAGGCGGACGCGCCGATGCGCGCCCGGGTCATCGACACGGTCCGCGCTGCCTTCGATCCCTATGTGCACGGAGCGGAAGTCCGCTTCACAGCCGCCTGCTGGATGGTGCGCGCCGAAGCACGCTCAGTGTCGAGGGGGGAAGCGCCCGCCTGAACGCCATCCCCAGTCGCGGGGCGACTTCAGGATTTGATGACCCGCTCCAGATCCTTCGGCGAGAGACGGAGATTGGCGGCCAGAAGTTCGGCGGTGTTCGAGCGCACCCAGTCCGTCATCTCCACGGATTCATAGATCCCGTCGTCAAACACCGCCGCAAGCTCCAAGGGGCCCGTCCCGATGCTTTGGGTGAAGTGGCCGCACCCGCGCGGCACATAGGCCAGGTGGCCCGCCGGCAGGTCGTAGGAGACAACCCGGTCGGGGGACAGGAAGATGGTGGTGCGCGCCGTTCCGGAGATCACGTACTGCCATTCATTGGCGTTTGGATGCCAGTGTGGGTCGCGCTGCTCGCCCTGCTCGATATGGACGAGGGCGCTGGTCATCGTCTTGCAGAGGGGAAACTCCTTCGACGACGCGATGGTCATGGACACGCCGTCGCGCTTCACGTTCGGCCGCTGCGCCCGCAGCGGGTAGCGGCAGGAGAGGGGGCCTTCGTTCAAGCTCCCGGAGGCCGGCTCGGCCGGCAGCGGTCCCGGCGACGTGGCTGTCGCGAAGAACTCGCCTTTCCTGGGAAGGGCGTCGAAGGTGGCGGCCGGCACGTCGAAGGCTTCGGCCAAGACGGGCTTCGGCATGTTTCCGAGCCAGTTGGACAGGCTGAACGTGGCGTATTCGGAGTAAACCCCGCTGTCGAAGGCCAGCAGGAATGTACATGCCTTATCGTCCAGGCTCTGGATGGCGTGGCCGTAGCCGCGCGGGAAGTACCATGTGTCGCCGGCAGCGAAATCCAGCGTCTGGGACTTGCCGTTTGGGTCGATGATGCTGACGCGGCAGCGACCGGACAGGACATAGGCCCATTCAGCGGCATTGGCATGCCAGTGCAGTTCCCGGAGCGCACCGGCGGCGAGGGTGATGACGCCCCCGGAAATCCCCTTGGATGCAGGGAAATTGCGAAAATTCGCTTCCCTGAGCCAGCATCCGTTCATGGCGAAATGATCGGGCTGGCCAAGCAGGTCGATGGTGAAGGTTTCGCCGTCCGGGGCCGGTGCTGGAGACGGGGCGGCGCTGGGCACGGTCTGCGCCTGCGCAACGGAGGCTTGGGCCAGGAGGATGCCCCCGGCACCCACAACGCCTTCGAGAATTCCCCGCCTCGACACACTCATCGCTGTCTCCCCCCAACTTCTGCGCGCTGCGCTTCCGCGCGGCGTGAATTCCTGATGATGGCGCTGCTTAAGGCTGAGCCTCGCGGCTTCGCCGGTGATCCGCCCCGGGCCTTGGCTCGTTTGGCCGCTCTGGCTCCCCGGCAGCGTCGCCGTGTGCCCGCCGGCTCGAATGGCGTGCCTCGCGCGGGGTCATCCCGTAGCGCCGCTTGAACATGCGGTTGAAGGTGGGGTGCTCGAGGAAGCCGCAGCGGAAGGCGATCTGCGAGATCAGAAGGTGCGAAAAGGCCGCCGATGCGAGCATCCGCCGCGCATGATCGAGGCGCCGGCTCCAGATGAAGGCGCTCACGCTCTCGCCATGTAGCGCAAAGGTCCGGTAGAGGGCGGCACGGGAGCAGCCGAGGCGTGCCGCAACCACATCCGGCGTGAGGCTGGGATCGGTGCATGTCGCCTCGATAAGGCGGGTCGCCGCCGCATAGAAACCCTGCGGAAAGCACTCCGTCACAGCCGCCTCGCACTGCTCCGCCTGTAGCATGGCAAGCGCCATGTCCACGGCGGCGTTCACGCTCAGCCTGCGATGGGTGGCGGAGAGCATGGGTGCGTTGTCGAGGGATGCGCGCATGTGGGAGCCGAGGACAGCCGCCATGCCTGCGCCGGCAAAGTGGCGTCCGGCCAAAGCCGACAGGTCGCTGCCGAGAACCGCGCAAACCTGCGCACGCGGGAGGATCAGGGCGATCGCGCGGTGCCTGGAGCGGACCATTTCGCTCGGGCGCGCATAGTCGATGACATGGATGTCGCCGCTGCGCACCCTGCGCGATCCCTGCTGTTCGAGGCATGCGCTGGTGCATTCGAGCATCAGGTCGATGATGATGTCGTCGCAGTCGTCACGGGCGCAGCGCGCGGCGGTTCGCTCCGCCGTAAGGCCGTCGGAGGCGTGCTCCACGAGCTCGCCCACCGTGCCGGAGATGCGCCGGAGGCTGGCCTGGAACGGGCGGTCCGTGTCAAGCGCCCGGCGCGGCTCCACGCGTCGCAGGACATCCTCGCGCCAATAATCGAGCCGCTCTGCTGCCGGGATACCGTCGGTGGTCCATTGGGAAAATGCACCCCCGGCAGCCTCCGCGCCGCCGTGAGACGCACGATCAAGTTCCTGCCCACCCCCGCGAGACATGGCGCCTAACTCCCGACTTTAGAAGTATAGTACTTTTCCGCTGTTGGGGAATTTTTTCGCGCTATCTCACACACTTAGTTTGTGGGCATGCGCCTTCGAGCAAAGCGGGCGGGGGCTTGAAATGAAAAAATATGTGTTGTCGCTATCGGCGATTACGAGTGTGTGCCTTGCTTTGGCGGGTGCGGTTCCGAGCAATTTTGCTTCAGCGGCTGACGCCCCACCCTTCATGAATATCATCGTCGGCGGCCCGGTGCCCAGCGCGAGCGAGACGGCGACGCAGAATGTTCTGGCGCTGAATACGGCAATGTTCGCCCTTTATGGTGATTCAGGCCGCATCATTTCCAGCAATATACTTGCCCAGCATCCCGTGATCCTGGCCCTCTTTTCCGGGGCCGGCGGGCGGCTTCTTCTCTATCGTCCCGGCATGCCGCGCCTTGAGGCGCCGCCGGTTCCCGAGGTCTATCAGCTCCTCAAGTCCATCGGCCACAGCACCATGGTGCTCTCGGTCCTGGCCGGCCCGCATATCGACAAGCCCGCCGACCAGAGCTGGGTTTCGCCCATGCAGGCGTTCCGCGCGCAGATGCAGTCCGCCCTCGACAGCCTGGACAAGACCTCCATGCCGGAGGCCTGGCGCGCCAACAACATCGCGATCCTCAAGGACAATATCGCGTTCATGGATGAGAGCCTGAAGAAGGGCGTCATCACGTTCGACGCCTTGGAGGCGTTCGCGAAGAAGCAGGGCCCGCAGCTGAAGAAGAGCATCGCCTGGGCCGCCCAGACCCAAGTGAACCATTGGATGGGCGTGATGAGCGAATGGAAGGCCATGCTCGGCGCGGATTGGGACAAGACCTATGGGGCGAGCAACACCATCTATGTCGCCCGACAGAACAACGTCCTGTTCAGCGTCCTCGCCCAGTTCTTCGGTCCGGAGGCCATGAATACCCGCCTCATGCTGATCGAGACGGTGTCCTTCACCACCACGCCGGAGGACATGCTCGGGTCTTTGACCCGTATCATTGCGGACCGCACCGTGGGTGGTCTGTTCTTCGGCAACAATGCGCTGATGGACTACGAACTGATGGGCGGCGATGCGCGTGACGCCATCATCGCGGATGCGACGAAGCGTGGCATGACCCCGTTCTTGCCGCCGCTCGTGCCGTTCGGTTCCAAGCAGTGGCCCACGCTGATCACGCCGGGCCCGGGCCCGGCCACCCTGTCGCAGCTGCCCTGAATGAACAAGAGTCCCGACGCGCTGTCATTGGCGCGTCGGGAACCTGTGCTCTCGGACCTCATTACGCGATAGCGATAGAGCGGCCTTTCCATGGACATCAACACCATTCGCCATATCGAGCGCCCGCCTTCGGCCGCTGATGTAACCCATTGGCGTGAGGGCCTTGCCTGGCTCTCCGGTGGGACGTGGCTGTTCTCCGAGCCGCAGCCGGCTTTGGATACGCTGATCGACCTGAGGGCATTCGACTGGCCGGCACTGGCCGTAAGTGCGGACGGGCTCGACATTGCCGCGACCGCGCGGATCGCCGATCTCGACAAGCTGGTGTTTCCCAAGGAATGGACGGCAGGGCCGCTTCTCTCCCTGTGCTGCCGCGCGCTGCTCATGTCGTTCAAGATCGCCCATGAGGCGAGCGTGGGCGGCAATATCTGCATGTCCCTGCCGGCCGGGGCCATGATCTCCCTCTCCACCGCGCTCGAAGGCACCTACACCCTGTGGCCCCGAGACGCCGAGCCCCGGACGGTCGCCGCCATCGACTTCGTCACCGGCAACCGCGCCAATGTCCTGGCCCCGGGCGAGCTGCTGCGCAGCATCCATCTGCCCGCTTCGGCCCTCACCAAGCGCTTCGCGTTCCGCCGCTCGTCCTTGACCCATCTCGGCCGCTCGGCCGCGCTCCTGATCGGCACTTCCGGGCCGGATGGCGATCTGCTGCTGACCATCACCGCATCGACCTTCCACCCGGTGCAACTGCGCTTTGGCCCATCTCCCAGCGCCGTCGATGTGCGCCGCGCCATCGATGCGGCCATCCCCCAGGATGGCTATTTCGACGATGTGAACGGCCTGCCGGCCTATCGGCGCCACCTCACCTACCATTTCGCTGAAGAGATCCGCGCGGAGCTGGCCGGATCGGGAGCCGTGGCATGAACTATTCCATCGACGGACACAGCTTTTCCGCCGAGCCGCGGGCCGGACAGTGCCTGCGCACCTTCCTGCGCGATCGCGGCGTCTTCGGCGTCAAGAAGGGGTGCGACCAGGGCGATTGCGGCGCCTGCACCGTGTGGGTGGACGGATCGCCTATCCATTCCTGTCTGATGCCGGCCTTCCGGGCCGCCGGGCGCGAGGTCACCACCATCCAGGGCCTCGCCAAGGGCAATGAGCTGCACCCGACGCAGCAGGCCTTCCTGGACGCGCAGGCCTTCCAGTGCGGCTATTGCTCCGCCGGCATGATCATGACCATCGCCTCGCTGGACGAGGAACAGTTGGCGGACCTGCCGCGCAATTTGAAGGGCAATCTCTGTCGCTGCACGGGCTACGGCGCGATCCATGACGCCATCAACGGCGTGGTCAATGTGAGCGAGGACGTGGCCGGGGGCGCCTGCGGCGCCAGCCTGCCCAACCCCTTCGGCCCGGGCATCGTCACCGGCCATGCGCGCTACACCATGGATCTGGAGGTGGCCGACCTCACCTATCTGAAGGTGCTGCGCTCGTCCCATCCCCACGCCCGCATCGTCAGCATCGACCGCACGGCGGCCATGGCCGTGCCGGGCGTGCTGGAAGTGTTCACCTGGGAAGACGTGCCGCGCCGGCTGTACAGCACTGCGACCCACGAGGACCATCTGGTCGATCCCGACGACACCTACATTCTGGACGATGTGGTTCGCTTCGTCGGCCAGAAGGTGGCGGCGGTGCTCGCCGAGACCGAGGCGGCGGCGGAAGCGGGCTGCCGCGCGCTGGTGGTCGAATATGAGCAGCTGCCGGCGGTGTTCGACCCGGAACTCGCCATGGCCCCGGAGGCGCCGGTTCTGCACCGCAAGGGCGGCGAGGCTCACGGCAACGTCTTTGCCGAGATCGGCGGCGAAGTGGGCAGCGTCGCCAAGGGTTTTGCCGAGGCCGACGCGATCCACGAGCGGACCTATTCCACCTCGCGCGTCCAGCACGTGCACCTGGAGACCCACGGCACCATCGCCTGGAGGGGCGCGGACGGGCGCATCCATGTCCGCACCAGCTCGCAGGCGCCCTTCATCGCCCACGAGAAGCTCGTCTATCTCTTCGGGCTGCGGCCGAGCGAGCTGCACGTCTTCACGGAGCGCGTCGGCGGCGGCTTCGGCGGCAAGCAGGAGATGCTCACCGAGGATCTCTGCGTCCTGGCCCTCTTGAAGACCGGCCGGCCGGTGAAGTGGGAATTCACCCGCGAGGAGCAGTTCATCGGCGCCAGCACGCGCCACCAGATGACCACCCATGTGAAGCTGGGAGCCAAGTTCGACGGCACGCTGACGGCGATCCAGATCCGGGTCGTGTCGAACACCGGCGCCTATGGCGGCCATGCCAGCGAGACGCTGGCGGCCTCCCTCGCCAGCCCCATGAGCGCCTATCGCTGCGTCAACAAGAGAGCGAACGGGTACGTCGTCTACACCAACATGGTGCCGGGAGGCGGCTTCCGCGGCTATGGCGCCTCGCAGTCCACCTTCGCCATCGAATGCGCCATGGACGATCTGGCCAAGCTGCTGAAGATCGACCCGTTCGCCCTGCGCCGGCGCAACATGGTCACGGCGGACGACTGGATCGAGGCCGTCTGGAGCGAGGCGTCGGACGTGGATTTCGGCAGCTACGGCCTCGACCAGTGCATGGACCTGGTGGAGAACGCGCTCGCCACGGGCGAGCGGCGCCCGAAGCCCGAAGGCGAGAATTGGCTCGAGGGCACCGGCATCGCGCTCGCCATGCTGGAATCCGGCCCGCCCACCGAGCACCGCTCGGGCGCGGTCATGGAGCTTCTGCCGGACGGCCGGTTCCATCTTGCGGTGGGCTCCACCGAGATGGGCAACGGCTCGGTGACCTCGCACCGCCAGCTCGCGGCGAGCGTGCTCGGATCCCGCGCGGAAGACATCGACATCATCAATGCGGATACCGACAAGGCGCCGTTCGACACCGGTACCTTCGCCTCGACCGGCACCGTGGTGGCGGGGCAGGCGGTGACGCTGACCGCCACGGCGCTGCGCCAGAACATCCTCTCTTATGTCGCCCGCATCACCCAGTCGAAGATCGAGGACTGGAAGATGGAGGGTGGCGCCGTCGTCAGCGGCGACCAGCGCATCAGCCTCGCCGAGCTTCGCGCCACCGGCACGGCGGCCGGCCACCGCTTCCAGGCCAAGCGCAAGGCCTATCTCTCGCCGCGCACCGTCGCCTTCAACGTGCACGGCATCCGCCTTGCCGTGCACCGCGTGACCGGCGACATCGAGATCCTGCAAAGCGTGCATGCCGCCGATATCGGCCGGCTGATCAACCCCATGCAGTGCCGCGGCCAGATCAACGGGTCCATCATCATGGGCCTGGGCTGGGCGCTCACCGAGCACATGGACTATGACGACACCGGCCACATGAAGAATGCGGCGCTGCGCAATTACCGCATCCCGAGCTTCGCGGATGCGCCACGCAACGAGATCATGTTCGCCGACACCTACGACACCATCGGCCCGCTCGGCGCCAAGGCGCAGGGGGAATGTGCGATCAATCCCATCGCGCCCGCCATCTCCAACGCTCTGTTCAACGCCACCGGAGTGCGCTTCGCGACCTTGCCTTTCACCCCGGACCGCATCTTCGACCGCCTGCAAGGCGTGTCATGACCGCGCCCAGTTCTGCGCCAGCCGGTTCCGTCACCGTGGTCGTCCAGACCCGGGTGCGGCCCGGCTGCGACGAGGCCTTCGCCCTCTGGCAGGAGGAGACGAGCGGATATATCGACAAGCTGTCCGGCTTTCTCGGGCAGACCGTCATGCGCCCCAGCCCCCCGGCACAGGTGGACTGGGTGATCCTCCAGCGGTTCGAGAGCAGCGCCGCCGCCATCAACTGGCTCAATTCGCCGGAGCGGCTCGAGCGCATCAACAGCGCGCAGTCGATGCTGGTCGGCCGGGACGACATCCATATCGTTCCCGATGGCGTCTCGGGCGTGCTTCCGTCCCCCGTCTCGGTGGTCATCTCGACCCGCATCAAGACCGGGCAGGAAGCCGCCTACCGCGCGTGGGAGCAGCGCATGGCTGCGGCCCAGAGCAAGGCGCCGGGCTTCGAGGGCTATCGCTTCGAGCCGCCGATCCCCGGGGTGCAGGACGACTGGCTGTCGATCCTGCGCTTCGATTCCGAGCAGAACCTCCAAGCCTGGCTCAATTCGCCCGAGCGGAAGGACCTGCTGGTCGAGGCGGAGCCGTTCACCCAGGAGTTCCATGCCCGCATCGCCCGCGCCGGCTTCGACCAGTGGTTTGCGACGCCTTCAGGCGGCCAGCCCCAGCAGGCGGTGTGGAAGCAGAACATGATCGTTCTGATGCTGCTGTACCCGGTGGTCTTTCTGTTCGGATACACAGTGCAGGTCCCTGTTCTGATGGGATGGGCGGGCCTTTCCTTTCCGATCGCCCTTTTCATCGGCAATGTGGTCAGCATCTGCCTTTTGACCTATCTGGTGCCGTGGGCGAGCGGTCGCCTTGCCTGGTGGCTCAACCCGAAGCAGCCATCGTCGAAAGTGGACTTCGGCGGGGCGGCGATCCTTGCCGCCATCTATGCCGTGTCGATCGCGGCCTTCTCCCTGCTGCACTGAGACGCGCATCACCCGTGCGCAGAAGCCGCAGCGCCTTGCCCGGCCATAGCCGGTCAGACCCATGTCTTCTATATCCGGTATTGCTGAGGGCCGCGTGAGCGCGACGCTCGGCGAACCGGGAAGGGAGACGGGTCCGTGGGCGGTGAAGGGCAGCCAGATCACGAGTGCGACCTGCTGGTCATCGGCGGCGGCATCAACGGCGCAGGTATTGCTCGCGACGCGAGCGGACGCGGCCTCAAAGTGGTGCTCTGCGAGCGCAACGATCTTGCTAGCGGCACCTCCTCGGTCTCCAGCAAGCTGATCCATGGCGGCCTGCGCTATCTCGAGCATTACGAGTTCCGCCTGGTGCGCGAGGCGCTGGCGGAACGCGAGACCCTGCTGCGCATCATGCCCCACATCGCCTGGCCGCTCCGGTTCGTGCTGCCGCACAATGCGGATCTCCGCCCGGCCTGGATGATCCGCATCGGCCTCTTCCTCTATGACCATCTGGCCGCCCGCTCGAAGCTCGACGGCTCGCACCAGATCTCCCTTCGGGCGAGCCTGGAGGGCGCGCCGCTGAAGGGCGATTACGACAAGGGCTTCATCTATTCCGACTGCTGGGTGGATGATGCGCGTCTCGTGGTGCTGAACGCCATGGACGCGGCGGCGCGCGGCGCCACCATCCTCACCCGCACCGCCTGCGTGGGCGCCGAGCGCAAGGCGGACCACTGGCTCGCGACCCTCACCGACGACAGAGGGGAGAGCCGGACGGTCCGCGCCCGCGCCGTGGTCAATGCCGCCGGCCCCTGGGTGGCGCAGGTGCAGAAAACGGTCCTGGGACAAAGCGGAAAGGAGCATCTGCGGCTGGTGCAGGGCAGCCACATTGTCGTGCCGAAGCTCTATGAGGGCGCGCACGCCTACATCCTCCAGAACCCGGACAAGCGCATCGTCTTCGTCATCCCCTATGAGGGGCAGTTCACGCTGATCGGCACCACCGACGTGCCGTATGCGGGCAACCCGGCGGAGGTCCGCATCTCCAAGGCGGAGACCGAATATCTCTGCGCCTCGGTGAGCCGCTATTTCGAGCGGGAGATCGCGCCCGCGGACGTGGTCTGGTCCTATGCGGGGGTGCGGCCGCTCTATGACGATGAGGCGGCCGACCCCGCCTCGGTCACGCGCGACTATGTGCTGGAGGCGAGCGGCGGGCCGGAAGACGCCCCGCTCCTCACCATCTATGGCGGCAAGCTCACCACCTATCGCCGGCTCGCCGAGCACGCCATGGAGAAGCTCGGGCCGCTCCTGGAGATGTCCCCGAAGGAGTGGACGGGGAGTGAGCCGCTGCCGGGTGGCGACATGCCCGATGCTGATTTCGACGCCTTCCTCGCGGACTTCCGCGCCCGCAATCCCTGGCTGCCGGAAGACCTGTCCGCGCGCTACGCCCACAGCTATGGCACGCGGGCGCGCCTGATCGTCGACGGCGCGGACAGCCTGGACGGCCTTGGGCAGCATCTCGGCGGCACGCTTTATGAGCGGGAGGCGGAATATCTCGTGGCCCATGAATGGGCGCGCTCGGCCGACGACATCCTCCTGCGCCGCTCGAAGCTGGCCCTGCATGGCGGCAAGGAGCTGAAGGACGCGCTGGAAAAGTGGCTGAGGAAGCGCTTCGGCGACCAGTTCGCGACCTAGGTTTTTTGCGGCCTCAATAGCTTGCCTGGACGGACACCGGGGCGCCGAAGTCCCGCCGTCCTCCTGCCCCGATCATTTTACGTGATGGCGCTCCCGCCGCCGGGCCGTGACAGGCGGTTCGGCACCATGAACCCTGCTGGCGCACATTCGGGGAAGACTCATGACGATGATGATCGGCAGACGACAATTTGCGGCTCTCCTGCCCGTGGGCGCCGCGCTTCTCCTGCGCCCCGGATACGCCGCCGCCAGTGGCCCTCTGGCCCTTCCTGCGGATCGTCTCGCCGCCATCGAGGCGAGGACCGGCGGCCGGCTCGGCGTCGCCGTGATCGACACCGCGAACGATGCGCGCGCCGGTTACCGAGCCGATGAGCGCTTCCCCATGTGCAGCACCTTCAAGGTGCTCGCATCCGCCGCCGTGCTGTCCCGCGTCGATGCCGGCAAGGAGACGCTCGACCGCCGCATCCGCTATGACAAGGCGGATCTCGTGACCTATTCTCCGGCGACGGAGAAGCATGTGTCTGACGGCATGACCCTCGCCGAACTGTGCGCGGCGGCCATCACCCTCAGCGACAACACCGCCGGCAATCTGCTGCTGGCCAATATCGGCGGCCCGGAAGGCCTCACGGCCTATGCCCGCCTGATCGGCGATCCCGTCTCCCGGCTCGACCGCATCGAGACCGCGCTGAACGAGGCGGCGCCCGGCGATCCGCACGACACCACGACGCCGGCCGCCATGGCCGCGAACCTCCGCCGCCTGGTGCTGGGCGACGCGCTCTCTGCCGCCTCCCGCAAGCAGCTCACCGACTGGCTCCTCGCCAACACGACCGGCGACACGCGCCTGCGCGCCGGGCTCCCCGGCTGGCGGGTGGGCGACAAGACCGGCACCGGCGAGAACGGCACCTACAACGATGTGGGCATCGCCTGGCCGACCGGCCGGCCGCCAGTGATCATCGCGGTCTATCTCACCACCGCGAAGGCCCCTTTGGCCGACAGCAACGCGGCCATCGCCGAGGTCGCGCGGGTGGTGGCAGGGACGCTGGGCGGGTAGGGGGAAAGCGGGGGGGGCGTATGCCTTCCCGGCCTATTTCACGTCCCACTGACACATCCGGAAGCCGCCGCGGCGCTGACGTAGGTCGAGGTGGACATGGTTCGCATGCGAGCTGTCAGCGCCCGGGCCTAGGACAGTGAAAAAGCGGGCGCAGGCGCTCTTGCGCACCTCTTCGCGGATTTCCAGGGTGGTCGCATCGGCCTGCGAAAGTTCGATCGCCCGCCCGTCCGCAAGCTTGAGGCCCAGAAGGTCGAATGCGTTGCCGCTCGCGTGCTCGCTGATTTGAGCGCCCGCCTGACCGTTGCGCGGGCGGCAAGCATGTCCTCCGACCCCGGTCACCCGAGCCAATACCGTGCCGTGCCGCTTGATGAGGGGGGCAAGGTCGTCACGTATCCAGGATGCCAGTTCGAGAGCCAGGGTGCATCGAACCGTCACCGCGCTGTCCAGGGTCACGACCGGTCCATCCGGCAGTTTCACCCGCGCAAACGTCACCGGCCCGGGAATCGCGCAATCGCCCGTCGTCGCTTCGGAGGTTTTTTCCGAAGCGGTCGGCGGCGCGGCATGCTCGGTTATCGCCTCGCCTCCCCGCGCCTCGAAATCCGCGAGGCAGGCCGCGAGCGCCGTATCGTCGAGGGCTGGGGTCTTGGGGGCGCCGGCGTCCGTTGCACCTTCCGTCTTTTCGAGCTCGCGGGGCCGCGGCAGCGGCAATGGGGGAGGGGTGGCCGGCAGGGTTGCGGGCCCTGAGCGTTTCGGGACGGGCTTCGGTGTCGGGACATCATTGCCCGGGCGCGGTTTTGGCAGCGGCGTCTGCGCGAAAGCTGGAAGCGAGGGGGCTGCAATCATCGCCCATGCCAGCAATGCCACGGCCAACCGTTTGGGTCGTCTCATGGCTAGTTCACGAACCGCATCCGAACACCCGGCTTCACCATGTCGGCGAGCGCTTCGGCATCCCAGTTCGTCAGCCGCACGCAGCCATGGGACGAGGTCTTGCTGACCTGAGAGGGTTCGGGCGTTCCGTGGATGCCGAAGGTCGGCTTTGAGAGGGCGATCCACACCGTGCCCACCGGATTGTTGGGCCCCGGCGCGAGGACGAGCTTCTTCTTGTTGCGCCCCTGCTGAAAGTTCTTCTCCGGATCGTATTCGTAAGGGGGATTGTGCGCGATCCGCTTGACTGTGTATTCGCCCTCGGGCGAGGGCGTGTCGCCGCTGCCGATCGTGGCGGGATAGCTCGCGAGGATCATGTCTCCCGCGCCGTAGACCACGACCATCCCGGTATTCTTGACGGCCTCGATCCGGTCCACCTGAGCTTTTGGCACCCTGCGGTCGACCGATGCGACCACGATCCGCTCGCCCGTCCTGCGGAATTTTGCCTGCGGATTCAGCGCCACGAGAAGCGTCTTGCTCATGTGGAAGCGCTCGGCGAGCATTTCTTGCGTGCTCGTATAATCAAGCCGCTTCATCCTGGCCTGCTTCGCATAATCGTGCGGAATCCTGCGGGGCAGATGGGCGGAGGCGTCCTTCTTGGACAGCGTATATTCCGTCATGATTTCGCCGGCCGATGGACCGCCGAGCGCAATCCAGGTCTGCTCGTCGACCGTGTCACCCTCGCCGAGATTGTTCTGCCGGCGAAACTGGGCGACGGCCTTGCGATAATTCTCTCCGTCCGTCCCATCGATCTCGCCGGGCGAGATGCTGCGCCGGCTTAGCAGAACCTGCACTTTCACGATGAGGGCATCCGGCTTCCTGGCGTCCTTCTTGGCGTCCTTCTTCGCATCCTTGCGGGTGTCGCCGCTGAAGGTTGCCTGGTTGATGTCGTTGGCCGTGAGCGCAAGAACCGGCCCGCCGAGAGCGAAGAAAATCGCAAGCGAGCAAGCAGAAAGGCGTGAGATTTTCATCGGCGTTCCGATGTGAGAGCGAGGCGTGTAGCTGAACGGCCGCGCTCACAACTTGTTCCGGCCGCTGGAAGCGCTCTTCCCTGCGATGGCGTGGTGTCTATTTTCTACCCCACCCATCCGAAGGCTCGGACACGTCCTCCGGGAACGTCTCGCGGACGTCCAGGCAAGCGTCCAAAGCGGCCCACGTGCCCCTCAAGCCGGACGGCGATTCCGCGCTTGGAGTGGGGGTATGCTAACGTCATCCTGGGCCGGCCGCCGGGTATGGAGGACCAACCGGGCGGGGACGCACCCAAGAAGGCAGGAAACGACGGGAGACCCAAACGATGCGCACGAAATGTGTCACGCTTGCCGCCGCCGGGCTGCTGGCGCTCGCCGCGAGCGCTGCTCAAGCCCAGACAGCCGATATGTCCTTTTTCGTCACGAGCGCCGGCTCCGGCAAGGGGGCGGATCTTGGGGGGCTCGCAGGCGCGGATGCGATCTGCCAGCGCCTCGCCCAGGCGGTGGGTGCCGGTGGCAAGACGTGGCGGGCCTATCTGTCCACGCAAGCCGTTGGCGGGGCGGCGGCCGTCAATGCGCGTGATCGCATCGGCGCCGGTCCATGGCGCAATGCCAAGGGCGTGGTGATCGCCACCAACGTCGCGGACCTGCAGGGCGCCGCGGCGAACCTCACGAAGCAGACCGCGCTCAATGAGAAGGGTGAGGTCGTCAACGGCAGCGGTGATAGCCCGAACACGCACGACATGCTGACGGGCTCGCAGGCCGACGGCACGGCATTCCCTCCGGGCGAGGATCGGACCTGCGGCAATTACACCAAGAGCGGTACCGAGGGTGCGGTGATGCTCGGCCACCATGATCGCAGGGGGCTCGACGACACGCCGCCCGCGAAATCCTGGAACACGTCGCACCTCTCGCGCGGCGGCTGCAGCCAGGATGCCCTGAAAAGCACCGGCGGCGCCGGGCTATTCTATTGCTTCGCCGCCAATTGATGCGATCACCCTGAGGCCATTAAGGCCTGGGTGGGCAGTAACGCCGGCAGCGGGCTCGATGGGCCGCTGCCGGCACGTTCAAGAAATCCGAGATTCCGTGTCGGGTTGGTAGAGCCTCGTTCGTCCTCGGGGCGTGGATCGATATTTCACGAGGATAACGAGCATGCCCAGCACCGTACGTCTGCACCGCGTCCTGGCCACCAGCCCGGAGAAAGTCTATCGCGCCTTCACCGAGGCGGATGCGCTCGCGAAATGGCTTCCGCCCAACGGCTTTACCTGCACCGTGCATCATCTGGAGCCGAAAGTCGGCGGGACGTTCAAGATGTCCTTCCGGAACTTCACGACCGGAGGCAGCCATGCGTTTGGTGGGGAATATCTCGAGCTCGTCCCGAACGAACGCCTGTGTTACACGGACAAGTTCGATGATCCCAACCTGCCCGGCGAGATGGATGTGACCGTGATCCTGAAGAGGGTCTCGGTCGGCACCGAAGTGGATATCGTGCAGGCCGGCATCCCGGACGTCATTCCGCCGGAGGCTTGCTATCTCGGCTGGCAGGAATCGCTGCAAAGCCTGGCACGGCTCGTCGAGCCCGAGATCAAGCAATAGGGCAGCTGGATCGAGCAAAGGCCGCATCGGATCGCGGGCGAAGTCCGCGATCCGATGCGGCCGCTTCAGCTCGTATGTTCGGATCGGCCCGTCCGTGACAGTCCGCCGAACGGTGGGAGTGGGTCGGAAGCGGTCATATCAGCCAGTGGAAAGCACGGCGTATGAATTCCCGGCCCTTGCCGATGACGGGGTCGCCGTGGGCCATAAGCACATTCTCGGCGGGCCAAGTCAGAATTGGGTGAAGCGCAGCGCGTGCAGCGCGCCGGTCCGCAAAGGCGATGCGGAACTTACGCGGCACCGCGGCTTCGACGCCAGTCATGAGATCCAACCGCGCAACGATGGCTCGCCAGCCCTTGAACCATCCTGGACGGAACTGCTGGACGAGATCGGTGAACAGGACCGTGCAGCTCCTGCGGTGAAAAAACACCACCTCGGTCGTGATGAGATTGCCGCGCATGATGGCAAGATCGAGATCCTCCATCCAATCCGCGATCGGCGGTCCATCGAAATCGCCGTCAAACCGAATGTCCCAGCGCTTGTCTCGCAAGCCCGGCGGCGCATAGGTCCTGGCGTCGGGATAGGCTTTCTGCCATTCGCCCAGGAAGACGTGATGAAGCGAATTGGGCGGGGCAAGGTAGTGCACATCGCCCAGGGCACTCACCTGCGCGCGAAGGCTGTCCGAGAGCTGGATTGGTGACCAGATGAAGAGACCGCCACCCGTCAATCGGATGACGGCCATGCGCGTGGGGTAATGAAAGCCGGCCGCCGCCGTGACAGTTGGCCCCTGCGCAATCCAGATCTCAGGACCGAACGCTTTCAGCACATCGTCGCTCGTCATGTGGCTTCCGATCCTGGAATCTGTTCATCCGTCCGCGATGCCGGGGCAAACGATCTCCCGCAACGGGTCGTTTCCCGATGTCGCGACGGCCTGCCGCCAATGGCCGGGATGGATCGCAAGCGGTCCACTCGGCAAACGGACCTCGCGCCCAGCCGAAACCTCACGGCGTGTGGGTCAGCCGCGCCACCGCATCCCGCCACTGCTTCATCCGCGCCGCTCGCACCGCGCCATCCATCTGCGGCGTGAAGCGGCGCTCGCGCTTCCAGTCGGCGGCGAACACTTCCGGCGCGGGATAGAGGCCGGAGGCGAGGCCGGCGAGATAGGCGGCGCCCAGAGCCGTCGCCTCCTTCACCGCGGGCCGGTCCACCGGGGCGCACAGGAGGTCGGCGAGGCGTTGCATGGTGTATTCGGAGGCGGTCATGCCGCCGTCCACTCGCAGCACCATGTCCGAGCCGGGGGGCTGGGGCCAGTCGGCGTGCATGGCGTCGATCATGTCGGCGGTCTGGAAGCAGACGCTCTCCAAGGCGGCGCGGGCGAGTTCCGCCGGGCCGGTGGCGCGGGTGAGGCCGAACAGGGCGCCCCGCACGGTGGGGTTCCAGTAAGGGACGCTGAGCCCCACGAAGGCGGGGATGAGGAGCACGTCCTGCGCCGGGTCGGCCCTCGCGGCGAGCGCGTCGGATTCGCTCGCATGCTTGATCACGCCGAGCCCGTCGCGCAGCCATTGCACTGCCGCGCCGGCCACGAAGATGGAGCCCTCCAGTGCATAGGTGCGCTTGCCGCCGAGCTGATAGGCGATGGTGGTGAGGAGCTTGTTCTTCGAGGCCACAGGTTCCGAGCCGGTATTGAGCAGCGCGAAGCAGCCGGTGCCGTAGGTGGCCTTCAGCATGCCCGGCGCGAAGCAGGCCTGCCCCACCACGGCCGCCTGCTGGTCTCCGGCGATGCCGCGAATGGGGATGGCGCGGCCGAACAGGGAAGGGTCCGTCTCCCCGAAATCGCCGGCGCAGTCCTGAACGTCGGGCAGCAGAGCGCGGGGCACGCCGAACAGGCGCAGGAGATCCTCGTCCCATTCGCCGCGATGGATGTCGAACAGGAGCGTGCGCGAGGCGTTCGTGGCGTCGGTGGCGTGCCGGCGCCCGCCGGTGAGGCGATAGAGCAGGAAGCTGTCCACGGTGCCGAAGGCCAGTTCCCCGCGCTCCGCCCGCGCCCGTGCTCCGGGCACGTTGTCCAGCATCCAGGCGATCTTGGTGGCGGAGAAATAGGGGTCGAACAGGAGGCCCGTGCGCGCTGTCAGCAAAGGCTCGCGCCCCTCGTCCCGCAGGCGGGCGCACAGCTCCGCGGTGCGCCGGTCCTGCCAGACGATGGCGCGGTGGATGGGCTCGCCCGTGGCGCGGTCCCAGATGAGGGTGGTTTCCCGCTGGTTGGCGATGCCGATGGCCGCCACCTTTTCCGCGCCACCGGCGCGCTCCAGCACGGCGCGGCAGGTGGCGAGGGTGGTCGCCCAGATGTCGGCGCCTTCCTGCTCCACCCAGCCGGAAGCGGGGAAGTGCTGCGGCACCTCTTCCTGCGCCACGGCGGCGATGGACATGTCCGCGCCGAAGAGAATGGCGCGGGAGGAGGTCGTGCCTTGGTCGATGGCAAGTATGAAGGCGCCCACGATCACTCCCCAACCCTTTGGGAAGTTCTCTTAGGCCGGACGCTCCGCTTCCGGCAAGGCGGCACCCACCAGGCTGTCGCGGGAGATGAGGGCGGCGAGCGCCTCCTCGCCCAGCCCCTCGGTGCCTTCCGGGCGCAGCGGCATGATCATGTAGCGCAGGTCCGCATTGCTGTCGTGGACGCGGACCTCCACGGTTTCCGGGAAATCGAGGCCGAATTCGTGCAGCACCTTGCGCGGCTCGCGCACCGCGCGGGAGCGGTAGGCCTTGCTCACATACCAGGCCGGCGGCTCGCCCAGCAGCGAGCGCGGATAGCAGGAGCACAAGGTGCAGACCACGAGATTGTGCTGCTCAGGCGTGTTCTCGATCACCACCAGCTTGGCCTCGGTCACCGCGATGTCCAGTTCGCGGGCGGCGGCCTTGGGGTCGGCCATCATGCGGGCCTTGAAGGCGGGGTCCAGCCAGGCGCGGGCCACCATGCGGGCGCCCTGGTGGGGCGTGCCGCGGCTGTTGATCTCGAGCCGGCGCATGATCTCGTCGCCGGTGAGGATGCCCTTCTCCACCAGCATGCCCTTCAAGGCGAGGAACTTGGCCTCGCCGGGGGACAGCGCGACATCGTCGTCCTCGCGGGTGGGATGTGGCGCATGACCCTCGCCATGATGGTGCTCATGGTCGTGATCATGGTCATGATCGTCGTGGCTCATGGGGACGGCTCCTGTCAGGCCAGGCTCAGCCAGTGGCTGTAGATCTCGATCACGAGGCTGTCCTGCGCGGGGCCGGCATAGTCGTCCCAAAGCTCGCGCTGGCTGAAGCGGACGCGGTAGAGGGGGATGCGCCCGCCACCGACCCGGCCATAGGCGCGCTCCTCGGGGTTCTCGAAGTCGCCGCACACCTCATGGATGACGCCCACCTTGTTGCGCACATAAAAGGGGGTGCGCACATGGCCGGGCTTGCCGAGATCGACGATGCGCACGCGCGCGCCGGGCGCGTAGCGGGTGGTCTCAGCGCACATGGTCGCGCGTGCCTAATTTCAGGATCTCGGCGGCGCGGCTTTCCAGCTCGTCCCGGTCGATGATGCCCTTCTCCACCAGCACATCGGTGATGCAGTCGAGCCGCCGGTTATAGAAGCTCGCCTTGGCATAGGCCTCGGGGGGCATCTCCTCCACCGCCCGCCGGAACTCGTCGAGATTGACCAGCCCCTTGGCGCTGAGCACGTTGAACATCGCGATCAGGAGCTTTTCCCAATAGAGCTGGGTCATCTCCTCGCGGGGCACCTCGCCGGCGGGCAGGCCGCCAATGTCGCTGATCAGGCGTTCGGCCATGTTCAGACCTTCTCGCAGACTGGGGGCACAAAACTGCGCCTCCAGCCTGTCCCTGGCAACCTTCTTTATCGGGCGATCAGCCCATGTGGGGGGAGAGCAGGTCCTCCAGGCCGATCCGGCGGAACAGCTCGGTGCGCACCCGATCGGCGACGCCGTTGACGATCTCCGCGCCGTCTTCGGACGGGTCGATATGGACGCGGAACGGGCGCTTGCCGTGGGGCAGGTCCACCACCTTCACGATGGCCCGGGCCACCTCAGCCACGTCGGCATCGGCAGGCTCCAGGGCCGCGAGGCCCTTCAAGGCCTTCTCCGGCACGCCGGCATAGGGGCCTGCATCATATTCCGCGGCGCGGGCCTTGTCGGCGGGGGCGCCGGAATGGGCGAAGTGGTTGGTGCCCTTGGTGAAGGCGCCGGGCACGATGATGGAGGTTTCGATGCCCCACCGGGTCAGTTCGGAAGCGTAGGAGACGGCGAGCGAATCCATGGCCGCCTTGGCCGCGAAATAGGGCGAGAGATATGGCGGCGTGCCGCCCCGGCTGGAGGAGGAGGAGACCCACACCACGAGGCCCTTGCCCTGCTTGCGCAGCTGGGGAAGCGCGGCGCGGTTCACCCTCTGGGTGGAGAGCACGTTGGTGTCGTAAAGCTGGGCGAACTGCTCCGGCGTGAAGGCTTCCGCCGGGCCGAAGGACATGTGGCCCGCATTGTGGACCACCACGTCCAGCCGGCCCGTGTCGGCGATGATCTTTGCGATGCCTGCCTCGACCGAGGTGTCGGAGGCGACGTCCAGCTCCACGGTGCGCAGATCCACCTTGTGTTCGGCGGCATAGCGCGCCACCTCGGCCACCTGGGGCGCGTTGCGCCCGGTGGTCTCGCGCATGGTGGCGTAGACAATGTGCCCGGCATGGGCGAGAGCCCGGGCGGTGAGGGCGCCGAAGCCGGAGGAGGCGCCGGTGACGACGATGACCTTGTTCATGGGTCCATTCCTTCTATCAGAGCGATTTCAATGGGTTCAGGTTCAGATGATGCCGCCGTTGGCGCGCAGGGTCTGGCCGTTGATCCAGGCGCCGTCCGCTCCTGCGAGGAAGGCGACGGTGGCCGCGATGTCCGCGGGCTGGCCGAGCCGCTCCAGGGGCGCGAGCTTCGCCATGCGGTCCACCAGCTCTTCGGGCTTGCCCTTCAGGAACAGGTCGGTGGCGGTGGGGCCGGGCGCCACGGCATTCACCGTGATGTTCCGGCCGCGCAGCTCCTTGGCGAGCACGCTGGTCATGGCCTCCACGGCCGCCTTGGTGGCCGCATAGACGCCGTAGGTCGGCTGGAGCAGCCCCACCACGCTGGAGGAGAAGTTGATGATCCGCCCGCCGGCCCGCAGGCGCTTGGCGGCTTCGCGCATGGTGTTGAAGGAGCCCTTCAGGTTCACCGCGATCTGGCTGTCGAACAGTGCGTCGTCGCTGTCCGCGAGGGGCGCCAGCTTCATGATGCCGGCATTGTTGACCAGCACGTCCACGCCGCCGAAGGCCGCTTCCGCCGCCTCGAACATGCCGCGCACGGCCTGGGCCTCGGACACGTCCGCCTTGGCGGTCAGCGCCCGCCCACCCTTGCCCTCGATCTTGCGGGCCAGCGCCTCGGCGGGGGCGGCATCGCCCGAGTAATTGATGACGACGATGAAGCCGTCGGCCGCAAGGCGCTCGGCAACCGCCGCGCCGATGCCGCGGGAGGCGCCGGTGACGATGGCGACCTTGTTGGTGTTGTCCTCAGTCATGTCTCTTCTCCTCGTTTCGTCCGCGGCCTGTCCGCGTTCCGTGAAAAGGAAGATGCCCCTTTTGATGAGACGGATAATCCTGCATGATCCCGCATTACTGTCCGGAAAAGGCGAACAATGATGGATCGGTTCGACGCCATGCGAACCTTCACGCGGGTGGTGGAGCGGCGAAGCTTCACGCTGGCGGCGCAGGACCTGGGGCTGCCCCGCTCCACGGTGACGGACGCCATCAAGCAGCTGGAGGCGCGGCTCGGCGTGCGGCTCCTGGAGCGCACCACGCGGCACGTGGCGCCGACGCTGGACGGCGAGGCCTATCACCGGCGCTGCCAGTTGCTGATCGCCGAGATCGAGGATGCGGAAGGCGCGTTCGGCGGGGCGCGGCCGAGGGGGCTGCTGCGCATCGAGGTCCAGGGCACGCTGGCCCGCCACTTCCTCGTGCCCAAGCTGCCCGGCTTCTTTGCGGACTATCCCGACATCGAGCTGAGCATGAGCGAGAGCGAGCGCTGGGTGGACATCGTGCGCGAGGGTGTCGATTGCGTGCTGCGCTTCGGCATTCTCGCCGACAGCGACATGATCGCCCGCCGCGTCACCATGTTGGAGCGGCTGACCTGCGCGGCGCCGGATTATTTCGCCCGCCACGGCGTGCCAGAGCGATACGATGCCCTGGATGGCCACCGCATGATCGGCCTGCGCTCGCTCACCACCGGCACCCTGCGGCCCATGGAATTCATGGTGGACGGCGGGCTCGTCACCTTGCTGCTGCCGGCCATCATGTCGGTCACCGGCACCGAGAGCTATCTCGCCACCGCCAAGCTCGGTCTCGGCCTCGTGCAGGTGCCGCGCTTCCATGCGGAGGCGGATTTGGCACAGGGGCGGCTGGTGGAGGTGCTGACGCAGACGCGGCCGCCCACCATGCCCGTCTCGCTGCTCTATCCGCGCAACCGGCAGCTCTCGCCCCGCGTGCGCGCTTTCATCGACTGGGCGGTCAACGCCTTCCGCGCCGAGCCGGCGGAGGAGGGGCGTTTATAGATCTTCCATTTTTCACGTTGCCGTACTCAGGAACGGAACCGACGGCCTGGCGGGGTGTTTACCTTGTCGACCAGCGCGAACGACGCGCAGCGACGAAAAGGAACAGACCACCATGGGCTCGATCTCCAGGAATGTTGCCGCCGCTTCCGTCCGCATGGTGATTGGGACCGAGGAGCGCGAGATTCGCTCGATCAAGGAGGCAAAAGGCTTCCTGCGCGAGCATCGGGCCGGCGCTCTGGCCGATTTGATTTTGTCGGATATGGACGTGAAGGCGCCGGGTGCGCTGGTGGCGTTCCGCAACAAGCTGGAAATGGTGCGCGCAGTGCTCTGAGGCTGCGAAGACTGGTCCTGAAAGCCGGGGGCGCGGCGCGCTCCTGGCTTCGCATTTCTGATTTACCTTTCGCCTTCCGCCTGCGCCCAGGCAAGACCAAGGGCTACTTGCACTTCATCGCACGGCTGCCAGACTGATCGCATGATGGATGATCAGACCGTCGCTGCCCGTCCTCGCGTTGTGATCGTGGGCGGGGGATTCGGTGGTCTGGAGGCGGCTAAAGGTTTGCGCGGGGCGGCGGTCGACGTGACGCTCCTCGACCGCCAGAACCACCACTGCTTCCAGCCTCTGCTCTATCAAGTGGCGACGGCGGCGCTCTCGCCCGCGGATGTTGCGTGGCCCATCCGTGGCATCCTCGGATCCCAGGCGAACATGACCATTCTCATGGCTGATGTGACGGGCGTGGATACGCGCGAACGCTGCGTGCGCGCGGGTGACATGGAATATCCCTACGATTTCCTCGTTCTCGTGACCGGCGCGACCCATTCCTATTTCGGCCATGACGAATGGGGGCCGGTGGCGCCGGGCCTCAAGCGCATCGAGGACGCCACCGACATTCGCCGCCGGCTCCTGCTCGCCTTCGAGCGGGCCGAACTGAGCATCGTCGAGGAAGAGCGGCAAAGGCTGATGACGTTCGTGATCGTCGGCGGAGGCCCCACCGGCGTGGAGATGGCGGGCGCCGTCCACGAACTGGCCCGTCACGCATTGCCGCTCGACTTTCACCACATCGACCCGCGAAAGGCGCGGATCATCCTGGTGGAGGCCGGCGAGCGCATCCTGCCCTCCTTTCCCGCGCATCTGTCCGATTATGTCCGCCGCACCCTCGAAGGGATGGGCGTGGAGGTGCGGACGCAGGCGCGCGTCATCGAATGCGATGCCGAAGGCGTGGACCTGGAGGACGGCCGGATTTCCGCCGCGACCATCATCTGGGCCGCGGGTGTGGTGGCCTCACCGGCCGCGGAGTGGATCGGTGCCGGCTCCGACCGGGCGGGGCGCGTCGAGGTCGCCCCGGACCTCTCGGTGCCGGGACACCCCGACATCTTCGTCATTGGCGACACGGCACGGGTGCTCCAGCAGGACAAGCCCGTGCCGGGCATCGCGCCGGCCGCCAAGCAGATGGGCCAGTATGTTGCGCGCGTGATCGCCGGCCGGGTCGCAGGAGCGCCCCTGGAAGAGCCGTTCCGATATCGGCACGAAGGCGATCTGGCAACCATCGGCCGCCGGGCCGCGGTGGTGAAGCTCAAAAGGCTGGAACTCAGGGGCTTCCTCGGCTGGCTGTTCTGGGGCGCGGTGCACGTCTACTTCCTGATCGGCACGCGCAACCGCGTCTCCGTCGCCTTCGCCTGGCTCTGGAACTACCTGACCTATCAGCGCAGCGCCCGCCTCATCACGCAGGATCGCCCCGCCGGGCCTCCCCGCTAGGCGCCCGTCAGCGCGTCGGCCGCCCCTCGATGGGATAAGCGGGGTCATTGTAGCCGGGGGTCGAGGGATGCCCTGGTGAGACCATGCCATCCACCAGCGCCTCATCCTCGGTGGTGAAGCTGTAGGCGAGGGCGCCGATATAGTCCTCCCAATGGGCCTCCGTGCGCGGGCCGGCGACGACGCCGGTGATGAGCCGGTTGTTGAGCACCCAGGACAGCGCGAACTGGCCCGCCCTGATGCCCCGCGCCTCGGCATGGACCTTGAGGCGGGCGGCAAGCTCCAGGGATTCGGGCCGGAACTCGGTCTGGATGATGCGCCGGTCGCCGCGGGCGAGGCGGGTGTCGTTGGGCGGGGGCGCGTCGGCCGAATATTTGCCGGTGAGAACGCCGCGGGCGAGAGGGGAATAGGGGAAGACGCCGAGCCCGAAATGGCCGCAGGCCGGCAGGTGCTCCACCTCCGGCATGCGGTTCATGGCGTTGTAGTAGGGCTGGCTCACCACGGGCCGGTCGATGCCCATCTCGTCGCAGATGCGGCAGATCTCGGCGACCCGCCAGGATTTGTAGTTGGAGACGCCGAAATAGAGGATCTTGCCCGCCCGCACGAGGTCGGCCATGGCGTGGACGGTCTCCTCCAGCGGCGTGTCGTGGTCTTCCTTGTGCAGATAGTAGATGTCGATGCGGTCGGTGCTGAGGCGCTTTAGGCTGGCCTCCACCGCGCGCATGATCCACCTGCGCGATGTGCCACCGGAATGCGGCTGGCTGGCGACGCTGTTCGCCACCTTCGTGGCGATGACCCAGGAATTGCGGTCGTCCGCGGTCAGCCGGCCGACCACCTCTTCGGACTGGCCGTCATTGTAGACGTCCGCCGTGTCGATGAAATTCACCCCGGCCTCGCGCGCCCGGGCGACGATGCGCCCGCCCGTCGCCTCGTCGGTGGGGCCGCCGAACATCATGCTTCCCAGACAGAGGCGGGAGACCTTCAGGCCGCTTCGGCCGAGATTGCGCATATCCATGGGATGTCCTTCGTGCCCCTTGCGTTTCCGGCAGGCAGGGAACAGCAAAATTCGACTGTGAACAACGTCCCCTGGAGGGGATTTTCGGCTTTCGTCCGGCCCTGTCCGCAAAGCCGCTGGGGCGCTGCGTCATCTCCGGCGAGAACCCGGCTCAGACCCGCTGCGACTTCACGAAATCGATGAAGGCGCGCAGCGGGGCGGGGATCTGGCGGCGGCTCGGATAATAGAGGTAGAAGCCGCTGTAATAGGGGCACCAATCCTCCAGCACGCGCACCAGCCGGCCCTCGGCGACGAGCGCCGCCACCTGGGCTTCGAATGCAAAGGAGAGCCCGGCGCCATCCAGCGCTGCCTGGATCATCAGGACAGGGTCTCCGAGGGTGAGCGGCCCGTCCACTTCGATGGCGAGCTCAAGCCCGCCGCGCTCGAATTCCCAGGCATAGAAGCGGCCGCTGTCGAAGCGGAAGCGGATGCAGGGCAGCCCCTTGAGCTGCTCCGGATGGGTGGGCTTGGGGTGCCGTTCGAAATAAGCGGGCGCCGCGACGATGGCAGTGCGCTGGCGCGGGCCCATGGGCACGGCGATCATGTCCTGCGCGAGGGTCTCGCCGAAGCGCACGCCGGCATCGCAGCCTTCCGCCACCATGTCCACGAGCCCGTTATCCACGATGATCTCCACGGAGACACCGGGATAGGCGGCAAGGAAGGTCGTCACCAGCGGCAGCAGCACCAGTTGCGCCGAGACGCCGGCCGCATTGATGCGCAGCGCGCCCATGGGCTGGTCGCGGAAATTGTTGAGGTCGTCCAGCGCGTCGGCGATGTCGCGGAAGGCCGGGGCGATGCGCGCATGAAGCCGCTCGCCCGCTTCGGTAAGGGCGACGCTGCGGGTGGTCCGGTTCACGAGGCGCACATCCAGGCGCTCCTCCATGGTGCGCAAGGCATGGCTCAGGGCGGAGGGCGTGCAGCCGAGCTCGTCCGCCGCGCGCCGGAAGCTCTTGTGCCGGGCGATGGCCAGGAAGGTGGCGAGGTCGGACGGGTCGATGGCACGCATTGATGAATACGGCTCAATAGATCGGAGATAATTTGCACGATTATCTCAGCATTCGCCAGGGGCTACCAACAGAGCGCGGCGGGGCTTCACCCGCCTGGAGCTTTCAGGAGACCTTCCATGCGCACTTGGTTCATCACGGGCGCCTCGCGCGGCTTCGGCGCCCTCATCACCGAACAGGCCCTCGCCAAGGGCGATGCGGTGGTCGCCACCGCGCGCAACCCCAAGGCCATCACCGACAAATTCGGCGACCACCCGAACCTGTTGCCGGTGGCGCTCGACGTGACGAACGAGGCGCAGGCCCATGCGGCGGCCAAGGCGGCGGTGGAGCGGTTCGGCCGCATCGACGTGCTGGTCAACAATGCCGGCTACGGCCTGCTCGGCGCGGTGGAAGAGGCGAGCGCGTCCGAGATCGAGGCGCTCTACCGCACCAATGTGTTCGGCCTCCTGGCCGTCACCCGCGCCGTGCTGCCCCATATGCGCCGCCAGCGCTCGGGCCGCATCCTCAACATGTCCTCCGTGGGCGGCTATACCGGCTTCCAGGGCTGGGGCGTCTATGCCTCCACCAAGTTCGCGGTGGAGGGGCTGACCGAGTCGCTTGCCATGGAGCTTCGGCCGCTGGGCATTCATGTCACGGCCATCGAGCCGGGCTTCTTCCGCACGGATTTTCTCGATGAGAGCTCTCTGGCGGTGAGCCCCGCCAGGATCGCCGATTATCACGAGACCTCCGGCGCCATGCGCGACTTCGCGGCCGGGGCCAACCATGCCCAGCCGGGCGATCCGCAGAAGCTCGCCGAGGTTCTGGTGGCCTTCGTCGATACGCCGAACCCGCCTGTCCGCCTGCCGCTCGGCAGCGACACGGTGGCCCGGATCACGGCCAAGAATGCCGAGACCGACGCGCTGCTGCGGGACTGGCACGACATCTCCGTGTCCACGGATTTCTCGGCCTGAGGTGGTCTGCCGGCCCTTCCCGTGCGACGCGCTCCCTCTCCCGCTTGCGGGGGAGGGCTGGGGAGGGGGCCGTCAAGCAGAGGAGGAGCTGGGCAGCCAAACGGGCGCACCATTGCCCCCTCCCTAACCCTCCCCCGCAAGCGGGAGAGGGGATGGCATCGCGACCTTCAAGAAGCGTTGGTGATCAGTCCGTGGCCTAAGCCGGCACGCTCGCCCCCGCCACCTGCCGCGCGCAGAGGCGGCCGGAGATGAAGGCCCAGTCCAGATGGTGCCCGTGGCCTTCCAGCAGCAGGCCGCCCTGGCCCACGGAGCCCACCGCATAAAGGCCGGGGATGGGCGCGCCTTCGGCCCCGGTCACTTCGAATTTCTCGCTGATGCGCAGCCCGCCCTCGGTGAAGACCACATAGGTCCGCACCGGCCCGAGCGCATAGAACGGCCCCTTGCGGATCTGCGGCAATCCCTCGCCCACGGCTGCATTGTGAGCCTTGATGGTCTCGGCAAGGCGCGCCGCCGGCATGCCGAGCTTTCCCGCCAATTCCTCCAGTGTCGCGCCCTCGGCATAGATGTCCGGGCGGCAGCGACGGTAATCCTCCACATAGGCATAGGCGATGCCCGGCGCGGTGGAGACGAAATAGGGCCAGCCGGAAAACTTCGTCGCCAGCTCCTGGTCGAAGACGATGTAGGCTTCCTTGCCCGGCTGCTGGGCGAAGTCCTTGGCGGGGGAGGACAATTCGTTGGTGAAGCGCTGGCCCGCCTTGTTGACGAGCACCGCGCCCTCCTTGAACAGCGCGGGGGAGGGGCCGAGCACGGTGGTGAGGAACTTCATCAAAAACGGCCGCAGGATGAATTGCGGCAGCGTCTTGGTGGCCCACACGATGAGATGGGCGATGGGGCGCAGAGGCGGCAGGTCCTGGATGAAGTTTCGCTTCGCCGGCGGCACGAAGCGCATGATGGGGCCGCGGATGATGTCCCCGTTCAGCACTTCCGCGCCCAGCGTCATGGCCATGCGGTGGCCGTCGCCGGTGGAGGTGGGGGCAACCCCGTCCACGTCCGCCATGGCGGGGGAGGCGAAGTCGCGCTTGAAATCGGGGGCGGCGCTGAAGTCGCCGGTGGCAAGGATCACCCCGCGCTTGGCCCTAAAGCGGCTGATCTTGCCGCCGGCCTCGGCATCCACCGCCACGACGCGCCCGCCTTCCGTCACGAGGCGCACGATGTTCGTGTTGAGGCGGATGTCCACCCCGTGCCGCCGGCATTCGCGCTCCATGTGATAGGCGAAGGAGGCGCTGCTCGGCACCACGTTGAGCATGCGCGGCTCGCGGTGGGGCGGGTCCGGCATGGGGCCGGTGAAGACGATGCCGAGCTTGGTCAGCCATTCCACCGTCTCGGTGGTGTGGTTCACGAGGATGCGGCGGAGCTTCAGATTGTCCCGCGGCGCGAGCGCGCCGGCATGGTGGCCGAGATCCTCGAAATGGGCCTCGATGCTGTCCTTGATGCCGGCCTCGATCTGGTGGGGCGTGTTCACCGCCGTCACCGTGCCCACGCACCAGTTCATCATGCCGCCGGTGCGATCCGCCTTTTCCAGCAGGATGGTGTGGAGCCCCAGCCGCGCCGCCTCGCTTGCCGCCGCAAGGCCGCTGGCGCCCGCGCCGACGATGACCACATCGGTCTCGATGGTGTGCGAGGGGGCGCCGAAGGCGGCCGGGTTTGCAATCTGGTTCATCATCTTCCGCTCAATCCACCCGTGACGGGTCGCCCGCGAACTCCGCCGCGCAATAATAGCCGCCCTGGAACAGCTCCGTGACGGCGGCATTTCCGGTGGGCCGTTCCTCCAGCCCCGCCGCATAATCCTCCGCGCTGTCTTGTGGCACATAGCCGATCTTTTCCGCGTCCGGATTCTCCCAGAAGGCGCGGGGATTGGCGGAGATGCCGTAAAGCATGAGGTAATGATAGCGCGGCGCCTCGATGCAGCGGGCGACGAGGCGGGTGAAATCGTCCTCGCTCACCCACACGCTGAGATGCCGCAGATCCTCCGGCTTCCGGCGCACCACGCCGATGCGGATGCAGGCGACGGCAAGGCCGTATTTGTCCGCATAAAGCCGCCCCAGCGCCTCGCCGAACACCTTGCTGACGCCGTAGCGGCTGTCGGGGCGGGGCGCCACTTCGTTGTCGATGATCTCGTCGCGCCGGTAGAAGCCGATGGCATGGTGCGAGGAGGTGAAGACCACCCGCTCCACGCCTTTGCGCCGCGCCGCCTCGAACAGGTTGTAGACGCCGGAGATGTTCTTGCTGAGGATGGCGTCCCAGTCCGCCTCGATGGCCTGGCCGGCGAGGTGGACCACGCAGTCGATCCCCTCCAGCGCGGCCTCGATGGAGGCCGGGTCAGTGACGTCGAGGTGGCAGGTCTCTTCGCCCGGCCCCGCCTCCAGTGGCACGATGTCCGCCATGCGCAGCACGGCGTAGCGGCCGGCGAGCTTCTGCCGGAGCACGCTGCCCACCCGGCCCGTCGCCCCGGTGATGAGCACCTTGTGCGGCAGCGGGCCGTCGGTTTCGGGAAGGATGCCCATCGCCTTATTCGACCTTGATGCCGGTATCGCGGACGATCTGGCCGAGGCGCTTGATCTCTTCCTTGATGAAGGCGTCGAACTCCTTCGGCGCCATGGGCGCGGGCTCGGCGCCCAGGGCCTGGATGCGCTGCTGCACCTCGGGCTGGGCGAGCACGAGCTTGGTCTTCTCATAGATCGTGTTGATCTGCGCCGGGTCCATCTTGGCCGGGCCGACGAGGCCGTACCATTCGTAGATCTCAAGGCCCTTCAGGCCCGCCTCGATGGCGGTGGGCACGTCGGGCAGCTCGGGCGAGCGCTTGGCGCTGGTGACCGCCAGCATGCGCAGCTTGCCGGCCTTCACGTTGGCGATGGCGGAGGCCATGGAGATGAACAGCACCTGGGTCTGGTTGCCCAGCACCGAGGTCATGGCCGGCCCCGCGCCCTGATAGGGGACGGGCAGGAGGTCGGCGCCGGTGAGCTTGTTGAACTCGGCGAGCGCCAGATGGCCCGGCGTGCCGAGGCCGGCAATGGCGGCATTCAGCGTGCCGGGCTTCGACTTCGCCAGCGCGATCAGCTCCTGCACGGTATTCGCCGGCACGGAGGGGTGGACCACCAGCACATAAAGGCCCTTCGTGAGCAGGGTGATGCCCGCGAAGTCCTTCTCGGCGTTGAACGGGATGCTGGGATAGATGGCCGGGTTGATGGCGAGGTTGCTGGTGGCCATGCCGATGGTGTAGCCGTCCGGCATCGCCTTGGCGGTGGCGTCGAGGCCGATATTGGTGCCCGCGCCGCCGCGGTTTTCCACCACGAAGGGCTGGTGCAGCTGTTCGGTGAGCCCCTGCGCCACGATGCGGCCCACCGCATCCGCGCCGCCGCCGGGCGGGTAGGGGATGATCATGCGCACCGCGCGGGTGGGATAGGCCGTCTGCGCCGCGGCGGGTAGCACGAGGCCGAGCATCGCCAGGGCCGACAGGCTGAGGGCCGCGACCGTGTTCAGGATTTTCATTCTTCCCTCCCTGTTTTTTGTTCTTCTTCAGGGAATGAGGCGCTCTGCCCTCAATTGCCCGAAGATCTTCTGGAACATGACGCCGCTGTCCATGGCCTCGCAGAAGCCGGCCTGACGCAGGCGGACGGTGTCGGCGATCACGTCGTATTCGCAGGCGAGGCGGGAGTTCGGCGCCTGGTATTCGCCGAGGCTCCAGCGCGGCAGCCGGTCATAGGGGAAGGGCGCGAGAGCGTGGTCGCGCACGAGGGCGTCCCAGACCGGCTTCTGCTGCTCGAAGATCTCGGTGAGGAAGGTCCCGCTCGGTGCGCCGGGCTTCAGCCCGAAGAAGGCGGCGATGGCGGGCCAGAGGCTCTCCCACCGGAAATAGTCGCCATTGTTGATGTTGAAGGTCCGGTTGCGCCCGCGCTCCATGGTGGAGACATGGATGGCGGCGCGTGCCAGGAGGCCGGCATCCGCCACCTGGAACAGGGTGCGGAAGGTGCGCTCCGTGCCGGGGAAGGGAAGCGTGTCGCCCTGGGCGCGCTGCATGGAGGCATAGACCGCCAGCGCACTCGCCACATTGACGGGGTTGCCCGCCGAGGTGCCGCAGACCGAATGGGGCCGGAGCGTCGTCCAGGTCCAGGCGCGGCCGTCCTGGCGCGCCTGGATCATGTCTTCCTCGGTGTAATAGAAATCGCAGCCGGGTACGCGCGGGTCGGTTTCCTTCGCCGGCGTGGGGAAGGGTCCGAGATGGCAGCCGTAATATTTCATCCCCTGGATGAAATTGATGTTGGCGAAGCGCGGCAGGTTCTCGAGCCCGTCCAGCAGCGAGCGGATCATCTCCTTGCGCGCCTCGGCGGAGGGCGAGTTCGCGCAATAGAAGACGTGGGTGATGTCCGGCCGCTCGGCCAGCGCCGCATTGGTGCGCGCCACGTCGTCGAGATCCAGCGCGAGGTGCGAGAGGCCGTCCAGCGGCGTGCCGGGGGCAAGCTGCGGCACCCGGCGGGAGAAGGCATTGACCCGCCATCCCTCGTTAAGAAGCTGCTCGCACAAGGGCGCGCCGGTGACGCCGGTGGCGCCCACCACGAGGGCTGCACGCGCGCTCATGAACGTTCGGCCCTGCGGGTGTGTCTCATGAAATCTCCCCGCCGGACTGGCGCTTATCTCTCATTATCGTACTCGATCTCATATAGAAGCAATTTTAGGACTGCAAGGGAGCGCGCGGGCTGCTTCTATTCGAGGGCGATCTTCGCCTTGGCAGCGATGTCCTTCCACGTCCCGATTTCCCGCACGACGGTGTCGCCGAGCTGTTCGGGCGTCGAGGAGAGCATCTCGATGCCGGGGCTCTTTTCCGGGATGTCGGCGCGTCCGGAGAGCTTCTTCACCTCTTCGCGCCACATGGTCACCGCGACCTTCGGCATGCCCTTCGGGCCGATGAGGGCCCACCATTCGGCGGTGACGAGATCGGGATAGCCCAGCTCCTTGAAGGTGGGCACATCAGGCACCGCGCTGGAGCGGGCGTCCGAGCTCACCGCCAGAGCGCGGATCTTGCCGGCCTTGATCTGCGGCACGGCTGTTGTGAGCGAGGCCATCATGATCTTCACATGGCCGGCGACGAGGTCCGCCAAAGCCGGGGCGCCGCCCTTGTAGGAGACGTGCTGGAGGTCGATGCCGGCCGCGAGCTTCAGCATCTCGCCGGTGAAATGGGTGTTGGTCCCGGTGCCGGAGGAGGCATAGCCCTGGCCGGGATCCTTCTTCGCCAGCTCCACGAACTCCTTGAAGGTCTTCGCCGGGTAGGAGTCCGTCACCACCAGCACGTTGGGCACGCGGGCGATCATGGAGATGAATTCGAAATCCTTCACGGGATCGAACGGCAGCTTCGCGTTCAGCACGGGATAGGTGGCGAGCGCGCCCGTCAGCACGCCGACCGTATAGCCGTCGGGCGCCGACTTCGCGATCAGATCGGTGCCGATGAGCCCGCCGGCGCCGCCCCGATTGTCCACCACCACGGGCTGGCCCCAATCCTTGGTGGCGGCTTCGCCGAGCTGGCGGGCGAGGAAGTCCGTGGTGGCGCCGGGGGCGAAGGGGACGATGAGCCGGATCGCCCGCGTCGGATAGGCCTCGGTCGGCGGCGCGGCCGTCTGGGCCTGAGCTTGCGTGCCGGCGGCGAGCATTACCAGCAGCGCCGGCAGGATGCCGCGTATGGAAAGGGCCTTGGTCCCCATGAAAACATCCTCCCCTGAAGGCCCCCTGTTCCGGAGGCTTTGGCGGGCGTCTTGCGTGCCGAAGCAGCAAGGTCCCTCGAACTGGCGTTGGCGCGCCGGCAATGAGCATCGAGGGTGGAGGATAGCAATTTTACGATGACGGAGACAATCCCATGATGCGCAGTAGATAAGGGAGGCGGTGATCGCCATGCATTCCGGGACGGGTGCAGTGCGCCCCCTCTCCCGCTTGCGGGGGAGAGCTGGGGGAGGGGGAAGGGTGCACCCTCCAGATATCCCAGCTCAGCTCTGCTTGAGGTGCCCCCTCCCTAGGGTCTGAACTCAATCGAGTTGCGGTTTGGTTGTGTTACTGATTCAAAGCTTCTGCTTGAGAGCGGAGGCTTGAATGGCGAAGGCTCTGACGTGGTTGAGCGATGCGGAGTGGGCT
>NZ_JBDZDT010000010.1:0-211025 GCF_040049275.1 Aquabacter albus | reverse complement strand
GCCCCGGTCCTTCACCAATCTTACAGCCTCAAGCTTGAACTCGCGGCTGAACCTCCGTCGTTGCATTCCAGCTCTCCAGTCCCGTTGAACACCTTATCTCGGTGTCCACGAAACCGGCAGCAGGCCAAGGCCCCGAACGCTAATGACGACGATTCTAGTGTTCTAGAATCCCCGAACACAGATGTTCGCGAAACTCCGAACGCTACAGACCATAGTGTTCAGGATTCCCCGAACGAAGACCCGGTTACCGGACCCGGTCGACAGACCGGGGTACGAGTAAGAGGGACTGACTCGGATGCGCCGCGTTCGGACGAGCTTGCGCCCGCCGACCCGCGGGCTTCCGAGGGGGATGCTTTTGACGAACTCTTCGTCGCATATGGCGTTCGCCGCAAGAAAGGCGATGCTCGCATGGCCTATGAGAAGCTGTCTCCCGATGCCGGCCTTCACGCGCACATGGTGGACGCAGCCCAGCGTTGGAGGCAGGCGGCTGGCGATGTGGTGACCCGCATGAACCTCCGCCGATGGATTGAAGAGGAGCAGTACGACTGCGACCCTCCCACAGCATTCGAGCCGAAGGTGCGGAAGACGAAGCCGAAAGCGGACACCACGCCGGCACTGACGGCGGAGGAGCGCCTGCAGGCATGGGCCGGAGAAGTCAGCTTCTTCACCCCGCGAGGAACATTCGACGCGGAAATTGATGCGGCTGTCGTGGAGAATCCGAACCCCGCCGAGACCGTCGTTGTCGTCAACTTCAAGATTCAACGCGAAGGTGAGAGAGGGGCATATCGGTCAGATGTGGAGCAAAAGATCTACGTTGAGCATGCCGAAGCCGAAGTGCAGTGGAGAGGCCGGCAGTTGTGGCGCGAGTTGCTCGATGCGATTGGAAAAGACGCAGACGTCGAGGACGCAGAGGAGGTCATGTTCTGGCCATTGAGATTGAAGGTGGCTGAGAATGGCATGGTCTCCTACCTGCCGCCGGCCTCAAGCATAAGGGCGGCAGCATAACCGCGCCGCCCCCTGCAATACTTTGGGCGGCGTCTCAGCGCCCCCAGCCCGGACCGGGAGCAGGGCCGCCAGCGCCACCGTGGTATCCAGAAGGCCCCCCACGGTATCCAGGACCACCGCCAACACGCACGCTGCTGCAGCGCTGCACAATGACGCGATGGCCATTCCGCCAGGTGGTGGTGGGACGGCACACTCGGCGCCAGGCCACCTGCTCGACTTCGGAATCACCCGCGGCGATCGAATGCCGCAAAGCGCCGGCACCGGTGGACAGTGGAGAGGCCGAAGCAGCCGGGGCGATTGCGGCAAGACCGAAAAACATCGCTCCGCAGAATGCGATTCTAGAATAATTCATCGGCCACATCTCCTGGACTAAAATATTTCGACGCCACACAGGAGCCGAACTGAATATTAGAACTCCGGCGTCTCGTAATACGTTCCTGAACATCGGAGATGCGCGGCAAAAATAACATGACAAATATTTAACTTTCGATATGGCCGTGCCAGCCATTTACGCGCCCGCCTTCTCGGCGAGGTTGCCAAGTGCGAAGGACCCGGCGGAGGTTGCTAAGGAGGCCAGTCTGAAGCCCGAACGCGTGCCGCACCTTCTTCGACGCATGGTGACAGCGGGCACTATCGAGAAGATAGGCGTGGGGCATTACAAGTTGCCGGGTAGGTAGTTGGGCAGCTTGACCCCCTCTATAGCCCCCATCATACCCGTCACCATTCACACCATCCCCCTTGAAGTGTGACAGGTGTGAACGGTGTGAATGGGGGGTAGCGAGAACGGAATATTGAACTCCACGACCAAAAAGGCCGACGCCCGCATTCTTAATTATTCCCACGGCGCATTGTGGCCGCTCTCGATGGCTTCCATATCCGGCGTAGTTTCCGCAGCCGCATCCTCAATCATGCCTTCCATCTTCCTGAGTTCATTCGACAACCACTGACGGCGACCTCTTAGGCGCCGGTAATGCTCACTTTCATTCGGGTAGATCGACATCTGGTGATTCACCATTCCGATCAGCGAAGTCGTGAGCTTGAGTCTAGCCGTCGGATCCGTCTCGGAATCAAGAGCCCGGAGCTTTGCCTCCATATTGAGGTGGCTTTTATTTGCGGGCGCGGGTCCATCCGGTCCAATGTGTGTGCCTGTAATTACGATCCCACGGCGCGCAGTCGATCTCTCGGCCTTATGAGCTTTGAGACCCTTTGCAGCGATCATCCGCGTGATATCTCTTACGAGGCCCTTTGAGATGTTTGCCCCTGACACCGTAAGGTCATCCACCCACAGTGTCAGAGTATCTCCAGCGAGCGCACAGCGGTCGGCAACACGAGCAAACAAGTCGTCATGGACTAAAGCGCAAAGCACAGGGCTTAGCGGGGATCCGAAGGGAACCTTGCCATTAATTGTGCACAACTTGGTCAAGCGACCGGCGACGTCATCAACCATCCCTAATCGATGGTGGAAGAACTGGAAGACGTGCTCTGCCGTCGTGCTGGGGTAGAACTGTTTCACGTCAAGCTTGACCACCACCGGCGCACCCAGATGAACCAGAGCATTATCTACGGCGGCTCGCCCTCGTCTTGGACTATAAAGATAATCGGGAAGTACAATCCTCCCTAGGAGGTCCTTAATCCGCTCATGTAAACGACGCATTTCATTAATAGGAACGGCTAAGGAGCGCTGCTTTCCACTGATTATCTCATTCTTATAAAGATAGAGCGCTGAACGGCGCACGATAAGCGATGTAAGCTGCTTCTGGCTGAGGCCGAGAACAGCCGCGAGATCCTTAGCGCGTCCCATTCTGTGGAACGGTGATCGCTCAAGAGGGTATCGCTCAACCTGCTTTCTCGATGTCATCGGGAATAAGCCGCCTTAAAAAGTCGAGGGCTTTGCCTGCAACTAGAAGTTTGCCGCGGGTCAGAGGGGGGGCGCCCTCCACTTTTTCAGCGAACAACATGAGGGATGACATTGGCACCTTCATCTCTCGGCTATACCGCGCGAGTAGATCCATGGTCACTTCGCGCTTCCCCTTTTCTACTTCCGATATGTAGCTCTGGGAAACGCCGAGTGTGTCAGCGAGCTCAGCCTGAGTTTTCCCCCAGTAAAGCCTCACGATCTTCAGGGCTTCGTTCATAAGGGGTTGGGTCATTGCGACCTCCAAAGCTAATGGCAGAGTGCGCATCATCCGAAAAGGTCGATGACCTTTGCGACGATCCGAAGTACCAACACAACAACCCGGAAGGTAATTGGGTTCAAATACCACGGCCGCTTCGTCTGACGCGCCCGACGCTTGTCGACTGGCTCTTTCGACATTTGGTTCTCCTCCAGTGACACCCACGGACGCGTGGGCTCCCGTCTGCACGGAGGAGTAGGAAAAGCGTCGGTTTGAACTCTGCACACCGTACCGGGCCCGCGGCCCGTCCGCGGGTCCGGCACCGGCCGGCCTACGCACGAGAGCGAGGGTGGCGTCGGAGGGGCTTACCCCTCCACAGGACGATGCGTCCCTGCGAAACACGGGAAATCCTTGTCTAGCCAATCGATGCAACAAATTCGCATGATTCGAAATCGCGGACAACGGTTAAATATCGCGCAAAGTGATTTTTTATCACCCCTCCTCCCGGAGAGAGTCAAAATCCGCATCACCCTTCATACCTGCTCGCCAGCCGACCCTGCGACCAAGCGCGCCCGCTCGTTGCTGCCGGCCGAGACCCCCGAAAAGTAGGCGGAGCCGGCGCCCAAGCGCCAATTGCAGCGTGACTTCCGCCGCACCGGCGCGCATCGTTTTCCTGCAAACGCACCTCAAAGAAATCGACACCATCCCCGCGACCGCTGATCAACGGCGGCGCACCTTCGTGCTCTGAGGTGACCTGATGCTTCATTCCCATTTGCCCGATCCGGATATGGTCGGTGCAACCGTCCGATCTCCCGCCGAGCACCGCGCCATCGTCGCCAAGGCGGGCACTTCCGACCGTGCCGTCCTCGCGTGGCCCACGGCAGAAAGGCTATCCCGCCTCGACGTGACGGGCTTAGCGGCATTGGTGAAATGGCGGGACCTGATGGAGCCGCCACGCCCCATGCTCGTGCTAGATCCCGCGGATGACAGCATGGCCCCGCGCGCTTACCGTAAGGAGCGGCCGACCGTCGAGGAGATGCTGAAAGCCGCGGGAAGTTTGTGGAGAGTGACGGTGCGCCGGCACGGCCCCGGCCTGTGGGGCCGCCCGGTTCGCCATCCTGTGCAGCATGGTGTGGCGGGAAGTACCGTTTGGCTCGGTGAGCTCGTGTTTCGGGCCGGCGAACTCGTCGCGTGGGGGCTCGACGACCGTGGCGAGCCTCTCACGCCGCACGAGCCCATTAGCCGCCCTCGGCGAGGTGCGGGCCCTTCGGTGCGGCAGCGGGTGGCCGTCGAGAGCGATGACGCGGAGCCGCCTCGCTCCAATGAAGGCGAGTTGCTTGAGCATGAGCATCCAGCTGAGGCCGACGCTTGGCGCCTCATCGAGGCACGCTCCATCAGGGAAGCAATTGGGCCAACACATGCGAAGGTTCTCGATCTAGCAATATCGAGCATTACAGCGAGAGGCATCGGAGAAGAATTTGGATGCCGGGGCAAGCACGCCGAACGGAAAGGCGGGCAATTAATCCATGACGCCATCAGTGCGCTTCGGGGAATTTGGGAACTGCCTGAGGCCGCGAATGACAACGTCCTAGAAGACGATTTGAAAATTGCTGCGTGAACGTGTGCCCTAAACTGTCACGCGGGCGACTATTAGTGAGGGGCCTTCGCCCGGCCCCTCGGCGTGAAACGCTGCGCGCCTAGGAAGCTCCGCCGCCTTGGTATCTCGTCCCTCTGCGGCGGAGCTTCCTTCTTCAATTCTCGGCGTGCGCCAGCGCGCACCTAACCCAGCCTTCAGGACATCATGATCAAAATTCCCGTCCTTGCGGATGTCTCGGACATTCTGCCAGACCTCAATGCTCGTCGCTCAAAGCTTGGCGCCGAAGCCCAACGCCTGCGTACCGAAATTCTCGCGCTCGCCCGAGCGCCAGATGAAATAGAAGCGCCGTCATCTCTATCTCCCGACGTCGCTCATCTGCTCGGGCGGCCAGCACCGCCGTCGCAACCCAAGCGGCGTGAGCGCCTCGCCGAGATGAGCCGACAAATTAAGGTCCATGAAGCCGCCGCAGAGATGCTCGCGCGCGAGATCGAGGCCGAGATCAATAAGGCCTCCGCCATCATTCGCGAACGAATGCAGCCTGAAGTGGATCGACGCTTGCGCGCCGTTTGCCTGGCACTAGCCAAGGCCCAAGAGGCGAATCTGGAACTCGAGGATCTCTGGGGGAGGCTTGAGGACGACGGCGTTCGGTTTGTCTCTTCCATGCCCGCCGTGTCGACATACTTTCTGGGTCGCCCACGTGACCCCGAGGGGAGTGCGAACTCTTTCCTGCGTGAGGCCCTTAAGGTCGGCCTGCTTACCGACAAAGAAATGCCCTCGGGGATGCCGCGATGAGACCGGGGCCTATTGTCATCCCCGGCCTGGAGAGGGCGCGGGCCAAAGCTCTGCGTTACTTCGAGTCGATGTCCCGACCTGGGCCGCCCAGACGTGAATCTGAGCAAGAACCCGAACCCCGGCTTGAGCCGGTGGCGTTCCGTGACACCTCCAACCGCAGGATAAACCGGCCGGCCTTGCAGGGCTATGCATGTCTCTTTGGCGAGCCGTTCTTCCATGAAGGTGACTTCAAGATTTTCGAGCCTGGCTGCTTCGGTTCAATGCTATTCGACGCCGGCACCGTTGGCTTGTGGGTTGACCACGATCCGTCGCAGGTATTGGCGACCTCGGGTCTGGAGTTCGAGACCACACTCGACGGCCTCGCCTTCCGTTTCCCGATCGATGAGAGCCGTAAGTCGGCCGCGACTATTCGTGATTGTCTCGACGACGATGAACGCGTCTGTGTATCGGTCGGCTGCACCATCAAGGCGAGCGATGTGCGTAAGGTCGGAAAGTATGATGTCACGTACATCACCAACGCCACCTTGAAAGAGGTGTCTCTCGTCAAGCTCGGCGCGGTACCGGAGACCTTCATCTCACTGATTAGCCTCGACGATGTCGACCCGAATTTGGCGATCGAGGCGCGGTCGCCGCGGTTCCGACGCGAGAAGGTTTCTGCGAACATTACCGCGCGCCTGCGTCGAATCCGCGATGCGCTGAAATAGCTTTGACGCAGTACCCCCGGGGGCATCTCGATGCCTCCGACCCCTCGCCCTGCGCATCCGCGTCCCCTCAGCGCGCACGCATCCGCAATTGAGAACATGACCCCCCCTCACGATGTGGGGCAGGTCTGCAACTGGATTCCACGATGCAATTAACAGAACCCGCCGCCTACGCTGCGGCGGCTTCCGCTTGCCCGGTCGAGGCCGCGCCCAAAAATCTAGAAAACATCCGTAGCATCACTGCATTCATCGGCGAATTACTTGGGCGGAGAGCCGATAGGCAGGATGACGAATTCGAAATCATGCGCAACTACTGCGCTCAACGCCGTGACCAAGCGGCTTTGGAGAAGATAATTGCCCATTCCACATTTTAATACTTCGACCGACACCGGCGCTACGCTTGTATCCATCATCAACCAGACGGTGGACAAGGCCAACCTGGTGGATGGGAAGGCGGCGCAAACTGCTCTGGAAGCGGAGGCCAATGCGCGACAAGTTGCTGTGGCCACCGAGGCAGCGGCAAGGCAGGCTGCGGTCTCCGCTGACGCCACGGCGCGCGCCAATGGCGACAACGCGAACGCGGCTGACACGAACGTTGCTGCCGTTTCCGACCTTTCCCGCCCCGGTGAGCGGCCGGCGTTGTGGGCTGCCAATATCGCGGGATCTCCCGCCTCGCTGGCTCCACTCACGGGCAGCGTAACGCGGCAGGATGGTGCAGCGATCGCCGTGACGGGCGCAGGACTGCGGGCGCCGCGCGCGATCACTCGGGTTGAGCCGGGCCATCTGTACCGGGTCCGATATGTCGTGCGGAGAACCACCAACGCACCGGATCCTGCCGGCGACGGCGTGACGCTCGGCGTGCTATGGATGGGTGCCGCTAAGGCGATCATATCGACCACAAACCTTGACGTTATCACCAATCTCACGGTTGGCAGCGGACGCGTTGAGCGCACGTTCAATTTCTCGGCGGCAGCAGGGGCGGAGGTCGACGCCGTGGCGCCCGGGGGTACGGTCTACGCGCGGCCCTACGTGCAGACTTTCGGCACCACCGGCGTCACTGATATCGAGGTGCTCGAGGTTGTCGATGTCACGGAATGGGGCGTGTTCAACGGCGGCGACCTGACGGCCGTTGAGGGAAGACTGACCGCTCTGGAATCCGTTGGAACCGGTGTGCGCCTCGATGCGATCGAGACAGCCCTGGACGGCACTAAGATCCAACGCTTTGCGACGTATTCCGACGCGCTGGGGGCGGAGCTTCTACCGACCACGGAAGCGGTGGAAACGCTGGGCTATGCAGCCGCTGGGAATCGCGGTGGCGGCCTCTACGTGAAGGTGGACAGCGAGCCCTCGCACGACGGCAAGCTTTTGATCGATACCACATGGTTCGAGCTGCGAACCGAGCGGCCCACCTTGGAGATGTTCGGCGGTGGGGTGGGCGAGGCCGACAATGCGGCTGCGGTAATTTCTGCAGCCGGCTACTGCGCTGCGATGGGGTTGCGCACCGTCTATGTCGATGGCGCCATTGCAGTCACGAGCAATGTCCCTCAGGGCGACGTCGCCGACATCACCTTCGTCGGCACCGGCAGCATCTCGGGCATCTACCGCAAGCAGGTCATCCCCCCGAACTCGCCGCCTGCCGTGCTCCAGAGCATCGGCATGGTGCCGGATCGTCATCTTCAGAAGCTCAACCTGCGCCAGAACCCGCGGGTGGTCTTCGTGGGCGATTCCATCTCGACATATTATGCAAACACGATTGGCCGTTCCGATAATATTGCGGAGATTGTTGAGCGCGAGATTGTGCGCCAGATCGGGCCGATTTCCTTTGTAAACCGCTCTGTAAACGGCGGTACATATGCCGCGGTGGGGACCCTGGCGCCAGACATCTTTTCAATCCCGTGGGCAACCGTCCCTGGCCAGATGTGGATCGACTATATCGAGGCTCTCGCGCCAGACCTTATCGTGTTGTCTCTTGGCCAGAATGATCGGGATGAAATCTCATATAATTGGATGAAGTACATCATCGATCAGACGGCGACTTGGGCGAAGGTGCCGGGGTTCGTTTTTTGCACCAATGTGCCGTCCTCCTATGGGTCGAAGGGGAATCCGACCTTTGCCACTCGGACGGCGCAAGAGCAGCGGGACATCGCCGCTGGCTTTACCAGGACCTTTGCCCAGTTCTATGGTTACGGTCTCCTCGATATGCATCGCCTGTGCTGCATGGTGCGCGATGGGTTCGATCCATGCTCGTCGGTTCTTTCCGAGGGCGATACCGTCGATGCGACGATCGTAGAAGGAAACTTGACGGCGGTTGGCACTCGCGAAGTATACGACTTCAGGGTTGGGATTAACTTCGACGCATCAGAGTGGACTGACGAGGGGGGGACCCTGACGATTAAGACTGGGACGGGTCCCTGCGCAGACTTTGTTACCATTACGAGATCTAGTAGTTCCGCATTCCGCGTATTCGGATATGGTGGAACGCTTGAAGATAACGTTCAATATATGAACGAGATCATAACATTCGCTCCGCCATCAAGCGCTATGTCTCGACTGGTTTTAGAAAAGCACGGCAACAGGTTTACGATCTACGATGACAGCACCGACAACGGCACGTATGCGAGGCCGGTTTTTGCTGGCCAGTTGATATCCCGCGGCGGGATGTTCTTTCCCACCGTGGTGAGCACCGGGAATTGCCCGCTGATCTCGGCGGACTTTTCTTATGGCGAGCCGCGGACCAATATGCCGAGCGCAACGGATTCCCAACTGTGGGGCGATGGTACAACGCCTCCCGGCTATCACGGTGGCACGGGCTACAATCACCCCTCTGACTACATGGCGGCGCTGGTCTATAGACCCGTCGTGGAGGGTGCCTGTTGGTCAACGCCCGCGCGGCCGACATTCCGCGCGCATCGGAACGACGTGGACCAGTCGGTTGCCACCAGTTCCGCTGTGACGGTGCAGTTCACCGCGGCCGCTCTGGACAACGCCTCTGCGTTTTCGGGCGGTAGCAACGGCTTCGCCGTGCCGGCGGATGGGACCTATTATGTCCGCGCGTCGATAACTCTCACGGCTTGCCCGGCTGACGCTCGGGTCTTTGCGGTCATTGCAAAGACCGGCGTCAACCAATTCGCCGAGGCGGGCTATGCCAAGGGCAGTACCGGCGCGACGGATCTCCAGACATTCACGGTGTCGGGCGAACTCGCATTGGCGAAGGGCGACGTGATCACCGCGCTTGTTCAGATCTCCGGTTCGGGCACCAAAACCATATTTGGGAGCCCGTTCTGGACTCATCTCGACGTGCATCGCTTATCGTAATGACACCGCTCGGTTGACTTAAGCGACTGGAGCGTATTGAGTCATATCCCCCTATGGGGAGGGACGTAATGACGGCTGTGTCGTTGATCGACTATGCGCAAGGCGCAGGCGAGACGCAAAGTAAGCCTGAGTCGTATCTAAATATATACGAGAGATATTTCTCGCATATGCGCGACGATGCGGTCACTATTCTTGAGCTTGGCGTCGCGACCGGCAAGTCGATGCTAATGTGGTCTGATTATTTTAGTAAGGGAACGATTGTTGGTATCGACTTATTCCCTCCAGGTAGCGAAATGCCAACGATGCCGAGGAACGAAAATCGCATACACATGTACAGGGGCGCACAGAATGACACTGAGTTTTTATCCAGGGTGTCGAACGAAATCGCTCCGAATGGCTTCGACATCATCATCGATGATGCCGCGCACATCGGCGAATTGGCAAAGGTCAGCTTCTCCCACCTGTTCCTCAAGCACTTGAAGCCGGGCGGCATCTATGGCCTTGAGGACTGGGGGACCGGTTATTGGCAGGGCCATGCCTATTATCCGGACGGTCGGCGGTTTAAGGAGCCGGGTGATGGCAGGACGTTTCTGCACCAGATTGCCAATAAGGCGCTGAAGAATGCTCCGGTCGAGTGGCCCTCTCTGACTTGGATGCAGAAGCTCTTGAAACCCTATCAGTATGTTAGCCGGTTCAGATCCCATGAATATGGGATGCCCGGTGTGATCAAGCAGTTGATCGATGAAGTCGCACGATCCGACTGGTCCTCGCTTCCATACGGTACGGAACCAAAAGAAAAGCGGCCATCATATATTGAAAGTATACTTATATCTCCTGGCGTAACTCTGGTCACAAAGAGTAGATCAGCCCCGATGGGGTAGGTTCTCACGTCAAACTTAATTTCCGAACATGCCAAAGACCGCCTCTCCGGGCGGCCTTTTTGTATGTCTTAATGAGGCCATAAATGACCAGTCTCGCCATCAATATCGGCACGGATGATCCGTCCGCAATATTGTCATTCCCACGGCTCGACCTGACTGGATATAGCCTGTCTCTAAAGTTGAGCGGCGGGCAAAACCTATTGTCGCATTACAGGCGTCACGGTGAACGTGCTGGCATCCGATTGGTTTCCAATAATCGGGTCCGCGCCGGCGAAGACGGCGATGCAAGGTCGGCTGGGGGAAACCAGGGCTCTACAGCCTCACGACGGGGGAGCTTGGCCTCGTTTCACGATCACGGCGATCGACCACTCCTGAGGGGCGGTGGGATGGTTTGCCATCACATTCCTCTTTTGTCGGCGAGATAGCGCCACAGAAAGGAACAAGACTCCCCTAGTGGGCATTAGTACCAAGCTTGGCCTTAATGGTGGGAGATGCCGCTATGAGCCTTCTATTAATCCTGATCATCCTTATCCTGATTTTCGGTGGTGGTGGACTGTTTTACGGAGGCGGCCGCTACCGGAATCATGGGTTCGGTGTCGGTGGAATTCTGCTCATCGTCCTGATTGTGCTGCTGCTCACGGGCAGGCTCGGGCCGATCTTGTAAGATAGGCCACCCGCTTGATGTCATCGCCGAGCTCGCGAGCGCGGGCGATTTTGCGGTTCACATCCTGCTTTGAGGCCCCCATTACGGATGCCACCTCGGAAGAGAATTGAGCAGCGTGTTGAGGCCCCGCGCGTCGGCCATCTGCAAGACTGGTGGAACAAATTGTTCCACCAGTCGCTTTGTGCCTCCGCCCCCAGATCACTTGGCGCCGCCGGATATGATCCGCCTCTTGCGCTGGTGATAGATCGGCGCGTGGAGCAATAAAAAACCGCCGAGCTGGGCCCGGCGGTTGGTCGTCCCGGCTATCTCTCTACCGGATATCAGCTCTTGTGTTTCGCGTCGTACTTGTATTCGGGCGCTGCCTTAACCTGATCCTTGGAAACGTCCATCTTCGCGTTCCACTTTTTATTGCTTTCATCATAAGTGATCATCACGGAGGCGGGATCAATCACCACATACTTGGTGCCCATTCCCAGGAAGCCGCCGACCGAAACGACATAGCCAGCGACTTCTTTGCCGTTGATCACGACATCTTCAATCTCACCGACTTTCTCGCCGGCGTTGTTATAGATGTCGAGGTCGGTGATTTGCTCGCTCATCGCGGCCCTGTTCGGGACGTTCACGAATTTCGCGGCCCCGGTGGTCGCCGTGGTGGTTGCTGCGGGGGCCGTGGCGCTGGGGGTCGTCGTGGTCTGGGCGTACGCGGGAGCTACAAGCGCAGAAGCGGCGACCGCGGCAAGGATCAGGTTACGCATGGGGTATCTCCCGTTGAATGCGCGGGAGAAACGCCGGAGCGGCATAGGCGTTCCGTTTAGGCTCGCCCCAACAGTGGATGTGGGGGGCATGTCGCGCCGGGGGGTCGGCGAGGATAGGGGTCTCACCCGGACGGGGGTCAATGGAGTGCCGAGGACCTACCGTGTCATACGGGAGGCTGTGTCGAGCCCCACATGAAGGCGAGGATCTCATCCCGAACCTTTATGAAGTCTTCCCGCTGATCCGCCGTGAACACCACAGCATTTTCGTCTGCCATGGCGTCGAAGACTCCGCCGCGGGGCGGGTTTTTTCCCGGAAAATCAAAAGCGATAAAGCCGCCGCCCCCTTTGGCCGAATCCCTGAATTCAACAGCCGTAATAGCTAGGGCGAGAATGTATCTGTCACCCTGTATGCCCTGATTGAGAAACGTTCCCAGTCCGCCGCCGCCCTTCGTGATGGTGATCAGCTTGCCATCGAATGATATTGCCCCGTTCTTGCCCTGCGCGCTTCCCACGACCGTTCCCCCAATGCTTACGCTCGCGATAGTTGCGCGGCGGCTTGGGCTTGTCCATGCTCCAAAGGGGAGGAGCGGAGAGAGCCCGCTGGCACGTTCTCGCCTTATAGGGCGACGGGTTTGATCATTGCGTAGTTCGGGGAACCCCTGCCTAACTTCTACAATGCAATACTGAATTGATATAAGGATATCCCGGTGCTCAACAAGTGGCAGATAGTCGAAACGTTCAGAGCCGTGGACGATGATGGGCAATTATATCTCATAACCTACCTTCAGCTCAGAATAAAATCCAATGAGAACAGAAGGGATGGAATGTCGAGCCAAGATCAAGTACGTAAACGCTTTGAACTTCAGGATGGGTCTGTTCTCGAGAAGACGGGCTTAAATTCATTCAAGCTCAAAGGAGGAGATAAAGTTTTTCAAAGGGCCTAGGCGCTTTGCCCCGCCGCACCGCCGCTCTAGAGGGCGGCAGCGCATCACCTCGACTCTATCCAGCGCCAAAGATCTCCGGCCCTAATGCCGACTCGCCGGGGTGACATGCGGAGCACTTTCGGCCCGTCCCCCTCGTCGATCCTGCGACGGAGCGTCGACAGGCTAATTCCCGAGATTCGCGCACACTCGCGCAGATCGATCACAGTGGCCTCCGCTAGGCTATAAGCCGTCCCGGAACCACCGTTACTGGTCACGGCTTCCCTCTTTCACCCGAGCCCGCTTCAATCTAGCTGCCTCTGCAATGGCCTTGGCTCGATTCAGGGGGCTATTGGCATCGCGCCGGCGACTAGGTGAGGCTTGCTTTAAGCGCAGCACTCCAAAACATAAAAGCATCGTCGTAACTGACGGCGATCTGTTCTTCTGGCCAGTCATTTAGTCCGCTTGTCATGAAAGTGAACTCCCCTGCCAGCGCACATGATATGCGAACTAGATGCTCTAATTCGCCATACGTTACGAACTTGTCCACTTCTCGCCAAGTTATATGAGAGATCGCGACATTTCTAAAGCTCTGAAGTCGACCGAATACAGTCCAGTCGATTTCGCCGTACTTTAGGAGAAATCGCTGGACTGCCAACGAACTGTCACGCTTCGCGCCTTCCAAACTCGACGGGGGCTCACTTAGGGCAAACGATTCTGCGACGAGCCTGATAGCCTCCTCTCGTTTCAAGAAACGATGCACCGACTGCATAGAAAGGCCGGCATCTCGATCCAGCAACGCGAAAGTCCGGATTACAGACATCAGCGCCAACTGTTGACGAATTTCATGAGCGTGATGAATCGAAGGGAGGGACTTGTCGGACGCGGCAGCGATTGAAGCGTTTATCCCGGAATAAGCTCCATATGCTCTCGCGGCCATGTCTGCCCACAAGTTGAGCTTCTTCGCAGCACCCGATACATCGGCTCCTAGGTCGGTCGACATCGGCGACTGAGTCCTTTTCCAGATCGCGCCCATTCAGTCGGTGAAGGTCATTACCATCTACCAGTCGCGCGGCCGGCAGATGAAGCACGGTAGATCATCACCTCAGAATAGTGGGCGCCGTCATTGCCTTGCCCCCGTCGCCAAAAGCCTGATCAAATCTTAAATTACCAAACACAAACTGCCCACGCGTGCCGTCGTTCAGGGTGACGATTGCGGTGCCGGAAATTAGATCCATTTGGCGGGTGATCACGGTCTGTCCAAACCGCCCGTCAGTGCATCTTACCTGCACCACCAGCGTCGGATTTGTATCGGTCGAATTGTAATTCCCATCGCACCTTGGGCCTGCAGGGATCTGTACCCAAAATGAGCCGTCCCCATCCGATCGGGCTGTAGCTTGTCCTGCAGCAGGGGTGCCGGCGGGCATTTGGCCTGTGATAGGTACGCTGGCCGAAGACACGCAACCGCACAGCGCAATGGCAAGGGGTGGCATCATGCCACTCAGCCTCAGCCAAACTTATCCCATCTTCCCGCCTCCCAGGTATTATGGGAGCATTAGTTGCAAGCGGCACCTGGGCTGTCCAGACGGTAGTGTCATAAGCCTTATACGCACGCGACGGTGGCTTCTCAGCCGTCATTGCCGGCATTCAACTGCTCCGGCCGTAGCCCCTCATCCGCGCCAACCTTCAGCGCCACGCCGGGCCCGCCTGCAACATCGCCGTTATCCAGGAATTGGACGCCGGCGGATTCGAGAGCTGTGCGGATGGCGGTGAGGGTCCGTGGTAACAGATCCTCTCCGCGCTCCAGCCTCGATATCGTATCCACAGATACGGATGCGGCTTTGGCGAGATCACGCACGCCCCACCCCAGGGCGGTGCGCGCCATCCTGCACTGAACGACGTTCATCGTAATTGTGTCCTGAATTCGTGTTGACGTAATGTTGGCGCCGCGCTATCGGTATGATGTACCGAAATCAGGACGCCTGAGCAAGGACGCCAACCCAATGCCCACCGACATCCTTAACCAATCCTTTCCAACCCACCTCACCCCGCCCACCAACGACAACAGCCTGTTGCCCGCCGGCAAGCCTCGCGCCCCGACGCCAGGTTCCAAGAACTGGTTCATGGCCCTGGCCTACGCCGAATGGCTTTTTAACGAGCGGCGGATCCTCTGCGCCATCATGGGGTGGGATGTGAAGGAGACCACGCACACGCCCGCTGGTGTCTTCCACTTCCCTCCCGGGGGCGACTGGCGATGGGGGATGCCTCCCATGTGGCGCGGCGCGGCAGTCATGGACACCGCCGGCGTGGACCTCAACACGCTTGCCACATGGGCTCGGGAGGCCGCTGCGAGGGCTAAGGAGAGTGGCTTGGCGCCCGAGCAGTGCGTGGAGCCGGACGCGGTGTCTGAGGCCCGCCTAAGCCCATGCTATAGTCAGGATCTGGGGGGCCACCGAACGGTCTAACTCCATTGCCCGCGTGCCCGCTGGACGCCCCGTCATCCGCAAGGTGACGGGGCACATTTCTGAGGCTCTCTGCGTCAACCCGTCACAGGGCTTGCCGCGGGCTCTCTTCCCGAAACCGCGATTTTAAGAGCCCCCACCCTCACGAAGGGTTCGAATCCCGAGGTTCGAATCTCTAATGGGTATGGCCGGCCCAGGTTATGGGGACGGTTATGACACGCCCCAAAAAACGCCAAAAAACTCAATGATTTCAAGGGCTAGTGGCGGAGACGGAGGGATTCGAACCCTCGAGACCCTTTTGGGGGTCTGCTCATTTAGCAAACGAGTGCCTTCAGCCTCTCGGCCACGTCTCCACTGTGTCTCCTATGCCGAACCGGAGACGGCTTTGCAAGGTCAGGACGGACATTGTCCCCGTCGGTTCAACTGCCCGCGTAGGACTTCTCTTCGACGATGGAGGAGCCCACCATGAGGTTGATCTCCTTCTTGATGGCTGCGCGCCGGTCGTTGGTCGCGTAGACGGCACGGGCAAGCTCGATGAATCGCGCATCGAACCGGCCTTCGGCCTCCAGCTCGCGAATCTCGTCCTCCACCTGCCACAGCGTCTCGTTCACCACCTTCAGATCCTCGGTGAGGGTCTCGATGCCCTCCAGGCCATGAGAATCACGCAGGGCAACAAGCGCCGCGAGTTCGCGCGCGACATTCACCAGCTTCGCCGGGTCGGTCATGCGCTCGGTCTTGATCTGGAGGATGGTGATCTTGTCGATCAGCTCGCCCGCGGAAATGGGAGCGAGGATATCGACGGTCTCGCCGGCGCGCGCGGGCTCGGTCATGCGGATGCTCCGCTCTCTACCTCGGGCCGAGCGGCCATGCGCCCGCGCACCATCTCCGTGATGGTCTCAAACACGCCGGCCCAGTCGCCGGCCTTCGTCTGCCGCACGAGGGTGAGCGAAGGATAGAACACACTCGCCTCCCCTGCCCTTCCCCAGCGCCAGTCCGGCACCGCCTTCAGCGCCACGATGGCGGGGCGGCCGAGCGCCCCGGCAAGGTGGGCCATGGAGGTGTCCGTAGTGACCACGAGGTCGAGGTGCTGGAGTAGCGCCGCGCTGTCGAGGAAGGCGCCGTCGGCGTCAAAGTCTGCATCGAGTCGCAGGAGCCGGCCCTTGAACGGCACCTCGTCCACCTGCTCCTCGCCGGCATTGCGCTGGATCGCGACAAGCTTGACGCCCGGCACGGCCGCGAGCGGCGCAAATGCGCTGAGCGGCGCCGAGCGGCCGACATCGATGTCGCGCCGCGTGCTGCCCTGCCAGGTGATGCCGATCACGAAGTCGCCGGTCTCGCGCACATGGCGCCATTGCCGCGCGCGTTCCGGCTCGGCAGCAAGATAAGGCACGGACGGCCACGCCGCCGGGTCCTGCGCGATGAGGAGCGGTAGGCTTCCCAGCGGCACCCAACGCAGCCCCGGAGCTGACAGGTCGAGGTCCGACTCGTCCGATATCAGCGCAACGCCGGGATGAAGCGTGGTCATCAGCGGCGCAAGAGGCGCGCGAACCAAGAATTTCACCGGAATGCCGCGTTCCGCCAGCAAAGGCACAAGACGGGCGAACTGGATGGCGTCGCCGAGCCCCTGCTCACCCAGCACCACCAGCTCGGAGGGTATCTCCTTGCCATCCCAGCGCGCGAAGGGAAGCGGCTTATAGGTGGGCGGCACGATGCGCGCGCGCTCCTCATAGCCCGCCCAGCCTTTCGCCCAGCGCCCCAGCGCGAGATCGTCCATGGCGAGATGGAAGACGGCATCGGAGTGCTTCGGCCCGTTCCGCAGCGCCCGCTCAATGGCGGGGCGCACCTCGCCCATCCGGCCGAGATCGGCGAGCACGTAGGAGCGCGCGACGGCCGCCTCCACGTGACGGGGAGCAATCGCGAGCGCGGAATCGAGGTCCGCAAGCGCACCGGCCGCGTCGCCCGCGGCACGCTTTGCCTCCCCGCGCTCATAGAACGCGCCGGCGTGGCGCGGGTCCCGCTCCAGGGCGGCATCGCACTGATGAATGGCTTCGGTGGGAGCCTCCTGCCGGCGCAGGACCTGGGCAAGAAGCACGCGGATATCGACGCGCCCTGGCGCGACGTCCACCGCCTGCTGGAATGCGGAGCGGGCTCCCTCAAGGTCGACGCTCGCAAACCGAGCCTGCCCCAGCAAGAAAAGGACGTCCGCATCGCGCGGCGCCGTCTCCAGCGCCTTTTCCGCTACGGCGGCAGCGCCGGCTATGTCACCGGTCTCCAGCAGAAGATTGCCCTTGTTGGCCAGATGCATGGGCATCCAGGGCTGGAGCGCGATGAGGTGATCGAAATCCGCCAGAGCTTCGGTGTGGAGCTTCAGCCGCCCCAAGGCGACCGCCCGGTTGGCGAGAGCCTCCACGGCACGGGGATCCAGCTCCAGCGCCCGGGAATAGCGCGCCACCGCCTCCTTGAAGCGGCCGAGCGCGGCCAGCGCGTTGCCCGCCTGGAACTGCGCCTCGCCGAAGCCGGGCGCAAGCTTCACCGCCTTGTCGAACTGGGCCAGCGCCTTCTCCGCCTGCCCCGCCGCCTGGAGGCCGACACCCAGCAGCAGCAGAGCATGGGGATCATTGGGCGCAAGGTTTGAGGCGGCGCGCGCGCTCTGCACGGCTTCCTTGGGCCGGCCGGTCTGGAGCAGGGCCATGGCCAGCATGCGGTGCGCGTCCGTGAAGGACGGCTGCAGGGCCGCGGCGCGGCGGAAACCGTCGATGGCCGCCTCCATCTGCCCCGCGCGATGCAGGGCGGCGGCCTCGGCGAGGACGGCGCGCGGATCGGGGGACATGGTCAACTCTCTTGGCTAAGGGCGGGGCCGCTTCTCTAGCTCCTGGCGCGCTGGCCGAAAAGCATCTTCTGCGCCTCTTTGTCCTTGGAGAGGTCGAGCTTCTGGCGTTCCTCCGCATTCACATGCAGGCCGCGCTGCACGGCGGGGCGCATCATCACCGTTTCGAGCCAGCGCTTGAAATGCGGGAATTCCTCGACTTTCTGCCCCTGCCGCTCCCAGAGCTTCGCCCAGCCCAGGCAGGCCATGTCGGCGATGGAATAGTCACCGGCGAGGAATTCGCTGTCCTTCAGGCGCTTGTTCATGACGCCATAGAGCCGGTGCACCTCGTTGGTGTAGCGCTCGATGGCGTAGGGGATCTTCTCGGGCGCATAGATGCGGAAATGGTGCGCCTGGCCGGCCATGGGGCCGAGGCCGCCCATCTGCCAGAACAGCCACTCGTCCACCTCCACCCGCTTGCGCTCGTCGGCCGGGTAGAATTTGCCCGTCTTGCGACCGAGATATTGCAGGATGGCGCCGGACTCGAACACCGAGATGGGCGTGCCGCCCGGCCCGTCGGGATCGACGATGGCGGGGATCTTGTTGTTCGGGGATACGGCAAGGAATTCGGGCTTGAACTGTTCGCCCTTGCCGATATTCACCAGCTTGACCTCGTAGGGAAGGCCGCACTCCTCCAGCATGATGCTGATCTTCCAGCCGTTTGGCGTCGGCCAGTAATGAAGCTCGATCGGCTGCTGGATATCGGCCATGTGCTCACTCCGTCCCGGCCGGTCTGAGCCGGCGAAGGGCGATAGACGTATTCCCGCCGCTCGCGGACGGCAAGCATTGTTGAAAGTGGACTTGGGGAGGACCGCCCGAGCGGGACTATTGTTCCACCAACTCCACGCGCCGGTTCTTGGCTTGGCCGTCTTCCGTCCGGTTGCTGGCCACGGGCGCGAGCGGACCGAGGCCGCGGGCGACCATGCGCTTTGGATCGATGCCGAGCTTGGCGAGCGCCTTGGCGAGGGAATCGGCGCGCTTGTTGGAGAGGGTGACGTTGTAGTCCAGCGTGCCCTTATTGTCCGTGTGGCCGACCACATAGACCTTCAGGCCCGGATTTTCCTTCAGGAACTTCACCATCTGCGCAAGCTGCGGCTCGGACTCCGGCTTGATGTCGGCTTTGTCGAAATCGAACTGGATGCCGTAGAACACCGCCTTGCCGTCGGACGCCATCTTGCCGGTGATCTGCTCGGCGCTGACCACCTCCATGCGGCGGTCCATGGCCTTGGGCTCGACAGTCTCCACCAGCACGCCCACCCGGTCCGAAAGCACGCGGGAGATATCGCCGAAGCCGCCGCCCCGGTTCACGGCCACATAGATGCCGGCATAGGTGTCGCCCTCGGGCGCGGTCTTCTTCATCAAGGCGTAGCGCACATCGACCACCTGATCGAAGATCGCATCGATCATCTGCCGGCGGGCCTGCTCGTAGTTCGGGCCGACCACCTTCGTCTCCGCCTTATCCCAGCGGTACTTGAGATAATAGAAGCTCTCGCCGCATTCCTCACCGGCGCAGCGGAACACCGGCTCGAACCCCTTGGCGGCCAGCGTCTCGGTGAAATTCGTCATCACCTCCAAAGAGGAGCGTCCCGCAGGCGCGACGTAGAGCGAGCGCGTCACCTTCCCCTGGGCGCGCACCACGGAGGTGAACTTCTTGGCGTCGGAATAAGTGGCGCCCGTGGCCGGTCCCGATGGGAGCGTCAGCTCGTCGAACGCCTTGGTGGTCTGCGCAAGCAGAATGGAATCCTTGTAGCGGCCAGTCAGCGGGTTGTCGGCGGCGCCTTGGACATCCTTAGCGAGAAATACTTCGAAAGCGCCCTGAGCAAAGACGTGGGTGGAGATAAGCAAAAGGAAGGTGAGCGCAAAAGACCGAGCGAGAGCCATTGGATGCACTCCGGTAGGGGAAGGCGTACTGAGTTCCATACTGCTTTTTGCGCATAGTCCAACCCCAATCTTCAAGCCGGCAAGATAAGCGGCGGCGCGTGTTTGCGGGGATGGCACCGGCCAAGACGCAGACATGAAAATTTTTCCCATTTTTACGACTAAAGTCTATTGCCCTTGGGGCATAACGTAGCGTCTTCTTCTTAGGTCAAGCGGGCGGTGCGCCAACACCGTCGTGCCTCCTCACCCTGGAGGCCGGGCCCGCGAGGGAGGAAGAATATGTCCAACGAGCACGAGGGTGCGCGCCCGAATCGGCGCGCCTTCATGACGACGGCGGTTGCCGCCGCCGGCGCCACGGCCATCGCCGCGCCCGCGGTGCATGCGCAGGCGCCCATCAAGCTGAAATTCCAGTCCACCTGGCCGAACAAGGATATCTTCCACGAGTTCGCCGGGGACTTCGTCCGCTATGTGAACACCATGGCCGGCGGCCGCATCGAGCTGGAGCTGCTCGCGGCCGGCGCCGTGGTGCCGGCCTTCCAGGTGCTCGATGCGGTCTCCTCGGGCATCATCGACGGCGGCCACGGCGTGTCCGCCTACTGGTACGGCAAGAACAAGGCCTTCTCCCTGTTCGGCACCGCCCCGGCCTTCGGCTGGGATGCGGACGAACTGCTCGGCTGGGTCCGCTACGGCGGTGGCCAGCAGCTCTATGACGAGCTGACCCAGCAGATCCTCAAGCTCAACGTCGTGGGCCTGCTCACCGGGCCCATGCCCACGCAGCCCCTCGGCTGGTTCAAGTCCGAGATCACCAGCGTCGACCAGCTGAAGGGCATGAAGTACCGCACAGTCGGCCTCGGCGCGGACCTCTTCAAGGAACTGGGCGTCGCGGTCACCATCGTGCCGGGCGGCGAAATCGTCCCCGCCATGGATCGCGGCCTTCTGGAGGGCGCGGAGTTCAACAACCCCTCCTCCGACCTCGTGCTCGGCTTCGCCGACGTCTCGAAGGTCTACATGGTGCAGTCCTATCACCAGGCGCTCGAATGCTTCGAGGTCCTGTTCAACAAGACCAAGTTCGAGAGCCTGCCCAAGGACGTCCAGGCCATCATCAAGGGCGCGGCGGATGCCGCCTCCTCCGACATGATGTGGAAGGCGCAGGATCGCTATTCGAAGGATCTCGAAGTCCTGAGAGCACGTGGCGTGAAGATCATCCCGACACCGAAGTCGGTGCTGGAAGCCCAGCTCAACGCCTGGGACAAGGTGATCGCCAACCTGTCCGCCGACCCGTTCTTCAAGAAGGTGGTGGACAGCCAGATGGCGTGGGCCAAGCGCGTGGTCGGCTTCCGCCTCCAGTACGAGGCCGACAGCGCCACCGCCTACAAGCACTTCTTCCAGAAGGCTTGAGCGGGCGCGCCTCCAAAGCGTCCTTCGCCGCTTTTGCATGGCCGGGCCTTGTCCCGGCCATGCGCTTAATAGGCTATATTACGTAGAGGAAACGAGGCGGCGGCGCGCTGTGCGCGACCACCGCCCGGGGAACGAGGATGCAGCCGGCGCCGCGCGTGGCGGCTGCGAGGTTGTTCCGTTCCCTCTCGCGCCCAAGACCATCCGAGGGAACCAGAATGCAAAGTTTCCTGCTCGCCATCGACCGATTCAACACCTTCATCGGCAAGCTGTTCGCCTGGGTGATCGTCATCCTGACGGTGGCCATCTGCTACGAGGTCTTCTGCCGCTACGCGCTGCGCGCGCCCACCTCCTGGGCCTATGACGTGTCCTACATGCTGTACGGCACGCTGTTCATGATGGCCGGCGCCTACACCCTGTCGCGCAACGGCCATGTGCGGGGCGACTTCCTCTATCGCAACTGGTCGCCGAAGCGGCAGGCGGGCGTGGACCTCGTTCTCTACTTCCTGTTCTTCTTTCCCGGCATCCTGGCCCTCATCTATGCCGGCTGGGGCTATTTCCGCCTCTCCATGATGCTCAACGAGCACTCATCCTTCTCCCCCGACGGGCCGATGATCTGGCCGTTCAAGGGGCTGATCCCGCTCACCGGCGTACTCATGTTCCTCCAGGGGGTGGTGGAGGTGATCCGCTGCATCATCTGCCTGCGCACCGGCACATGGCCGGACCGCCTGCACGACGTGGAGGAGATGGAAAAACTCATTCTCGAACAGGCCGCCAACAAGGCGGATGCTGAGGCCATCGGCAAGGGGGCCCTGTAATGTTCATGTTGTCGGACCCCGCTCTCGGCATCCTCATGCTGGTGCTGTTCCTCGTCTTCTTGATGCTGGGCTTCCCCATCGCCTTCACGCTCATGGCCCTCGGCGTGGGCTTTGGCTATTTCACCCGCGGCGACACGGTGTTCCAGCTCTTCGTCCAGCGCACCTACAGCGTGATGGCGAACGACGTGCTCATCTCCATCCCGCTGTTCCTGTTCATGGGATATGTGGTGGAGCGCGCGAACATCCTCGACCGGCTGTTCCGTGCCATCCAGCTCGCCGCCGGCTGGGTGCCGGGCTCGCTCGCGGTCGCAACCCTCGTCACCTGCGCCATGTTCGCCACCGCCACCGGCATCGTCGGCGCGGTGGTGACGCTGATGGGGCTCCTCGCCTTCCCCGCCATGCTGCGCGCCGGCTACGACACCAAGCTCGCGGCGGGCGTGGTCTGCGCGGGCGGGTGCCTCGGCATCCTCATCCCGCCCAGCGTCATGCTGATCCTCTACGGCGCCACCGCCGGCGTCTCGGTGGTGAAGCTCTACGCCGCCGCCTTCATGCCGGGCCTGATGCTCACCGGGCTCTACATGCTCTATGTGATCATCCGGGCCATGCTGAACCCCGCGCTCGCGCCCAAGCTTCCGCCGGAAGCCAAAGCGTCCTCCGTGTGGGAGATCCTCGGCGCCCTCGCCTCCTCCTTCTTCCCGCTGGCGGTGCTGATCACCGGCGTGCTGGGCGCCATCGTGTTCGGGCTTGCCACCCCCTCGGAGGCGGCGGCGGTGGGCGCGGGCGGCGCCATCCTGCTGGCGGTGGCTTACCGCTCCTTCTCCATCAACAAGCTGAAGGAGAGCGTGTTCCTCACGGCCCGCGCCTCCGCCATGGTGTGCTGGCTGTTCGTGGGCTCGGCGGTGTTCTCCGCCATGTTCGCGCTTCTGGGCGGGCAGCAGCTGGTGGAGAACTTCGTCCTCTCGCTGAACCTCGGTTCGGTGGGCTTCCTGCTACTGACCCAGGCCATCATCTTTGTCCTGGGCTGGCCTCTGGAATGGACGGAGATCATCGTGATCTTCCTGCCCATCTTCCTGCCACTGCTGGATAATTTCGGCGTGGACCCGATCTTTTTCGGCATCCTTGTCGCGCTGAACCTGCAGACCTCCTTCCTGTCGCCGCCGGTGGCGATGGCACCCTTCTATCTGAAGGGCGTGGCGCCGAAGCATGTCTCCATCGACGAGATCTTCTCAGGCGTCATGCCCTTCCTCGCCATCGTCATCGTCGCCATGATCCTGCTGTATGTGTTCCCCGGCATCGCTTTGTGGCTGCCGAGCGCACTTTATGGGTAAGGATCCATGGCAAAGGGCAAAGCAACGGAGCTGTTCACCGTAGGCTATGAGCACACCACCCCCGGCGCGTTCCAGGACACCCTGACCCGCGCCGGGGTCGACCTTCTGGTGGACGTGAGGGCGGTCGCCTCCTCGCGCCGGCCGGGCTTCTCCAAGGGCGCGCTCTCCGCCGGCGTTTCCGAACTCGGCATCGCCTACGTGCATCTGCGCCCGCTGGGCACGCCCAAGGAGGGGCGCCTTGCTGCCCGCTCCGGCGACCATGCGGGCCTCATGCGCATCTACAACGCCCATCTTGAGACGCCGGCCGCGCGCGAGGCGCTGGACGAACTGGCCAGCCTCACCAAGGGCCGGCGCATCTGCCTCATGTGCTACGAGCAGCACGTGGAAGGCTGCCACCGACTGCGGCTCGCGGAAATCTTGTGCGAGCGATTGGATGTGCCGGTGGAGCATTTGATGCCGGCGGCGTTTTAAAGGGCCCTTGTCCTGGACAAGCGACGGCGGAGCCGGAGCGCAGATCCGGGACCCAGCGCAAGACTCCGGCGAAGCCGGCAATGGCGCGACCAGCGCCGTTACGCTCTCGCCGCGCGGCGGCAAGAGCTCATTGAAGCGCCTTCGGCGGTCTCTTGCGCTGGGTCCCGGGTCGCATTCCGCTGCGCTGCATGCGCCCAGGACAAGAACCGGCGCCCGGTAGATATCCCAGCTCAGCCCGCCGCCAGAACCACCTCCCGCGCCTCCGCCAGGGCCTCCGGCGTGTCCACGTCCAGCAGCGGGCCCGGCCCGCTCACTTCCACCTCGAACACCGCCTCGGAATGGGCGGCGATGAGATGGCGGGCACCCATGTCGCCTTCCAGAGCGGCGAGAGCCGGGAAGAAACGGCGCGACCACAGCACGGGATTGCCCCGCCGACCGCCCACCACCGGCACCACCACCAGCCGCCCCTCCTCCGGCGCGAAGCCCGCAACGAGACGCTCGATGGTTGAAGTCTCCACCAGCGGCATGTCGCCGAGCAGCACCAGCGCGCCCGGCGCTGTCTCCGGCACCGCCGCGATGCCCGCCGCGAGCGAGCCGGCAAGGCCGTCCGCATAGTTGGGATTCGGCGCGACAATCACATCCAGGCCAGCCAATGCGTGCTGAACACGCTCGCGCTCATGACCGGTGACGACGATGACGGGCCGCGCGCGCGAGGCGAGCGCGGCCTCCACCACGCGGCGCACCACCGGGCGCCCGCCCACCTCTTCCAGAAGCTTGTTCGGCCCGCCCATGCGCGTGCCGCGCCCCGCCGCCAGCACCAATGCGGCGACCGGCGCGGGCGCGGGAGACACCGGCTCTTCGCGCGGCTGCGGGCGGGTGACGATCTCACCGATAAGGCCGCCCGCGCCCATGCGGGCGACGTCAGCCGAGGTGACGGGCAAGTCCGCCAGGAGCCGCGCCAGGATGAAATCGAAGCCGTTTTCCTTGGGGCTGCGGGCACAGCCCGGCGCGCCGAGCACGGGAATGTCGCCGAGCCGGCCCAGCAGCAGGAGATTGCCGGGGTCCACCGGCATGCCGAGCCGCTCCACCGCGCCGCCGGCCGCCTCCAAAGCAGCGGGGATGACATCCCGCCGGTCGGCGATGGCGGAAGCGCCGAACACCAGGATCAGCTCCGCACCGGCCTGCTTTGCCGCGTCTATGGCCCCGCGCAGGGCCATGGTCTCGTGCGGCACGCGCGCCTCGTGGGCGATGCGGGCGCCGAAGCGCGACAGCCGCTCGGCGGTGACGCGCAGGGTCTTCTCCACCACCTTGTCCGCGAGCCCCGGCAGCAGGGTCGAGATGACCGCCACCGCCACGCGGCGGAACGGTGCGATGCCGATGCGCGGGATCGCGCGCTTGAGCGCCACGTCCACCAGCGCGCCCGACACCGCATAAGGAATGATCTTCACGGTGGCGATAAGGTCCCCCTCCCCCACCGGCCGGAAGGGGGCGAGGGTGGCGAAGGTGAGCGCCTCGTCCACGAGGTTGAAGGCATCCACCGACGCCGCGTCCACCTCCAGCACGCCGGGCACGGTGGCGAAGAGATTGGCGCGGCCGGTGAAGGGCGGGGCCGCGCGCGTGCCGGCGCCGGCGAAGCAGGCGGCGAGGCGTGCGGCGGCGGCGTCCTCGTCGAGATCCCCCTCTTCCAGGCGCGCCACCATGACCTCGGAAATGCCGGCCGCCACCAGCGCGGCGATCTCCGCCGGGCCGAGCCGGGTGCCCTTCTTCAGGATCAGGCCGTTGGATTTCACCGCATGGGCAGCGACGGCGCCCAGCGCCTCCGCCACCGGGACGAGGCCGAATTTCACTCCGCCGCCTCCGGCCGTGCCGCCGCGACTTTTTCCTTGCGCAGCGCGGCGATGACCTCGCCGAGGACCGCCACGGCGATCTCGCCGGGGCTCACCGCGCCGATATCGAGACCGATGGGCGCGTGGATGCGGGCGGTGTCGTCCGCGCTCAGCCCGCGCGCGGCGAGCCGCTCCAGGCGCTTGGCGTGGGTGCGCCGCGAGCCCAGCGCCCCCACATAGAAGCAGCCGGCCCTCAGACCCGCTTCCAGGGCCGGCTCGTCGATCTTGGGATCGTGGGTGAGCGCGATGAGGGCGGTGAAGGGGTCCACCCCCACTTCGGGCAGCGCCTGGTCCGGCCACTGGGCGATCAGCGGCACGTCGGGAAAGCGCTCGGGGGTGGCGAAGGCGGTGCGCGGGTCGATGATGACCATGTCGTAGCCGGCCACGCGCGCCAAAGGCGCCAGGGCCTGAGAGATATGGACGGCGCCGATCACCACGAGGCGCGGCGGCGGCACTTCCACGGTGAGGAAGGCGCGGGATGGCCCCTCCCCCACGGCGCCGCTCTTGCCCGTCCGGAACGCCTTGCGCAGGTCGGCGGCAAGCGGATCGGCGGTGGCGTCCTCGGGCGTCACGAGGCGCTGGGCGCCGGTTTCAAGCTCGGTGACGAGGATGGCGGCGCGGCGCGCGGCGCGCTCCGCCATCAGCTTTGAGAGGAGATCGAGGCGCATGGGGCTTCAGTCCACCCGCTCCACATAGACCCGGATGGCCCCGCCGCAGGAGAGGCCGACGCGCCAGGCGGTCTCGTCCGCCACGCCGAATTCCAGGATGCGGGGCTTTCCGTTCTCGATGACGTCGGCGGCCTCGCTCACCACCTCGCCTTCCACGCAGCCGCCGGAGACGGAGCCGAGGAAATTGCCGTCCGCATCGATCACCAGATGGCTGCCCACGGGGCGCGGGGCCGAGCCCCAGGTCTCAAGCACTGTGGCGAGCGCCACGGAACGTCCCTCGCGGCGCCAGCGCAGTGCCGCCTCCAATACGTCGTCTTCGGTCGAGAGCATGGGCCTTCTCCCTGAGGGCGGCTGTCCGCGGCTTGGCGCGCGCGTCTCATCCCCTATATAGGGGCGCGCGCCCGGCCTGAAAGCCGCCGGGCCTGCACCATTGTTCTCCCTGGAACGCCATATGTCCACGCTGCGCACCGCCGACGACCTGATCGCCGCCGGCCTCGTCCCCGAGGTGGGGCGGGACGAGGTCGCGCGTGTCGCGGCCCGCTATGCGGTGGCGGTGACGCCGGTTCTGGCGGCGCGCATGGCGCCGGGAGACGCTCTGGCGCGCCAGTTCGTGCCCGATGCGGCCGAGCTTGAGGTGCGCCCGGAGGAGTTGGCCGACCCCATTGGAGACGAGGCCCATTCGCCCGTTCCCGGCATCGTCCACCGCTATCCCGACCGAGCGCTGCTGAAGCTGGTGAATGTGTGCGCGGTCTATTGCCGCTTCTGCTTCCGCCGCGAGATGGTCGGCCCCGGCGCGGAGAACGCCCTCTCGCCCGAGGCGCTGGATGCGGCCTTCGACTATGTTTGCGCCCATCCGGAAATCTGGGAGGTGATCCTCACCGGCGGCGATCCCTTCATGGTCTCTCCCCGCCGCATGCGCGAAGTGGTGGGCCGGCTCGCCGGGATCGATCATGTGAAGATCGCCCGCTTCCACACCCGCATCCCCATCGCCGCGCCCGAGCGGGTGAGCGCCGACATGGTGTCCGCGCTGAAGGCGGATAACATCACTTCCTATGTGGTGATCCACGCCAACCATGCCCGCGAGCTGGGGCCGGAGGCGCGCGCCGCCATCGCCCGGCTGGTGGATGCGGGCATTCCCGTGCTGTCCCAGTCGGTGCTGCTGCGCGGCGTGAACGACGATGCAACGACGCTGGCGGAACTGTTCCGGGCGTTAGTGGAATGCCGGGTGAAGCCCTATTACCTCCACCATCCCGACCTTGCCCCCGGCACCGCCCATTTCCGCCTCACCATCGCGGAGGGGCAGGCGCTGATGCGCGCGCTCCGGGGCCGGGTCTCGGGTCTCTGCCTGCCCACTTACGTACTCGACATCCCCGGCGGGCACGGCAAGGTGCCGCTGACGCCCTCCTATGTCGCGGGCGAGCACGTCACCGATTATTGCGGCGGGGTGCACGCCTATCCGCTGGAGCGGTCCTCATAGGCCGCCGCGCCGCGGCAACCAGCAGATTCCTCAGAATTTGAGGGTGAAGCTGCCCTTGACCATGTTGTTGGTCTCTGTGCTGGCGAGCTGGCCGGCATAGAAAAGGGACAGGCTCGTATTGGCGGTGAACGCCATGTCGAGGCCGGCCTCGATGAGCGCCGCGTCGGCGGCGATGGGGGCGCCGGAGATGGCGAAGGGCTGGGCGCCGGGGCCGAAGGCGAACAGCGCCTCCGGCGCCGTGTCGCCGAAGGCGTGCTGCCACGCCAGCGTGCCCTTGAAGCTGGTGGCGATGGTGCCGAGTGCCAGAGGGACGCTCACCCGGGCGCCGAGGGTGGAATAGGTCACGCCCTCGCTCGCGCCAGAGGAGGTCAGCGCGGAGGGACCGCCCGTCTCGGAGAAATCGTCGAGATCCACATTGACATAAGCCAAGCCCGCGAACGGCTCCAGTCCCACGGAGGCGAAAGAGAGGCCATAGCTCACCTCGCCGAACACCTGGCCGGTGCGGGCGGTGGTGTCGGCGCTGAGCTGGTTGAAGAGGCCGGGGAAGACGACGCTGCGGCTGACGCTCATGTCCGCCCAGCTATAGGCCCCGCCGAAGCGCAGCCCGAGCGCCCCGACCGTGCCCCCGCCATAGAGCGCCACATGGGCGTTGTCGCTGGAGAAGGAGGAACTGCGCGCATCCACCTGGTAGCTGGAAGAGGAGTATCCCGCCGCAAAGCCCAGCCGCCAGTCGCCCATGCCGGGGGAGAAGGTGCGGTCATAGCCCACGAACACGCCGGAGGTGTTGCCGGAGATGGTGGCGGCATTGCCGTTGCCGTCGATCTGACCCCAGGCGCCGAAGCCCTGAGCCCAGAAGGCGTTGGGGCTGCCGGGATCGGCCGCCACATCGAGGCCCGGGGCATAAGCGAGCGGCGCGGCGCCCGGTCCCGCCACCGGTACGCGGGCTCGGTCCAGTACCGCCCGGCGCAGGATCAGACTCTCATTTTGGAACACCGACAGAGCCGAGGGATAGACCTCGCCGGACACCGCGTTGAAGGCCTGCTGGGCGCTGGCCACCGTCGACTGCGAGACCACGGCATCACCGAGCGCATTGCCCAAGGCGAGCGCGTCGAGCGCGGCCGCGGCGGAGGCCTGATTGCGCGTCACCGCCGCGCTCTGCAGCGGCACCCCGTTGCGCACGATTTCCAGGGAAACGCTGGTGGGGTCATAGATCAACAGAAGGTCCAGGAAGGGCATGCTCTCGACCGCCTGCCCGAACAGGCCGGACACACCACCCGCGGCGGTGAGGATGAGGTAGCGCGTGCCCGGCGAAAAGGCGCCTGGCTCCAGGGTGCCAGAAACCGTGGCCCCGCCAAGCGTGGCGATGCCCGTGACAGCGATGACGTCCGCGCCGCCACCGGAATTTATGTCCGCTTGATAGGTGGAGCCGGGGGCGAAGGTCAGCGCCCCGTTGACCGTGAGCGTGCCGATCTGTGTTCCCGGCGCCACGGAGCCGCCCGCCGCAATGGTGGTCGATCCCACCGTGCCCGTGCCTTCCAGCGTGCCACCCTGCTGCACGTTCACAGTGCCGCCCAGCGTCCCGTTCACCGAGACTGTGCCGTCCACCGTCGATGCGCCCGTGAAGGCGGAGCTGTCGCCGGTGAGGCTGACGACGCCGTCGCCGGTGAAGGCGATGGCGCCCGCGCCGCTGAGCGCGCCGGACGCGATCGCCATGCCCGAGGCAAGGTCGAAACTGACATTGCCCGACACGGCGAGGGCATTGGCGACGTTGATGCCGTTGACGAAGCCCAAAGTGGTGCCGTCACCGAGCGCGATTGCGCCGGTGCCGGCCGCCGTGGAGCTGCCCAGCACCAGCTTGCCTTCTGCGACAGCGGTGCCGCCGCTATAGGTGTTGGCGCCGGTGAGGATGAGGGTCCCCGCGCCCGCCTTGATGAACCCGCCGGGCCCGGAAATGTCATTGGAGAACGTGGAAACGTAGCCCTGGGTATCGAGCATCACCATGCCGGTGAACATGCCGTAGCCGCGGACCGCCTTCCCCGCATTGACGAGGCCCCAGCCATACACCTCGTCCACGCCGGGCGCACCGAGATCGGTGGCGGTGGTGAGCAGCGCCTGCTGGAGGTCGTACGCCGTGAACCAGGGAAAGGCCTGCTTCACCAGCGCCGCGACGCCGCTGACGGCGGGCGCGGCCATGGATGTCCCACCTTCAACTTTGTAGCCGGTGGGATGGGCGGCATCGACCCGCCAGGTCGAATAGATATCGTCGCCAGGCGCAACGAGACACCAGTCCTTCGCGATACCGCAGCGATTGCTGAACGATGCGATGGTGTTGTTGGAATCCACCGCTGCGACGGCGAGCCAGTTGTCTTTCACCTCGGGCACGATGGCAGGCAGGGCCGCGAGGATATCGGGGTGCGCCTTGCTATCATTGCCAGTGGCAACGACCATCAGGACATCCGCCGAAGCCAGATCTATGCTGCGCTGGACGGTGAGGGGATAATAATGCTCAAGACTCTCGCGGGTGATCGTTTCGGCATTGCAGCGCACCCCCGGACCCGAGCCGACGCAGCCGATCCTGTAGCTGGCGTTGATGATGGAGACGCCCTGCGCGATGAGGAAGGGCCAAGCTTCGCTCACCCCCGAATCGGTCTCAAGGAGATTGACATGGGCGGGCACGATCGAGGCATCGAACGCTACGCCGTGCATCTCCTGTCCATCGCGCGCAGCGCCGATTATGCCTGCGACGTGTGTTCCGTGGCCACTTCCATCCCTGTTCATGCCAGGCAGCAGAGGGCCGCCTTCCGGCGGCGGCCCCACGGGAATTTCACCCAGGTCGAAATTATCGTCGTCATCAGTCGGAATAAAGACAGGCAGAGGACTGGCCCGATAGGAAAAATCAAATCCCGGCAGGACGCGTCCGGCGAATTCCGAATGCGTGGTCCACAGCCCGCTATCGGCCACCCCCACCTTCACGCCGGCACCCGTATAGCCCTGCGCATAGGCCGCGGCCGCATTGATCTGCGCCAGCGAACCGGAGCGGAAATATTCCGGGGTTTCCCATTGCGGAAGCGACTGGGCGGAGACGTTTGATGCGCATCCAAGAACCAAAGCCGCTGCGGATACGGCCGACACAGCCTCTCGCAACTGAAATGCCAATCCCCGCATGCTTTCCCACCGAGCAATGTTTCAAAGAAACGCGTCAGAGCATTGAATTCAATGAAATACTTGAAGAATAAGGTCGCGACAACCGCGCCGTCTCCGGCGTCCTCGGAATAGTCGTGAGATTTTTATTTCGCATTCTTTCACGACACAGCAAATCGGCTCCGCCTCGGCCCAGCATTGCCCGACAGCGCCTCCACCAGCGCCTCCAGGCTCGCAAGATTGTGCACCGGGCGGAACTCGTCCACATGGGGCAACAGCGCTCTCACGCCGCGCGCCTTGGGCTCGAAGCCTTCATAGCGCAGCAGCGGGTTAAGCCAGACGAGGCGGCGGCAGGAGCGGTGGAGGCGGTCGATCTCCGCCTCCAGGCGCGCGTCCGGATCCCGCTCCAGCCCGTCGGTGATGAGCAGCACCACCGGGTTCTGCGCCAGAACCCGGCGCGACCACTCCTTGTTGAAGGCGTGGAGGGAGGCGGCAATGCGGGTGCCCCCGGCCCAGTCTTTGGCCGCGCCAGCCACCGCATCCAAGGCCGCGTCCGGGTCGCGCCGGCGCAGAGCGCGGGTGACGTTGGTGAGCCGCGTGCCGAACAGGAAGGAATGCACCCGCCGCGTCTCGGAAAGCGCATGGAGGAAATGGAGGATGGCCCGCGAATAGTCCCCCATGGAGCCCGATATATCCACCAGTGCCACCACTGGCGGGGGGCGGTGCTTCGGGGCTTTGAGGCGCGGGGCGAGGAAGAGGCCGCCGGTCGCCAGCGAGGACCGCAGCGTCGCGCGCATATCGAAGCGGGCGCCACGCGGGTCGGGGCGGAAGCGGCGGGTGGGCGCCTCGTCGTCGGGCATGCGCAGCGCCGCGATGCGGCGGCGGGCCTCCGCCATCTCCTGCGCGCTCATCTGCGCGAAATCGCGGGTGCGCAGCACGTCGTCGGCCGAGGCGGTGAGGCGGGCATCCAGCTCGAGCTTGGGCTTTTCCGCCGGCCGCTCCTCGCCGATGCCGGCGAACAGCGCCTCCTGAACCCGGCGCAGCGTGGTCTTGGCCTTCTCTCCCTCCCGTGCGGGCGCGGCGGGCGAGAGCATGGCGATCAGCTTCTCCATGGGCGCGCGGCGCCGCCAGAACAGGCGGAAGGCCTGGTCGAACACCTCATGGTCCTCATGCCGGCGCACGAACACCGCATGCAGGGTCCAATAAACGTCCTCGCGCCCGCCGACCCCCGCGACTTCCAGCGCCGAGACCGCATCCAGCATGTCGCCGGGGCCCACGGGGAGGCCCGCAGCCCGCAGGGCGCGGCCGAAATAGGCGACATTGTCGGCAAGGCGGCCGTCGGGCATGGGATCCTTCGCGACGCGGGTGGCGGGCCCGGTAAGGCCGGGACTGCGCGGAAAGATGGCCATCAAGACGGCCTTAATCAATCACGCCCGAAGATGCGGGACCATTAAACCGCCGGCGGAGACCGGGGCGGCTCCTATGCAGGCATGATGCGCATGTGCTCCTGTGGTGCCCTCCGGCGGATAAGGTTCCAAAATCGGAGCCTCAGGGGGAGAGAGCGCGCGTGAAGCAAGCCAAGGATACGTCCGTTGAGGACGCGGCCCCGCAGCAACTCTATGCGGACGGCCATCCCTTCGACGATGTGCATTATCTCCAGGCCAAGCTCATTCTCCATGGCCTTCGGTTCACCTCGGTGAAGAGCTTCTTCGATTTCGCCAAGATCGTAGGGCGGGTCGCCAAGCGCACGGGCGTGGACTTCGAGCCCCATTCTGCGCAGACCGTGCGGCCGCAGATCCGCGAGGTGCTGTTCATCGACACCCAGGATTTCAGGCTCTACAACAATTTCTTCATCCTGCGGCGGCGGATCGCCTATGAGGACGGCTTCCCGGTGGGGGAGCCGGAAATTGTCTTCAAGTTCCGCCATCCCGATCGCGACACGGCCGCGGCGCTGGATGTGCGCCCGCAGATCCCCGGCGGCTATAAAATCAAGTTCAAGGAAGAGATCCTTCCCCTGAAGGATCGGCTCGGCGGCGTGCGCTCGCTGTTCTCCCACAATGTGGAGTTTCCCTATCGCCCCCGCGGGGTCGCCGATCCCACCGCCGCATCGACCCTCATCCGCGTCTTTCCCGCGCTCTCCCCCATCCTCGGGGGCACGCGCCAGCATGTGAAGCTGGTCAACCGCACGGCTGTCGAGGAAGTGCTCCAGCAATTGGGGACCCTCGACTTCGGCAAGGGGCTCATCGCGCCGTGCAACGTCTCGGTCTGGCGCACCCGCGGCGACCAGAACCAGCTTGTGGGTGAGTTCGCCTATCAGGCCCGCTTCCTGCGCCAGGGCGAGTTGAGCGCCAAAGCCCTCGAGCGCAGCGAAGCCTTCTTCCGGGATCTGCAGGAGGAAGCGCAGGACTGGATCGCACTCGGCACCACCAAGACGGGAGCGGTCTATCGCCTGAAGGGCGTCCCGCCCCAAAGCCATGAATGACGCTTCCCCGCCCCTCCCCCGTCCCGCGCAGCAGCCGGCCACCCTCCCTGAGGTGAGCCTTCTGGATATCCTCATCGGCTTCTTCGTCATCGGCGCCACCAGTTTCGGCGGCGGCGTCGTGGCCTATCTGCGGTCCGGCCTTGTGGGGCGGCGCAAATGGATCGACGACGAGACCTTCGTCGAGCTTCTGTCCATCTGCCAGACCCTGCCCGGCCTCAATGCCTCCAACATGGCGATCCTCGTGGGCGACCGCCTGCGGGGCTCAGCCGGGGCGGCGGTCGCGCTGTTCGGCATCTGCCTGCCGGGTGGCCTCCTGATGATGGCGGCGGCCAGCGCCTATGCGGCCACGCAGGCACAAGGCAACAGCAGCGACGCCGTGACCGCGATCCTCCATGGCGTCTCGGCGGCGGCCGTGGGCATGGTGCTGGCGGTCACCTTCCAGCTTGGGCGCAAGACGCTCACCCATTTTGCCGATTTCGGCTTCGTCATCCTCACCGTCATCGGCGTGAACGTGCTGCACCAGTCGGTGCTGCTGGTGCTGGCCGTGGTGGGGGCCCTCGCCATCTTCTGGTATCGCCCGCGCCGGAAGCCCGAGGGAAGCCCGCAGCCATGAACCAGCTTCCGGCCCTGATCGCCGTGTTCGCCTATCTCTCCCTCCTGACGGTCGGGGGAGGCATGGCAGCCTTTCCGGAGATGAAGGCGCTGGTGGTGGACACGCACCACTGGATGAGCTTCCCCCAGCTCATCCACCTCTACAGCGTCGGCCAGATGGCGCCCGGCCCCAACATGATGATGATCGCCGGCATCGGCCAATGGGTGGCGGGCCCGTTGGGCGCGCTCGTGGTGGTCATCGCCTTCTTCGTCCCCACTGGCCTGCTGACCCTCTATGTGGGCCGCCTGTGGAAGCGCCTCGATCACTGGCCCTGGCGCGCATCTATCCAGCGGGGGCTTGCGCCGGTCTCCATCGGCCTGCTTCTGGCGGGCGCCATCAGCATCTCGCAGGGCGCCCTTCTCGGATGGACCAGCGCCGGCATCGCGGCAGCGGTCCTTCTCGCGCTGCTGGCGACGCGCATGAACCCCATTCCCCTCATCGGGATCGCAGCCGTGGTGGGGTATTTCGCGTTCTGACTATTCCGCCGCCACTGAGCGGCGCGCTTCCTCGATGAGCTTCTCGATGCGCGGGGCGTCGGTGCGGGCGATGTCGTCCTGGTATTTGAGCAGCACGCCCAGCGTGTCCGCCACGAGGCCGGGGTCCAAAGCGGCAGCATCCAGCTCCACCAGGGCCGACGCCCAGTCCAGGGTCTCGGCGACGCCGGGCACCTTGAACAGATCCTCCTTGCGGATCGCCTGCACGAAGGCCACCACCTGCGCCGACAGGCGCTCCGGCACGCCAGGAAGCCGCTTGCGCAGGATGGAAAGCTCCCGCTCGGCGCTGGGATAGTCCACCCAGTGATAGAGGCAGCGCCGCTTCAGCGCGTCGTGGATCTCGCGGGTGCGGTTCGAGGTCAGGACGATGATGGGCGGGGCCGCCGCCTTCACCGTGCCGAGCTCGGGAATGGTGATCTGGAAGTCGGAGAGCACTTCCAGCAGGAACGCCTCGAACGCCTCGTCCGTGCGGTCCAGTTCGTCCACCAGCAGCACCGGCGGGCCTGAAGGGTCCGGCTCCAGCGCCTCCAGCAGCGGCCGGCGCAGGAGATAGCGCTCGGAGAAGACGTCGGAGGCGATGGACCCCTTGTCGCTCTCCCCCGCCGCTTCGGCGAGGCGGATGGCGATCATCTGGGCAGCATAGTTCCACTCATAGGCGGCCGCCGAAAGGTCGAGCCCCTCATAGCATTGCAGGCGGATGAGCCGCCGGCCGAGGGCATTCGCCAGCGTGCGCGCCACCTCGGTCTTGCCGACGCCGGCCTCCCCTTCCAGCAGCAGCGGCCGGCCCATGCGCAAGGCGAGATGGACCACGGTGGCGAGCGCCCGGTCGGGGACGTAGCCGGCGCCTTCCAGCAGAGCTGATGTGGCGGCGATGGAAGCGGGGAAGGAAGAGGGCATGGGCTCAGTCTAGCCGATTTTCCTGCCCCACCAATGGCGAGCGCTCCTCGCGGGGCTTCGGCCATCCCGGCAGGTGAGGTAGGAAATTCAGGAGGTAGGCAAACATGGCGTAGCGGGGCTCGAACACGCTGACGACCATGGACGCCAGAGCGGCAATGATGAAGAGCGGCAGGTGGGAGCCGGCGGCCCGGGCCAGCGAGCGCTTGCCCTCCGGCACTTCCAGGTGGCGCAGCGCGATGACGAGCACGCCGAGGGCGATCATGTTCGCGGAATAGACGTAAACCGCCGGGGGAAAGGCGCCGTACTTGCCCACCACGCTGGAAGAGAACGGCACCGTGGTGACGAAGAACAGATACATCAGCCACAAGGAGACGACGCCGCCGGTGAGGCGCTCCCCCGCCGGCCGCAGCTCGATGCTGGCCCGCCACTGCGCGCCCAGCACGAAGAAGCTGATGAGATAGGTAAAGATCTGCGGCCCCAGCGAGAGCAGATGGGCCGTAAGCTCGCCCGCGCTGGCGATGGGCAGGTCCGCCGGCAGGCGCACGTCCAGCACCAGCAGCGTCATGGCGAACGCGAAGATGCCGTCGGTCAGCGCATCGACGCGGGCTTTGGGAAAACGGCTCATGGGCGGAAAGTAGGCCGCGTTTCAGACCCCGGTGCAACGAGAGCGACGGCGCCGCGCGAACGGCGCCATCGAAACTACACCCACCGCACCTGCACGATTTCGAACGAGCGGGCGCCCCTGGGGGTCACGACCTCCACCGAGGCGCCCTTCTGCTTGCCGATGAGCGCGCGCGCCATGGGCGAGGAGATGGAGATGCGCCCGGCCTTCGCGTCGGCTTCGTTGTCGCCGACGATCTGCCAGATGCGCTCCTCTTCCGTGTCCTCGTCCACGAGGGTCACGGTGGCGCCGAATTTCACCACGTCGCCGGACAGTTTCGCCACGTCGATCACCTCGGCGCGGGAAATCTTGTCCTCCAGATCGGCGATGCGCCCCTCGTTCAGCGACTGCTGTTCCTTCGCGGCGTGATACTCCGCGTTTTCGGAAAGGTCGCCATGAGCGCGCGCTTCGGCGATGGCTGCAATGATCCGGGGGCGCTCCACCTGCTGGCGTTGGCGCAACTCGATTTCGAGGGCGGTATACCCGCTCCCCGTCATGGGAATCTTGTCCATGGGTCCGTCTTAAGACCTCCTGAGACCCCGACTCGCCTGCCGTTCATCGGCGGCGATGGCAAGCCGAAGCGAAAAAACCGAAACCGTAAACGCGGGACGAGAACCGTCTCGGATTACGGCGCGTACCAGTGGAAAAGGCATATGAGCTGCACGGCCCGCGCGCATCAGCGCACGCACCATCCCGCCTCACGTGCCTCAGGCGACGAACGCTTTGCCCGTCGCCGAAGATCCGCCAGCGCCGAAATAGCTCTGCAGCGCGCGCACCTGGAGATCGCCGCCCACATAGGCCTTGATCCCCTGCGCCGCTGCGACGGCTCCAGATAGCGTGGTGTAATACGGCACTTTGTGCAAGAGGGCCGCACGGCGGAGCGAACGGCTATCCGAAAGAGCCTGCGCGCCTTCGGTTGTATTGAACACCAGCTGCACCTCGCCATTCTTGATGGCATCGACGATGTGCGGGCGGCCTTCGAGCACCTTGTTGATCTTGCCCGCCGCTATCCCGTTCTCTTCCAGGAAGCGCTGGGTGCCGGAGGTGGCGATCACCTTGAAGCCCAGCTCCTGCAGGAGCTTGACGGTGGGCAGGATGCGCGCCTTGTCCTTGTCCCGCACCGAGACGAAAACCGTGCCGGTCTTCGGCACCTTGGTGCCGCCGCCCAGCTGGCTTTTCGCGAACGCGACGCCGTAGTCGGTGTCGAGCCCCATCACCTCGCCGGTGGAGCGCATTTCCGGGCCGAGCACCGTGTCGACACCGGGGAAGCGGGCGAAGGGGAACACCGCCTCCTTCACCGCGATATGGTCGATCTTCACGCTCTTGAGGCCGAACGTCGCCAGCTTCTCCCCGGCCATGACGCGCGCGGCGATCTTGGCGATGGGCAGGCCCACCACCTTCGCCACGAACGGCACGGTGCGCGAGGCGCGCGGGTTCACCTCGAGGATGTAGATGTGGTCGTCCTTCAGGGCGAACTGGACGTTCATGAGGCCGACCACGCCCAGCGCTTTTGCGAGCGCGGCCGTCTCCACTTCGAGGCGGCGGATCATCTCGTCGGAGAGCGAGTGGGGCGGCAGCGAGCAGGCGCTGTCACCCGAATGGATGCCCGCCTCCTCGATATGCTCCATGATGCCGGCCACGTGCACGTCCGTGCCGTCGCACAGCGCGTCCACGTCCACCTCGATGGCGTCGGACAAATAGCGGTCGAACAGCAGCGGGTTCCGGCCGAGGACGGTGTTGATCTGGCCCGTCTTGTCGTTGGGATAGCGCGCCTTGACCTCCTGCGGCACGAGGCCCGGCAGGGTCTCCAGGAGATAGTCGCCGAGCTGGCGCTCCTCATGGATGATCTGCATGGCCCGCCCGCCCAGCACGTAAGAGGGGCGCACCACCAGCGGGAAGCCGAGCTGCCCCGCCACGATGCGCGCCTGCTCCACCGAATAGGCGATGCCGTTGTCCGGCTGGCGCAGCTTGAGTTGGTTCAGGAGGCGCTTGAAGCGGTCGCGGTCTTCCGCAAGGTCGATGGCGTCGGGCGAGGTGCCGAGGATGGGCACGTCCGCTGCCTCAAGGGCATGGGCGAGCTTGAGCGGCGTCTGGCCGCCGAACTGCACGATCACGCCGAGCAGCGTGCCCGCCGTGCGCTCGCGGTCGATCAGCTCCAGAACGTCCTCAGTGGTGAGCGGCTCGAAATAGAGCCGGTCGGAGGTGTCGTAATCGGTCGAGACGGTCTCGGGGTTGCAGTTGACCATGATGGCCTCGGTGCCCGCCTCTTTCAGGGCGAAGGCCGCGTGGCAGCAGCAATAGTCGAACTCGATCCCCTGCCCGATGCGGTTCGGGCCGCCGCCGAGGATGATGGCCTTCTTCCGGCTGGAAGGCTGCGCCTCATCGGCGAGGACGCCGGCAAACGGCGTCTCGTAGGTGGAATACATATAGGCAGTGGGCGAGGCGAACTCGGCCGCGCAGGTGTCGATGCGCTTATAGGCCGGGCGTACATCGAGCGCTTGGCGCTGCTTGCGCACGTCCGCCTCTTCCTGCCCCGCGAGGGTGGCGAGGCGGGCGTCGGAGAAGCCCATGGCTTTGAGGCCCCGGAGCGCGCCGGCCGTCTTGGGCAGGCCGAGGCGCTTCACCTTGGCCTCGGTCTCCACGATGCCGCGGATCTGGCCGAGGAACCACGGGTCGATCTTGCACGCGGCGTGGATCTGCTCGTCCGTCATGCCGAAGCGCATGGCCTGCGCCACGTAAAGCAGGCGCTCGGGCGTCGGGGTGCCGAGCGCGGCGCGGATGGCGTTCTTGTCGTCGCCCGAGCCGAGGCCGCCGATCTCGATCTCGTCGAGGCCGGTGAGGCCGGTCTCCAGCGAGCGCAGAGCCTTCTGGAGGCTCTCCTGGAAGGTGCGGCCGATGGCCATGGCCTCGCCCACCGACTTCATGGAGGTGGTCAGCGTCGGGTCCGCGCCGGGGAATTTCTCGAAGGCGAAGCGCGGGATCTTCGTGACCACATAATCGATGGTGGGCTCGAAGGAGGCGGGCGTCGCCCCGCCGGTAATGTCGTTCTCGATCTCGTCCAGCGTGTAGCCCACCGCAAGGCGTGCCGCGACCTTGGCGATAGGGAAGCCGGTGGCCTTGGAGGCCAGAGCTGACGAGCGCGATACGCGCGGGTTCATCTCGATCACGATCATGCGCCCGTCTTCCGGGTTGATCGCGAACTGAACGTTGGAGCCGCCGGTCTCAACCCCGATCTCGCGCAGCACCGCAAGCGATGCATCGCGCATGATCTGGTATTCCTTGTCGGTGAGCGTCAAAGCCGGCGCCACCGTGATGGAATCGCCGGTGTGGACGCCCATGGGGTCCAGATTCTCGATGGAGCAGATGATGATGCAGTTGTCCGCCTTGTCGCGGACCACCTCCATCTCATACTCCTTCCAGCCGAGCACGCTCTCCTCGATCAGCACTTCGCTCGTGGGCGAGGCATCGATGCCGCGCTCGACGATCTCGATGAACTCCGCCTTGTTGAAGGCGATGCCGCCGCCGGTGCCGCCCATGGTGAAGGACGGGCGGATGATGGCCGGCAGGCCGACGATCTCAAGCGCGTCCAGCGCCTGCGCCAGATTCTTGATCTGCCGCGAGGTGGGCGTGGAGAGGCCGATCTTGGTCATGGCCTCGCGGAACAGCTCGCGGTCCTCGGCCTTGTCGATGGCCTCGGCGGTGGCGCCGATCATCTCCACGTCGAAGGCGTCCAGCGTCCCCTGGTGCTTCAGCGACAGCGCGCAGTTCAGCGCGGTCTGGCCGCCCATGGTGGGCAGCAGCGCGAAGCCCTTGGAGCGGTCGCCGCGCTCCTTCTCGATGATCTTGGCGACGATCTCCGGCGTGATCGGCTCGATATAGGTCGCGTCCGCCATGTCCGGATCGGTCATGATGGTCGCGGGATTCGAGTTCACCAGGACGACCCGATATCCTTCCTCCTTCAGCGCCTTGCACGCCTGGGTTCCGGAATAGTCGAATTCGCAGGCCTGACCGATAACGATGGGGCCGGCGCCGATGATCAGGATGGTTTCGAGGTCAGTGCGTTTCGGCATGTCTCGCAGGCGCTCAGCAGGCGCAAAAAAAGGGCCGCGGGTCACGCGCCCCTGGGGGTGAGGATTCCGTCACGCGGACGGCAGGTGCGGCGCCGCGACGTTGAATGATCTCCGTTCGGCAAGCTATTTGGCTTCCTTAGACCATATTTGCACGCGACGGAAGACCGCCGCACCGCCCTGTTGAGCCGGATTGTCCTTTACCCATGTCTTCCCTCTCCGCCCTGCTGACCCGCCACCGCCCGCTGATCGTGCAATTGGCGACCTTCGTCGCCGTCGGCACGACCGCCGCCGTCGCGCATTTCATCGTGCTGGGCGTCCTGGTGGAGCTCGATATCCTCGGCCCGGTGGCTGCCTCCATGGTGGGCTTCGTGGTGGGCACGCTCGTCACCTACACGCTGAACAGCCGCTTCACCTTCGAATCGACCCGCTCCCATGCAGGGGCCATGCCGCGCTATTTCATCGTCGCGGGGGTGGCCTTCGTGCTGAACGGCATCCTCATGGACGTCTTCACCCACCGGCTCGGGATCTTCTATCTGCTGGCACAGGCGCTCACGAGCGGGCTGGTGCTGTGCTGGACCTTCAACAGCTACCGCCTCTGGGCATTCGCGGAGAAGAGGTCGCATGGGTGAGTACAACCACAAACGCCTGTAAGTCGCCATGCCCGGGCTCACCTCGATCCTAGCAAGCAACTTTGTTCGAGGCGGTGGGCTCCGTTCACACCTCTCCCCGAGGGGGAGAGGTCGGCTGCGCAGCAGCCGGGTGAGGGGGCTCCGGCATTTCAGGACTTGAGAGAACGGTTCCCCCTCACCCCAGCCCTCTCCCCCTTGGGGAGAGGGGGCGCGGCGCACTTACGGAGTACCCTGGAACAAGCCCGGCCGTGATGGCTGAGGAAGATGCTTATAATGCGCCGCTCGGCGCGGAAGCACATTAGCCTCTCGGCATCGCCAGGAACGCCATGCGGCTCTGATTGTGGCCCACATTGGGGCGGGTGCGCTCGGCCTGGAAGCCGGCGGACCGGAGGAGCCCGGCGAACTCATCCTCCCGATACATGGAAAGCCCCAGCTCGCCCCGCAGCTTGCGATACGGAGATACCGCCGTTCGGACGAGGCCCACCACTGCCGCCCCGAGGAAACCGTCGCGGGCGGCGAAGGACAGCAAAGCGGCGGCATCCTTTACGGCGCTCACATCAGGGGGGATGACATCCGCAAGCAGAAGCCGGCCCCCGGGCGCAAGGAGGCGGCGCCACATGGCGAGCAGCCCGTCCAGCTGCGGGCGCTTCAGGTATTGCAATAAGGAATTTGCGACGATCAGGTCGAAGCTGCCGTCGGGCAGCGCCTCCACCTCCTCGGGCGAGGCCACGCTGATCCTGCCGTTCCCCTCGAAGCGCTGGCGAATCTTCTCGCGCACACCGGGGGCCGCATCGCACAAGGTGAGAGAGCCGCAGGCGCGGGCGAGCGCGTCGGCAGCCAAAGCTTCACCGCAACCATAGTCCAGCACACGCGCCCCGGGCCCCGGCACGAAGCGGCCAAGGTCCGCGGCGATGCGCGCATAGTGGAGCTGCTTGTGGCGGTCGCTCACATAGATGGCGTGAGCGCCGTCCCAGAAGGAAATCCAATCCATGCGCGCTGTCCTGCGCCGGGAATCGGGCGGAGGAAAGTCAGGTTCGCCTGCGATCAGCCGCCGGCGTAGGCGATGCCGGCCCGCACCTGCTCGATGGCCTGGTCGATGAGGCCGAGCGCCTGCTCGCGGTGGCCGCCCTTGTTGGGCGTGGCCGCCTGGATGCTGGCGCGGGCGGCGCGAAGCTGCTCGAGGCCGGCGACCATGTTGGGCTGGTTAGCCTGCGCGTTCGACACCAGCATCTGGCCGCCGAGGGCGACGCCGAGGCCGAGGACGAAGGCAGCCGTAATCTTCGTGAAAGAGGACAGACGGGCCATTGAAAACTCCATCGGTTGGAGACGAAACGACATACCTCAAGCGGGGCCGCGTGTCAGGCTCTCACCACTTATAATTAACCCAGAACAACCCCACCGTAGGGGAAAGCGCGCGGATGGCCGGATCGGACGAGGAGAACACTTTCGGCCCCGAGGCCCGGGCCTGCGCCGCGTTCGAGGCGAGCGCGGAGATGGAGAACTGGACGCCCAGGCGGCATGGGCCGGCAAGGTTCGCGAGCTGGCCGCCGCGCCAGTCCATCACCACGCCGCCATTGTTGCCGCCGAAGCCCACCATGCGGAAGGGCCGGCCGTTGGCCTTCTCCACGTCGGCGATGGAGGTGCCGATGGTGACGCCGGCGACGCTCCAGCGGGTCTCCTCGGTGAAGGCGACGCGGGTCGGCACGGAATAGCCGATGGCGTCGGCCCACGCGATGTCCACGCGCAGCTTCGGCTCGTTGGCGAGCAGGACCGAGCCCGGCGCCATGGAGCCGTCCGGCTGCATGACCTCCGTGTGGCTGATGGCCTGCTGGCCGAAATCGGCCATGATGTTGATATCGGTGGTGTTCGGCGCCCAGGGGCCCTTGCATTCGAACACGCGCGGCGGCGCGTCGGGTGCCGGGATGGACACCACCGCCTGATAGCCGCCCCAGGGGTCGGTCTCGGTCACGGTGCCCGTGCCCCAGGTCGGTCCGGGCGCCTGGCAGCCCGCGAGCGAAGCACCGAGGATCAGCGTCCCCGCCACGAAAAGGGGCCGTCCCCGGCCCTGAAAAGCTGAGCGCATCACCGCCTCCATGCGTCCGTTTCCAACGTCATAGCGTGGTTCAGGCCGGGAAGAAATCGCCGCCGCCTCCCAGAACCTGCGCAAAATCAACAAATTGGACACATGATGAACGTCACGCACAGGTCTTGCGCTGTGTCACACGTGGTTCATGCGGAAGGGGCATTGCACATAATAGGGGATCTTCGGGGGAAATCCATGAACGATATGCAGATGCCCGCCCACCAGGACGAGGGGCGGTCGGTCCAGGACTATATCGACGAAACGCCCATATGGAGCGACGGCACGCCGGTCTCCACTGTGCCCATGACGGCGATGCAGTGGCGGATCTGGAGCCTCGCGGCCGCCGGCAAGTTCTTCGAAGGCCTGGTCGTGTTCATGACCGGCGTCGCCCTCCCCCTCATGGCCGAAGAGTTCGGCATGGGCTCCTTCGAGCACGGCCTCGTCGGCGCGGCGAGCCTGTTCGGCATCCTGGTGGGCGCGCTGACCCTGGGCGGGCTTTCCGACCATTTCGGCCGCAAGCTGATGTTCATCGTGGAGATGGTGATCTTCATCCTGTTCTTGGCATTGCTGGCCGTGGCGCCGAGCTTCTACTGGATGCTGCTCTTCCTGTTCGGCGTCGGCCTGGCCCTGGGCTGTGACTATCCCACCGCGCATCTCGTCATCTCGGAGAGCATCCCCAGCACGGCGCGCGGGCGCCTCGTGCTCGGCGCCTTCGCCTTCCAGGCGGTGGGCGCCCTGGTGGGCACCGCAATCGGCTACCTCATCCTCACCTTCGCGCCTGATATCAGCTCCTGGCGGCTCATGTACGCCACCGCCATCATCCCCGGCGTGATCGTTCTCGTGGGGCGCTTCTTCGTGACGGAAAGCAGCCACTGGCTCGCCGCCGTAGGCCGCGTGCCGGAAGCCGAGGAGCAGATGCGCAAGCTCCTGAAGCGCAAGCCGGACTATCCCAAAGCGGTGAAGCTGAAGGTCAAGCACGGCCACCATCACCATAAGGACCGGCACATCGGCACGCTCTTCAAGGAGAAGAACCGCCGCGCCACCGTCCTCGCCTCGGTGCCCTGGTTCCTGCAGGACCTTTCCACCTATGGCATCGGCATCTTCACCCCCACCATCCTCGCCGCCTCCATCGGCGAGCACCGCGCGGGGGTGCCCCACAACATCACCGACATCATCGCCAACGACATGCTGGCGGCCAAGGGCGCGGCCTTCATCGACGTGCTGCTGCTGGTGGGGATGATCGCGGCGGTGCTGCTGGCGGACCGGGTGGGGCGCATCCCGCTCCAGGTGCTGGGCTTCTTCGGCTGCGCGGCCGGCCTGCTCATCGCCTCCTTCTCGGCGGACTATAGCGGCGGCAGCCAGATCTTCCTGATCTATACGGGCTTCATGCTGTTCAACTTCATGACCAATCTCGGCCCGAACGCGCAGACCTACCTCCTGGCGGGCGAGGTGTTCCCCACCCATGTGCGCGGCATCGGCGCTGGCTTCGCGGCGGCCTTCGCGAAGGTGGGCGCGGTGATGACCGCCTTCCTGTTCCCGATCCTCCTCGCCGACATCGGCACCCAGGCGCTCCTCTACATCCTGGTGGGCGCCTCCCTGCTCGGCGCATGGGTCACCTGGCACTTCCAGATCGAGACCAAGGGCATGAAGCTGGAAGACGTGGGGATGTGAAAAAGAACCCCCTCTCCCGCTTGCGGGAGAGGGGGTTTGGTGCGGTGACCCAGTGACAGAGGGCTCACCCGAACCGGTCGCTGACCACCTGCCAGTTGACCAAATTCTTCAGCACCGCATCGAGATGCGCGGTGCGGCGGTTCTCGTAGTCGAGATAGTAAGCGTGCTCCCAGACATCGACGCCGAGCAGCGTCGTCTTGCCGTCCGCAAGCGGGTTCATGGCGTCCTTCATGCCCACGACGGCGAGGCCGTCCCCGTCCTTCACCAGCCAGACCCAGCCGGTGCCGAACACCTTGCCGCCGACTTCCACCATCTTGCGGTTGAGGCCGTCCAGGCTCTCGAACTGCGTCTCCACGGCCTTGGCGAAGGCCGTGTCCGGCTTCTGGGAACCGCCCTTGAAGCTCGCCCAATAGAGGTCGTGGTTCCAGGCCTGGGCGGCCTGGTTGAACATCTCCGTATCGCCGCCCTTCTTGGACGCGACGACGATCTCGGAGATGGTCATATCCGCATAGGGCTTGCCGGTGGCGAGCTGGTTGACCGTGTCGTAATAGCCCTTGGAATGCTTGCCGTAATGCAGGCCCACCGTGCGCGCCGAGATGGTGGGCACCAGCGCATCTTCCGAATACGGCAGCGGGGAAATGGTAAACGGCGCGGCCGCGCGGGCGACGTGCGGCGTGAACAAGGCGGCGCTCGCCACCGCGGCACCCGCAAGGGCGAGGGCGTCGCGGCGGGTCATCGCTGAGGCGGCATCCGGGACAAGGCTTGGGGTCTGGGCCATCACGGCCTCCGGGTTGGTTTCGGCCTTCGGTGCTTCTGCTCCTGGCTCGGCGGAGCAACCCCGCCTTTCCACCCCCGGTTCCCCCCGGCCCCGTTCACGTTTCCGAACACCTCCTATTCCGGCGCATTGACAAATCCCTCCCGCACGGGAGATTGCCGCATCCCCACCTCCCGCCGCGGCCCATGGCCCGGCCCGACACGCCAGAGGCCCACCCATGAAGTCTCGCGCCGCCATCGCCTGGGAAGCCAACAAGCCGCTGACCATCGAGACCATCGAGGTGGGCGGCCCGAAGCCTGGCGAGGTGCTGGTGGAAGTGATGGCGACCGGCGTCTGCCACACCGACGCCTATACGCTCTCCGGCCTCGATTCCGAGGGTAAGTTCCCCGCCATCCTGGGTCATGAGGGCGCGGGCATCGTGCGCGAGGTGGGCGCGGGCGTCACCACCCTGAAGGTGGGCGACCATGTGATCCCGCTCTACACGCCCGAATGCCGCCAGTGCAAAACCTGCCTGTCGCAGCGCTCGAACCTGTGCACCGCCATCCGCGCGACGCAGGGCCAGGGCCTGATGCCCGACAAGACCACCCGCTTCCAGTGCGACGGTGGCGAGGTGTTCCACTACATGGGCTGCTCGACCTTCTCGAACTTCACGGTCCTGCCCGAGATTGCCCTCGCCAAGGTCCGTTCGGACGCGCCCTTCGACAAGATCTGCTATATCGGCTGCGGGGTCACCACCGGCATCGGCGCGGTGGTCTATACGGGCAAGGTCTGGCCCGGCGCGAATGTCGCGGTGTTCGGCTTAGGGGGCATCGGGCTCAACGTGATCCAGGGCGCGCGGATGGTGGGCGCCGACAAGATCATCGGCATCGACATCAATCCCGCCAAGGTTGAGATCGCCCGCAAGTTCGGCATGACCGACTTCATCAATCCCACCGAAGTGGGCGCGGACAAGGTGGTCTCCGCCATCCAGGACCTGACCGACGGCGGCGCCGACTTCACCTTCGACTGCACCGGCAATGTCACCGTGATGCGTCAGGCGCTGGAAGCCTGCCATCGCGGCTGGGGCACCTCCATCGTCATCGGCGTCGCGCCTTCCGGCGCGGAGATTTCCACCCGGCCGTTCCAGCTCGTCACCGGGCGCAACTGGCGCGGCACGGCATTTGGCGGCGCCCGCGGGCGCACGGACGTGCCGAAGATCGTGGACTGGTACATGGAGGGGAAGATCAATATCGATGATCTCATCACCCACACCATGCCGCTCAACGAGATCAACACCGCCTTCGACCTGATGCACGAGGGCAAGTCCATCCGCTCGGTGGTGGTCTATTGAGGTGATGGCGCTGCGGCGCGCATTGAGGTAAAAGGGCCGCGACCCATTCATCGCGCGCCGCATGTGGGCCGCCCCAGGGCGGCCCCTTTGCGTTTGCAGCGCCGTCCATAGGCGGACCCTCGTGGCCTTCTCTCCCCCCTCCCCGTCCATCGCCCGGGCACTCGCCGCGCGCGACTATAACGAGCCGACACCCGTCCAGGCCATGGTGCTCGCACCCGAGACCGCCGGACGCGACCTCCTTGTCTCGGCCCAGACCGGCTCTGGCAAGACCGTGGCCTACGGCCTCGCCATCGCCGAAACCCTTCTGGGCGAAGCGGAATTCCTCGGCACGCCCGGCGCGCCCCAGGCGCTCATCGTCGCCCCCACCCGCGAACTGGCGCTCCAGGTGCAGCGGGAGCTGACCTGGCTGTTCGAGAATACCCGCGCACGCATCGTCGCCTGCGTCGGCGGCATGGACCCGCGCCGCGAGCGGCGGGCGCTCTCCGAGGGCGTGCATATCGTGGTGGGCACCCCGGGCCGGCTGCGCGACCATATCGAGCGCGGCGGGCTCGACCTCTCCTCCCTCGCCGTCGCCGTGCTGGACGAGGCGGACGAGATGCTGGACCTCGGCTTCCGCGAGGACCTGGAATTCATCCTCTCCGCCGCGCCGGGGGAAAAGCGCAGCCTGCTGTTCTCCGCCACCTTGCCCAAGCCAATTATAGGCCTTGCCAAGCGCTACCAGCACAATGCCATGCGCATCGAGGTGGAGGGCACGCAAGGCGGCCATGCGGACATCGAATACCGCGCCGTGCGCATCGTGCCGAAAGAGGCCGAGCACGCGGTGGTGAACCTGCTGCGGTATTTCGAGAGCCCCACCGCCATCGTCTTCTGCAACACGCGCGAGAGCGTGCGGCACCTCCTCTCCACCCTCCAGGAGCGCGGCTTCGCCGCCGTGGGCCTCTCCGGCGAGATGGGCCAGAACGAGCGCAACCAGGCGCTCCAGGCCCTGCGGGACGGCCGGGCGCGGGTGTGCGTCGCCACCGACGTGGCCGCGCGCGGCATCGATTTGCCCAATCTCGGCCTCGTCATCCATGCGGACCTGCCGCACGATGCGGAAAGCCTCCAGCACCGTTCCGGCCGCACGGGCCGCGCGGGGCGCAAGGGCGTGAGTATCCTCCTCGTGCCGCCCTTCCGCCGCCGCAAGGCGGAACTGCTCCTATCCGTCGCCAATGTGGACGTGATCTGGAGCGGCCCGCCGAGCCCGGACGAGATCCGCAAGCTCGACCAGGAGCGCATGCTGGCCGATCCCCTCATCAGCGAAGCGCCGGGGCCCGAAGACCTGGACCTCGCCCAGGCGCTCCTGGCGCAGCGCTCGGCCGAAGAGTTGGCCGCAGCTCTGGCCCGCCTCTACCGCGACCGCCTGCCGGCGCCGGAAGACGTGTTCGACCCCGGCGAGGGCCGCGCCGCCCGCACCCGCGAGCGGGAGCGCGGCGAGGAGCGGCGCCCCGAGCGTAGCCGCGATGCCCGGGGCGGGGCGACGGGCGGGCCGAGTGGAAACACAGTGTGGTTCCGCATGCCCGTGGGCCGGCGCAAGAATGCCGATCCCAAATGGCTCCTGCCGCTGATCTGCCGGCGCGGCGACGTGACCAAGCAGGATGTGGGCTCCATCCGCATCTTCGACAACGAGACCGTGTTCGAGATCGCCAATGATCTGGCGGAAGGCTTCATCGCCAATGCCCGCGCCTCGGAAGGCGGCGACATTCTCATCGAGCCCGTGACCGGCGATGGCGGCGGCGCCCGCCGCCCCGCACGGCCGCGCAAGCCCGCCTATGACCCGGTCAAGGCCGACCGCCCTGTCGATCCGGACCGCCCAAAGGTGAAGGGCGCGTTCGGGAAGGAGCGGCGGCCGGACGGCACACCCTATCCCAAGGGTCCGAAAGGCGCGGAGAAGCCGAAGAAGCGCAAGGACAATGCCGCCGTCCCCGGCAAGAGCAAGCGCCCCCCCAAGAACTGGGACTGATAGGCTTTCCGCTCCGTTATACCCGTCATGCCCGGGCTCGACCCGGGCATCCACGCCTATCCCCTCAAGCGGCACCTGGCGGAGTTCCGTGGATGGTCGGGTCAAGCCCGGCCATGACAGCTATTTTTGGGCGACATTGACCTCAATGCCCGTGCCCATGCCCGCGGCCACGCTCGGCCTTTTCGAGCGCGGCATCGTTGTTTCCTGAGAGGTCCGCCGCGAGGAAGGCCGCCGTCTCCGGCATGGAGAGGCGGAAATCGTCGATGGTTTCCAGCGCGAGCGTGATCTCGCTTCCCGCGCAGTCGAGAACATGCCCGCCGCGCTGGCGGTCATCGCTGATGAAATGCAGGTGCCAGCCGGGAATACCGATGCCCCTGACATAAGCGGGCGTCCAGAAGCCCACCATGGTGCCGGACACATCCTCTGCATGGAACTCGGCCTGATGGGCGGTGGCCTCCACCAGCGTCTCGCGCTCCGCCGCCATGCTGGCCACCCGGTCGTGCACGCGGGCGAAACGGCCATCGAGGCGCACGGCGAAGAACAGATTGTCCGTGCCGCGCCGCCCGTCGAGCTGGGCGAGGAGATCGTCCATGGAGGAGAACGGGGCCAGCGCCACGGTCTCGCGCGGCGCGAAATGGGTGACCTCCGCGAACGGCACCTGCTGGTCGTCCCGCGCCAGCCGGACGGAGCCGTCGCTCCTTATCTGGTAGAAGGCGCCGTCGAGCGCGATCATCTCCCCATCCAGCCCGGCGAAGGCGCCGAGGCCGAAATCGCCGTGCTCCCGCAGCGTCTCCACCGAGACCACGCCGGAGAACAGCCCCTCCACCAAAGCGCCGGACGTGGAGACCTGGAACAGCGTCCCGTGGTCCACCTGGAGTGCATCCGCCAGCGCGTGGGAGACGACGTGCTCGACCCCGTGGCCGCTGTCATCGGCGGCTTTGCGGAGCGCGTCCCAGAGGGACTGGGAAATCTCGCACGTCAGCGTCGGCATGAAACAGCGCTCCGATCAGGGCATGGCGCCAGGGTCCATCGCCTCATCGGCTGGACCTGCGCCTTGCCGGCCATAGCAGCATTTTGCGGGGATGGCGCCAAGCGATGCCGCTTAGCCGAGGGATGACGAGGTCGGCATCACGAAGAGGTCGCGGATGCAGATGCGCTGCGGCAGGCGGTAGGCGTAGAGGATGATGTCCGCCAGCTCCGCCGCCTCGATGAATTCCGGACGGCCGAGCATCTCGTAATATTCCTCGAACGGCATGCCCATATTGGCGTGGATGTTGGTCTTCACCAGCCCGGGCGCGATGTTCATGACGCGGATGTTGTTCGCCGCCTCGCCCTTCTGGAGCGAGCCCGCCAGCGAGCGGACCGCGGCCTTCGCGGCATGATAGACTTCCCCCTGCGGTCCCGGGATCCGGTCGCCGGCGGAGGAGATGTTGATGATGGTGCCGCGTTTGCGGGCCTGCATGCCGCCCAGCACCGCGTGCACGCCGTTCAGGACGCCCTTGAACAGCACATCCGCCTCATAGGCCATGTCGGCCGGATCGCGGGCGGCGAGCGGCCCGATATGGATGAAGCCGGCATTGTTGACGAGGCAGTCCACCGGGCCGAAGCGCGCCTCCGCCGCCCGGATCGCCGCTTCCAGCGCGGCATAGTCGATCACATCAAGCGCCGCGCGCATGACGGTCCCCTCCGTGCCCGCCTCCATGTGGCGCGATGTCAGCAGCAGCGGATGCCCTTCGCGCCCGAAGGCTTCCGCCAGGGCAGCGCCGATGCCGTGGCTTGCGCCGGTGATGACGACGAGGGGCTTGGTCGGCTCGGCCATGGGATTCTCCTGTGGAGGCGGTCGCAGTTTGCCTTCCGGATGCCGTCAGGCAAGCCCCGATCCGGCCATAGCCTCGCCACATGCATGGGCTTAAGAGACTCACGACCGGGCGGCGAATCGCTTCCGCATTCCTTGCTGGGCCGTGGCCTCAGGCCCAATGGCGCAGATGCCGCGCGCCGCTCGAAGGAGCGAACGACAGACGTGAAGACCGCCATTTTCCTGCTTTTCGCCGCCGCTTTCCTCCCCACCTGCGCCGCCGCAGCGCCGCCCGACGGGAAGGAAATCCTCCTCCTCGCCCCCAATGTGCGCATCGAGCAGCGATGCAATGCCAAGGCCATGGGCGTCATCGGCCGCGAGCATCACGAACTGCACCCGGACGAACTGGTGGCCTATGCCTTCGCCGACACTGTGATCAAGGGCGACACCATCCGCGCGCCCGGCGCGGCGGTGCGCTCGGGCGGCAAGTGGTTCCGCCTGTCCTATACCTGCGAGACGAAGGACGAGGGCGTGGACGTGGTCACCTTCCAATACTCGCTCGGCGCCGTGGTGCCGCGCGAGGACTGGGATGCGCATTATCTGGTGCCCTGAGCGTCATTTCCCGAAGAACGACACCAGCTTCGGCACCACCTTGTCCCGCGCCTCGTCCATGAGCCAGTGGCCGGAGCCCTCCACCACCACCCCTTCGACGGTCTCCGCGACAAGGCGGCCCTGATCGATCAGGAAGGTGCCCGAGGCCTTCTCGCCCGCGAGCACCAGCATGGGCATCTTCAGCTTGGTCTTGGCGAAGCCGGCGAAATCCTCAGCGTCTTGAGCAAAGGCGCGGAACACCTCGAAGCCCGCGCGCATGCCGCCCGGCCGCGCATATTCGGCCGCATAGAATTGCCGATCAGCCTCGGAGACGGATTTTTCCGGGTCGGCGGCGAAGTCGTTCCAGAAGTGCTCGAAATAGATGCGCTCCCGGCCCTCCACGAGGGCGAGGGGCGTCTTGCCGTAGAAGTGGAAGTGCCAGAGGTCGCGCATGAGCCACACCGTGGTCCAATCGCCGACGCCGGGCAGGAAGGCGTCCATCAGCGCGATGCGGCTCACCTCTTCGGGATATTGCGCGGCATAGGCATAAGCCACCATCAGCCCGATATCGTGGCCCGCAAGGCCGAAGCGCGCATGGCCGAGAGAGGCCATGAGGGCGTGAACGTCCTGCGCCAGGGTCTTCTTGTCGTATCCGCCTTCGGGCTTGGCGCTCTCGCCGAAGCCGCGCAGATCAGGCGCGATCACCGTGTGGGTCTTCGCCAGCTCGGCTATCAGCGGGCGCCACATGTGGCTGGTCTGCGCATAGCCGTGCAGCAACAGCACCGGATCGCCCTGCCCGGCAACGAGGTAATGCAGCCGCACGCCGTTCACTTCGGCAAAACGGCTCTCGATGCCGCCGCCGGAACCTTCGGAGGCGGGGGAGAAGACTGGACCTTGATGATGCACGCTGATCTCCCGTCGCCGGCTAGAGCTGGCCTGTGCGCGTGAGGATAGGCGCGCGTGCGCCAGCCTACCAGTCGCCAGATGTCGGGAGAACGAAAGCCCCCCAATGAGCGTGCCTGTCGCTCAGGGCTCGGCGGGGGCGGGAGCCGCGGCGACGACGCCTGCGCCGCTCCCCTTGTCCGTCCATTCGGGCGGCAGCCCCATGGCGCCGCTCACCAGCCCGGTGACGCCCTGCTCCCGCCCGAACGCCTCGCAAGCGGCATATTTGGGCGCCCCGCCGGCCCAGGACTGAAGGCGCTCCATGGATGGCGGGCCGGACAGGCTCTTGAACGGGCTCTCTCCCTTCACCAGAAGCTTGCTGAAGTCGTCGCCAAAGGCGCTCGCCAGTTCATACGCATCGCCGGAGGTCGAGACCCGCGCCGAACCCGAGAGGAAAGTGGCGCCCCGGCCCCAGACCATGGCGGCCTCCTGCCGACCGTCCCGGCCCTTCGCTTCCCCCTCCATGGAGAGGCTGCCCAGGCCGATGGGGATGCGCGGCGTGGGAACCGGGATCCCCGGCAGAAGGACCGACTTGGCGACGGACGCGAGCTTTGTCGCCGCCACGGCTTTTTCGTCTGTCGGGGTCATGTTGGTGACCACCGCGTGCACGGTGAGATCGGCGCTCTCCGATGGGGCCACCACCTGGAACCGCTCGCTGAGGCCGGCGCACAGCGAACGGTCCACCGCATTGGTGACGAGCCTGCGCTGATCCTCGGTGATCGTGTCCCGGCGTGCCGTATCGGAAAAGACGGTCGGCACGAGACGCACCGTCCGCGCGGCAAGGACGGCCTCCTTGTCGATGCGCAGCTTCGACTTGGCCAGGAGGCCGTCAGCCTGTGCAAGGTCCGTATAGGAGGCGAGAGACCCGGCCTCATCCAGGGGCGCCGTCGCACACCCGGCCATCAGAAAGGGTGTGAAGGCGGCACAAAAAATGCCGCAGAAACGTATCCGCGTCGCCGTCACGCCGGCCCCCCGCAATTCAGGCTCGCCAGCGCCGCGAAAAGCGGCTCCCGAAGCGATGCCGTGCGGGATAGAGGAGCCTGATTCAGGCTTATCTATGTACCGAAACGGAAGGTGCGCGAATTCGCCGGCTGGATGATCGCGCCTGTGACCTCACCCCTTCCGCCGCCCGCCTTTCCTGTACCCCTTCGTCCCGGGGTCGGGCCGCGGGCGCGGCTGATAGTCCAGCACGGACATGGGCTCCGCCCGGTCCGTGCCCGGCCCCATGTCGTCCAGCGAGGGCTTGGCGACCTTGGCAGACGGGCGCGGGGCGGCAAGCGGGGTCTCGTCCGGCCCGCGCTGGCGGGAGGGAATGAAGCCGTCATCTTCCTTGGCCTCGCCCTCGGATGAAGGCGCGCGGCGGCCCTTCCCCTTGGCGGATGGGGGCAGGTTGGCGGCGCGGCCGTATTTCTTCGGGCCGCGGAAGCCGCCGGTCTTGTCGTCCACCGCTTCCTGGCGGGCCATGGGATCGTCGATCAGCGCCAGCTCGGTGGCCTGGAGGCGCTTGATCTCGTCGCGCAGGCGCGCGGCCTGCTCGAAATCGAGGTCGGCGGCGGCGGCGCGCATGCGCTTCTCCAGGTCCGCCATCACCGCCTTGAGGTTGTGGCCGAAGGCGGCGCCTTCCTCGGCGAGGCCCGCATCCACCTGCACATGATCGCGCTCATAGACCGAGCCGAGAATGTCGCCGATGGCCTTCTTCACGCTCTCCGGCGTGATGCCGTGCTCGGCATTGTAGGCGAGCTGCTTCTCGCGCCGGCGGGTGGTCTCCGCCATGGCGCGCTGCATGGAGCCGGTCTCGTTATCGGCATAGAGGATCACCCGTCCGTCCACGTTTCGAGCCGCGCGGCCGATGGTCTGGATCAGCGAGGTCTCCGAGCGCAGGAAGCCTTCCTTGTCGGCGTCCAGAATGGCGACGAGCCCGCACTCCGGGATGTCGAGGCCCTCGCGCAGCAGGTTGATGCCCACCAGCACGTCGAACGCCCCGAGGCGCAGGTCCCGCAGGATCTCGATGCGCTCGATGGTGTCGATGTCCGAATGCATGTAGCGCACGCGCACGCCGTTCTCGTGCAGGTATTCGGTCAGGTCCTCGGCCATGCGCTTGGTGAGCACGGTGACGAGCGTGCGATAGCCCTGCGCCGTCACGGCCCGCACCTCGCCCAAGAGGTCGTCCACCTGGGTGCGGGCGGGGCGCACCTCCACGGGCGGGTCAATGAGGCCAGTCGGGCGGATCACCTGCTCCACGAAGACGCCGCCTGTGCGGTCCATCTCCCACGTGCCGGGGGTGGCGGAGACATGGACGGTCTGGGGCCGCATGGCGTCCCATTCCTCGAAGCGCAGGGGCCGGTTGTCCATGCAGGAGGGCAGGCGGAAGCCGTATTCCGCCAGCGTCGCCTTGCGGCGAAAGTCGCCGCGATACATGGCGCCGATCTGCGGAATGGTGACGTGGCTCTCATCGGTGAAGACGAGGGCGTTGTCCGGCACATATTCGAACAAAGTCGGCGGCGGCTCGCCGGGCTTCCGGCCCGTGAGCCAGCGGGAATAGTTCTCGATGCCGGCGCAGCTGCCCGTCGCCTCCATCATCTCCAGATCGTAGCGGGTGCGCTGCTCCAGGCGCTGGGCCTCCAGCAGGCGGCCCATCTTGTTCAGTTCGTCGAGCCTGAGGCGCAGCTCGTTCTTGATGCCTGAAATGGCCTGGATCAGGGTCGGCCGGGGCGTCACATAATGCGAGGAGGCGTAGACCTTCACGCTCTTCATGTCGCCGGTCTTGTGGCCGGTGAGCGGGTCGAACTCGGCGATGCTCTCCACCTCGTCGCCGAACAAAGAGACGCGCCACGCCCGGTCCTCATAATGGGCCGGGAAGATCTCCACGCTGTCGCCCCGTACCCGGAAGGTGCCGCGGCCGAAATCGGACTGGATGCGCTTGTACTGGAGCGCCACGAGGTCGGCGATGAGCTGGCGCTGGTCGATGCGCTCGCCCACCTCCAGCTTGAAGGTCATGGAGGAATAGGTCTCCACCGAGCCGATGCCGTAAATGCACGAGACCGAGGCGACGATGATCACGTCGTCCCGCTCCAGCAAAGACCGCGTCGCCGAATGGCGCATGCGGTCGATCTGCTCGTTGATGGAGGATTCCTTCTCGATATAGGTGTCGGTGCGCGGGACGTAGGCTTCCGGCTGGTAGTAATCGTAATAGGAAACGAAATACTCCACCGCATTGTCGGGGAAGAAGCTCTTGAACTCCCCATAGAGCTGCGCCGCAAGCGTCTTGTTGGGCGCGAGCACGATGGCGGGGCGCTGCAATTCCTCGATCACCTTGGCCATGGTGAAGGTCTTGCCCGAGCCGGTAACGCCGAGGAGCACCTGGTCCTTTTCTTGCGCCCGCGCCTGGGCGGACAGCTCGGCAATGGCCTGGGGCTGGTCGCCGGAGGGCTTGAAATCGCTCTTCATCTCGAAGCGGATGCCGCCCTCGCTCTTTTCCGGGCGCGGCGGGCGGTGGGGCATCCAGGTCTGGCCGTTGACCTCCGGGCGGCCCGTCTCGATCAGCCGCGACAGCGCCGCCACGGTGGCGGAGGCGCCGGCGGATTCGAATTCGCCGAGGTCGCCCGGCGTCAGGCCGAGCGAGGCGGCAAGGGCGGGATCGAGGGTCTGGAGCGGCGCAGGCTCGAAGTGGCGCTGCGAGCGCTCACCGAGCTTGCCGGGACGGGATGCTTTGGCCATGGCGCCAATATGGGGGCGGAGGCGGCGGGAGGGAAGACTGCGGGCGCGGCATCCCCGCCTTGATGCGCTTCGCCCAGCGTCAGGGGGCCGGGGCGCGCGCGTAATGCAGGAAGCCGGTGCGCTCGGCCACTTGGTCGTAGAGCTTCCGCGCCGTCGCATTGGTCTCGTGGGTCAGCCAATAGACCTCCGCATAGCCCTTGCGGTCGGCCGCCTCATAGACGTGGGCGATCAGCCCGCGACCGATGCCGCCGCCGCGCGCATCGGGCGACACGAACAGGTCCTGGAGATAGCAGACATTGGCCGCGCTCCAGGTGGAGCGGTGCTCCAGATAATGGACGAGGCCCACGGCGGCGGGGCCTTGCCATGCCAGCGCGCCGGAGATGGGCTCGGCGGCGTCCAGCATGCGGGACCATGTCAGCTCGGAGACGTCGGGCGGCATGGCGATATCGTAGAACGCCTGATAGGCGCGCCACAAAGGCAGCCATGCCGCATGATCGCTCCGCTCCACGGCACGGACTTCGATCCTGGCGTCGGCGCTCATGCGAATCCCCCTCCCCGCATCCGAGGCGCGCTTTATGCCCGAGGACGGGCGGCCGCGACACCGGGGGGATTGGGCTGTCTCGACATTCAATCCGGACAGAGCGAACGAACCAGTGTCATGCCCGGGCTTGTCCCGGCCATCCACGTGGCTCCGCAGGGAAGCAGCAAACGAGTAGACGTGGATGCCCGGGACAAGCCCGGGCATGACGGACGTACTGAGGGCGCCTGATAGCGGTCAGCCTAGGGCCTTGCCTCGGTCTCCAGCTCGATGGTCCGCTGGGCCGTCAGCACCCTTTTGCATTCGGCATATTTAATGTTCGCGATGGTGCCCTGGACGTTCAGGTAGAAGTCGCAATTGGCGTTGCGGAACTGCAGCCAGTCCCGCTCGGCGATGCGCAACCGCTCCTTCTGATCCGGCGTCTGGCTCGTCATCAGGGCCTGATAGGCGGTGTTGAGCCGCTGGTCCCATTTTGCGGCAAGGTCATTGATGCAGCCGGCGATCTCCGGCGTGGAGGTCTTTGCGCCGCACGCTTGGTATTCGCCGCCGTACCAGCCCATCGCCTGGGCCGGGCGGTCGGCTGGCTCTTCCGCACGGGAGGGCGCGGCGGCGAAGAGGAGGAAGATGGCGGCACAGACAGCGCGTTTCATTTCGGTGTCCCGATGTGGCCGCGCCCCCACGGCCGTGCAATCAGCCAACCTCCCCCCGCAAGCGGGCAAGAACGCGGCGGCGGCCCATGAGCGGCAGCAAGGCGGCCAGTTCCGGCCCCTTCTCCTGGCCCGTGAGCGCGAGGCGCAATGGCCGGAACAGGGCCTTTCCGCTGCGGCCGCTGGCGGATTTCAGGGCGGCGATCCAGGCGCCGTAGGTGTCCGCGCCCCAGGGCTCGGGCGGCAGCGCATCGCCGGCGGCGGCGAGGAATTCGGCATCTTCCGACGCGACAAGCCCGAGCCGCGGCGTCTCCACGATCTCCCACCAGTCCAGCGCCTCGGCGAAACGCGAGAGATTGCCGCGCACCGCCAGCCAGAATGCCGCGCCGCCGCCGATACCGGCATTCTCCAGCCGGTGCGCCACTGCCTCATAGGGCAGATAGTGCAGGGTGCGGGCGGTGAGGGCGGAAAGCTCCTCCGGATCGAACCGCGCGGGGGCGCGGGAGATGTGGGAGAGGTCCACCTTGGCGGCCAGCGCCTGAAGGCTCTCCACCGGCGCCAGCGCCTCGGAGGTGCCCACCAGAACGGCGGCGGCGGCCACCGCCAGCGCCTCCTGCCCCGCCTCGCGCAGGGCGCGGACGGAGAGATGGCCGAGGCGCTTGGAGAGCCCCTCCCCGCTCGGCAGCGTCAATAGGTTGTGGTGCGCGAAGCGGGGCGCGTGTCCGCCCAGGGCCTCGAAAATCTCCACCTGCACCGCGGTGTTGGAGACATGGTCCTCGCCGCGCACCACGTCGGTGATGCCGAAATCGAGATCGTCCACCACCGAGCACAGCGTATAGAGGAACGTGCCGTCCTCCCGCACCAGAACGGGGTCCGACAGGCTCGCCGTATCCAGATTCTGCGGCCCGCGTACGCCGTCGTCCCAGGAGATGACGCGGTGGTCGAGCTTGAAGCGCCAATGGGGCTTGCGGCCCTCCGCTTCCAGACGCGCGCGGTCGGCGTCGGTGAGCGCCAGAGCGGCGCGGTCATAGACCGGCGGCAGGCCCCGCGCGCGCTGGAGGCCGCGCTTCAGGTCCAGCTCCGCCTCGGTCTCATAGGCGGGATAGAGCCGGCCCGCCGCCTTCAGCCGCTCCGCCGCCGCCCCATAGATGGGCAGGCGCGCGGACTGGCGCTCCACCCTGTCGGGGGGAATGCCGAGCCAGTCGAGGTCTTCGGCGATGGCGTGGGCGAACTCTTCCCGCGAGCGGGCGACGTCGGTGTCGTCATAGCGCAGGATGAAGGTGCCGCCCGCGCGCCGCGCCAGGAGCGCGTTGAGAAGCGCGGTGCGGACATTGCCCACATGGATGAGGCCGGTGGGCGAGGGCGCGAAGCGGAAGATGGGGGCTGCGGATGAGGCGAACATGGCGCAAGCCATTAGAGCGCCGCGCCCCTCGTGGGAAGGGCGCGGCACGTTATCATCGCGGCGGACACGGATTCTGCGGCGTCGGTCTGCACGCATGAGACCTCGCATTGGGTGCGGGCTGGCCCGCCCGTGGCGCCGCCTGCTGAAAGCCAGCAGGCATGCGATGTGGCTGCGGCGGCCTACCGGCATTGGGCGGAGATCCGCCAGGAGCGGCCGGGGAACGCCCCCCTTGCCAGCCTGGACGCGGACTAGGGGGCTGATTGGGATGGGCCTGGGTCGGAGGACGGCCCTGCCAGCCGGGGCGCGGACCGCCGGGATTGGCCCGCGGAGGCGGGTTGCCCTGCCACCCGGGACGTTGACCGCCCTGCCAGCCGGGCCGGCCGGGATTCGCGTTCGGCGGCGGACCGCCATTCCAGCCCGGACGCGGGCCACCCTGCCAACCCGGGCGCGGACCCACGAAGCCGGGCGCGCCGGGCGGCGGGCCGCCGTGCCAGCCGGGCGGACGGTAGCCGGGACCCGGGCCCGGCGGGGGCCGATAGCCCGGCCGCCACCAGCCCGGCGGGCGCGGGCCGGGGCCGGAAGGCGGCCGGCCCCAGCCGGGGCGCGGGCGCGGATTGAAATATTGCCAGCGGGCCCGCTGCCCCCACCAGGGCGCGCCGCGATAATAGCTGCCCCAGTAATTGCCGAAGTTGAAGCCGATGATGGGGATGCCGATCAGCGGCGCATATTCCGGCACCAGCACCCGCCGGCCCTGATAGGAGAAGGCGAGATACTCGCCATAGACCCAGCCCCGGTTCGGCCCGTAGATCACGTCGCACCAGGACTGGTTGTCGAGGCACCCCGCAATCTCCACCGGCACGCCGGCCGGCAGCACGGTGACGCGGGGAAATTCCGTATCCGGCCCCGCCCGCATGTTCACATTGCCGGTGGTGTAGCCCGGCACGGCGAGGGCGGCGGTGGCCGCGCAGGTGAATCCCAGGCTGAAAACCAAACCCAAAATACGCGAAGCGAACATTTTATCTCTCAACCGCCAGCCGATGCGTCCTACCACCATTGACGTAGGGATCCGCGGCTTTTCCACACCGCAGGCGTGGCGGGATTTGGTCGCCGCAACGGCATCTTCATGTAATTCAAGGTGAGCCGCCCCAAAGCGGGGGCACACACGGTTCTATCCCGCATTTGCGAAAAGAATTCTTCGCTCCCGCCATATTTTGCCCCTGCCACGACCAAGCTGGGCCTTTCCCTCCGGCGTAAGGCACCATTAGACTGATTCGAGTTGGACGCGGCGCAGGCTGCACCAGGGGATGGCGCATGAAGGAAATTCTCGAAGAGCTTGAGAGCCGGCGCAGCATCGCGGCGCTCGGCGGCGGCCAGAAGCGCATCGACGCGCAGCACGCCCGCGGCAAGCTCACCGCCCGCGAGCGCATCGAACTGCTGCTGGACCGGGGCTCGTTCGAGGAGTTCGACACCTTCGTGCAGCACCGCTGCATCGATTTCGGCATGGAGACCCAGAAGATCCCCGGCGACGGCGTGGTCACCGGCTGGGGCACGGTGAACGGCCGGCAGGTCTTCGTGTTCGCCAAGGACTTCACGGTGTTCGGCGGCTCCCTCTCCGAGGAGCACGCCCGCAAGATCACCAAGATCCAGGACATGGCGCTGAAGACCCGCGCGCCCATCATCGGCCTGTTCGATGCCGGCGGCGCGCGCATCCAGGAGGGCGTCGCCGCGCTCGGCGGCTATGGCGAGGTGTTCAAGCGCAACGTCACCGCCTCCGGCGTGATCCCGCAGATCTCCCTCATCATGGGGCCGTGCGCGGGCGGCGACGTCTATTCCCCCGCCATGACCGACTTCATCTTCATGGTGCGGGACACGAGCTACATGTTCGTCACCGGCCCTGATGTGGTGAAGACGGTGACGAATGAGACCGTCACGTCCGAGGAGCTGGGCGGCGCCAAGGTCCACACCACCAAGTCCTCGGTGGCGGACGGGGCTTACGAGAACGACGTGGAGATGCTGCTCCAGACCCGGCGGCTCATCGACTTCCTGCCGCTGAACAACCAGGACGGCGTGCCGGAATGGCCGTCCTTCGACGATCCGCTGCGCATCGACGACAGCCTCGACACCCTGGTGCCGGAAAACCCCAACAAGCCCTACGACATCAAGGAGCTGATCCTGAAGGTGGCGGACGAGGGGGATTTCTTCGAGATCCAGGCGGCGTTCGCCAAGAACATGGTCACCGGCTTTGGCCGCATTGAGGGGCGCACGGTGGGCTTCGTCGCCAACCAGCCCATGGTGCTGGCGGGCGTGCTGGATTCCGACGCCTCCCGCAAGGCCGCGCGCTTCGTGCGCTTCTGCGACGCGTTCGAGATCCCCATCGTCACCTTCGTGGACGTGCCCGGCTTCCTCCCCGGCACGGCGCAGGAATATGGCGGCCTCATCAAGCATGGCGCCAAGCTGCTGTTCGCCTATTCGCAGGCGACCGTGCCGCTCGTCACCGTCATCACCCGCAAGGCGTTCGGCGGGGCCTATGACGTGATGGCCTCCAAGCACGTGGGCGCCGACGTGAACTATGCCTGGCCCACGGCGCAGATCGCGGTGATGGGCGCGAAAGGCGCGGTGGAGATCATCTTCCGCGCCGACATGGGCGACCCGGACAAGATCGCCGCCCAGACCAAGAATTACGAGCAGCGCTTCCTCTCGCCCTTCGTGGCGGCGGAGCGGGGCTATATCGACGAGGTGATCATGCCCAGGACCACCCGCAAGCGCCTCGCCCGCGCCCTCGCCATGCTGCGCTCCAAGAAGGTGGAGCAGCCGCCGCGCAAGCACGACAACCTGCCGCTTTAGCGAAAATGCGTGGGCTCCCTCTCCCCGAGGGGGAGAGGGCTGGGGTGAGGGGGTTCGACCCTCACCCCAGAGGCCGGAGCCCCCTCACCCGTCGCCTGCGGCGCCGACCTCTCCCCCTCGGGGAGAGGTGAACCGAACCAGAATAGGCGCCAGGCGCCGGGGGACCGACACGCATGTTCTCGAAGATTCTGATCGCGAACCGGGGTGAGATCGCCTGCCGCGTCATCAAGACGGCGCGCAAAATGGGCATCAAGACGGTGGCAGTCTATTCGGACGCGGACAAGGACGCGCTCCATGTGGAGATGGCGGACGAGGCGGTGCATATCGGCCCGCCCCAGGCCGCCCAGTCCTATCTGCTCATCGACAAGATCATCGCGGCCTGCAAGCAGACCGGCGCGGAGGCGGTGCATCCCGGCTACGGCTTCCTCTCCGAGCGCGCGGCCTTCCCGACCGCCTTGAAGGAAGCGGGCATCGTCTTCATCGGCCCGAACCCCCATGCCATCGAGGCCATGGGCGACAAGATCGAATCCAAGAAGGCAGCGGCGGCGGCGAACGTCTCCACCGTGCCCGGCTATCTCGGCGTGATCGAGGATGGGGTCCAGGCGGCGAAGATCGCCGACGAGATCGGCTATCCCGTCATGATCAAGGCGTCTGCCGGCGGCGGCGGCAAGGGCATGCGCATCGCCCATTCCCGCGAAGAGGTGCAGGACGGCTTCGACCGCGCGAAGTCGGAGGCGAAATCCTCCTTCGGCGACGACCGGGTGTTCGTGGAGAAATTCATCGTCGACCCGCGCCACATCGAGATCCAGGTGCTGGGCGACAAGCACGGCAACGTAGCCTACCTCGGCGAGCGCGAATGCTCCATCCAGCGCCGCAACCAGAAGGTGGTGGAGGAGGCCCCCTCCCCGCTGCTCGACGAAGCCACGCGGAAGAAGATGGGCGAGCAGGCCGTCGCCCTCGCGAAAGCCGTGGGATACGACAGCGCCGGCACGGTGGAGTTCGTCGCCGGCCAGGACAAGAGCTTCTACTTCCTGGAGATGAACACCCGCCTCCAGGTGGAGCACCCCGTCACCGAGCTGGTCACCGGCATCGACCTCGTGGAGCAGATGATCCGGGTGGCCTATGGCGAGAAACTCGCCTTCACCCAGGACGATATCAAGCTGAAGGGCTGGGCGGTGGAAAGCCGCATCTATGCGGAAGACCCCTACCGCAGCTTCCTGCCCTCCATCGGCCGCCTCGTGCGCTACCGCCCGCCGGTGGAAGGCACGTTCGGTGACATCACCGTGCGCAACGATACGGGCGTATACGAGGGCGGGGAAATCTCGCTCTATTACGATCCCATGATCGCCAAGCTGGTGACCCACGCACCCACCCGCGCGGCGGCCATCGAGGCGCAGGCGGACGCGCTCGACGCCTTCGGCATCGACGGCATCGGCCACAACATCCCCTTCCTCTCCGCGCTGATGGCCCATCCGCGCTGGAAGGCGGGCAAGCTCTCCACTGGCTTCATCGCCGAGGAATATCCCGACGGCTTCCACGCCCGCGCGCCCGAGGGCGAGCTGACCCATGCGCTCGCGGCGGTCGCTGCCGTGATCGACCACGTGCAGAACGCCCGCAAGCGGCGCATCTCCGGCCAGATGATGGGCACGCCCGTCACCTTCGACAAGCGCCGGGTGGTGCATCTCGGCGGCCCCCACGAATTGATGGTGGTGCATTGCGAGATCAAGGAGGCGGACGGCGCCTTCAAGGTGCAGGTGTTCGACGCGGCCGGCGCGAAGGGCCATGTTCACGCGCTGACCTCCACCTGGACGCCGGGCGCGCCGGTGTGGCTCGGCGCCATCGACGGCACCCCGGCCGCGCTCCAGGTGCGCCCGCTGCCCAACGGCGTCGCGCTCGCCTATCGCGGCATCGCCACCGAGGCGCGGGTGTTCACCCTGCGCGAGGCGGAGCTTGCCGCCTGGATGCCGGAGAAGAAGCTCTCCGGCGGCGGCAAGGAGCTTCTGTGCCCCATGCCGGGGCTGGTGGTCTCCATCGCCGCCGTGCCCGGCCAGGAGGTCAAGGCGGGCGAGGCTTTGGCCGTGGTGGAAGCCATGAAGATGGAGAACGTGCTGCGCGCCGAGCGCGACGGAGTGGTCAAGGCCGTCCATGCGAAGCCCGGCGACAGCCTGGCGGTGGACGCGGTGATTTTGGAATTCGCGTGATGGGAGCGGGCGACATTCCCTCTCCCGCTTGCGGGGGAGGGTTAGGGAGGGGGCCAGCCGGCCACTCCAAGTCGCCTGCCTCGGCTTTTTTGGGCACCGCCCCCTCCCCAGCCCTCCCCCGCAAGCGGGAGAGGGAGTCTGCCGCGCCAAGCCTCCAGGAACCCGCCTGATGCGCCTCCTTTCTCATCTCCTCTCCCGCTTCGTGGAGAAAGGCGCCCTCACCGTCATCACCGCCAAGGGCGAGCGCACCGTCTTCGGCTCGGGCGTGGACGGACCGAAGGTCACCGTCCGCCTGATGGATGAGAAGCTGGAGCGGGACCTGTTCTTCAATCCCGAACTCATCGCCGCCGAAGCCTATATGGACGGGCGCCTCACCTTCGAGGACGGCTCGGGCGTGTTCGATCTGCTGCTGCTGTTCTCGATGAACCGCAAAGGGCTCGGCAGCCATCCCGTCCAGCAGGCGCTGCGCAAGGCGTGGCGCTCGCTGAAGCGCTTCCAGCAGGCGAACCCCATTGGCAAGGCCAAGGAGAACGTCTCTAGCCATTACGACCACCCGGCCGATTTCTACCGGCTGTGGCTGGACGAGACCATGGCCTATTCCTGTGCCTATTTCGATTATCCCGACCAGCCCCTGGCGGATGCCCAGCGCGCCAAGTTCCGCCATGTGGCGGCGAAGCTGAAGATCACGCCGGGCATGAGCGTGGCCGAGATCGGCTCCGGCTGGGGCGGGCTCTCCATCTATCTCGCCAAGGAATGCGGCGCCCACGTCACCGCCATTAATGTCTCGCCCGAGCAGCTGGCCGAATCCCGGCGCCTCGCGGAGGCGGCCGGTGTCGCCGACCTGATCGACTTCCGCGAGGTGGATTACCGCAACCTCGATGGGAAATATGACCGCCTCGTCTCCATCGGCATGATGGAGCATGTGGGCGTCAATCATTTCGACGAATATTTCACGACGATCCGCGAGTTGCTGGCGCCCGGCGGCTTCGCGCTGATCCACGCCATCGGCCGCATGTCGCCGCCCGGCACCACCGCGCCCTTCATCCGCAAATACATCTTCCCCGGCGGCTATGTGCCGGCGCTGTCAGAGGTGTTCGCCTCCACCGAGCGCACCCATCTGTGGGTGGCGGACATGGAGGTGCTGCGGCTCCATTATTACTGGACCATCCGCGCCTGGCGGCACCGCTTCATGGCCCGCTATGCCGAGGTGGAGGCCATGATGGGCGCCCGCTTCGCCCGCATGTGGGACTTTTACCTCTCCGCCGTGGAGCTGGGCTTCCTGCACGGCTCCAATATGGTGTTCCAGCTCCTCTTGGCCGAACGTCGGGACGACGTGCCGGTGCGGCGGGACTATATGTTCGAGGACGAGCAGAAGCTCATCGCTCGTGACGCACAGGAGACACCGGCGTGACCGACCTCCCCTTCGCCGCAGACATCAAGCCCGCTACCCGCGAGGACTGGCTAAAGCTGGTGGACGGCGTGCTCAAGGGCGCGCCCTATGACAAGAAGCTGGTCGCCCGCACCTATGAGGGCCTGACTCTCGATCCCTTGCCCCCTCGCAAGCCGGGCGCCGCGCCCATTGCCGGGCGTGCCGCAGGAGCGCCCTGGATCGTCTCCGCGCGGGTCGATCAGGCGGATAAGGACGATGCCAACGCCCAGGCGCTGGAGGACCTCAACGGCGGTGCCTCCGGCCTCACCCTCGTCTTCGCCTCCTCGCCCCACGCCCACGGCTTCGGCATTCCCGACGGCGATGTCCTCACCCGCATCCTCGACAGCGTGATGCTGGACCTCATCGAGACGCGGCTGGAGAGCGGGCATTTCAAGGGCCGCGAGGATGCCCTCGCCTTCGCCAAGCTCCTGGACGAGCGCGGCCATGATCCCAAGGGCCTCGCCGTCTCCTTCGGCCTCGATCCCATCGGCGACATGGCGCAAGTGGGCTCGGCGCCCATGCCTTGGGCGAACCTCTCCCAGCGCTTCACCGAGACCTGCGGCATCCTCGCCGCGCGCGGTTTCACCGCCGCGCAGTTCGCCCGGGCGGACGGCGCCGTGCATCACGCCGCCGGCGCCTCGGATGCACAGGAGCTGGCGGCCGTGCTCGCCACGGCGGTGGCCTATCTGCGCGCGCTCGAAGCCGCAGGCGTTTCGCTGGAGGACGCGGCGACGCGCATCGAGCTGGCGCTGACCGCCGACGTGAACCAGATCGCCACCATCGCCAAGTTCCGCGCCATGCGCCTGCTCTGGGGCGCCGTGGCGCGCGAGGTAGGGCTGAAGGCGGCGCCGGTCAAGGTGCACGCCACCACGGCGTGGCGCTCCATGACCCGGCGCGATCCCTATGTGAACCTGCTGCGCACCACCATCGCCGCCTTCTCGGCCGGCGTGGGCGGGGCGGACAGCGTCACCGTGCTGCCGTTCACGCAGGCGCTGGGCCTGCCCGACAGCTTCGCAAGGCGGCTCGCCCGTAACACCCAGCTCGTGCTGCTGGAGGAGGCGAACCTCCACCGCGTCGCCGATCCCTCAGCCGGTGCCGGCGCCATGGAGACGCAGACGGACGGGCTCGCCGCGGCCGCCTGGGACATCTTCCGTGCTATCGAGGCGAAGGGCGGCATGGCGGATGCCCTATCGCAGGCCTGGTGGCAAGGCGAGGTGTCCGAAGTTCGCAAGCACCGCGCCAAGGACGTGGCGACCCGCAAGGAGCCGGTAACTGGCACCTCGGAATTTCCCCTTCTCGGCCAGCCAGTGCCCGACGTGCTCGCCCCTGCCCCCACCTTGCCGCCGCCCGCCACGGACACGGCCCTCACCCCGCACCGCCTCGCCGAGCCGTTCGAGGCCTTGCGCGATGCAGCGGAGGCGGCGCCCACCTCGCCCTCCGTTTTCCTGGCGGTGCTCGGCCCCGTCTCGGCCTTCACGGCCCGGGCCACCTACGCGAAGAATTTCTTCGAGGCCGGCGGCATCGCAGCGCCGGTGCCGGAGCCGTTCGCGCGGCTGGATGACCTGATCGGCGCGTTCGCCGCCTCCGGCACGACCTTTGCCTGCATCTGCTCGTCGGACGAGGTCTATGCCGCCGAGGGCGTGTCGGCGGCGGACGCGCTGAAGAAGGCGGGGGCGCACACGGTCTGGCTGGCCGGGCGCCCGGGAGAGCTGGAAGAGAAACTGAAGGCGGCGGGGGTGGACGGGTTCATTTATGCCGGCTGCGACGCGCTGGAGGCGTTGGGGAAGGCGCATCGGGCGCTGGGGATTGGGTAGCGAAGGCCCCCTCCCAACCCTCCCCCGCAAGCGGGAGAGGGCTTTTGCGTTGCGCGAACCGTGAACTCCCTCTCCCGCTTGCGGGGGAGGGTTGGGGAGGGGGAAGCCGCTGTCGGAGCTGTTCAGAACTTGCGCGCCCGTGAGCGCCTTTTGAGCTAGGATGGGGACCATGAGCCGCTTGCCCGCATTCGCCGAGATCGACTGGCGCGCGCCGGACGTGAGCCCGCCCGCCGCCTCCACCGCGCCCTGGATCACGCCGGAAGGCATTCCGGTGAAGCCGCTCTACGGCGCGGGCGATGTGGCGGGCCTGCCGTTCCTCGATACCTATCCCGGCATCGCGCCCTATCTGCGCGGCCCCTACCCCACCATGTATGTGAACCAGCCCTGGACCATCCGGCAATATGCCGGCTTCTCCACGGCGGAGGATTCCAACGCCTTCTACCGGCGCAACCTCGCCGCCGGCCAGAAGGGGCTTTCGGTCGCCTTCGATCTCGCCACCCATCGCGGCTATGACAGTGACCATCCCCGCGTCTCAGGCGACGTGGGCATGGCGGGCGTCGCCATCGACAGCATCTACGACATGCGCACCCTCTTCTCCGGCATCCCGCTGGACCAGATGAGCGTGTCCATGACCATGAACGGGGCGGTGCTGCCCATCCTGGCGCTGTTCATCGTGGCGGGCGAGGAGCAAGGCGTGCCCCATGCCAAGCTCTCGGGCACCATCCAGAACGACATCCTCAAAGAATTCATGGTGCGGAACACCTATATCTATCCGCCCGCACCCAGCATGCGCATCATCTCGGACATCTTCGCCTATACCTCCAAGGAGATGCCGCGCTTCAACTCCATCTCCATCTCCGGCTATCACATGCAGGAGGCGGGAGCGACGCAGGACCTGGAGCTGGCCTATACGCTGGCGGACGGCGTCGAATATGTGCGGGCCGGCGCCAAGGCGGGGCTCGACATCGACGTGTTCGCGCCGCGCCTCTCCTTCTTCTGGGCCATTGGCATGAACTTCTACATGGAGGTGGCGAAGCTGCGCGCCGCCCGCCTCCTGTGGACCAAGCTGATGACCGACTTAGGGGCCAAGAGCCCGAAGTCCCTGCCCTTGCGCACCCATTGCCAGACCTCCGGCTGGAGCCTGACCGCGCAGGACGTGTTCAACAATGTGATGCGCACGGCGGTGGAGGCCATGGCGGCCACCCAGGGCCACACCCAGTCGCTTCACACCAATGCGCTGGACGAGGCGCTGGCGCTGCCCACGGACTTCTCCGCCCGCATCGCCCGCAACACCCAGATCCTGCTCCAGCAGGAGAGCGGCACCACGCGCCAGATCGACCCGTGGAGCGGCTCCTTCTTCATCGAGCGCCTCACCGCCGACCTTGCGGCAAAAGCCTGGGCGCATATCGAGGAGGTGGAGGCGCTGGGCGGCATGGCGAAGGCCATCGAGGCCGGCATCCCGAAGCTGCGCATCGAGGAGGCGGCCGCCACCACCCAGGCCCGCATCGATGGCGGGGCGCAGACCGTGGTGGGCGTCAACAAATACAAGCCCGAGCGCGAACAGCAGATCGACGTGCTGAAGGTGGACAATTCCGCCGTGCGCGCCGCGCAGATCGAGAAGCTCAAGCGCCTCAAGGCCGAGCGCAGCGCGGGAGAGGTGGAGGCGGCGCTCACCGCCCTCACCACTGGCGCGACGGAGGGCGGCAACCTCTTGGAGCTGGCGGTGAACGCCGCGCGCGCCAAGGCGACCGTTGGCGAGATTTCCGATGCGCTGGAGACCGTCTTCGGCCGCCACCGCGCCGAGATCCGCGCCATTTCCGGCGTCTATAAGCGGGAGGCCGGCGCCATGACCGACAAGGTGGCCAAGGTTCAACAGCAGGTGGAGGAATTCGAGCATGCCGAAGGGCGCCGCCCGCGCATCCTCGTCGCCAAGGTGGGCCAGGACGGGCACGACCGCGGCCAGAAGGTGATCGCCTCCGCCTTCGCCGATCTCGGCTTCGACGTGGATATCGGCCCCCTCTTTGCCACCCCGGACGAAGCCGCCCGGCAGGCGGTGGAGAATGACGTGCACGTGGTGGGCATCTCGTCGCTGGCCGCCGGCCATCTCACTTTGGTGCCCGCCCTGAAGGCGGCGCTGGAGGCCGAAGGGCGCGGCGACATCATGGTGGTGGTGGGCGGCGTGGTACCCCCGCAAGATTATGAGGCCCTGAAGGCCGCCGGTGCCGAGGCCATCTTCCCGCCCGGCACGGTGATCGCGGACGCCGCGCGCGACCTCGTCGCCACCCTCGCCGAACGCCTTGGCCATTCCCGCGCGGCGGCGGAATAAAGCTTCGCGCCATGATGGGGACCATGGGCGCCACCATACGGGTGCTGGCGCCCGCGCCCAACGTGCTCGCCTTCTATGACGGGCGCATTCCCGGCGTGCGGCTCCATTCCGCAGAGCCCAACTGGCTGGATGACGGCGCCTATGAGGCAGGCATCGCCTCCTATGCGGTAATCGATGGGGACGCGGCCCTCGTCTACGACACCCACATCTCGCTGGCCCACGCCGCCATCATCCGCCGCACGCTGGAAGAGCGGGGCGTGCGGACATTCACGGTCGTGCTGAGCCACTGGCATGACGACCACGTGGCGGGGAACGAGATCTTCGCGGACTGCGAGATCATCGCCAATTCCCTCACCGCGCAGATGCTGGCCGAGAAACGGGAGGTGCTGGAGACGGGCGATCCGCCCATCAAGCCGCTCGTCCTGCCGAACCGCATCTTCGAGGGCGAGTTGGCGCTGAAGGTGGGCACCCTGCCGGTGCTGCTCCGGCAGGTGGACATCCATTCCCGTGACGGCACCGTGGTGCTGCTTCCAGGCGGGCTGATGCTGGCCGGGGACACGCTGGAAGACCCCATCACCTATGTGGACGAGCCCGGTCGGCTGTCGGCTCATCTTAACGATCTGAGCCGCATGGCAGGGTGGGAGATCAGCCGGATCCTGCCGAACCATGGGGCCGAAGAGGTCATCGCCAATGGCGGTTATGGTAAAGAATTGATTTACGCAACAATGGCTTATGTCGAGAAGCTCATCCAGCTAACAAATGATCTTAAAGTGATTTCTGAGGATTTGCAGACCTTCGCGCACGAGGCTTTCGCCACCGGCGTGCTGACCTACTACGCGCCGTATGAAGAAGTTCACCGGCTAAATGTTGCGGCCGTGCTGCGGGTGAAGGATGCGCGGGCGGGGGAGCTATAGCGGGTATTTGGTTAACGGCGTGCGACTCTCGCGCCACTCCATACAGCCGTCATGCCCGAGCTTGACCCGGGCATCCACGGGGGCTCCGCGGGGCACAATCGAACAAGGTCTGTAAAGCGGCGAGGCGTGGATCCCCGGGTCAAGCCCGGGGATGACGAGCCCTGAGAACGGCCCTACTCCGCCGCATCCCCGAACAGTAGCAATTGCTGCTCCCTCACCGGCGCGAAGGACTGACGGTGGTGCTTGCAGGGGCCGTGCGCCCGCAAGGCCAGCCCATGCTCGGGCGTCGAATAGCCCATATGCCGCTCAAAGCCATAGGCGGGATAGACGCTGCCGAGCCCCACCATCAGCCGGTCCCGGGTCACCTTGGCGATGATGGAGGCGGCGGCGATGGAGGCAATGAGGGCATCCCCGCCGATCACCATCTCCAGCGCGCAAGGCATGGGCGGGGGATCATTGCCGTCCACGAACACCAGAGCCGGCACACGCGGCAGGCCGCGCACCGCGTTGGAGAGCGCCCAGAGGGACGCCTGGCGGATATTGTCCCGGTCGATGCGCGCGGGCGGGGCGAGGCTCACCGACACCTCGGCGGTGGCGCAGATCTCCTCGAACAGCGCCTCGCGCATCTGGCGGGTGAGCTTCTTGGAATCGTCCAGGCCCTTGGGCACGCGCTTGGGGTCGAGGATCACGGCGGCGGCCACCACGGGGCCCGCCAGAGGCCCCCTGCCCGCTTCGTCGGCGCCGGCCACGGGGGTCGCGCCGCTCTTATAGGCGGCGCGCTCGCGCATAAAGCCGAGGCCCGAAGCACTCTTCGCCGCCGGCTTCATGTTCGCTTTCACGCGCTGTCCCGCCACAATCCCCTCCGCGACTCATGCCCTCCCGCAAACGGGAGGGTGTCGAGCCTAGCTCAGAATTTCAGCGAGAAGCCACCCTTCACCATGTTCTCCTGGGCATTCTCGGCCAGTTGCCCGGAATAGAACACCGAGAGGCTCATGGTGGGGGTGAAGGCGACGTCGATGCCCGCCTCCACCAGTGCCGCATCCTCGGCGAGGGGCGCGCCCGTCACCGTGAAAGCCTGGGAGCCGGTGAAGAAGAAGGTGCCCTCCGGCGTCACGTCCCCGAAAGCGTGCTGCCAGGCGAGGCTCCCCTTCAGCGTGGCCACGGTGGTGCCGAGCTGGAAGGGCAGCGCGCCCCGCGCGCCAAGGCTGGTATAGGTAACGGCGTCGGTCCCGCCATTGGTGCCGAGAGCGGCAATGCCGCCGGTCTCGGTGAAATTGTCGGTGTTGACGTTCACGTAAGCGAGGCCGGCGAACGGCTCCACCGTCGCCGCGCTGAGCGCGACGGGATAGGCCATCTCGCCGAAGAGCTGGCCGGTCCGCGCGCCATAGTCCGCTGAAAGCTGGTTCACGAGGCCGGGGAACGCCACCGTGCGGGAGGAGGACATATCGCTCCAGGCATAGGCTGCGCCGAAGCGCAGGGCGAGCGCGCCCGCCATGCCGCCGCCATAGACCGCCACATGGACGGTGTCGGCTGACGTGGAGGAGGACAGGTCCGTCACCGAGATGGTGGAAGAGCTGTAACCGGCGGCAAATCCCACGCGCCAGGCATTGGCGACAACCCCGTCGACGCCCACCAAGAAGCCGCCGACGCTGGTGGAGGCGGAGGACGCGTTGCCGTTGTCGTCCACATGGCCCCATGCGCCGAATGCCTCGGTCCAGAACGCGTTGCTCGGGACCACTGGGGCGTCCTCGGGGGCCGCCTTCACCGCGAACGGGCCGGACGCAACCGGCGCGGCATAGCTGAGCGGGACCGCCGGCGGAGGTGCCGCGATCACGGGCTGGCGCGCCCGGTCCATCACCGCGTTGCGCACCAGAATGCTCTGGGAGGCCAGGACACCGCTGGTCGTGGCATAGGCTTCGCCGGACAGGGCATCGAAGGCGGCAGCCGCGCCCAGGCCGGAGAGCTGGACGATCGCCTGGGACACCGCATGTCCGGTATCCAGCGTGTCGGCCCCGCTGGCCACGGCGCTCTGATTTCCGGTGGAGGCGTGCGACGCAAAGGGGACGCTGCTGCGCTGAAGGCTGAGCACGACGCCGTTCGCGCCATAGGTCACGGCGGCGGTCAGCAGCGGATTGCCGGTCGACACGGCCTCAAAAGCGCCGGTCACGCTTCCCGCTGAGATGAGGGTGTAGCTGCTGCCGACGCCCGCGCCAGCACCGAGAGTGAGGAGCAGCACGCCGCCACCAAGGGTCGCGGCGGTGCCGACCGCGACCTTGTCGCTGGTTCCGCCGCGCCCGAGATCCATGGACAGCATGGAGCCATGCTGGGTCGAGAAGCTGTCGAGCACGGTGAAGGTGCCGATCACCCCTGCCCCGCCGGGCGCGAGGGAGCCGCCGGGGGCATTGACAAGATTGGCCGCGCCGCCCGAGCCCGTGAGCGTTCCGCGATTGGTGAGGCTGCCGATGACGATGCCGTCATTCCGGAACACGCCCGTATTGATCACGTCGCCGACGATCCCGCCGCCATTCTCAAGCGTGCCGGAATTGGCCACGGGGCCGACAATGCTGCCGCTGTTCCGGAATGTGCCGACATTGGCCACCTCGCCGACAATCTGGCCGCTGTTGCGAAGCGTGCCCATATTGCCGAGCGGGGAAGTGATGACGCCGGAATTGACGAGGGTGCCGGCATTCATCATGGGGATGTCCACCGTCGTGGTGGTGAAAGTGCCCGCATTGGTCAAGGTCGCGCCCTGCGCCACGGCATAGCCGCCGGCGCTGGTGAAGGCAGCGCCGGCGCTGATGTCGAGCGAGCCCGTGAGCGTGCCTGTGAGGGAAAGTGTGCCCTGCTGCACGAAGGTGCCGCCGGTGAATGTGCCATTTCCCGCCAGCGTCACCGTGCCCGGGCCGGTGATGGCAAGGCTGCCCGGCCCCGTCATGTCGCCGGAGAACGTGGCATTGGCATTGACTGTCGAAACCGTGGCTGCACCCGTCAGCAATACGGGCAAGTCGACCGAGAGGTCACTCACCGGCTGCAGCAGCCCGTTGGCAACCAGCACCGGCGTCACATATGCATCCGTTCCCGGCAAATAACCGGTTCCAGGGGACGCCCCGTTGAGCTGGACACCGACGAAGCCGCCGTCGGCGTCGTACAGGATGTTGATGCCGGTATAAGTGAAGAGCGAAGTATTGAAGAAGGTCCCAGAGCCTTTTGAGCTCCAGTGAACACCAGCGGGAATTTGCGGATTGCCGGTACCAACCTTGAAATTGTAGCCGACAAGCCCCTGGGCGCCGAGCAGATCGAGGGTCACCGTCACGCCGTCGGCCAGGATGCCCGTGTCGGTCGTGAAGCCATCGGAATTCAGGTTCGGCAGGGTCAGGAGGCCGTCCTGCACGCCAGTGTCCATCAAGGCAACGCCGCCCTGGGGACCCGTGGTGGCGCCAGCGGGGTTGGTCACTGTCACCACCAGGGGCTGGGCCTGCCAGTTGTGAGGCTGGCCAGGGCCCAGGGGAGCGAGCTGCCCATAGGCGAAAGGGTTGCCGCCGGACGACGCCGTGTTGGCCGTGGTGAGACCGAGCTTCACCCCGGTGGGCGTGACGATGTAGCCGCGGCGCATGATATCGCCCATGCCCACCACGTTCAGGAACGGGTTGAGCGAAGCCGGTGTCGGCGCGGCTTTTTCCAGCCAGCCCGGCAGGCTCGTCCCGTGGGGTGCATTGGGAGCCCCTACCCCCATGGTGTTGCGGTCGAAGCCGACCCCCATCATCGCAGTGGTGGGACTGTCTGTGTTCACGCAGCTTTGGGCATTCGGCGCCTTCGGGTCGATGCAGGTGCCCTTGGTCGCGATCAGGACCTGCACCTGGGAGACCGCAGGCGTTGAGCCATCCGTGTTCAGAAAGGTGACATTCGACTGATTGGTGAAGTAGCCCGTTAACAGCAACCCCGAGCTATTATAATAAACCCAGCCGGGCTTATCTGTATTATATGCAATATTTCTGGCGTGACCGTTTCCAACTCCCAAGACGATACCAGTGGAGCCGGTGTCCATTCCAAGGGAGAAAGTACCGGCACCATCTATGGACGTCTTGAACATCAGCATCGAACTGGGGGCGGCGCCCGCAAGCACCTGCAGGAGAGAGTATTCATAACTCACGGAATAGGAATTGTTTCCGTAACTCTCATACATGTTCCAGCCATTGCCGGCCGCCATGGCCTGCTGCGGGAGCACGCCTGAAAGACCTGATCCGACAACCAACGCCGCCGCGGAACACATGAGCGCACGGGCCACCTCGCGCCGACGCGCGCAATACGTACGATCCCCTGCCATAGCTTCCCCCAAAGCCGACAAAAAAAGTCAAATTCGCAAAGCTGAAAGACCCTATCCGACAATCTTCCCCAAAGGCACGCAATAGGCCGAGGACTGTCTTCTCCCGTTCAGGTGGGACGGTCGAGGATGATGGTGGCACCCATGGCCGCCTTGGGCGAGATCACCACGAGCCCTTCGATCTTCTCTTCCAGCATGCCGCGCGCGGCAAGGCCGCGCCGCATCTCAGCAGCGCCCGGAGAGGAGAAGCGGACGCCCGCGATCCGCAAGCCCTCGCCCGCCGGCGCGGGCACGCCGAAGCGCTCGGTGAAGGTGGCGCGGGTCATGATGTCGATCTCCCCACGCGGGGTCGCGGCGATGTACCAGGCATCGGTCACCCGGCGCGGCGTGACCCCGGCAAGCGTGTCGATGAAGCTGCTATGGTCCACGGGGTGGTCCGCCACCAGCACCACGCCGGCGATGCCCGTGGTGCCGTTGGCGTGCCGCTGCATGTCGGGCGCCCAGAAATTCTCAGGCTTGCGCTGGGTGCAGGTGAAGAAGCCCGCATCCGGGGCGGCGGGATCCTGCGCGAAGGCGAGCGAGAAGCCCACCTCCACATCCTGCCCGTCCGGCCGCCGCGCCATGCGGGAGAAGTCGAGCAGGTCGAAGCCACCGAAACCGGCCGCATCGAAAGCGGCCTTCTCGGCAGCCGGGTCCCCGCCTTCCAGGGCCAGCATGGAAAAACCTTCGCCGTTCCGGGCGAGGAAATCGCGATTGAAGGCGCCGAATGAAAAGTGGCTGCCGGACGCCTCTGGAATTTTATCCGGCTCGGCGACTTCCAGAAGCTCCAGGAAGAAGCCCGGTGTCTGAACGATGCGGTTGTGCGTGCCCCAGGGATGGTGGTTCCGCGGCCCGACCGTGAACCCGATCAGGTCATAGACCTCTCCCGCCGCATCCAAATCCCGCACCACGTGGACAAGGTGATCGAGGCCGCGCGGCATGGGACACTCCTTCGTGGTTCGGGTCGTAGCCTTGTGGCACGTGCCCGCCGACGAGGGCAACCGCCCCCCGCATCACACCAGCCGGCTCTGCTCCATGGCCGCCCCGATGAAGGAGGCGAACAAAGGATGGGGCTCGAAGGGCCGCGACTTCAGCTCGGGATGGAACTGCACGCCGATGAACCAGGGATGGTCCGCATATTCGACGATCTCCGGCAGCAGGCCGTCCGGCGACATGCCGGAGAAGCGCAGGCCGTGCTGTTCGAGCCGCTCCTTATAGGCGGTGTTCACCTCGTAGCGGTGGCGATGGCGCTCGCGGATGTCGAGCGCGCCATAGACGCCCGCGACCCGGCTGCCATTCTCAAGATGAGCGGGATAGGCGCCGAGCCGCATGGTGCCGCCGAGATCGCCGTTCGCCCGGCGCTTCTCCAGCTCGTTGCCCTTCAGCCATTCGGTGAGGAGGCCCACCACGGGCTCGGGCGTGTCGCCGAACTCGGTAGAATTGGCATCCTCGATGCCGGCCAGATTCCGCGCCGCCTCGATCACCGCCATCTGCATGCCGAAGCAGATGCCGAAATAGGGCACCGCCCGCTCGCGGGCGAACTGGGCCGCGCGGATCTTGCCCTCGGCGCCGCGCTGGCCGAAGCCGCCGGGCACGAGGATGCCGTGCACGTGGTCGAGGAAGGGCGCCGGGTCCTCGCGCTCGAAGGTCTCGCTCTCGATCCAGTCGAGATTGACCCGCACCTTGTGGGCGATGCCGCCATGGGCGAGCGCCTCGATGAGCGACTTATAGGCGTCCTTCAGGCCGGTATATTTGCCCACGATGGCGATGGTGACCTCGCCCTCGGGATTGCGCACCCGGTCCTCGATATTGGTCCAGCGGGCGAGCTTGGGCAGCGGCGCCGGCTCGATGCCGAAGGCGGCCAGCACCTCGGTGTCCAGGCCTTCCGCATGGTAAGCGGAGGGCACGGCGTAGATATTGTCCACGTCCCGCGCCTCGATCACCGCGCTCTCCCGCACATTGCAGAAGAGGGCCAGCTTGCGGCGCTCCTCGCGGGGGATCTCCCGGTCGGTGCGGCAGAGCAGAATGTCCGGCTGGATGCCGATGGAGCGCAGCTCCTTCACCGAATGCTGGGTCGGCTTGGTCTTCAGCTCGCCGGCAGAGGGGATGTAGGGCAAGAGGGTCAGGTGGATGAAGATGGCGTGGCCGCGCGGCAGGTCGTTCTTGAGCTGTCGGGTCGCCTCGAAGAAGGGCAAGCCCTCGATGTCGCCCACCGTGCCGCCCACTTCCACCAGCACGAAGTCGAAGCCTTCATTGCCCTCGAGCACGAAGTCCTTGATGCCATTGGTGACATGCGGGATCACCTGGACCGTGGCACCGAGATAGTCGCCGCGCCGCTCCTTGTTGAGGATGTCCTGGTAGATCTGGCCGGTGGTCACATTGTCCCGCCGGGTGGCCGGGCGGCCGGTGAACCGCTCGTAATGGCCAAGGTCGAGATCGGTCTCCGCCCCGTCATCGGTGACGAAGACTTCGCCGTGCTGATACGGGCTCATGGTGCCCGGATCGACGTTGAGATACGGGTCCAGCTTGCGAAGCCGAACGGTGTAGCCGCGCGCCTGGAGAAGCGCACCCAAAGCGGCTGAAGCGAGGCCCTTGCCCAAGGAGGACACGACGCCGCCGGTGATGAAGATATAGCGCGCCATGGGCCTTCACTCTAATTCGCACAAACGCGATTCGGCGAGAACGAAGCGACATATCGCTTCGCCTCACCTGTTGAGAACCTCACGCGGCGGGAAGACCGCCGCGAACGATCACTGAGAAGACGGAACCTGCGGGCCGCTGGGCGACGGCGCGGCGGGAGCCGGCGCCGCGGGGGCACCCTGCCCTGCCGGGGCTTGCGGACGAATCTGATCGAGAATGGTGCCACCGCTCTGCGGCACGGACGGGCCGGTGGGCGCGCTCGGCTGATTGAGCAATGCGGGGGGCGTGCGGCCCCAGCCGGCGAGGATGGTCAGCGTCAGGCTCGTGACAAAGAAGATCGCCGCAAGGACCGCGGTCGCGCGGGTCAGCACGTTGGCGGTGCCGCGCGCGGTGAAGAAGCCGCCGCTGCCACCACCGCCGCCCCCGCCAATGCCCAGGCCGCCGCCTTCGGAGCGCTGGATGAGCACAACACCGATAAGCGCGAGCACCACCATGAGGTGAATGACGATCAGGACTGTCTGCATGGATTCCATCGTCCGCGCCACACGAGGGGCGCGCATCTATCAATTCGGGCGCGTTCGTACACGATCATGTCACGTAATGAAAGGGCGGCGACCTGCAAGAGGCGCCGCCCTGGTTTGCGTTACGGGGACGGTTGGCCACCCGACGCCCTTGTGCAGCAAGCTCAAGCGCGGTTTGGGAGGCTCGCATGAAAGCCTAAGAGGTCGCAGGCGCGTATTGCATCACCCCGCCGCCAAAGGACCAGTCCTCCCGGCTCGAATCGACAAGGCTGATGAAGACGTCCTCCGCCCTGATGCGGCCGTGCCGGGAAATGTCCTCGGCCACCTTCTTATAGAAAGCCTTCTTCACCTCCGTGGTCCGGCCGGCCACCCATGTCACCTGGATGAAGACGATCTCCCGCGTATAGCTAAGACCCAGATAGCCCTCGGCGGGATAGATCAGCTCGTCGGCCGCATGGCGCGTGACGATCTGGAACCTGTCATGGGCGGGCACATTGGCGATCTCGACCATCGCATCATAGATCGCGTCGCTCACAGCCCGAATGAGTTCGGGAGAGGCATCCTTGCTGATATCGATCCTGACGAGGGGCATCGGCTCTGTCCTTGTTCGAGCCGGAAGCTAAGAGCGGAACCTCATATTTATCAAACGCATAATTCTCATTAAAAACATGAGCTAAGCATATAAATTCGACCTACATCCAAAACAAAATGCCCGGGGCAAGCCCCCGGGCATTTCGAACCATTGCGATGCTTGAGGCTCAATGCCCCAGCACTGCCAGCAGCAGCAGCGCCACGATGTTGGTGATCTTGATCATGGGGTTCACGGCGGGCCCCGCCGTGTCCTTATAGGGATCGCCCACCGTATCGCCGGTGACGGACGCCTTGTGGGCCTCCGAGCCCTTGTAGTGGCGCACGCCGTCCTTATCCACGAAGCCGTCCTCGAACGACTTCTTGGCATTGTCCCAGGCGCCACCGCCCGAGGTCATGGAAATGGCGACGAACAGGCCGGTGACGATCACGCCCAGCAGCATTGCGCCCACCGCCGAGAAGGCGGCCGACTTGCCCGCGACCCCGCCGCCCGCCACCAGATAGATGACGAAATAGCAGAAGATGGGCGAGAGCACCGGCAGCAGCGAGGGGATGATCATCTCCTTGATGGCCGCCTTGGTGAGCAGGTCCACCGCGCGGGAATAATCCGGCTTCTCGGTGCCGGCCATGATGCCCGGCTTCTCGCGGAACTGTCGGCGCACCTCCTCCACGATGGCGCCGGCGGCGCGTCCCACCGCCGTCATGCCCATGGCGGCGAACAGGAAGGGCAGCAGGCCACCGAACAGCAGGCCCACCACCACATAGGGGTTCTCCAGCGAAAAATTGGGCGTCACGCCGGCGAAGTAGCTGCCAGGAGCCGCCTGGGCGATGAAGTATTTCAGATCCTGGTTGTAGGCCGCGAACAACACCAGGGCACCGAGGCCAGCAGAGCCGATAGCATAGCCCTTGGTCACTGCCTTGGTGGTGTTGCCCACCGCATCCAGCGCATCGGTGGACTGGCGCACCTCCTTCGGAAGGCCCGCCATCTCCGCGATACCGCCGGCATTGTCCGTCACCGGACCGAAGGCATCGAGGGCGACCACCATGCCCGCCAGCGCCAGCATGGTGGTGGCCGCGATGGCGATGCCGAACAGGCCGGCAAGGCCGTAGGAGCAGAGGATGCCGGCGATGATGACGAGGGTCGGCAGCGCGGTGGATTCCAGCGACACCGCAAGACCCTGGATGATATTGGTGCCATGCCCCGTGACCGAGGCCTGGGCGATGGACACCACGGGGCGATAGCCCGTCCCCGTATAGTATTCGGTGATCACGACGATGGCGCCGGTCACCGCGAGGCCCACCACGCCCGACAGGAAAAGCTGCGTGCCGGTGATGGTGCTTCCCTGCAGCGGGCCGAAGCCCGGCAGAAGCCAGGTGACGAGCGCGAGCGCGAACACCGAGAGCCCGGCCGATGCGCCGAAGCCTTTATAGAGAGCACCCATGATGGAGGAGGTCGGCCCCAGCTTCACGAAGAAGGTGCCGGCGATGGAGGTGAGGATGCACGCCCCGCCGATGGCGAGCGGATAGAGCAGCATGGTGGAGAGTGTCGCCGGAGCGGCGGCGAAGAAGATCACCGCGAGCACCATGGTGGCAACCAGCGTCACCGCATAGGTCTCGAACAGGTCGGCCGCCATGCCGGCGCAATCACCGACATTGTCGCCCACATTGTCCGCGATGGTGGCGGGGTTGCGCGGGTCGTCCTCGGGAATGCCCGCTTCCACCTTGCCGACGAGGTCGCCGCCCACGTCCGCACCCTTGGTGAAGATGCCGCCGCCCAGACGGGCAAAGATGGAGATGAGCGAGGCGCCGAAGCCCAGGGCCACCAGCGCGTCCACCACGGTGCGGCTGCCCGGCGGGAGGCCGAGGCCGCGAGTCAAGATGGCAAAATAAACAGTGACCCCCAAAAGTGCGAGGCCGGCCACCAAAAGGCCCGTCACCGCGCCAGCCTTGAAGGCGAGGTCGAGGCCGCCCGCGAGCGACTTGGTGGCCGCCTGCGCGGTGCGCACATTGGCCCGGACCGACACGTTCATGCCGATGAAGCCCGCAAGGCCGGAGAGCACAGCGCCCACCAGGAAGCCGACCGCCACCAGCCAGCCCAGGAACAGGCCGACAAGGACGAAGATCACGACGCCGACGATGGAAATGGTTGTGTATTGCCGGCGCAGATAGGCTTGCGCCCCCTCGGCGATGGCTGCCGCGATCTCCTGCATGCGCGGCGTGCCGGGGTCCGCTGCCATAACGGCGCGGCCGGCCCAAACTCCGTACGCTACGGCAAAAAGGCCGCAGATGATGATCAGCACAAGAGCCAACATGAAACCCATCCCTTTTCGTTTCCCAACCCGTTTCAGGTTCTTCTTATGGGGAGGGAGTGTGAGGGGTGCGCTGCAGAGTCGCAATGGGCCGTTGAGTGCATTTTCAACACTTCGCGCAGCGCTGGACGGTGGCTGCGGCTTGTGCCAGTGCTATTCTCCTTGATTAAGGATCTGGGAGGCTTGGGCGCATGCAGGCAGCGGGAAAGATCGTTCCGGTTGTCCTGGCCGGGGGCACGGGAACCCGCCTCTGGCCGCTGTCGCGCAACAGCCTGCCCAAGCAGTTCCTGACGCTGGCCTCCGACAAGACGCTCTATCAGGAAACCCTTCTGCGCGTGCCGCCCGGCGCGGATTTCCACCCGCCCGTCATCATCACCAATGAGGATTTCCGCTTCTTCGCGCGCCGGCAGGCCAGCGAGATCGGCATCGAAGCAACGGTGATCCTGGAGCCGGCGCGGCGCGACAGCGCTCCCGCGCTGCTGGCCGCCACCGCGTTGGTCCAGAAGCTGTACGGCGTTGACAGTCTCATTTTGGCGCTCGCCGCCGACCATGTGGTGCTCGATCCCGAAGCGTTCCGCGCGGCGGTGAAGGTTGCGGCGGAGGTGGCCGCGGCGGGGCGCATCGTCACCTTCGGCATCACCCCCAATGCGCCGCGCACCAGCTACGGCTATATCCGCCGCGGCGCCGCCCTCCCGGAAGGAGGCAATGTGGTCGATGCCTTCGTCGAGAAGCCGGACCACGCCACGGCGGCGCAATATGTGGCGGACGGCTATCTCTGGAATTCCGGCAATTTCCTCTTCCCCGCCGCCCTCATGATTGCCGAGGCCGAGCATTTCGAGCCGGACCTGGCGCGGGCCGCGCTTCATGCGGCAGCCGGCGCCAGCGACGATCTCGGCTTCCTGCGCCTGGAGCCGGAGGCGTTCAACGCCGCCCCCGCCAAATCCATCGACTTCGCCGTCCTGGAGCGCACCAGCGCGGCGGCGGTCGTCGCGGGTGATTTCGGCTGGTCCGATATCGGCTCGTGGGACGCGATGCGCGAGATCAAGCAGGCCGATGCCGACGGCAATGTCATCCAGGGCTCGGTCGCTCTCCTCGACAGCCGCGATTCCTATGTGCGCTCCGAGGGTCCGCTCGTCACGGGCATCGGCCTCGACGGCATCTCCGTGGTGGCCACCGAGGACGCGGTCCTCGTCATGCCCTCCGACCGCAGCCAGGATGTGAAGCTGCTCGTCGCCTCGCTGAAGGCCGCCAAGCACAATGCGGCCGACGAGCATATGAAGATGCACCGGCCCTGGGGCACCTACCAGACCATCTGCCGGGGCGACCGCTTCCATGTGAAGAAGATCGTGGTGGAGCCCGGCGCGAAGCTCTCGCTCCAGAAGCATCACCACCGCTCGGAGCATTGGGTGGTGGTGAGGGGCACGGCGGAGGTGACCGTCGACGGCAAGGTCTTCGCCGTGCACGAGAATGAGTCCACCTACATTCCGCTGGGCGGGGTGCACCGGCTCGCCAATCCCGGCCGCATCCCGCTGGAATTGATCGAGGTGCAGACCGGCTCCTATCTCGGCGAGGACGACATCGTCCGCCTGGAAGATATCTACAACCGGTCGTAACCACAGCGGGGGCCTGCGATTGACCTGCCGCAGGGCCGAGGCTAACGTCCGCGCCGCTTTTCCCGCTCAAATAGATCGTGCATCAGACCATGACCGCTTTCGTGCGCCTGGACATCCCCGAGGTCATCCTTGTGACCCCGGCCCGCTTCAACGATCCGCGCGGCTATTTCAGCGAGTCCTATGTCAAGGCGCGCTACGAGCAGAACGGTGTCGTCGCCGACTTCATGCAGGACAACGAATCCTTGTCCGAGCCCGTGGGCACCATACGCGGCCTGCATTTCCAGACGCCTCCCTTCGCCCAGGCGAAGCTGGTGCGCGTGGTCCAGGGCGCGGTCTATGACGTGGCCGTGGATGTCCGGAAGGGGTCTCCCACTTTCGGCCGGTGGGTGGGGGCGAACCTCACCGCGGAGGGCCGGGAGCAGCTGTTCGTGCCGCGCGGCTTTGCCCACGCCTTTTGCACCCTCGTGCCGAACACGAAGGTGCTCTACAAGGTGGACAATTCCTACTCAAAGGAAAGCGAGGGCGGCATCGTCTGGGACGATCCCGATCTCGCCATTGACTGGCCGGTGGCCGAGGCGATCCTCTCCGACAAGGATCGCGTGCTCCCGCGCCTCAGGGATTATGACAGCCCATTCCACTATGCGTGACGGGCGGACGGGGTAGAGATGGCACAGCGTATCCTAGTCACGGGCGGGGCAGGCTTCATCGGCTCGGCGGTCGTGCGTCACCTCATCGCCGAGGGGCTTGAGGTGCTGACCTTCGACAAGCTCACTTATGCCGGCAACCTCGCCTCCCTCGCCCCGGTGACGGACAATCCCCGCCACCGCTTCGTGAAGGGTGACATCTGCGACGCGGAAGCGGTGCGCGCGGCGCTCGACGGCTTCCGGCCGGACCTCGTCATGCATCTGGCGGCCGAATCCCATGTGGACCGGTCCATCGACGGCCCCTCGGCCTTCATCGAGACCAACGTGGTCGGCACCTACACCATGCTCCAGGAGGCGCTGCGCTATTGGCGGAGCCTGACGGGCACGGAGGCCGAGGCGTTCCGCTTCCACCACATCTCCACCGACGAAGTCTATGGCAGCCTCGGCGCCGAGGGCCTGTTCCGCGAGGATACGCCCTACCAGCCGAACTCCCCCTATTCGGCCTCCAAGGCGGCTTCCGACCATCTGGTGCGAGCCTGGTTCCACACCTATGGCCTGCCCGCGGTGATGTCGAACTGTTCCAACAATTACGGGCCGTATCATTTCCCCGAGAAGCTGATCCCGCTGGTGATCCTCAATGCGCTGGAAGGCGCGCCGCTGCCGGTCTACGGCACCGGCGAGAATGTGCGCGACTGGCTGTTCGTGCAGGATCACGCCGAGGCCCTCCACCTTATCGCCACCAAGGGGCGGCCGGGCGAGAGCTACAATGTGGGCGGCGCCAATGAGCGGCAGAATATCGAGGTGGTGCGCACCATCTGCACCATTCTCGACGACATTCGCCCGGACGCGAACATCGGCCGGCGCGAGGACCTGATCCGCTTCGTCACCGACCGCCCCGGCCACGATGCGCGCTACGCCATCGACTTCTCCAAGCTCAACCGCGAGCTCGGCTGGAACCCGCGCGAGACCTTCGAGAGCGGGCTGCGGAAGACCATAGAATGGTATCTCGCCAACCCGTCCTGGTGGGAGCCGCTGCGCACCCGCTATGCCGGCCAGCGCCTGGGGCTTGCCTCGTGACGCGGGTGCTGCTGTTCGGCGCGAACGGACAGGTGGGGCGCGAGACCACGGCGCTTGCGGCGGAACGCGGCATCGAGCTTCGCGCGCTCGACCGTGCGGCGGTGGACATCACCGATCCCGTCGCCCTCGCCCGCGCCTTCGAGGGAGCCCGCCCGGACATCGCCATCAACGCCGCCGCCTACACCGCCGTGGACAAGGCGGAGAGCGAGCCGGAGGCGGCCGCGCGCGTCAACGCCATGGCGCCAGGACTGATCGCCGAGCGCTGCGAACGCGAAGGCGTGCCGCTTATCCACATCTCCACCGACTATGTGTTCGATGGCACCAAGGTCGGCGCCTATGTGGAGGCGGACCCCATCGCCCCGCTCGGCGTCTATGGGCGCACCAAGGCGGCGGGCGAGGCCGCCGTGCGGGCCGCCACCGAGCGGCACGTCATCCTGCGCACCTCCTGGGTCTATGGCATGCACGGGGCGAACTTCCTCAAGACCATGCTGCGCCTCGCGAAAGAGCGCGATCGGCTGACCATCGTCGGGGATCAGCGCGGCTGTCCCACCGCCACCCGCGACATCGCCGAGGCGCTCCTTGCCGTGACCGCGGCCGCTCGGGCTGGCACGGCGCGCTTCGGCACCTATCATTTCGCCGGCACCGGCACGACCACCTGGCACGGCTTCGCCACCGAGATCGTCCGCGAGGCCGCGCGCCACACCGGGCGCACGCCCGAGGTGGCCGCCATCACCACCGCCGACTATCCGACGCCGGCCAAGCGGCCCGCCAATTCCCAGCTTGATTCCAGCCTGTTCGAGCGGACCTTCCGCTTCCGCGCCGCGCCCTGGCAGGCGCGCGTCGCAGAGGTGGTGGACGGTCTGCTCGCTCCTGCTCCAACGGAGGCCACGTGAAGGGCATCATCCTCGCCGGAGGCTCCGGCACGCGCCTTTATCCCATGACGCAGGTCGTCTCGAAGCAGCTGCTGCCGGTCTACGACAAGCCGATGATCTATTATCCCTTGTCCACGCTGATGATGGCGGGGATCAAGGACATACTGATCATCACCACGCCCCATGACAGCGAGCAGTTCCGGAAGCTCCTGGGGGATGGCAGCCAGTTCGGCGTCTCCCTCACCTACGCGGTGCAGGAGAGCCCACGCGGGCTGGCGGACGCCTTCATCGTTGGCCGGGAGTTCGTCGGCACTGATCGCGTGGCGCTCATCCTCGGGGACAATCTGTTCTTCGGCCACGGCCTGCCGGAACTGCTGGACGAAGCGGTGAAGCGGGAAGCCGGCGCCACCGTGTTTGCCTATGCGGTGCAGGATCCCGAGCGCTACGGCGTCGCCGAGGTGGATGCGAAGGGCCGCGTGGTCTCCATCGAGGAGAAGCCCGCCAAGCCCCGCTCCAATCTCGCGGTGACCGGCCTCTATTTCTACGACAACCGCGTGCTCGACATCGCCGCCAACGTGAAGCCGTCGGCGCGGGGCGAGATCGAGATCACCGACGTGAACCGCGCCTATCTCGAAATGGGCGAGCTGCATGTGGGCCGCATGGGCCGGGGCTTCGCCTGGCTCGACACGGGCACGCCGGATTCGCTCATCGAGGCCGCGCTGTTCGTGCAGATCCTGGAACAGCGGCAGGGCCTGAAGATTTCCTCCCCCGAGGAAATCGCCTTCCGCGAAGGCTTCATCGACAAGCCGAAGCTGCGCGCGGCGGCGGAAGCGCTGGGCAAGTCGGTCTATGGCCGCTACCTCATGCGGGTCGCCGACGAAGAGTTCTAAAGTTCGGACATGGCGCCGCATGGGTGTTTCCGGCTGTGGCGCGCGCCGCGGCCTTCGCCTATATGGTGAAATAGAAAATCTCACAGAACGGTCCGGGTGATTGCGTCAGGCGACGCCGCCCCCCAGCCGTTTCGCTGTCGATGGCTGCGCCATGAGCAATTTGAACGAAGAAACCGTGACGAGCGTCCGCCATTGGACGGACCGCCTCTTCACCTTCACCACCACCCGCGATCCCGGCTTCCGCTTCATCAATGGCCAGTTCGTGATGATCGGCCTGCTGGTGGACGGCAAGCCGCTGCTGCGCGCCTATTCCATGGCGAGCGCCAATTACGAGGAAGACCTCCGCTTCTTCTCCATCAAGGTGCAGAACGGCCCCCTCACCTCGCGGCTCCAGCATCTGCAGGTGGGCGACAAGGTGCTCGTCGGCCGCAAGGCCACCGGCACGCTCATCCAGGACAGCCTGCTTCCGGGCAAGAACCTCTATCTCCTCTCCACGGGCACCGGCCTTGCGCCGTTCCTCTCCGTGGTGAAGGACCACGAGGCCTATGAGCGCTTCGAGAAGGTGGTGCTGGTGCATGGCTGCCGCACGGTGGCCGAGCTTGCCTATGACGAATACCTCACCAACGGCCTGCCGAACGATGAGTTCATCGGCGAGATGGTGCGGGAGAAGCTGATCTACTATCCGACCGTCACCCGCGAGCCGTTCCGTCACCAGGGGCGCATCACCGCGCTGATCGAGAGCGGCAAGCTGTTCGAGGATATCGGACTGCCGCCGCTCGACCTCGCCAATGACCGTCTCATGCTGTGCGGCAGCCCGCAAATGCTGAAGGACGTGGTGGAACTGCTGGAGGCCCGCGGCTTCGAGGAAGGCAGCGCATCCACGCCCGGGCATTATGTGATCGAGAAGGCGTTCGTGGAGCGCTGAGCCGGCAGGCGAAGCTTCGAGAAGTGTGTCCGGCCTGGACATTGCAATCTAGGGCGACAGCGGCTTCGCCAGATACAGCATCTCACTCTTGACCCTCTCTCTCGCCTCTACCATGGTGAGTAGATCATGCGGGGGTGTGATCATGAGTGTTTTGGTTAAGTTCGCGGCGGCGGAGAAGAAGACCCATCCTTCCTCACAGTCGCGCCGGCCGTTTCTGCGGGCCGTGCTTCTTTCCACAACTGGTATTCTCAGCCTTGCATCTCTGGGCGTGACGCCTGTCTCCGCGCAGGAGACGTGCACCACGACGATCTGCAGCAACCAGTTCAAGCTGCTGTCGCCGTTTCAGAGCCTTCTGGGAAGCGCCGAGGGACAGGCCCTGCTCCAGGCCACCTACCAGAAAGAGAGCCAGATTTATCAAAGCTCGACGGCCGCCCAGCAGAATACGGCGAACATTAACGCACAGGCCCCTTCCGATCCCGGCTACATCACGGGAAATTTGTGGCAGATGACCCCTTCTGCAATCAGCACGACGATGCAGAACATCGGCTACAACAATATGATGAGCTCCAATATAGATTATGCAAAATATAGCTCTCTATATTATCTCATCGCGTTCACAGCCGAGACAAACGGCGTCACTCCTCTGAAGGATATGTTTGGCGCCATCAATATTTATGGTCAGGCGTACAACAATAACAGCAATCCAATGGGTGACCCGCGGCCCTTCCAGGCCATACCAGCGGTTGGGAACAACCCTTGGGCGGTTCAGCTGCCGCCCGGCCCCTATCCAAATATCCCGCTCTCAATCCTGCAGACCCAGCAGCAGGGGTGGGGCAGCCTGGTAGATTCACCCTCATTTCCCAGCGGCCACAGCATCGCCGGCTATAATGCTGGCCTGATCTACGCGATCCTCTTGCCCCAATATTACCAGAGCATGGTGCAGGCGGCCCAAGAATTCGGCCTGAGCCGGAACATCATCGGCGCGCATTACCCACTGGACGTGATCGGCTCCAGGATTGTTGCAACCTACAATCTGGTGCAATGGCTTTCCAACAGCTCGGATCTGCAGGGCGCTGCTCCCGCCGACATCATCAGCGCCTTTCCGTCTCTCCTGGCAGGCGCCTCCAAGGAACTGACCACGGCACTCGGCACCGTCCCCGTGCCGTACGCGAATTGCGCCACGAATGTCGCAGGCTGCATGGCCGCCGGCATATTTCCCACTGCGGCGCAGTTCACGGCCGAAAACAAAGCCTATATTTCCAGCATCACCTATGACCTGCCGTCCATGGGCTCCACCACTGACGCGCCCATCGTGCCGGCAAATGCGGAGCTGCTGATCGCCTCCCGCTTCCCCTATCTGACCAACGGCCAGCTCCGCGAGGTCCTGTCCACCACCGAGCTGCCGTCGGGCGTGCCGCTGGACGATCATCTCACCGGCTGGGCGCGGCTCAACCTCTATGCCGCCGCCGGCGGCTATGGCCGTTTCGACTCCGCCGTCACCGTGACTATGGATGCCGCGCTCGGCAGCTTCAGCGCCATCGACATGTGGAGCAACAATATTTCAGGCCATGGCAGCCTCACCAAGCTCGGCACCGGCACCCTCATCCTGGGCGGCGACAACACGTATACGGGCGGCACCACGGTGGGCGGCGGCACCCTTGCTCTCACCGGCAGGATGGTGGGCAACCTGACCATCAATTCGGGCGCCACCTTCCTGACCAATGGCGGCTATGAAGTGGCCGCGGACGCCCAGCTGATCAATTCCGGCACCTTCCAGTCGGTGAATGCGACGCTGGTCAATAAGGGGCAGGCCACCAACACCTATCTGCTCGCCAGCTCGGTGGACAATCGCGGCGCCATGAGCAACACGGCGGCCGGCACCGTCATCGGCTCCGTCCACAATACCGGCTCGCTCACCAATAACGGCCTCATCACCGGCGATGTGGTGAACAGGGGTACCCTAAACGGCAGCGGGCAGATCGGTGGCGCCCTGACGACCAGCGGCGTGGTCGCGCCCGGCAACAGCATCGGCACCATGACGGTGACCGGCCCTGTCACCTTCAATGCGGGCTCCACCTATCAGGTGGAGCTGGGCGCCAACGGCGCCAGCGACCGCATCGTCGCCAGCGGCCCCGTCACCCTGTCCGGCGGCACCCTGCAATTCATCCCCACCGCCGGGACGCCGAGCCTCTTCTCCTCCTACACCATCCTCACCTCGACGGCCGGCATCACCGGCGCGTTCGCTTCGGTGGTGGACCCATTCGGCGCCCAATATCCGTTCCTCGACATGGCGCTCACCAATAGCGGGGGTGCGCTGAGCGCCAGCGTGGTGCCTGATACCGCGGCCTTCGCCGCGGCAGGGAATACGCCGAACCAGGCGGCGGTGGGCGACGCGCTCGCCACCCTCCCCGCGTCCAGCGCCGTGCTGCAATCGGCGGCGATGCTGAGCGCCGCCGCGGCCCCACTCGCCTTCGACCAGCTCTCCGGCCAGATCTATGCCTCCGCTGCCACCGTGCTCCAGGAACAGTCGATCTATCTGCGCGAGACCATCGGCAGCCGCCTGCGGCAGGCCGGAGCCGCTGCGCCCGGAGTGCAGTCCGCGGGCCCCGCGGCCGCCGCGCTCGCTCCCGGCCTTGCCGCTACCGTCTGGATGCAGGGCTATGGGAGCTGGGGCAGCACCAACGCCACCGGCAACACGGCGGACCTCTCGCGCAGCATCGGCGGCGTGTTCGGCGGCATCGACACCATGCTGGGCGAGACGTGGCGGGTCGGCGTGGCGGGCGGCTACAGCCAGTCGAGCTATGATGTGGACATGCTGTCCTCTTCCGGCTCCAGCGACAATTACGATATCGCCGTCTATGCCGGCACGCGGATCTCCAGCTTCGACCTGCGCTTCGGCGCCGCCTATGGCTGGCACGATTTGTCCACCAACCGGACGGTGGCGCTTCCCGGACTGGTCAATGCCCTGTCCTCCAGCAGCGACGGCACCACCACTCAGCTCTTCGGCGAGATCGCCCGCGGCTTTGCGGTCGGAGGCACGACTTTCGAGCCCTTCGCCGGCCTCGCTTACGTGCACCTCGACCTCGGCGGGTTCACGGAGACCGGCGGCGCGGCCGCTCTCACCAGCGGCGGGCTCACGCAGGACAACACCTTCACAACGCTGGGCGTGCGCGTTTCCCAGACCGTGCCGTTCGGTCCCGGCAGCCTGACGGGGCGGGGAAGCCTCGCCTGGCAATATGCCTTCGGCGACGTGGACCCGCAGCTCACCTTGGCCTTTGCGTCGTCGGGCTCGCCCTTCAGCATCACCGGCGCGCCCATCGGCCGCAATGCGGCGCTGCTGAATGTGGGGCTCGACTATCAGGCCACCGCAAACGTGGTGGTGGGCATCAGCTATGGCGGCCAGTTCTCCGACCAGGGGCAGGACAATGCGGTGAACGGGCGCCTCTCCGTCAGCTTCTGACGGTACGGCGCCCCGCCTGGGGAAAACAAGGCCGCCCCGGACTTTAGGGAAGGTCTGGGGCAACAAAGATTAGAGCGATTAAAATCTAAGGATTTACAATCGTTCCATTCAAAGCCGGGCTGTGTTGTGGCGGCCCGGCGCCCTTGTTATGTGGCATGACGTTTCATTGCTGGTGGTGGCGAAGAAGATCGCCACCGACGGCCGAGCGAGGGACACATGCCACATCTCCTTTCCCGTGCGGCGACCGCCGCCGTGCTTCTTGCGTCCGCCCTCGCCCCGGCCGCCGCCCATGACCTCGTGGTGAAGCCCCAGGCGGCCTCCGGCGCCAGCGTGCCGGTGCAGGTTCTTCTGACGGAGGTGTTCTTCGTCGGCGACGTGGTGCTGAAACCGGAGAACGTGAAGCTGCGCACGGTCGGCGACGGCAAGAGCACCGACATCGCGCTCACCGCCAACCCCGACGCCAAGGCGCTCGAGGGAACGGCCGTAGCTCCCGGCCCTGCGCCTTTCCTGGTGGTGGCGAAGGTCTCGCGCACCCGTCCGGCCCGCGAGGAGGCTGGCAAGCCGCCCGAGCCCGCCGCCATGTCCGAGAGCGCGTCCAAGGCGCTCCTCAACCTGAAGCCCGGCGCCGCCGGCTTCGATGCCGCCTCCGGCGACCGGCTGGAGATCATCCCCCTCGCCAACCCCGCCGAGGCGAAGGTGGGTGACGAATTCCCCGTGAAGGTGCTGTTCGACGGCCAGCCGCTGCCGGTGCGCGTGTTCGCCACCTATGACGGTTTCTCCACCCGGGACGACACGTTCGCCTACGCCACCGGCAGCGAGAAGGACGGCACCGCGCACGTGAAGATCACCGCGCCGGGCCTGTGGGTGGTGAAGGTCTCCCACAGCCTTGCCGAGACCGCGCCGACCCATGGCCGCTACAGCGCCAATGCCAATCTCGTCTTCCCGGTGAAGTGAGGGGTTGGACGGACACGCAATGCTCAAGGCGCTCTGGTTCCAGCTTCATTGGCTGCTCGGCATCACGGCGGGCATCGTGCTCGCCGTGGTCGGCTTCACCGGGGGCATGCTCTCGTTCGAGGACGAGATCCTCACCGTGCTGAACCCCGGGGTGCGCACCGTCATCGCTCAGCCGGGCGGCCTGCTGGCGCCGGACGCGCTCCTGGAGAAGATCCGCGCCAACGCGCCGGGCCGGACCATCACCGCGCTCACCATCTCCGCAGACCCCGAGACCTCCGCCCGCGTCACCCTCGCGCCCTTGCCCGGCGGCACGGGCGGCCCGCGCGGCGAGGTCCGCTATGTGAACCCCTATGACGGCGCGCTTCTGGGCGACGTGAAGGGCCAGGCCTTCTTCCGCACCACCATGCAGGTCCATCGCTGGCTGGCGGTGGACGATGTGGGCAAGCAGATCGTCGGCGCCTCCACCGTGGCGCTCATCGTGCTCTCGCTCACCGGCCTCTATCTGCGCTGGCCGCGCAAATGGCTGAGCTGGCGCAGCTGGTTCAAGCTCGATCTCGCCCATCGCGGCCGGAGCCTGCTGTGGGAGCTGCATTCGGTCATCGGCGCCTGGGTGCTGCCCTTCTATCTCCTGGCCTCGTTCACCGGCCTCTATTGGTCCTATGAATGGTACCGTAACGCGCTGTTCGACATGACCGGCACGCCCCGCCCGCAGCAGATGCGCCCGGCCGGGGCGCCGCCCCAGCAGGCACAGGCGCCGGGCGGCCAGGGACAGCCGGGTGGTCCGGCTTCCGGACAGGGACAGCCCGGTCAGCGCGGCGGTGGTGGCCAGCAGCGGGCGCCACTGGACATCGCCAAGCTCTGGCCGGTCTTCCTGAAGGAGAGCGGGGGTTATACGACAGCCACGCTGCGCCTGCCCCAGGGCAATGCCCAGACCCTCAGCATCACCTACCAGACGCCCACGGCGGCGCATGAGCGCGCCAACAACACATTGACGCTGGATGCCGCCGGCACGGTGCGCGAGCATCGCCGCTATGACGACCTGCCCGCCGGGCAGAAGCTCATGAGCAGCATCTTCGTGCTGCATTCCGGCAGCTTCTTCGGCCTGCCGGGCCTCATCCTGATGATGATCGCCAGCCTCCTGATGCCGCTGTTCGCGGTCACCGGCTGGCTGCTCTATCTCGACCGTCGCAAGAAGAAGAAGGTGGCGCGCGTGGCCGCCCGCGCGGTGCCCGCGCTTGCCGGGGGCGAGGCGCCCGTTCTGGTGGCCTTCGCCAGCCAGACCGGCACCGCAGAACGCCTCGCCTGGCAGAGCGCGGGCGCGCTCCAGGCCGCCGGACTGCCGGTGAAGGTCGCTCCGCTCGCGACCCTGAGCCCGGACGCCTTCGCCGCATCCAAGCGCGCCCTGTTCGTGGTCTCCACCTTTGGCGCGGGCGAGGCCCCCGACCAGGCTCGTGCCTTTGCGCGGCGCATGGCCGGCAGCGGCCGCCCGCTGGACCATCTGGATTATGGCCTCCTCGCCCTGGGCGACCGGACCTATCCGCACTTCTGCGGCTTCGGCCAGAGCCTCGATGCATGGCTGCGCACCCATGGCGCGACGCCCCTGTTCGACCGCATCGAGGTGGACGCCGAGGATGCGGGCGCGCTGCGCCACTGGCAGGCCCATCTCGGCACCCTGTCCGGCGCCACCACTTTGCCCGACTGGACCGTGCCCGCTTATGAGAGCTGGCGGCTGGTTCACCGGCACTGCCTCAATCCCGGCAGCGCGGGCCTGCCCACCTTCCATGTGGCCCTGGCGCCCACGGACGGCGTCGCGCGGACCTGGGAAGCGGGCGACATCGTCGAGATCGGCCCACGCAATGCCCCGGCAGCGGTCGCCGCCTGCCTCGCCCGTCTCGGCCTCGCCGCCGGTGCGCCCGTCACCCTGGACGGCCGCACCGAGCCCCTCGGCGACGTGCTCGCCCGCTCCATCCTGCCCGCGGCGGGGGCGGAGGACGCGCAGGCGCTGGCGGATGGCCTGAAGCCGCTGCCCCACCGCGAATATTCCATCGCCTCCATCCCCGCGGACGGGCGCGTGGAACTTCTGCTGCGCCAGACCAAGGCGGCGGACGGCTCCCTCGGCCTCGGCTCCGGCTGGCTCACGGCGCATGCGGCGGAGGGCGACGAGATCGCCCTCCGCATCCGGCCGAACCCGGCCTTCCACGCTCCGCCCGGTGACAGGCCCATGATCCTCATCGGCAATGGCACGGGGCTAGCGGGCCTGCGCGCGCATCTGAAAGCGCGCATCCGCGCCGGCAACGACCGCAACTGGCTGATCTTCGGCGAGCGCAATGCGGCGCACGATTTCTATTTCCGCGACGAGATCACCGCATGGCAGAGCGCGGGCGCCCTGCCCCGCCTCGACCGCGCTTTCTCCCGCGACCAGAACGAGCGCATCTATGTGCAGGACAAGCTGAAGGCGGCGGGCGCTGACGTGCTCTCCTGGCTGAAGGACGGCGCGGCCATCTATGTGTGCGGCAGCCTTCAGGGCATGGCGCCCGCGGTGGAGCACGTGCTCTCCGACCTCATGGGCGCGGAGGCGCTGGAAGCCCTCGCGGAAGAGCGGCGCTATTGCCGGGACGTGTATTGAGCCGATTGCCGGACACACAACTACGCACAACCCGCTCCCTCCCCCCTTGCGGGGGAGGGTTGGGGAGGGGGGTGATGCAAGTCCCGCCCGGAAAACAGGCGCCGAAACCAGCGGAGAGATACCCCCCTCCCTAACCCTCCCCCCTCAAGGCCCTCCCTAACCCTCCCCCCTCAAGGGGGGAGGGGAAGACCAAAATCTCAATCCAGCACGGCCGCCTTCATCATGCACACCATGAAGGCGTGCGCGGGCTCTTCGCCCACATTGCGGATGGTGTGCCGCCGATCGCAGCGATAGCGCAGGGTCTCCCCGGCCTTCACGGTCTCGACCGCCCCCGCCACATCCACCTGGAGCGCGCCGGAGAGCACGCTGAGGCATTCGATAGCGCCGCGCTGGTGGGCGTCGGAATCGAGCTCCCCGCCGGGCTCCGCGTGGAAGTCGTAATATTGCAGCCACTCCACCGTCTTGATCCAGCCGATGATGGTGAGCCGGCAGAGCCCGTCCTCGGAGACCAGGATGGGCGTGTCCGCCCGCGTCAGCTTCTCGACGAACGGCGCGTCCTCGGAGGAGGCGAGCACCCGCTCCACCGTCATGTCGAGCGCCTGCGAGAGGCGCCAGACAGTGGCAAGCGTGGGGTTGGTCTCGTTGCGCTCGATCTGGCTGATGATGGATTTTGCGACGCCCGACTGCTCGGACAGGTCCGACAAGGATAGATTATAGGCCTTGCGCAGGCGCTGGATGGTCTTGCCCAGCTGCCCCGTAATCACCTGGGCGCCTGAGTCCAGGTTCCGCTCCCCTGTCCGCTCGCGCACCATTCTGCTTCCTTTTTCCGAACGCTTGTTCGCTGGACCGGACGATAGCGGGAATTGACGACGGTACCAATGGCGACGATGTCGCTGCGCGCCGTCTCGCCCCTCGGGAAGGGGGCAGCCTGAGAAGCGCTATCGGGGACCCCACAGATCGAAGAAATGGTGCACCGGCCCGTGGCCACGGCCCACGTCCAGGCGGTCGGCGGCGGCGATGGCGCCGCCGATATAGCGCTTGGCGCTCGCCACCGCTTCCTCCAGCCCCTGCCCCTTGGCGAGGCCGGCGGCGATGGCGGAGGAGAGGGTGCAGCCGGTGCCGTGGGTGTTGCGCGTCGCGTGCCGGGGCGCGGGGAAGCGGGTGATCCCCTCCCGTGTCACCAGAAGGTCGACGCTTTCCGGCCCTTCGCCGTGGCCGCCCTTCACCAGCACGGCGCGGGCGCCCAGCGCGAGGAGTTGCTCCCCTTGAACACGCATGGCCGCCTCGTCCACAGCGACGGCTTTGCCGAGCAGCGCGGCCGCCTCCGGCAAATTGGGGGTGATGAGGTCCGCCCGCGGCAGGAGCAGGTCCTTCAAGGTCGCGACCGCGGCATCCTCCAGAAGGCGCGCGCCGGAAGCTGCGACCATCACCGGGTCGAGCACCACGGGGCGCGCCGACCAGCGCTCCAGCCCCTCCGCCACCGCGCGGATGGCGGCCGGGCGCGAGAGCATGCCGATCTTCACGGCCTTCACCTTCAGGTCCTCGAACACCGCATCCATCTGCGCCGCGATGAAATCCGGCGGCACGTCGTGGATGGCGGTGACGCCCATGGTGTTCTGGGCGGTGAGCGCGGTGATGATGCTCGCCCCATACACGCCGAGGGCCGAGAAAGTCTTCAGGTCCGCCTGGATGCCCGCGCCGCCGCTGGAATCCGAGCCGGCAATGGTCACGGCGATGGGGATGGCGGCAGAGGTCAAGGCGGGCTCCGGCGATGTCTGGGAAGGGACGCGGCATGATGCCCGGCGTCGCGCGTTATGTAGCTATGTCGTGTTTGTAGCGCACGCAAGACACGATACTCTCGACAGGCGCTTGCCAGCGGAGGCGCTTTTGTCCACCTTGCCCCCGCCCGCAACGGCAAGCCCCGGAGACTTCGGTGATCCCCTTCTTCGTCCAGATCAAATGCCATCTCGGCCGGTCCTACGAGGTGGCGAACGCTTTGGCGGATTCCGAGATCGCCTCCGAGATCTATTCCACGGCCGGGGACTTCGACCTGCTGGTGAAGTTCTACGTGCCCGAGGGCACCGATATCGGCCACTTCATCAATGAGAAGGTGCAGGTGCTGCCCGGCATACTGGACACCCGCACCATCATCACATTCAAGGCCTTCTGAGCCCGGCTCAGACGTAGCCCGCCGCTCCGGCGAGTGCGCCGAGGGCGATGAAATAGATGGGATTGGCGCGGATCAGCAGCATGCCCGCCGTGGCGAGGCCCGTGACCACATAGGCCGCCCACCCCGTCTCGGTCGCCTGCATGAGGATGTAGGAGCTGGCGAGCACGATGCCCACCGCCAGCGCCGCGAGGCCGCGCTGGATGGCGATGCGCGGGCGCGCATGCTGGAAGCGGGTGGAGAGGCCGGCCATAAAGCAGGCCGCCGCGCCCGTGGGTACGCACATGAGCAGCGTGCCGGCCACCGCGCCGGGAATGCCGGCCACATACCAGCCGATCACGGTCACCAGCACCACATTGGGCCCTGGCGTCACCTGGGCGATGGCGAACAGGTCGGCGAAGGTGCCGTCGCTCATCCACATATTGTCCACGGACATGCGGTGCAGCTCGGGGATCACCGCATTCGCCCCGCCTATGGCGAGGAAGGACAGGTAGAAGATGTGCAGCGTGAAATCGAGGAGGGGATCGCGCGCGTTCATTTCGACCACCGCCATGCGGCCGCCACGGAGAAGGGCGCGAGAACAAGGATGACCGCAACGAGGGGAAAGCCCAGCGGGCCGGCGCCGAGGAAGGCCAGAGCCGCGAAAAACAGGATGTGCGGGCTGCGCCGCTCCGCATAGAGCATCTTCAGGCCCAGCGCGAGGAAGAGCCCGATGGCGACCGCCGAGATGCCCCTCAGCGTGCCGGACACCACCGGGACCTGCCCGTACTTCAGATAGATGGCGGTCAGCGCGAGGCTGATGATGCACGGCGCCAGCACCAACCCGGTGAAGGACGCCGCCGAGCCGGCAAGGCCGCGGAACCGCCAGCCCAGGCAGAACGACATGTTGACGATGTTCGGCCCCGGCATGAGCTGGCAGATGGAGAGGAGGTCGTTGAACTCCGTCGGGCTCAGCCAGCGATGCTTCTCCACCAGCTCGCGCCGTGCGAACGGCAGCGCCCCGCCGAAGCCGGACAAAGCAATGCGCAGGAAGGTGAGGAACAGTTCGGGGACGGTGGGTGGGGAGAGCCCTTCGGATACGGTTGCGGACATGGGCTCTCCAACAGTCATGGCAGTGTCCGGGAACGGGAACGGCGCTCCACGTGCCGCTCGCGCCACGCGATGCCGACACCGGACGCCACCACCAAAGCGGCGCCGCAGAACACCAGTGGATGGGGCCATTCCTGGAAGAAGATGGCGCCGAAGAACACTGCCCAGAGCAGCGTCGCATAGTTGAACGGCGCCACCACCGAGGCCGGCGCGCTGCGGTTGGCCGTGGTCAGGAAGATCTGCCCGACCCCGCCGAGCAACCCCATGGCGACCAGCGCGACGCCATCCCACAGATTCGGAAGCACCCACCACGGCGCGGTCACGAGGCTCGCCGCGGCGGCCACCGTGGAGAAATAGAAGACGATGGCGCCGGTGGATTCGGTGAGCGTCAGCCGCCGCACCTGGATCATGGCGAAGCCGGAGAGCAGTGCCCCTGCCAAGGCGAAAGAAACGCCGAAATAGGCCCCCTCGGCCGCCAGCCCATGCTCCGAGAACAAGGGCGCGAGCATGACCATGATGCCGACCAAGCCGATGCCCACGGCGATCCAGCGATAGCCCGGCACCTTCTCGCTGAGCAGGAGCGCGGCGAGCACCACCGTGACGAGCGGGGTGACATAGGTGAAGGCGATGGATTCGGCGAGCGGGATATAAGCGAGCGCCGCGAAGCCGAACCACATGGAGGCGACGCCGATGAGCCCGCGCACGATGTGCCCCGGCACGTTGCGGGTGGAGACCGAACGCAGTTCGCCCCGCCAGGCCAGCCAGATAAGCAGGGGGATCAGCCCGAAGAAACTGCGGGCGAACACCACCTCCCCGCTCGGCATCGCGTCGGCGACACCGCGCACAAGCGCCTGCATGGCCGCGAAGGACAGGGTGGCGCACAGCTGAAAAAGGATACCTGCGGGGATGTTCATCTTACACTTTCCGGCGTCGGGGACGCGCCGGTCAGAGCCATATAGCGCGGCTTCGCGCGTCAGAGGCATGCAACGTCAACATGCCCCAGCGGCGAGCCGCCCCCCCAGCGTGGGGCAATGAAGAATTCTCACTGTCCAAACGCTTTTCTTCATCATTTTGTAATGTGTTATGCCTCGCCGTGGCCGGCGCGGGGCTCGCCCGCAATGCCGAGATCCGAATATCGGGAGACAATCCGCCGCCGGGCCGGCGCTTGGCCGGCAAAGAACACGGATCAAACGCAAGGCACAAGCGCAGCCTTCAGCCCGCGCCGCGCTTTCCTAGCCTGCCGGGTCGAGCGGGGAGGTGCCCGCCGGGCGGCCGTCGGCATCGCGGGTGATCATGTCGACGCGCGCCTCGGCCTCCTTCAGCAGCGCCTCGCAGCGGCCCTTCAGCGCCTCGCCGCGCTCATAGATGGCGATGGATTCCTCCAGCGGCACATCGCCCCGCTCCAGCCGCTGCACGATGGCCTCCAGCTCGGCCAGGGCCGCCTCGAAGCTCAAGGCGGCGACATCGGACGCGGCAGGCTTGGCGCCGTCCTTGGGAATCTTTGCGGGCTCGGCCATGGCGGCCTCCTTTCATGCGTGCGGGTGTTGCCGATTCACCGGAAGGATAGCGCACTCGGCCGGAATGCCGAACCCGGCGGGGTGGCCGTGGGACGCCAGCTTTGCTAGAAGCCGCGCCAACCGGCCATAATTACCCCTTGGACCCCATATGCCCCCCGTGGCGCAGAGCCCCCTCCCCCGGCGCGACACCCGCGCACTGGACGACGCCCTCCTCGCCCGCTTCGAGGATGCGGGCTTCGCGCGCCTGGACCCGCCCGTGCTCCAGCCGGCGGACGTCTTCCTCGACCTTTCCGGCGAATCGATCCGCCGGCGGCTCTACCTCACCACCGATGCCGAAGGCGCCGAGCTGTGCCTGCGGCCGGACCTCACCATCCCCGTCGCCCGCGAGCTTCTGGCCGCGCGCATGCCGCTGCCGGCCTCGGTGAGCTATCTGGGCGCGGTGTTCCGCTATCGCGGCGAGGGGCCGGGCGAGTTCCGGCAGGCGGGCGTCGAATCCTTCGGCCGCGCCGACACGGAAGCTGCCGATGCGGACATCCTCGCCCTCGGCCTTGAGACCTGCGCCATCTACAACCTGCCGAACCCGGAAATCCGCCTCGGCGATGTGGGCCTGTTCAGCGCCCTGCTGGAAGCCCTGCCCCTGGCACCGGCCTGGCGCCGCCGCCTGCTGAAGGATTTCGGCCAGAGCCGGCTCGATGCCGACCTCAACCGCCTCATCGCCAACCGTCCCGTCAATGGCGCGAGCCATGCCGGCGTGCTGAACGCCCTGGCGGGCTCGGACCCCGAGGGCGCGCGCGAGCTCATCACGGACCTGCTCTCCATCGCCGGCATCACCACCGTGGGCGGACGCAGCGTCTCGGAGATCGCGGCGCGCTTTTTGGAGCAGACCGCGCTCAATGCCGGCAACAGTCTGCCGGCCGAGACCAGCTTGCTCCTCTCGCGCTACCTCGCCATTGCCGGCGATCCGGACGAAGCCTCCTCTCGCCTGCGCGCGCTGGCCCGCGATGCCGGCATCGACATTTCCGCCGCGCTCGACGTGTTCGACAGGCGCTCGGGCTTCCTCACCACCCAGGGGATCGCCCTGCCGGACGTGTTCTTCTCCACCGCCTTCGGCCGGCCGCTGGACTATTACAGCGGCATGGTCTTCGAGCTGCACGACCCCTTGGGCCGCGTGAGCGGCCCGCTGGTGGCCGGCGGGCGCTATGACCCGCTCATGAGCCGCCTCGGGGCGCCCCAGCCTATCCCCGCCGTGGGCCTTGCCGCGTGGCTGGAACGGCTTGCCGTGGTGGAGGGCGCGTGATGAGCGACACCCTGATCCTCGCCGTTCCCTCCAAGGGCCGGCTCCAGGAAAATGTGAACGCCTTCTTCGGCCGCGCCGGCATGCCGCTGATGCAGGCGCGCGGCGCCCGCGACTATCGCGGCGCGCTGGGCGGCGTCGAGGGGGTGGAGGTGGCCTACCTCTCCGCCTCCGAGATCGCGGCGGCGCTGGCCTCCGGCGCGGTGCACGTGGGCGTGACGGGCGAGGACCTCGTGCGAGAGAACATCCCGCACGCCGACAGCCGCGTGGCGCTGCTGGAGAAGCTGGGCTTCGGCCACGCCAATGTGGTGGTGGCCGTGCCCCAGGCCTGGATCGACGTGCGCACCATGGACGATCTGGACGACGTGGCCGGCCACTTCCACGGCCGCACCGGCCGGCGCATCCGGGTGGCGACCAAATATGTGAACCTCACCCGCGCCTTCTTCGCGAGCCACGGCATCGTGGACTATCGCATCGTGGAGAGCGCCGGGGCCACCGAGGGCACGCCCGCCGCCGGCAGCGCAGAGCTGATCGTCGACATCACCACCACCGGCGCGACGCTGGCGGCCAATGCGCTGAAGGTGGTGGATGACGGCGTCATCCTGCGCTCGGAGGCCAATCTCGTCGCCTCCCTGACCGCGCCCTGGACCATCGGCGCGCGCACCGCCGCCCGCGCCATGCTCGACCGCATGGCGTCCGAGCGGCGCGCCCGCACCATGCGCGAGGTCCGCACCCGCTTCACCCGCGCCGACAACAATCTCGTTGAGCGGGCGGTGCGCGATTTCCGGTGCGTCGCGCCCTTCGGCGGGCCGACCTCCTCGGGCATGCTCACCTTGCACTGCCCGCCGGACACGCTCCACGGCCTCGCCACCTTCCTGCGCGCCCAGGGGGCGAGCATGGTGACGGTCGGCCCCATCGAATATGTCTTCGCCTCCGACAACCCGCTTTACGAGACGTTGGAAGCGCGCCTCTCGGGCCGCTGACAGCCGCCTCCCGGCGCTCGCCGACGGCTTTTTTGCGGATCGAGGGTGCAAGCTCGGGCGAGGCATTTTATACCTCTGGACGCGACGCATTCTGCGTCCATGTCCCGGCTCTGGAGCTCTTCCATGACACGTCCCGCTAAGCGCGTCGCCATCACCGGCGCGGCCGGCCAGATTTGCTATTCCCTTCTGTTCCGCGTGGCCCATGGCGACGTGTTCGGTCCCGACCAGCCCGTCATCCTGCATTTGCTCGACCTGCCGCAGGCGCAGGCCGCCGTGGGCGGCGTGGTGATGGAGCTGGACGATTGCGCCTTCCCGCTGCTGGCGGGGATGGTGGTCACCGACGACCCGAAGGTCGCCTTCCGCGATGTGGACGCCGCCATCCTGGTGGGCTCGCGCCCGCGCTCGAAGGGCATGGAGCGCCGCGATTTGCTGCTGGCCAATGGGGAGATTTTCAAGGTCCAGGGCCGGGCGCTCAACGAGGCCGCCAAGCGCGATGCCCGCGTGCTCGTGGTGGGCAACCCCGCCAACACCAATGCGGCCATCCTCGCCCAGAACGCGCCGGACTTCCCGACCGCGAACATCAATTCCATGATCCGGCTCGACCACAACCGCGCCATCTCGCAGCTCGCCGCCAAGGCCGGCTTGGACGTGGCGAGCATCGAGCGCATGGTGGTGTGGGGCAACCATTCCCCCACCATGTTCGCCGACTGGCGCTTCGCCACCTCCGGCGGCAAGAGCCTGCCCGAGCTGATCGGCGATGAGGCCTGGTATCGCGAGACCCTCATCCCGACCGTCGCGCGGCGCGGCACTGCCGTGCTCGAAGCCCGCGGCGCGTCCTCCGCGGCGTCCGCCGGGAACGCGGCCATCGACCATATGCGCGACTGGATCCACGGCACCAATGGCGGCTGGGTCTCCATGGGCGTGCCGTCGGACGGCAGCTACGGCATTCCCGAAGGGCTCTATTCCGGCTTCCCGGCAGTCTGCGCCAACGGGAGCTATGACGTGGTCAAGGGGCTTCCCATCGACGACTTCGCGCGCACCATGATCGACCGCTCGGTGGCCGAGCTGAAGGAAGAGCTGGACGCGCTGAAGGCGTGAGAAAGAGGTGCTGCGGCGGGAGCACCGCCGCAGCGCCTGCGCATCCCAGGCGGCGCGCTCAGCGCCCGGGCACTTCCTGCCGGACATTCCGGCGGGCCATGGCATAGGCGCGGCGCACCGCCGTGCCCTGCTCCAGCCGGCCGGCGAAGGCATTGAAGGCGCGCCGGGCCGGTTCCTCGATGCGGGCATGGGTGAAGGCGGACAGGGCCAGCACCACCGCGAGCATGAGGGCGAGGAGCAGCAGGCTCGGGACCGTGCCCCCGAGATCGTAGAGCGCCTTCTCGTGTCCCTCGACGGCGACGCGCGTTTCTACCGCGCCGAGCGCCCAGACGGCGCAGATCGCGCCCACCAGCACCAATTGGTGCGTCATGTAGATGGAATAGGACCACCGGCCCAAAGCCGCGAAAGGCCGCGCCCGCAGGAGGCGCGAGAGCGCGCCCTCCTCCCGCGCGAACACAAGCACGGCGGCGCCGAACGCCAACGGCGCGGCGAGGCTGAGCACGGCCACCTCATCCGGGCCCGAGCCGGCATGGACCACGAACAGGCCGGCCATGACGACCGCGGCCACCTCCCAGAGGGTGGCTCCCGGCAGCCGCACATCCCCAAGGCGGCGATGCAGCGCATGGGCGGCGACGCCGGTGAAGAAACCGGCCACGCAGCGAAAGAGGCCGAAATCGGCGGTGGAGTTCATGTAGGTGGGAGAGGCCATGGCAAGCACGGCAAGGCCAACGCCCGCCACGCCCAGCGCCCAAAGCGCCCCCCGGCGCAGCACCAGCACGCACAGGGCTCCGAACAGGAGGTAGGTGTAGAATTCCGCCCCGATGCTCCAGCTCGGCGCGTTCCAGGCCATGCCGTGTAGGTTCATGGCGTTCAGCAGGAAGAGATGGATGGGGATGGCGATGAGCGAATATTCGCCGGGTCCCGCGGTGAGGTCGAAGCGCTCCGGGTGAGGCACAAGATTAATGAGGCCGATGAAGGCGATGAAGGCCGCCAGCATCGCCCCGTGCAGCGGCCAGAGCCGGCCGAACCGGCGCACCACGAACGCGCCCCAGGCCGCGCCCGAATTGAGCCGGGCGGCATAAGCGTGCGCCACCACGAACCCGCTCAGGACGAAGAAGAAATCCACGAAGAGATAGGCATTGGCAATCAGCCGCTCCCCGCTCAGCGGAGATTGAAATATGAAGCAGAAATGAAAGAGAACCACCAGAATCGCACAGATCCCGCGCCACGCATCCAAAGCTTCAAAACGCACCATAGACCATACCTCCGACACGGGAATGCGGAGGTGGCGTGTAAGGTTCCTATCTGGACAATGATTGTTCAAAAAGTGGAGGAGATGTGACCTTTCGGAAGGCCATTAATGGGTCGCATTTACTTCGAAAATGGAACGATCTTCAATTTTCCATGACCGCATATGGGCTCACGCAGCGTCATTTTGCGTCGGCTCCTGAATGATCACGCCGGCCCATTCCAGCCCCCGGTACGTCTCGTAGCCGGGGGTGAGGTGGAAGGCGGTGGTGCGGCCGTCGGTGTTATGCTCCACCCCGCTGCGCCGGCCCTTCGTATCGAGGGCGATCCGATCGCTCAGCTCGCCACGGCGGTTCGATGCGGCGAGGATGCGTCCCCGCGCATCCACTAGGAGCACGCGCGAGCGCGCGGCTTCGTCCGGCGAGAGGCGCACGCCCTCGATAACGGCACGGGCCTGGGGCTCCCAATCGAAATGGATGCCGAGCACGCCGATGGGCCGCCCGTGGGTCTGGCCGCCCTCGCGCACCGCCGCCGCATAGGTGGCGACGGGCGCCCCTTCGAGGGCCGCGCTGCGCGTGACGTCGGCCACCGCATAATCATCGCCTGAGCCGGAGGCGAGCGCCTGCTGGAACCATGGCTCGCGCGAAACGTCGAGGCCCCGCACGGAGGGGTATCGGTTCGGCCGCCCGTGCGCCACCACGCGCCCCTCGGGCGTGCAGATCCAGAGGTCGAGATAGACCGTGTAGGCGGAGAGGATGACGCCGAGCCGGCGCTGCGCCTCGGCGAGGATCTCCGGCACGGGCTCGGCGGCGGCCGCTACCACGGCCGCGTCGGTCGCCCACCAGCGCACATCGCAGGTGCGCTCGTAGAGATTGCGGTCGATGATCTCGATGGCGTGCAGGCAGAGATCAGCCAGCCTCTGGCCGCGCACGTCCTGGGCCATGCGCCGGCCGACGGCGCGCAATTCGTCGAGGGCGGCGGTCAGCTCCGTCGCCATCTCCGAGGCGAGCTGGCCGATTTCCGCGCTCACTCCCTTCACCTCCTGCGCCACGATGGCAAAGCCCCTGCCGGTGTCGCCGGCGCGGGCCGCCTCGATGGTGGCGTTGAGGGCCAGCATCCGGGTCTGGCTGGTGATGACCTGGATGGCCTTGGCCTTGCCGGCAGCGATGGCCGCGGCCCGGTCCGAAAGCGCGATCACCTGTTCGGGCGTATCTGAGGAGACAGATGCTTGAGGTAGGGAAGCCAGCGAGCCATGCATCGTGGACACCCATTCTACGCACAATCGTACGTAATATTCCACAAAAACACACACAAATACTCTGCCGCCTAAACAAACACTCCCTACATCAGGCTTATATAACCATTAATGCCTGTATATTTAGGGTAATGCGCCAGGCGTAACGATCGCATGACATCGGCCATCACGCGTGTGCCCAAATAATGATCGATATGCACTGGTGGCCTGCTCAAACCCTTTCCCAGGCGGGATCGCCGCCCTAATGTTAGCGTGACAGTTGCGGCCCGAAGTTTCCCCGGAGTTGTAAGATGCGTGACGCCGAACCCCATCCCGTGCGCCTGTCGGACTACCGGCCGCCGGACTGGCTGGTGGACACGGTGGACCTCGACATCTCCCTCCACCCCACTGCGAGCCGGGTGATTTCCCGCCTCGCCTTGCGCCGCAACCCCGAAGGGCAGCCCGATGCGCCGGTGGCGCTGGACGGCGACGGGCTGACTTTGGTGCGCCTCGCCATCGCCGGCGTGCCGGTCGCCGGCGGCGCCTTTGAGGCGACCCCGGACAGCCTGACGATCTCCGTCCCTCCGGCCGATCGCTTCGTGCTGGAGGTGGAGACGCTGGTGGACCCCACCGCCAACACCCAGCTCATGGGCCTCTACCGCACCAGCGGCAATTATTGCACCCAGTGCGAGCCCGAGGGCTTCCGCCGCATCACTTACTTTCCCGATCGCTCGGACGTGCTCGCGGTCTACACCACCCGCATCGAGGCGGACCGGGAGGAGGCGCCCGTCCTCCTCGGCAACGGCAATCTTGTGAAAAGCGGCCCCATCGAGGGCACGAGCCGGCACTATGCGGTGTGGCACGACCCCTGGCCGAAGCCGAGCTATCTGTTCGCCCTCGTGGGCGGGCGGCTCGCCAAAGTGCCGGGCCATTTCGTTACCGCTTCCGGCCGGCCCGTGGAGCTGGGCATCTACGTGGAGATCGGCAAGCAGGACCGCGCCGGCTACGCCATGGATGCGCTGAAGCGCTCCATGCGCTGGGACGAGCAGGCCTTCGGCCGGGAGTACGACCTCGACGTGTTCAACATCGTCGCCGTCTCCGACTTCAACATGGGGGCCATGGAGAATAAGGGCCTCAACGTCTTCAACGACAAATACGTGCTGGCGACGCCCGAGACCGCCACCGACGCGGACTATGCCAATATCGAGGCGATCATCGCCCACGAATATTTCCACAACTGGACCGGCAACCGCATCACCTGCCGCGACTGGTTCCAGCTCTGCCTGAAAGAGGGCCTCACCGTCTTCCGCGACCAGGAATTCTCCTCCGACCAGCGCTCGCGCCCGGTAAAGCGCATCGCCGACGTGCGGCTGCTCAAAGCCCAGCAGTTCACCGAGGATGCGGGCCCCCTCGCCCATCCCGTGCGGCCGGAAATGTATCGGGAGATCAACAACTTCTACACGGCGACGGTGTATGAGAAGGGCGCCGAGGTGGTGCGCATGCTGAAGACGCTCCTCGGCGAGGACGGCTTCCGGTCCGGCATGGACCTGTACTTCAAGCGCCATGATGGCCACGCCGCCACCATCGAGGATTTCCTCGCCTGCTTCGCCGACGCGACGGGACACGATTTGTCCCATTTCGCCCTCTGGTATTCCCAGTCCGGCACGCCGCGCCTGGAGGCGACCGGCACCTATGACGGCGAGGCCGGCACCTTCCGGCTGGACGTCTTCCAGTCCACGCCGCCCACCCCGGGCCAGACCGACAAGAAGCCCGTGGTCATCCCCCTCGCCCTCGGCCTCGTGGGGCCGAACGGCCACGACATGCCCCTGGTGCTGGAGGACGGGCGGAAGGTGGACCATGGCGTGGTGGAGATCACCAAGCACCGCCAGAGCTTCGTCTTCACTGGCCTCGGCGCCCGCCCGGTCGCCTCGCTCAATCGCGGCTTCTCGGCGCCCATCAATTTGTCGAACAACCTTTCCGCGGCCGACCTCGTCTTCCTCGCGGCGCACGACAGTGATCCCTTCAACCGCTTCGATGCCATCCAGGCGCTGGCCCTCGATCTTTTGAAGCGCGGCGCCGCCGAGGGCGCCCTGCCCGTGCCCGATGACCTCATCGACGCGGCCCTGCGCGTGCTGGACGACCCCGCCCTCGACCCCGCCTTCAAGGCGCAGGCCCTTGCCCTGCCCGGCGAGAGCGAAGTGGCCCGCGAGATCGGCACCAATGTGGACCCGGACGCGGTCTTCGCCGCCCGCAAGGCGCTGCGCCGCGCCTTTGCCGAGGCGCTCGCCGACGGTTTTGCGCGCACCTATGAGGCCATGGCGACCTCGGGCCCCTATTCGCCCGGTGCCGCCGCCGCCGGACGCCGGGCGCTGCGGAACCTCTCGCTTGATTACCTCACCCTGCCCGGCACGCCGGAGGCGATCGCCCGGGCGCAGGGCCAGTTCCGCGCGGCCGACAACATGACGGACCGCTTCGCCGCCCTCGCCATCCTCGCCCAGCATGATGTGCCGGAACGGCGCGCGGCGCTGGACGCGTTCTACCGGAGGTTCGAGAGCGACCCCCTGGTGACCGACAAATGGCTGAGCCTCCAGGCCCAGATCCCCGAGGCGGCGACCCTTGACCGGGTGCGCGACCTCACGCTCCTGCCGGTCTTCTCCATGTCCAACCCGAATCGCGTGCGCGCCCTCATCGGCGCCTTCGCCACCGGCAACCCCACCCAGTTCCACCGGCTGGACGGCCAGGGCTATGATTTCCTCGCGGACGTGGTGCTGAGCCTCGATTCCAAGAACCCCCAGGTGGCCTCGCGGCTGCTCTCGGCGTTCAAGACCTGGCGCCAGCTCGAACCCCGGCGCGCGGCCCTCGCGGAGCGGTCCTTGCGGAAGGTCGCGGATGCGGCAGGGCTTTCAGATGACGTCGCGGATATTGCGATGCGGTCGTTGGCCTAGCCGGACCTGGGCAGGATTAGGGCCGGTTTGCCCTCAAAAACGGGATAATAAGATTCAATTTATGCGTATTATCCCAAGGGACGCATGAGCATACGTTGCACTGCATCAAACCAGGGCCGGCCGTCGCCGGCAGATGCAAGGAAACAGGATCATGCGTTATCTCGCAATCGCCCCCCTCGCCGTCGCTGCGGCGATGAGCTTCTCCACCCTCGCCATGGCCGACGAGTATACGACCGCGCAGAACAAGGAAGACTACGCCGTCTCCGCTCTGTCCGCGCAGATCGCCCAGGAGCATGGCGCCGCTCCTCTCGGCTTTGCAGCCGCCCCGTCCCGCGCCAGCGCGGTGAATGCCATCTATGCGGCCCCCACCGTGAGCCAGGCTGATGCCCTGGAGCTTCACCTTGGCGACCGCGGCCTCGGCGGCAACTGACCTCTACAACAGCATTAAGCAGCGCCGGCCTTCGCCGGCAGATGCAAGGACTTAAGACAATGCGTTATCTCGCAATCACCCCCCTCGCCATCGCTGCGGCGATGAGCTTCTCCACTCTCGCGATGGCCGATGAATATACGACCGCGCAGAACAAGGAGAACTATGCGGTGCTCGCCTCCCAGTCGGCGCCGATCGTTCAGGAGCATGCGGCCTATGCCGTTGCGCCCCTCGGCTATGCCCCGAACGAGAGGCTTCTGCCCAGGGAGGCAAGCCCGACCAGCTTCACGCGCCACGTTGCCCAGGCGCCGGCGGCGACCCGCCCCGCCGTCAACAACCTCAACGGACCGGTCTTCTCTGATAGGGATGCCCATTGGGGTCCGTCCCATGGCGCCTCGCCTGCTTTGAACTGATCCCCCGGTCCGCAAGGACCTGGAAAGGTCGGATGGCGCTCGCCACCCGGCCCTTTCGCGTCAGCAGCCTCAGCATGGAAGCCGAAGGAGCTGGCGCGCTATAATGCCCGGCGGCGGAGACATCCGCCGCGCCGGGTGTTCCTTTGGGAGGAGCAGATGGCCCGCTTCGACGATGTGGAAGTCTTCCTGAGGGTGGTGGAGCGCGGCAGCTTCAACGGCGCCGCAGAGCAGCTCGGCCTTCCCTCCACCACGGTCAGCCGCAAGGTGAAGGCGCTGGAGGATCGGCTCGGCGTCCAGTTGCTTCACCGCACCACCCGCCGCGTCTGGCCGAGCGAGGCCGGGCACACCTATTACCAGCAATGCGTCGATGCCATCGCCGCTTTGGAGCGGGCCGACGCCTCCGTGCGCGCCCTCACCCAGGAGCCGGAAGGGCCGCTGAAGGTGCTCATCACCTATGCGCCCGCCATCCTCATCCTCGAGCCCGAGCTCGCCGCCTTCCGCCAGCGCTATCCCAAGGTGCAGCTTCACCTTACCCTGGACAGCCACCCCCTCGATCTCATCGAGCATGGCTTCGACGTGGGCGTGCGCTCCGGCCCGGTGCGCGATTCCAGCTATCACATCCGCCGCCTCGGGGGGCACTCGCTCACCCTCATGGCGAGTCCCTCCTATCTCGACCGCGTCGGCCGCCCCTCCCACCCCCGCGAGCTGGAGCAGCACGAGCTCATCGCCGTGCGCCATGGCCCCGGCCCGCTGAGTTGGGACCTGGAAGGGCCGGGCGGCGAGCATTCCCTCAAGATCACGCCCCACCTCGTCACCAACGACCCCATCCTGGCGCTGCGCCAGACCGTGGCGGGCGGCGGCATCCTGATGCTCTCGAGCTGCCTCGCCCGCCGGCGCATCCAGGCCGGCGAACTGGAGATGGTCCTGCCCGGCTGGCACCGCCGCGAGCCCTTGGACACGGTCGCGCTCTTTCCGGCCCGCGCCACCCTCGACCTGAAGGTCCGCGTGTTCGTGGACTTCATGGTGGAGATCTACAACCGCTGGTCCCGGCCGGACGAAGAAGAGGCGATTTCCGAACTTCTTAACGCGAGCGGTAAAGAGGCCCGGACAACCTGAAGATTTGCCTCTTTTTTTCCGCCTTGACTCCTCTGGACTCTAGACAGCAGCCTCCCGATTCGATTCAAATCGACCTTGATTCGGAGAGATGCGGCAACGTCCCTCCAGGTCATGCGAGGACGTAGGTCGGGGGAGCGGGACTGCTTCGTCGGCCGGGACACCGGAGGAGGCCGGCGATGGCACGCGCCAACGCTGCGAGCGCTGGCGTGCGCGGTCAAGCCATAGGTGGATTGGCGCGATCCGTCGCACGTCCTGCCTACCAGCGGCTCCTTGAAGCCGAGCCTTTTCTGCGCCGTATCGTCCCCGCTCTCATCATCACTTTCCTTGTCGTCATCGGCATTGGCGCCATGGTGCAGATCCATGGCCACCGCCAGGCGGTGCTGGACAATGCCAAGGACGACCTCTCCCTTCTCGCCCTCGCCACTGCCGAGGGCCTGTCGCAGAAGCTTGGCGGCAACCTCTCCCGCGCCCAGGCCGCCCTCAAGGAGGCGCTGCCGCCGCGCGCCACCCTCGGCGGCCGGCGCATTTATGTGACGGACCCCGCCGGCCGCGTGCTCGCCTCCGCGCCGGAAGGCCTGCCGCAGGTGGCGAGCCTTGCCGACATCCTCGACCCCTCCCAGCCGCTCACGGTCTTCGCCGAGCGCGCCGGCGTGCTGGAAGTGCCGGTGAAGGACGAGGCGGCGCTCGCCACCGTGCGGAACCTCAACCCGCCGCTGGGCCAGATCGTCTATGTCCAGCCCATGAGCCGGGCGCTTGCGGCGTGGTCGGATTCCACGACGCTCACCATCACTCTCTTCACCACCACCGGCGCAGTGTTGCTCATCCTCGGCTTCTCCTTCCACTGGCAGGCGAGCCGGGCGCGGGAGGCGGACCACATCTACGACACGGTGCGCATGCGCATCGACACCGCACTCAACCGCGGCCGCTGCGGCATGTGGGATTGGGACATGGCGCGGGGCCGCATGTACTGGTCCGACACCATGTTCGAGATCCTCGGGCTGGAGCGGCGCGACGACCTCCTCTCCTTCGGCGAGATCGCGAACCTCGTCCATCCCGAGGACGGCAACCTCTACGACCTCGCCAAGGAACTGGCCGAGCGCCCCGGCGCGTCGGTGGACCGGGTGTTTCGCATGCGCACCGCGCGCGGCGACTATGTGTGGCTGCGCATGCGCGCCGAAGTGGTGCAGCAGGCGGGCGAGGACGGCCCTCACCTCATCGGCATCGCCATGGACGTCACCGAGGCGCAGCACATGGCGGAGCGCACGGTGACCGCCGACATGCGCCTGCGCGATGCCATCGAGAGCATCTCCGAGGCGTTCGTGCTGTGGGACAGCCAGAACCGCCTCGTGCTCTGCAATTCCAAGTTCCAGACCCTGCACGAGCTGGCGGACGAGGCGATCCAGCCCGGCACGTCGTTCGAGACCATCGCGACGGTGGGCCGCCACCCCGTCACCCGCACCCCGCTGAAGCCCGAGGACAAGCCCGAGGAAGGCTCCCGCGCCTTCGAGGCACAGCTGTCCAACGGCCGCTGGCTGAAGATCGCCGAGCGCCGCACCAAGGATGGCGGCTACGTCTCGGTGGGCACCGACATCACGCCGCTCAAGCGCCATGAGGAACGCCTCATGGACAATGAGAAGCGCCTGATGGCCCTGGTGGCCGACCTCCGCAAATCCCAGCAGACCCTGGAGCACCAGGCCCAGCAGCTCGCCGAGCTGGCCGAGAAATACTCCGAGGAGAAGACGCGAGCCGAGGACGCCAACCGCGCCAAGAGCGAATTCCTCGCCAACATGTCCCACGAGCTGCGCACGCCGCTCAACGCCATCATCGGCTTCTCGGAGATCATGGAGAGCGGCATGTTCGGTCCGCTCGGCTCGGAGAAGTACGCCGAATATTGCAACGACATCAAAGGCTCCGGCACCTACCTCCTCGACGTCATCAACGACATCCTCGACATGTCCAAGATCGAGGCCGGCCGCATGCAGCTGGAGCTGGAGGAGGTCCGCCTCGACGAGATCGTGGCGGATGCCATGCGCGTCATGGCGCTGAAAGGCGAGGAAAAGCAGCTCGACATGACCGCCGAAGCGAGCGAGGGCCTATCCCTGCGCGGCGACAAGCGGGCGCTGAAGCAGATCCTCCTCAACCTGCTCTCCAACGCCGTGAAGTTCACGCCCGAGAGCGGGCGCATCTCGGTGCGGGCGCGGGTGAATGGCGGGGCGGCCGTGATCGCCATCGAGGACACCGGCATCGGCATCCCCAAGCACGCACTGGCGAAGATAGGCCGGCCGTTCGAGCAGGTGGAAAGCCAGTTCACCAAGACCCACAAGGGCTCGGGCCTGGGCCTCGCCATCGCCAAATCGCTCACCGAGTTGCACGGCGGCGCCATGCGCATCCGCTCCACCGAGGGCGAGGGCACCAGCGTCGTCATCCGCCTGCCGCTGGACGCGGGCGCCGCCAACGCCAATGACGCCTTCCGGCTGACAGCGGTGGTGTAGCGCCGGAACCCACGGCGCAAATTCCAGCCTTCCGAAGAAAAGCGCATCTCCCGTTTTTCAGGGTTCATGCTAGAACCTTGGATACGTGATCTTCGCCGCTGCAATGCACACAAGATTGCCGGTCGGGACCACGGGGGGCGATCGACATTTTCTCATGCTGCAGTTGCATTCTCCATTCGAAGTCGACTTGGAGTGCTGCTTCGCGGGCGGTGAAACTACTGTCGTTGCGCCATCGGCCTCAGCAGAGTTTCCCGCTCAACCGAAGAAAGCACCCTCATGGCAACGCTGCTTGTAAAGAACGCGCTCGTCGTCACCATGGACCCGCAGCGGCGGGAGCTGAAGGATGCCGGGCTTTATGCGGTCGACGGCGTCATCCAGGCGGTGGGGCCGAGCAACACGCTGCCCGCCACCGCCGACACCGTGCTGGACCTGAAGGACCACATCGTCCTGCCGGGCCTCGTCAACGGCCACCACCATCTCGACCAGACCCTCACCCGCAACCTGCCTTCCGCGCAGAACAACAACCTGTTCCGCTGGCTGCAGGCGCACTACCGCGTCTGGGCGGCGCGCACGCCTGAGGCGAGCCGCACCTCAACCCTCGTGGGCTGCGCCGAGCTGGCGCTCTCCGGCTGCACCACGGTGTTCGACCACGCTTACGTGTTCAAGAACGGGTGCAAAGTGGACGACCAGATCGCCGCCGCCGCCGAGATCGGCGTGCGCTTTGCGGTCTCGCGCGGCTCCATGTCCCTCGGCCAGTCCAAAGGCGGGCTGCCGCCAGACGATTGCGTCGAGGACGAGGACGACATCCTTCAGGACAGCGAGCGCGTCATCGCCCGCTATCACGATGCCAGGCCCGGCAGCATGACGCAGATGGTACTCGCCCCCTGCTCGCCCTTCTCGGTGACGCCGGAGCTGATGCGCGAGAGCGCGATCATCGCCCGACGGCATGGCGTGCGCCTCCACACCCATCTGTGCGAGACCCTGGACGAGGAGCGCTTCACGCTCCAGCGCTTCGGCAAACGGCCGGTGGACTATATGGCGAGCCTCGACTGGCTGGCGGACGACGTCTGGTACGCCCACGCCATCCATGTGAACGATGCGGAGATCGCCGCCTTCGCCCGCACCGGCGCCGGCGCCTGCCACTGTCCCTGCTCCAACATGCGCCTCGCCTCGGGCATCGCGCCCTTGTGGAAGTATCGCCGCGCCGGCGTGCGGGTGGGGCTGGGCGTCGACGGCTCCGCCTCCAATGACGGCAGCAACATGCTGGGCGAGGCGCGCCAGGCCATGCTGCTGGCCCGCCTGAAGATGGGCCTGCGCCCGCCCGAGGGACCGGACACCGACGTGCCCACTTCCGACCCGTCCCGCGACAACGAATGGATGACCGCGCGCGAGGTGCTGGAGATCGCGACCCTGGGCGGCGCCTCCCTTTTGGGCCGCACCGATATCGGTGCGCTGGCGTCCGGCATGATGTGCGATTTCTTCGCGCTGGACCTGAACGCGCTGGGATTTGCCGGCGGGCTGAGCGACCCGGTGGCCGCCACCCTCTTCTGCGCCCCCCAGACGGCGCGGGTGACGGTGGTTGGCGGGCGCGTGATCGTGAAGGACGGCCGGATCGTCACCGTGGACATGGAGCCGGTCATCGCCGAGCACAACCGCCACGCGGCCAGGATGGCCGAGGTGGGGGCGTAACGGCGCCCGCCGCGAAACAAGGCGATCGTCATGGCCGGGTTTGACCCGGCCATCTCCCTCAGGATCGCAGCAAGATTCCCTCTCCCGCTTGCGGGGGAGGGGGCGCATCGCGCATTCGGGGATGGTCTGCCCTACCCCGCCATCTCCTCGAACACCCGCGTGAAAATCTCCCGCACCTTGGCCTGGGTCTCGCCCAGATAGGCATCAAGAGTGGGGAAGTCCGGCATCTGGCCGGCGCGGGCGAGCAGCGCCCGCAAGGCGGGGCTCACCTCCTGCGACAGAGCATGGGTGTCGAGGGAGAGCCGCAGGACCTGGGTGAGGTCCTGGTAAAGGGCGCAAGCCTTGGCGAGAACCTCGATGTCCGCCGCCGGCAGCAGGTTCAGCCAGCCCGCCACCGCCAGGATGCGCGCCGTGGCGGTGTCCACCAGTTCCGGGTTCCGTGCGCCATGGACCAGCACGAGGTACTGGGCGATGAACTCCACGTCCACCTGCCCGCCCGCTGCGTGCTTCAGGTTCCAGCGCTTGTCCTCGCCCTTCTCGTCGGCGATGGCACGGCGCATATCGAGGATGTCGCCGGCGATGCGGCGCGGGTCGCGCGGGCGCGCCAGCACCGTGCCCACCGCCCGCTCCACCCGCGCGCCGAACGCCGCGCTCGCGGCGATCACGCGGGCGCGGGTGAGCGCCATGTGCTCCCAAGTCCAGGCCTCCTCCAGCTGATAGGCCTCGAACGAGGTGAGCCGCGTCGCCACCGGCCCGGCGCGGCCGGAAGGGCGCAGACGCAGGTCCACGTCATAGAGCTTACCGGCATTGGTGAGGCTGGTGAGCGCAGTGACGAGACGCTGGGTGAAGCGCGCGAAATATTGCGCCCCCGTGAGCGGGCGCGGCCCGTCCGAGGCGGGGTCCGCCTCGGGGTCGAAATCATAGAGCACGATGAGGTCGAGGTCGGAGCCCGCCGTCATCTCCCGCCCGCCCAGTTTGCCCATGGCGAGCACCGCCGTCTCGGCGCCGGGGATGGTGCCGTGGGCCTCGCGGAAGCGCACCCACACGCGCTTGTGGAGCGCGCGGATGATCACCTCGGCCAGCGTCGCATAGGCCTCGCCCGCCCGCTCCGCCGGCAGCGTGCCCGAGACGATGCGCACGCCGATGAGCACGTGCTGCTCCTGGCGGAAGCGGCGGGCGCGGTCGAGCTGGTCCTCGTCGCTCTCGGCGGCGTTGAGCAGGTCTTCCAGCCAGCCTTCAAGGGTCGGGCCGTCCGGCAGCGTGTCGAAGAAGGCCGGGTCCAGCAGCGCGTCCATGAGCGAGGGCCGCCGCGCCAGCGTCTCGCCGATGCGCGGCGCTGCCGTAAGCAGGGTCGCCAGCAGGCGCAGGAGATCGGGGTGGCGATGCAGGGCGATGAGCAGCTGCGGGCCGGACAGATCGGCAAGGAACTTGTCCATGGCGAACATGGCCCCGTCGGGGTCGCCGCCGCGCGAGAGCTGTTCGAGGAGGAGCGGGACGAGGGTCTCCAGCGTCTCGCGCGCAGGCGCATAGCGCAGCACCCGGTGATTGCCCGTGAGCCAGCCGCGCACGATGCCGCTGGCCGCAGGCGGATCGCGGAAGCCGAGCCGCTTCAGCTCGGTGAGCGTCGCCTTGTCGTCCTGGTCGGCGGGGAAGAGGAGCTGGCAGTCGAAGGCGGCCGGGGCCGGCGCATCCTCGAACAGCTGGGCATAATGGCGCTGCACCCGCGTCAGGCGCTCCACCAGCGCCGCCGCGAAGGCGTCGCGGTCCGCATAGCCCATGAAGCGGGCGAATTGCGCCAGCATCTCCCTCTGCTCGGGCAAGGTATGGCTCTGCGCATCCGCCACCATCTGGATGCGGTTCTCGACCCGGCGCAGGAATTCGTAGGCCTCGGCAAGCTCGTCCCGCACGTCGGAAGCAATCCAGCGGTCCTGGACCAGCGCATCGAGGGCGGAGAGCGTCCGGGGGGAGCGCAGGTTCGGGTCGCGCCCGCCGGCGATGAGCTGCTGGGTCTGGACGAAGAATTCCACCTCGCGGATGCCACCGCGCCCGAGCTTCACATTGTGGCCTTCCACCGCCACCACCTCGTGGCCCCGGAAGGCGTGGATCTCCCGCTTCATGGCGTGGACATCGGCGATGGCCTGATAGTCCATGATGCGGCGCCAGACGAAGGGCGAAAGGTCCGCCAGGAAATCGCGGCCCACATCCAGGTCGCCGGCCACCGGGCGCGCCTTGATATAGGCCGCGCGCTCCCAGGTGGCGCCTTCCCGCTCGTAATAAGCGAGCGCCGCCGCGGTGGAGAGCGCCACCTGGGTGGAACCGGGGTCCGGCCGCAGGCGCAGGTCCACGCGCAGCACATAGCCGTCGCCCGTGCGCTCCTGGAGCATGCGCACCAGTGCCTTGGTGATCTTCACGTAGAAGGGGGAGGGCTCCACCCCGTCAGCGAGGGGGGCGACCTCCCGGTCATAGACCACGATGAGGTCCACATCCGAGGAATAGTTCAGCTCCCGCGCGCCGTGCTTGCCCATGGCGATGACGGCAAGGCCACATCCCTTAGCCGGCTCACTCGGATCCGGGAGCAGCAGTCGCCCCGCTGCGCCGGCCTCGGCCAGCAGGTAATCCAGGGCAGCTGAAATCGCCGTGTCGGCCACGTCGGTCAGCGCCCGCGTCACGTCGGTGAGATCGAGGGCGCCGCCTATATCGGCCAGTGCGATGACCAGGGCCGCCTCCGCGCGCATGCGCCGCAGAGCCGTCATGGCGGTGGCTTCATCGGCAGCGGCGCGCACCCGCGCCTTTCCCTCCGCCACGAGCGCCGCCACCCGCACAAGCGGCGGATCGGCGAGTGCCCGCAGCAGGCGCGCGGGCTCGAAACGGATCAACTCCAGGAGGAAGGGGGAATCCTCTGCCACCCCCAGTATGACCCGGCGAGCGGTCGGATGGGCCGAAAGCAGCGCCTCGATCTCGGCCCGGCCCACAGAGTCCAGCCGTTCCAGCGCCTGGGAAAGCTTCAGCGACGCCGACTCAGAATCCGCAACAACCGGCCCCTCCCGCATCAGGGATGCGAGACCCTCTCGATTGATCGAATCCGGTGCGGTCGAAACGGGCATTGCCTCCCCTAAAGGCACAAGCCCGCTCTATTGCGCAAGCCCTTCCGCGATTCGCGTCGGAAGCCGGAGCGTCACGCGCAGGCCCGGCCCGGCATCGGACATGGTCAGCGCCCCTCCATGGAGCCGCGCCACCGCTGCCACTAGGGACAGGCCGAGGCCCGAGCCCGGGCGCGTGCGGGAGGCATCGAGCCGCACGAAGCGCTCCACCACCCGGTCGCGATCCTTAGCCGGAATTCCTTCTCCGGAATCGGCCACTTCCAGAAGCGCCGCGTCGCCCTCGCGCCGCAGGGACACCCGGATGCTGCCGCGCGTGCCGTCCTTCGGCAGGCCGTATTTGATGGCATTGTCCACGAGGTTCGCCAGCGCCTGGGCGAGCAATTCCCGCACGCCATGCACGGTGACGGGCTCCGCCTCCACGGTGAGGTCGAGGCCCTGCTCGTCGGCCAAAGGCTCGTAGAGTTCGCCCACGTTCTCGGCAATGTCCTTCAGGTCCACGTCCACCATGGTGTCGCGCGCCTGCCCCGCCTCCGCGCGGGCGATCATGAGCAGCGCATCGAAGGTGCGGATGAGCGCAGCGCTCTCCTCGATTGTGGTCTCCAGAGCGGTGCGGTACTGCGTTTCGCTGGTCGCCCCCCGCAGCGCCTCCTCGGCCCGGTTGCGCAGGCGGGTGAGCGGGGTTTTCAGATCGTGGGCGATGTTGTCGGAGACTTCCTTCAGCCCCACCATCAGGCCCTCGATGCGGTCCAGCATGGTGTTGAGGGAATGGGCGAGCCGGTCGAACTCGTCATCGGTGCCGTCCACCGCGAGCCGGCCGGAGAGGTCGCCGGCCATGATGGTTTCGGAGGTGGCGGTCATGGAATCGATGCGCTTCAGCACGCGCCGCGTCACGAAGAAGCCGCCGACGACGCCCAGCACGAGGATCAGCAGCAGCGCGCCCTGGGCCGGGCGCACCACCATCTGGCGCACCGTGTCCCGCTCCTCCACGTCGCGCCCCACCAGCAGCCGGTAGCCGCCGGGCAGCAGGAAGACCTGCACGAAGGCGAGGTTCTCCTTGGCGCCCGGCTCCTCGGAGCGGCGATAGGGCGTGAAGCGCGTGCCCTGGGATTCAAGCAGCCCCAGCGGCAGGTCCGACACGTTGGAGGCCAGCACCTCTCCGGCGAAGTTGGACAGCAGGTAGATGGACGACCCCGGCCGCCGCGTGCGCCGATCGATGGCGAGCACGAGCCTTTGGATGCCGCCCATGCGGTATTGCTCGGCGAGCGAGCGCACCTCGGTCGCCACATTCTCCGCCACCTGGCTCTCGATGAGCTGGCGCGTGTGCCACGCCACATAGCCGATCATGAACAGCGCGAAGACGGCGAAGACGAGCAGGTACACCGCCAGCAGCTTGAAGGCCGTGGTCCGGATGAGCCGGGAGAGGTTGCGGGGGAGCTTCATGGCGCGCTCCGGCCCTTGTCCTGGACAAGCGAAAGCGAAGCTTGAGCGCAGATCCGGGATCCAGCGCAAAGGACCGCCGAAGGCGCTTCAACCCGTTTCCGCTGCCACGCAGCGGGAACGCAAAAACGCTGGTCGCGGATTGCCGGCTTCGCCGACGTCTTGCGCTGGGTCCCGGATCTGCGCTCAAGCTTCGCCGTCGCTTGTCCAGGACAAGGGCTACCGTGCAGCCTCAGCTTGGCTATGATGGGGCCATGGCAGACTTCGCGGTCTACATCCTGGCGAGCCAGCGGAACGGCACTCTCTATACCGGCTCCACCGGCAACATTGTCCGGCGCCTTGAGGAGCATCGGTCTGGGGTCGTCGCCGGCTTCACGCAGACTCACAGCGTGAAGCTTCTCGTCCATCTGGAAACCTACCTCACCATCGACGAAGCCCGCGTCCGGGAAGCGGCTCTGAAGAGATGGCGGCGAGACTGGAAAATCGCTCTCATCGAAGAGCACAACCCCGATTGGCGCGATCTGGCGCAGGACCTCGCCTGAAGCGCCGTTGTCCTGGACAAGCGACGCCGCAGGCGGAGCGCAGATCCGGGACCCAGCGCAAGACTCCCGCGAAGCGGTCACCCCGCGACCAGCGCTTTTACGTTCCCGCTGCGTGGCAGCGGGAACGGGTTGAAGCGCCTTCGGCGGCCCCTTGCGCTGGGTCCCGGATCTGCGCTCGCGCTGCGCGCTCTCTTGTCCAGGACGAAGACCTGCGATCCCCCTCACCGCAGACCTTCGCGCACCATGTAGCCCGCTCCCCGCACGGTGTGGATCAGCGGCACGTCGAAACCCTTGTCGATCTTCGAGCGCAGCCGGGAGACGTGCACGTCGATCACATTGGTCTGCGGGTCGAAATGATAGTCCCACACATTCTCCAGCAGCATGGTGCGCGTCACCACCTGCCCCGCATGGCGCATGAGATATTCCAGGAGGCGGAATTCGCGCGGCTGGAGGGGAATGTCCTTGCCGCCCCGGCTCACCCGGTGGGCGAGGCGGTCCAGCTCCAGCTCGCCGACCTTGTAGAGCGTGTCGGCCGCCTGCGGGGCGCCGCGGCGGGACAGGGCCTCCACGCGCGCCAGAAGCTCAGTGAAGGCATAGGGCTTGGGCAGGTAATCATCGCCCCCGGCGCGCAGGCCCACCACCCGGTCGTCCACCTGTCCGAGCGCCGAGAGAATCAGCACCGGCGTCGCCTCGCCGCGCCGGCGCAGCTCGGCCACCACGGAGAGGCCGTCGCGCTGCGGCAGCATGCGGTCCACCACCAGCACGTCGTAGCGGCCGTCCAGAGCGAGGGCGAGGCCCTCCTCCCCGTCGGCCGCATGGTCCACCACGTGGCCGGCCTCGCGGAAGGCCTTGCGCAGATAGTCGGCCGCGTCCCGGTCGTCCTCGATCAGGAGAAGGCGCATGGCGAAATCATCATCCGTGCTGAGAAGGGCGCTCATGCTTCCATATCCCGGTTCGCGCCGCCATCACATGGCAGCGTCATGAAAAAAGGCCGGCGCAGAGAGCGAAAAGCCCTCCACGCCGGCGGAACCGAGGCGGCAACAGGGGCGACGTTGGCCGCCGGGGTTCAGAAGGCCGGCGCCCCCTCCCCCGTGGGAGCGCCGGGAAAGCGGGCCTCAGCCCGCCTTGTCGGCGAGGGAGACGGCGACGAAGCGCACGCCCTGCTCGCCCTTGACCCGCATGAGCACCGCCTTGCGGTTCTCCGCCTTCGCGGCGGCGAGGCCGTCGCGCACATCGTTCGCACTCGACACCGCCTTGCCGCCGACATCGAGGATGACGTCGCCGGAGCGGATGCCGCGCTGGGCAGCGGCGCCATTGGGATCCACCTCGGTGACCACCACGCCCTCGCTGCCGGCGCCCTGCACGGACTTGGCCGGAGCCAGCTGAAGGCCGAGGCGCGGCACATTGGTGCCGGGCTTCTCCGCGCCGTCCTTGTCTTCGAGGCTCGCCTGCTTCTCGTTGGGAAGCTGCTCCAGCTTCACATCGACATTCATGGTCTTGCCGTCACGGACCACCACCAGAGCGACGCTGGAGCCGGGCTTCATCATGCCGATGCGGCGCGAGAGGTCACGGGCATCCTTCACGGTGTCGCCGTTCAGCTTCTGCACCACGTCGCCGCTCTTCAGGCCGGCCTTGGCGGCAGGCGTGTCGGGCTGCACCTGGGCCACCAGCGCGCCCTGCGCCTCGCTGAGGCCGAGGCCGGAGGCGAGGTCGTCGGTGACGGGCTGGATCTGCACGCCGATATAGCCGCGCGCCACCTTGCCCGTCTCGCGGAGCTGGTTCACCACCGTCTTCACGGTCTCGGAGGGGATGGCGAAGGCGATGCCCACGTTGCCGCCCGAGGGCGAGACGATGGCGGTGTTCATGCCGATGACTTCGCCATTGAGGCCGAAGGTCGGGCCGCCGGAATTGCCCCGGTTCACCGCCGCGTCGATCTGGATGAAGTCGTCATAGGGGCCGGCGCCGATGTCGCGGCCGCGGGCCGAGACGATGCCGGCGGTGACCGTGCCGCCGAGGCCGAACGGATTGCCCACCGCGATCACCCAATCGCCGACGCGCGGGGTCGAGTCAGAGAGCTTCACCCACGGCAGGTCGCTCTTGCCCTCGATCTTCAGCAGCGCCACGTCGGTGCGCGGATCGGTGCCGATCACCTTGGCGGTGTATTCCTTGCCGTCAGTGGTGGTCACGTCCACTTCGCTCGCGCCCTCCACCACGTGGTTGTTGGTCACCACGTAGCCGTCGGCGGAGATGATGAAGCCGGAGCCCTGGCCCACCACGCGGCGGCCACCCGGCTCGCCGCGCTGCGCGCGGGGCGCCTGGCCGCCCTGGCCGTTCTCGAAGCCGAACCGCTTGAGGAAGCGCTCGATCTGGGGCGGGATGTCGCCGCCACCGAGGCCGTCCTCGTTCATGGCCATGTTCTTGGCGTCGACGTCCTTCTTGATCTTCACGGACACGACGGCGGGAGAGACCTTCTCCACCACGTCGGCGAACGAGTTCTGGCCGGCCGACTGGTTGGTGGTGATCTGCGCATTGGCGGGGGTGGTATAGGGCGGGATGAACTGGCCGGCGACGACGCCGGTCATGGCGAGGCCCACGACGCCCGCGAGAAGGGCGGCGCGGCGGCGGCGGACCTGGGAATTGGGGGAGGTGAAGCCGGTCATTGGGATCACTGTCTCTCTGGATATCGCCCCACCATGGGGCAGCCTCGAGAACGGATCGTAGGGACCGGTTTGTTACAGCGGGCTGGCGGGGGGATTACCGAGCTGTAATGTGCGTCACGCCTGCGTGAGAAGGGTTAAGACCCTGTATTCTCTGCAAGGCCCGGCCCCCGAGGAGGCCAGGCCAGGATCAGGAGCGTTCAGACCCAGAAAAGTTCGGGCACGGCCCCCTGGACGGTATTCACGGTGCTCAGCGTGACGCGATCGGCCGTCGTGCCGGTATCGTTGTCCGTGTCGAACACCGCGGTCGCAGTGAAGATATTGCTTTGACCCAGAATGCCCGTGAGCCCCGCCACCGAGGCAAGGTTGAGCGAATAATCCCCGCCGCCCAGCGAGGTGAGGTCATCCTGGTCGGCAATCAGCGTAGCCGGTCCGCCGTCGACGCTGAGGGTGAGGCCGAAGCTCACCAGCTCCGCTCCGAAAAGCGGCGAATTGGCAAAGACATCCCCCAGATCGGCCGCGGTGCCCACCACTTGCGAGCCGCCGGTATTGTCGAGCTGGTCCAGGGTCGCGGTGTTGATGCCCGCCCCGAAGCCCACGGCGGAGATGCTCGATATGGCCTTCAGCGCGGAGGCCTCATCGGCATGGGAGCCGATGTTTGGCATGCCGTCCGAGGCGAACAGCACGTAATTGTCCTCGGTGTTCGAGGGGTCGGCGCTTGCAAAGAATGCAAGGGCGTCCTGAAGCGCGGCCTCGTAGTTCGTGCCGCCGCCGTTCGAATAGTCCGTGATCGCCAGTTGCGAGATGTCGTTCAGCGCGGAGTTGTAGAGATCATAGGTCGTGGAATTGTCTGAACCCACGGAGAAGCGGATCAGCTGCACGCTGATGGTGTTCGAGGCTCCGGCATACTCCTCCCGCAAGGCATCGATGGTGTTCTGGACCGCCTGGATCTCCTGGACATATTGCGCGAGGCTCACGCTGCCGGATGCGTCGTAGATGAAGGCCACATTGATGGCCGCGCTCGGCAGGTCGCCGGACTGAAGCCCCACATTCACGAAGCTGGTGGTGTTCGCCGTGCGGTCTTCCGTGGTGAGGGTGAGGCCGAGCGCCTGGCCGTTCGGGCCCGCATCCATGTCGCTCGATACCTCCACCAGGGGGTCGATGATGTTGATGGTCACGCTCGCCTGGTCGGTCCCGCCCCCATTGTCGCTGATCTGATAGGTCAGCGTGTCGACGGCGCTGTTGTCGGCGGGGGTGTTGGTGATGGCGTCGTCATAGGTGATGGTGCCGTTGGCATTGGCCACGGCGCTGCCGAGCATCGGCGCAGTCGTGATCTGGACCGAGGAGGGAACGATGCTGCCGTCGGAATCGGTGTCGTTGGCCAGCGCACTGATGGTCTTCAGGTCGCCCAGCTCCAGATAGACGGTATCGTTGACTGCGTTGGGCACCGCATTCTGCGGCTCCGGATCCACCTTCGTGCCGGTCGCGGAATAGCCGGACAGGGCGATGCTCGAATAATGATCGGTGACCACCACGGCAAGATTGGTCTCGACGGCGGTGTCCGGCCCGACAGCCTGAACATCCACGTTGAAGCCGGCAAAATTCTCCTTGATGTCCACGTCGACATCAACGTTTCCATGGGCCTCGAAGTCGCTTTCGTAGTCGACCTTGGTATCGAAATCCATGCTGAGATCGAAGTCGAACTGCTTCGACACATCCAGCTCGAACTCGAAATCTTCCGCCGGATCGAAATCATGCGCGTGTGTATCGGACATGTCCGCCTCCTCGAGGTTGAATTGGCGGAACAGGCCGGCAGAGCACGGCTGTTTCCAGCCGGGATCTCGCAGCCGGATCCGCGCTTGTGGCCCTCGGGGCATGGAACGACGTCGTGCGGCTCGTGACGACACGATGAGGCGCTACGCGCGGAGCGGTCCTCAGGAAAGCACGCCCAGATTCTGACCGATCACGGCAGCATAATGCACCCGAGAACGATCATATTTACCTGAGATTCTACGAGGGTCTTCGGCTTATTAGCCGGACTCACCTTCTGAATGAACAAACATCCAGGACTTCGATTGCTTTAACATCTACCCACTTGAAGCAAAAAGACTTAACTGAAGGGGAGCGAGCCGCATGCGTCGAAGGCATCAGCGTGCTGCATGAGGCAGGCAGCGGCCCCGAGGCGGATTGCCGGCTCCAGAATCCTCGCCTTTCGGCGGATGAACAAACGGCTGAGGCCATGCTTGCCGCGTATGCGGAGGCGGTGTCTGGACTGAAAGAGTGCGGGAGGCAATGACGGCCGAACCCCTTCGCCGCTGCGTGAAAGCAGCGAGGACGGCTCAGTCCTGCGGCCCTTTTTCTGCGAGCAGCCGCGCCACCCGGGCCTCTTCCTCTGACGTCAGCGGCGTGGCGGGCGCAGCCTCCCGGCGGCGACGCATCCCAACCCATGCCACCACCCCGCCGAGGACCAGCACCAACACGGGTGCACCCCAAAGGAGGGCATTGCGCCAGGAGAAGACGGGGCGCATCAGCACGAACTCGCCGTAGCGGGCCACCAGGAAATCCAGGACTTGGCTGTCGCTGTCCCCCGCCTTCAGACGGTCGCGCACCAGGATGCGCAGATCCCGTGCGAGAGGCGCGTCGCTGTCGTCGATGGACTGGTTCTGGCAGACCATGCAGCGCAATTCCTGCGACAGCACCCGCGCCCGCGCCTCAAGCGCCGGGTCGGGAAGCACCTCGTCCGGCTGCACGGCGAAGGCGGGGAGCGCCAGCAGGAGAAAGAGGGCGGCAAGAACAGCGCGCACGGCCCTCACTCCGCCGGCACGGCCGAGGGCGCCCGGCGGCGGGCGGGCTTGGGGGCGCCGACGCGCAGCCGGCGGTCGGCCAGCGAGAGGAGGCCGCCCAGCGCCATCACCACCGCGCCGAGCCAGATGAGGGTCACGAGCGGCTTCCAGGTGGCCCGCACATTGATGTGCCCGTCCGGCGTCTCGTCGCCCACCGCCACGTAGAGCTGGCTGAAGCCGAAGGTGCGGATGCCGGATTCCGTGGTGGCGGACTGGCGCGCCGTGAAGAGGCGCTTGGCCGCCTCCACCGTGCCGTCGGAGACACCGCCTTCGCGAATATCGAACACCGCCACCCGGGCGTTGAAATTGGGGCCGGTGCGGTTCTCCAGGCGCGACAGGGTCAGGTTCCGCTCGCCGATAGTGACGGTATCGCCCACCTTCATGGAGGCGATCTTCTCCAGGCTCCAGGCGCTCTCGCAGACAATGCCGATGAGGCAGACGCCCACGCCGAAATGGGCCAGCGCCGTGCCGAAGGTGGAGCGCGGCAGGCCGGCAATGCGCGCCAGCGAGACCTTGGCCGGCACCCGACCGATGGCGCCGCGCTCGGCGATGTCGGTGATGGCGCCCGCCATCACGAACACGGCGATGCCGATGAAGACCGGCGCGAGCACCGGCCCGCGATCCTCCGCCGCCGCCGTCACCACCGCCGCTACCACGGCGAAGCCGGCGGCCAGCACGAGGCGCTGGGCAACGCCCATGAGGTCGCCGCGCTTCCAGGCGAGCAGCGGACCGAACGGCACCGCGAGGACGAGCGGCAGCATCAGGCCGCCGAAGGTGAGATTGAAGAAGGGCGGGCCCACCGTGATCTTGTCGCCGGTCAGCGCTTCGAGCGCCAGCGGATAGAGCGTGCCCACGAACACGGAGGCGCAGGCCGCCGTGAGGAACAGGTTGTTCAGCACCAGCGCGCCCTCGCGCGAGATGGGCGCGAACAGCCCGCCCTGGCGCAGGTCCCCCGCACGCAGGGCGAACAGGCAGAGCCCGCCGCCGATGAAGAAAGCGAGGATGGCGAGGATGAAGACGCCGCGCGTCGGATCGGTGGCGAAGGCGTGCACCGAGGTGAGCACGCCGGAGCGCACCAGGAAGGTGCCGATGAGCGAGAGCGAGAAGGCGAGGATGGCGAGAAGGATGGTCCAGACCTTCAGCGCGTCGCGCTTCTCCATCACCACGGCGGAATGCAGCAGCGCGGTGGCCGCGAGCCAGGGCATGAGGGAGGCGTTCTCCACCGGGTCCCAGAACCACCAGCCGCCCCAGCCCAATTCGTAATAGGCCCAGTAGGAGCCCATTGCGATGCCCAGCGTCAGGAAGATCCAGGCCGCCAGGGTCCAGGGGCGCACCCAGCGCGCCCAGGCGGCATCGATCCGCCCTTCCATCAGCGCCGCCATGGCGAAGGCGAAGGCGATGGAGAGGCCCACATAGCCCAGATAGAGCAGCGGCGGGTGGATGGCGAGGCCAGGATCCTGGAGCACCGGGTTCAGGTCCGCGCCCTCGGCGGGCGCCGGAGCGAGGCGCGCGAAGGGGTTGGAGGTGAAGAGTATGAAGAGGAGGAAGGCGGTGGCGATGGAGCCCTGCACGGCCAGCACGTTCGCCTTCAGCCGGTCCGGCAGATTGCCGCCGAAGATCGCCACCAGCGCGCCGAACACGGCCAGCACCAGCACCCACAGGAGCATGGAGCCCTCATGGTTCCCCCAGGTGGAGGTGATCTTGTAGATGATGGGCATGCGCGAGTGGGAATTGTCCACCACGTTCACCACCGAGAAGTCAGAGGTGAGATAGAGCGTCACCAGGGCCGCGAACGAAAAGCTGACGAACAGGAACAGCACGAGCGCCACGGGCACCGCGACGCCCATGAGCGCGGCATCGCCCTTCCGCGCGCCCCAGGCGGGCAGCACGGTCTGCATCACCGCCAAGGCGAGTGCGAGAATGAGGGCGTATTGCCCGAGCTCAGCGATCATTCGGTACCACTCCGGGCCGCAAGCTTCGTCCCCTCTCCCGCTTGGGGTGGACGGACACATCCATCATTGGGTCAGCGCTCCGCCGGGCTTGCCGGCATCGCTCGCGGCTTTCTTCTGGGCGTCTTCCATCCAGTGGCCGGACTTCTTCAGCGTGTCGGCCACCTCGCGGGGCATGTAGCGCTCGTCGTGCTTGGCGAGCACGGTGTCGGCAGTGAAGGTGCCGTCCGGCTTCAGCATGCCTTCGGCCACCACGCCCTGCCCTTCCCGGAACAGGTCCGGCAGCAGGCCGGCATAGGCGACGGTCACCTGGGCATTCCCGTCCGTCACCACGAACTTCACGCTGGTGCCCTGCTTCACAAGGCTGCCGGCCTCCACGAGGCCGCCGAGGCGCAGCCGCTCGCCGGGCGCGACCTGCCGCTGCGCCACCTCAGTGGGGGTGCGGAAGAAGACGATGGTGTCGTTGAGGGCGGTGAGGATCAAACCGGCGGCGAGCCCGAGCACGCCGAGCGCAGCGCCGATCAGCACCAGGCGGCGGCCTTTTCGCGTCACGTCCCTGAAGCCTTTCTCACGCTCATCCCCCGACCCCGAGTTCCTTCGCCGTCGCGTTGATGCGCGCCGCGGCCGCCTCATCTCCCGGAAAGGCCGCGCGCGCCGAAGAAAGCGCCGCGCGCACCTTGTCCTCATTGCCCATCACGCGCCAGGCCCGCGCGAGGCGCAGCCAGCCGTCCAAATCCCTAGGGTCGGCATTCAGCCGCTCCTGAAGGCGGTCCACCATGCCCTGGATCATGGCGGAGCGCTGATCATTCGTCATCGAGGCCGCAGCCGCCACGTCCTGCGCGCTCGGCCCGGGCGCCGTGGGCGCAGGGGCAGCGGCCGAAGGAGCGGCGGGCGCGCCGATCCGCGCCAGGGCCGCGCGCACCATGCCGAGCCAGGGCGCATTGGGCGGCGCGTCCTGCGCCATCTGGCCCCAAATGGCGGCGGCATCTTGGCGCCGGCCGTCCTGCTCGGCGGCAAGGCCCAGGAAAAAGCGCGCCTTGGGCATTTTCGGGTCCAGCGCCACCGCCGCGGTGAAGGCGCCGACGGCGTCCTGCGTCACCATGCCTTCGCTGCGCACCACCATGGCCTCGCCCAGCGCCGCCTGAAGCTCGGCGGAGGAGCCCAGCAGCCGGATGGCCTGGGCATAGGCCCGCACCGCATCGTCCGCGCGGCCGAGCTTGAGATAGACCGGCGCGAGGATCTCATATCCCCTGCCGTCATTGGGATTGGCGGCGAGATGGTCCTCCACCCGCCGCACCAGGATCGCGATATCCGTGCCGTCCGGCGGGGCCGCCAGCCGCTGGGCGAGCGGAAGGCCGGGCAGATCCGGAGAGCCGAGCTTGAGGTAAAGCCCCGCGCCGATGACGGGAATGACCACCAGCGCCGCCACCGCCGCCATGCGGCGCCGGTTGCCCGCGCTGGAGACGGCCTCAGGGGCGGTGTCGGCTGCCGCCAGCATGCGCCGGGCCACCTCCACCCGCGCCGCTTCCACCTGCTCGGGGGGCAGGCGGCCGGCGGCCTGGTCGCGGTCAAGTTCAGCCAATTGATCGCGATAAACGGCGAGGTCCGCCTCGCGGGCCGCGCGCTCGGTGCGCCGCCGGCTGAGCGGCCACAGCACGGCCATCACCGCCAAGGCGGTCATGAGCGCAAAGGCCGCAAAGAGCGGAGCAGAGACCATGGCACATGCCGTTACCGGAGGACGCCGGCAAAGCAAAGGATGCTTTCGGTCGCGGGACGGCGTGACGCGCCCGCCTCGCAAAGGCGTGATCTGGACGCGATTTGGTATAAAGGAGCTGACGCAAGGGGGCCACGTCCTGGAAGGCCGCACATCTGCCGCCTTCCAAGACGTGGCCCCGGCTTCGGCACGAGAGGGACACAATGGGCCTGTTCGATCATCTGGGCACCGCCATGGGAAAGGGCGGCGCCTTTTCCGGTTTTCTCACCTCCGCGCTCGCCAGCCAGCTTCCCGCGCGCCTTTCTGCGGCGCTGGCGGTGAGCCCCTATGGCAATGTCGACGGCCTCCTCGACCGTTTCCGGGAGGGTGGCTTCGGGGCGGAGGTGGAGTCCTGGCTGGGCGCGGAAGCGAATCTTCCCGTCACGTCCGAGCAGATCATGGAGGTGATCGACCCCATGACCATGGGCGACCTCGCCTCGGCCCTGGGCGTGCCTGCGGCCATGCTGCCCGGCCTGATCGCGCAGTATCTGCCCGTGCTGGTGGACAAGCTGAGCCCCAACGGAGTGGTGGAGATGCCGCAGGGGTGACCGGCCTTGTCCTGGACGAGCGAAAGCGAAGCTTGAGCGTAGATCCGGGACCTAGCGCAAAGCGCCGCGGAAGGCGCTTCAACCCGCCAGCGCCACCGCGCGGCGATGGTGCAAGGACGCTGGTCGCGGGGTGACGGCTTCGCCGGGGTCTTGCGCTGGGTCCCGGATCTGCGCTCAGCCTGCGGCTTCGCTTGTCCAGGACAAAGCCCCCGACCTCACACCCCCGTCGTCACCACCGTCCACGTGCCCGTATCGGACCGGCAGGCGGCGCCGCGGGCGAGCTGCGGCTTGTTCTGGATGAAGATGGTGTGGGAGAAATCGCGGCAGCGCACATAGCCCGGGCGCTGATAGGCCGGGCCGGCAATCACAGTGCCGTGGATGCCGTTCTCGCCGCGCCAGCCCACCGGGGTTCCCGGCCCGCCATCCTCCAGCGCCGCCACCTCGGCATTGGTGGCCCGCTGGCGATCCGCCTCGTCGAGGCTGCCGCCAATGGCATTGTTCAGCATGCCGCCGGCCGCCACAGGCGCCGGCGCGCGGGGGTCCGGTGCCCCGCCCGTTCCGGTGAGCGCGCTCACCATGCTGGCGCCCGGCTGGCCGCCATCGGTCACGCAACCGCAGAGCGTGGCGGACGCCAAAGCAACGACAAGCACCCTAGCCGCAATCATCGCCCCCGTCCCCGAGAGCGCCGCCGCGCTCCCGCTCCTTCCATAGAGCCGGACCAGAAAGGGAGGATTGGGGCGAAAGGGCGGCTGGCGCAAGGGGCAGATGGGGCGTCATCACGCCGCCGGGAGCACCAGTTCCACCCTGAGGCCGCCAATGGAGGCGGTGCCAAGCTCCAGCCGGCCGCCATAAAGCGAGGCCAGCTCCTGCACGATGGAGAGGCCAAGCCCCGATCCAGGCTTGGATTCATCGAGCCTGCGGCCCCGCCGGCCCACCTCCGCCCGCCTCGCCGGCGCCAGCCCCGGCCCGTCATCGGCGATGATCAGGTGCAGGAAGCTGCGGTCGAACGCCTGCCGTGGCGGCTCGGAATATATTTCCACCTCCACCCGCCCGTGGGCCCATTTGCAGGCATTGTCCACGAGGTTGCCCACCATCTCCTCGATATCCTGCCGCTCGCCCCGGAAGCGCACGTCCTCCGCGCCGCGAATGTCGATGGCGAGGTCCTTGGCGCGGTGGATCTTCTCCATGGTGCGCGCCATGGCGACGAGGATGGGCCGCACCTCGCACACGGTCGCGGGCACGGAGACGCGGGCGGCCATGCGCGCCCGCTCCAGATGGTGCGCCACCTGCCCGCGCATCACGCCCGCCTGGTCGCGCACCCGTTGCGCCAAAGGATCGTCCCGGGTGCCGGCCTCGTTGAGCAGCACGGAGAGCGGGGTCTTCAGCGCATGGGCGAGGTTGCCCACATGCATGCGGGAGCGCTCGACGATCTCGCGGTTGGCGTCGATGAGCGCGTTCACCTCGCGCACCAGCGGGCCGACCTCCTCGGGATAGTCGCCCTCCAGCCGTTCCGCCTTGCCCGAACGCACCGCGGCAAGGGCCTCGGAGATGCGCTTCAGCGGCTTCAGCCCGAAGCGGATCTGGAACATGACCGTGAGCAGGAAGGCGAGGCCGAGGATGGCGAAGGTGCCCACCAGCGCCAGGTTGAAGCTGGCAATTTCCCCGTCGATCTCGGTGGCATCGCCCGCCACCAGGATGACGAAGCGCCCGTCTTGTCCGAGGTCGAGGGCGCGCTCCACCACCCGCAGGCGCTGGCCTTCCGGGCCCCGCAGATAGCCCTCCCGCAGCCCGCCGGCACCGTCCTCCGCGCCGCTCTGCTCCAGCAAGGGCAGCACCGCGTCCACCAGCGAGCGGGAGGCGCGGGTGCGCCTTGCCTCGCCATCGGTGCGGGAGACCTGCCAATACCAGCCGGACAAAGGGAAGAGGAACAGCGGCTCGCCCAGAGCCTGCGGCGCGGGCAGTTCCGGGCCGGGGCTGTTGCCGGCCACCTCCGCCACGATGGTCTTCAGATAGATGTCGAGGCGCCGGTCGAAGGCGCGCTCCGTGCCGGAGCGGTAGAGCGAGGAGAGGACGAAGCCCACCACCAGCAGCACGGCGGCGGTGACCACCACCGCCGACAGGAACAGACGGAAGGCAAGCGAGCCGGTTCCGGGCTGCGGGGTCATGGGCCGGCGGATTGTAAACGGGCGGATCGAATGTGATGCAACGCTCTCTCCCGCCGGCGAGGCGGGACTCCCATCGCGCACTCCCTCCCCCCTTGAGGGGGAGGGGAAAATCGGAGGGGCCGGCTCTCTTCCTCGGCCTGCATTCCGCCGGCCATCACCGTCATCGCTGCGCCTCGGGCGGCGCGAGGAGGTAGCCGAGGCCGCGCACCGTCTGGATCACGTCGCACTCGATCTTCTTGCGCAGGCGCCCCACGAACACCTCGATGGTGTTGGAATCGCGGTCGAAATCCTGATCGTACAGATGCTCCACCAGCTCCGCCCGCGACACCACGCGCCCTGCATGGTGCATGAGATAAGCCAGCAGGCGGTATTCATGGCTGGTCAGCTTGACCGGCGCGCCGTTCACCGAGACACGGCCCGAGCGGGTGTCGAGCCGCACCGGCCCGCAATTCAGCTCGCTGGAGGCGTGGCCGGTGGCGCGGCGCAGCAGCGCGCGCAGGCGCGCCAGTACCTCCTCCATGTGGAAGGGCTTGGCCACATAATCGTCGGCCCCGGCGTCGAAGCCCTGGACCTTGTCGCTCCAGCGGTCCCGCGCGGTGAGAATCAGCACCGGCATGGTGCGGTTGGCGCGGCGCCAGTTCTCCAGCACCGAGATACCGTCCAGCTTGGGCAAGCCAATATCGAGAATCACCGCGTCATAAGGCTCGGTATCGCCGAGATAGAGGCCCTCATCGCCATCGAAGGCGCTGTCCACGGCATAGCCCGCATCACCCAAGGCAGCGACAAGCTGCCGGTTGAGGTCCGGATCGTCTTCAATGACCAGAAGGCGCACGTGTGCCGTCCCCGCTCCGCTTCACCGAGCCGGACATTGCCAGAAGACGCGCCGAGCGTCACCCGTGCCGGAAATCGATTATGAAAGCCGGGATCGGCAACGGACGCCTCTTATCCTGAGACGGAAGAAGCGGGGTGAGGGGGGACAGGTCGCTCAGAGTCTGAGGCGGTTCTTCCCCCTCACCCTTGGCTGCTCGGCAGCCACCCTTTCTCCCGGGGGGAGAAAGGTAAGACGGCAATAGCCGCATGTTTACAACGCCTTCCCCGCCATTCAGTTCCACCCGCACAAGGCCCGGCCCACTGCATTGTGGCTCTTGGCCTGGCGGATGGTCTCCGGCGTGTCGGCCGCCGACCAGCGCAGCGGCCGGGCGGCGGCGCAGAAGACGTCAGTCCCGCCGGAACCCGTCGTCGTCGCGCAGCCCGCCAGAAGAAGCATCAGCAGCGGCGCGCGCACCCTGCGCCACCTGGATCGCATCCTGAGCATCCCGTTCCTCCCGTGCCTGACGATCCGACCAGCCTTGCTGGCGCTGGCGTCGGCCATAAGCGAGCGCGGCGAGAACGGCGCCCGCCGCGGCGCCGAGCCGCAGCGCATTGGCGGCGCCGATGACCCGCGCGATGAAGAGCAAGGCGGGAATGGCGGCTGCCGCCACTCCCAGGGCCTGCACCCACCAGGGCAGGCCGTAGATCAGCGCTTCGGTGAGGCTCATGCCGCCCTCTGCCGCGTGATGAAGACGAAGGCGGCGATGCCCACCGCCAGCAGCACGGCGGCGGCCAACGCCCATTGAAGCGGGCCGGAAACGGCGGCAGCATTGGCAAGGGCGCCGGCGACCGCAAGCCCGCCGGCAAGAGCCTCGGGGGTCTTGGCCACCTCCTTCAGCGCAAGATCGGCGGGCGACGCCTTTGCCGTGCCGTCCGCCCACGGGACGGCCGCGCGGCCCGCGGCCGGTTCGCCGCGCACCATGGCCGTCGCGTCGCGCCTGACATCGGCGACCCGCGCCGCCCATCCCCTGCCGAACACCGGCCAGGTCTTCAGGCCCTTCAACATGGCAAGGCGCCGGTCGCACAGGCCGTCCACCACCGCCGCCTTGTCGGTCGCCGCCAGCGCGGCCGCGACCGTGACCGCGCCGATCTGCCCGTCATCGGCGACACCGAGCGCGCGCTGGAGCCATTTCGCCGCCTGGGCCGGGCCGGAATTCACGCCGGCATCGAACACCGCATAATCGATGCCCGGCGGCAGGTCGTCGCCCCACACCGCGTCCCAATACTGCCGGCGGTAGATGTCCCTGAGCTCAGCCTCCTCCAGCAGCTTCACGCTGCGCGCGGGAAGCCCCCTCCCCTGCCTGTGGGCATCATAGACCCGCTGGATCACTCCCTTGTTGGTCGGCCCGCCGGGGTCGGCGGGGTGGTTCGAGTAACCGCCCTCGTGGCGCAGCACGCGGGCGAGCGCGGCGCCGAAACTGGACGCTGCCATTCGGGTCTCCTATGATTCCGATGTTGGGAAGGGGAGTTCGGCCGCACCAGTCCGCCGGCGTGCCCCACGCTCGATCGCGCCTATGGGCCTGCAACGGGGCGTAGTGGTATGGAACGGATATTGGGCCGGAGCTTCCTGGTCCTGACGCTGGTCTTGATGACCTTCGTTTTCTATTTGCAGGTCAACTCGCTGGGCATGTATCTGCCGCTACGCGTTCTGATGCACTGGGAAGACCGGAAGAACGAAATCGAGTGCTATTACTTCACCGGCGTGACCATCCACAAAGTGACCTATCATAATTCCCGCGCCGTCTGCCCGCGCTGGCTGGATATCTACTGAGGCCCCTCACGGCGCGACCGCACCCACCGCCAGGAGGTAGGTGCGGACAGCCGCGTAGAGGCCGGCCACCTCCCCATCCGTGAGCCCGTCGCCCATAAACGCGAAGGCGATCCGCCGGGTGGTGAATTGCTGCGTGTTGCGGGCGCCGATGTAGAAATTGCCGCTTCCCGGCGCGACGGCCCCCACCGGAGAGACCACCGCGTTCGCGCCGTTCACATGGCTGGTGAAGCTGCCGAAGGCCAGTCTCGATGCGGAGAACAGGCCGAGCGAATGGCCGGCGGACGGGCGTGCATTGTCGCCCGCCCGGTTGAGCGTCACGTACATGTTGCCGTCGCCCGCCCAGGGAAGCAGGTAGGACTGGCCGCCGGTCGATACCCCGCCCATGAGCGCGGACGACCCCTGCTGGTTGGTCAGCGACCACGCCCCGATGCTCGCCGCGTTTTGCGTGAAGTGCGGCGCGGCGGCGGTTGCAGGATTGAAGCTTGTATCGAGATAGCTGTTGGTGCCGTTGCCGGCATATCCCCGATCCGCCAGGAAGGCGGGCGTGTTCACGGCGGTCAGGTTGTAGTGATCGGCAATCCAGTTCAGCCGTGCCGCCTGGGCGTCATGCGCGGCGAGCATGTAGAAGGCGTCGAGCTTCTGCCACAGGCCCGCCGCCAGCAGCGCGGACACAAGCGTTGAAATCTCGGCCGCGCGCGGCGCCGGCGCGGCGGGCGACATGCGGGCGAGCAGGCCCGCCACCTCAGAGGGCAGCGGTTCCACCGGGTGCGCGCGCCGTCCGCGATAGACGGCCGCGCTCGGGATGCCCAGGCCGAGCCGGGTCATCGGTCGCTCAAGGCATAGAGGGCGACGCCGGCGGTGGTGCCCGTCGCCCAGACGCGGCGCACCTGCACGGGCGGCAGCGGCTGGAGGCCGGGCGGCGCCAGCACATCCACCGTGTCCGCATCGCTCGCCGCACCGACGCAGGTGAGGCGCACGCTCGCCTCCCCGCCCGCCACGGCCTCGGGCACATAGAGCCACAGGCTCTTGGCATAGACCGCGAGATCCTCGGTGTCGGACGGCGTGACGCGCCGCAGCCGGCGCGCCCGCGAGGAGGCGGAAGTTGCAAGGGTGCGCAGGGGATCGCGCGCGGGATCATAGGCCATGGAGGTCTCCTTGAATGCGCGTCAGGCGACGGCGGCGGGGCAGAGGATGAGGTGGACGGCGACGCGCACCCGCCCGCCAGTGAAGGCGGCGCCATTGGCGCTGAGGCGCACGGGGGTCGGGGCATAGAAGGCGGTGGGGCCGATGACGCCGACATTCACCGAGCCGGGCACGGCGCCCAGCGAACCGCCGAACTTCGCCCGCTCGGCGGGAATGCCGCAATCGTAGGACGCTGCCCCCGTCACCGTGAGGAGGGTGCGGGTGGAGACCGCGAGCACTATGCCCCGGTCGGGGATGGAGATGGCGGCGTCGGTGGCGGCGCCAGCGAGCGTGACGTCCTCCTCCAGCACCAGCGCCTCCACCGCCGCGCGGTTCACGCTGGCGGCGAGCGGGGAGACGAAGGCGGTGCCGTCGAACACCCGCATGCGCCGCTGGTCGGCCACATAAGCGTGGAAGCCCGGCCGCGCGGGATAGAAGTCCCACGCCCCGGCCTCATAGGCGGCGATGGTGCCGGCTCTCCCGCTCCAGATGCCGAGCGCGCCCGCCGGCACGTACCAGCACTGCCCGTCGGAAGGCGCGCCAGGGGGCGAGGTCTCGGTCACGCTCTGCAAGGCGAGCTGCGCCAGCGCATCGAGCGCGCGGATGGCGGCATTGTGCGTGACATGCTTCTGCGCCTGTGCGGCGGCGATATAGGGCAAGCCCAAGCGGGCCGTGGTGTCGGGCATGGGGGCTTTCCGGAGGTGCGAGTGCCGCGGGTTTCCCTCTCCCGCTTGCGGGGGAGGGCTAGGGAGGGGGCGTGATCGGCGCTATGGCCCCGGAGCCAAGGGTTGTCCTGGACAAGAGAGCGCGCAGCGCGAACGCAGATCCGGGACCCAGCGCAAAAGTGCTGCGAAGCAGTCAATCAGCGACCAGCGTGAAGAACATCTCCGCCGCGTGGCGTCGGAGATGGGGTGAAGCGCCTTCGGCGGTCTCTTGCGCTGGGTCCCGGATCTGCGCTCCGCCTGCGGCGTCACTTGTCCAGGACAACCGCTTCCGCCAAGCCCGACCGCACCCGAAAGCGCTCAAAGCACGCACGTCGCCTGCACGAACGCCCCTGGCCCGAGGACGGCCGAGAGCTGCGCCACGCGGAAAGTGACGGCGCCGAGCGGGCCGCCGAAATCGGCCGCCTCCAGCGCGGCGGGATAGGTCAGCGCGGGCGCCCCCACGTCGAAGCTGCGGCGGATGTCGGCCCCGGCCAGGATCTCCACGCGATAGGCCTCCATGGCCTCACCGAGGGGGGCGTCCACCGCATCCCAGTCGCCGTCCGTGCGGGTACGGCGGATCCAGGAGAGCGCGATGCCATCGGGCGCGCGGCGCGCGGCGAGGTGCACCGGCGCGAGTGGGGTCAGCGCCCGCCCGCTTACGGCCCCCGCCACCTCGCGCACCATCTCGTCGCCATGGTCCCGGTCGGCGCGGCCGACGCGATAGATGAAGCTGCGGCCATAAGAGGAAAGCCCGCTTGCGCCCACCGCGAGATTGCGGTCGACGAGCACGATGCGCGTGCCCGCGGGCCAAGGCGTGGCCCCCGCCGCCTCCGTCCCCACCTGGCCGCGCAGAAGGCCGGAGAGCGCATAGACCCCCGCCTCCAGCAGCTCGGCATCCAGGAACTGGACGATCTCCGGCGCGCGGCCCTCGGCCACGAGGGCGAGCGCATTGGCGCCGTCCAGCACCTGCGTCTCGCTCGCGCCCATGAGCAGCCCGCCCGCCACGCGCACCGTGAGGCGGGCGGAGCGGTCGAAGCGCCAGACGGGGCCAGGGGCGAGATCATCCAGCGTCTCACCCAGCGTGGCCGGCGCGCCGATGGCGGCCACCGGCTCGAAGCTCGCGCCGTCCGCCGAGCGCCACACGGCGAGGGTGCCCGGCCAGGGCGAGGCGAAGGCGGCCATGTGCTGCAGCGGCACCGGCTCGCCCGCCTCCAAAAGCGGCAGATCGAGAAGCTGCACCTCCGGCGGCCCGAAGGCGGCGGGCAAGTGCACCGTGCCGGGGCTCGCCATGCGCAAGGCGGTCTCGAACACTTCAGGCTCGATGGCGCGCGCCGACACCGCCCGCCCCTCCGTATCCTCGATGCGGGTGATCTCGAAAAGGCGCGCACGGCCACCGTGCGTGACCTCCACAACGTCGCCCGGCGTCAAGGCGAGGCGCGAGGGCGGCAGGGCGAAGGTCGCGCTCTCGCGCCCGGCCCAGAGATCCTGAAGCCAGATGTCCGCCGCCCGGCCCATCATGGCGGCGGTGGCCACCACCGGCACCTCCGCACGCGCCACGTGCCGGCTCGCTCCCACGAGGCGCCGGGAGGCGACGGAGGCGGTGCGGTAGTCGGCGCCGCTATCGGTGAAGGTAATCCCCACCTCCAGCGGCAGCTCGCTTTCCTGCGCCCGCACCAGGGAGAGCGGCGGGCGGTCCTCCTCCATCAGCAGGTCGGCCTCGTCGATCTGCGCCACCGCCGCTCCGCCGCGCGGCGTGAACGTGATGCCCCCGTCGGTCTCCGTCGCCTCGAAGGCGAAGGCGCGGGCGAGCGGCTCCAGCGCGGCGCGGGCGGACATGGGGCGGTCCACCAGATAGCCGTCCACCACGCCCACGATCCCGCCGGTTGAGACGGCAACCCCATGGTCCGCGCAGAGGGTCCGCACGAGATCGCCCAAAGGCGCGGCGCCGAGCCGGCCGGTGAGCCAATGGCCGGTCTCCCAGTTCGCCCCGTCCGCCCACACGGAGGTGGCGAGGGGAAACTGCGGATAGGGCCGCGCATCCCAGGTCCAGAAGAAGACGGCCCCCTCCTCCACCATGCGTCCGGGATAGAGGGTGGCGGAGGGATTGTCCGTCTCGTCCAGGGTATCGAAGGCAGAGAGCACCGCCTCCAGCACGCAGCGCTGCATGAAGTCGTCGCGCCTCCGGCTGGAGAAAGGCGGGTAGCCGCCATCGATGGATTTCGGGTCCGGAAACACGCTGGGCCGGTTCGCGCCCTTGTCCACCGCCGGGCAGCCGGCCTCCATCAGGCGGATGGGCTTGGAGCCGGCGACCCATGCGGTGGCACCGCCCTCGCGCACGCCGCCGAAGCGCTCATGATGGGGGCGGCTCCACCAGTTCCAGAGGTCCTTCTGACGGTAGATCCACGGCTCCCCATAGGCGCCGTCGGTGATGGCCGCGCGCGCCTGCCCGGCCCGCGCGCCGTCGCTTGGATAGTACCAGTCATAGGCCTCGCCCGAGCGCAGGCGCGCCTTCAGGAAGGCGGTGTCATAGATGCTGCGGGCCTCCTGCGCGTCCAGATGGCCCGCGCCGTCGCGCCAGTCGGTGATGGGCGCGTAATAGTCGATGCCGATAAAATCCACCGCGCCGGAGGCCCAGAGCGGATCGAGGGGATAGCGCACGTCGCCGCCCTCGAAAGTCTGGGCGCCGTACTCCGTCCAGTCGGCGCCATAGGAGACCTGCGTGCCCGGCGCGAGGATGCCTTTCACGTCCTCCGCAAGATCGACCAGCGCGGCGGTTGCCGGAAAGCTTCCCCCCGGCCCGCGCACCCGCGTCAGCGATGCCATCTCCGAGCCGATGAGGAACGCCTCCACGCCCCCCGCCAGCCGGGCGAGGTGGGCATAGTGGAGCACCATGCGCCGGATGCTCCATTCGTCCGGCCCGAAATAGAGGAGCACCCCGCCGAAGGTGGAGAAATGGGCCGACTGGGCGTTGCCGAACAGGTGCGCCACCTGGGTGGCGGCGGCCGCCGTGCCGTCCACAGAGCCGGCGCGGCCCGGCGCGGGATCGCAGGTGATGCGCCCGCGCCAGGGATAAGGCGGCTGGTTCGCGCCGCCGGTCCAGGGGTCCGGTCGCCCGTTGCCGGCCGGCACGTCCATCATCACGAACGGGTTCAGTGTCACCTTGAGGCCGCGGGCCCGCAGCGCCTGGATGGCGGCCATGACGCTGGCATCCGAAGGCGTGCCGCCATAGGCCGCGCGGCCCTCATAAGTGGAGGTGGGCTGCGCCAGGATGCGCGGCAGGCCGTTCACGTTCCACACATAAGGGGTGGTCTGCTTTCCCACCCGGTCCACCTTCGGCCGCACGCTGCAGGCACCGGCCCTGAGATCATCCCCGAACCAGGAGACCACCAGCGACACCCGGGTCAGGTTCGGGCAGACCGAGAGGAACTGGTCGAGGGAGGCCTCGAAGTCGCTGCCGGCGGTGACCACGTGGCGGTTCTCCGCCTCATAGGCGCCCGCCCCCACCACCCGCTGCACTTGGCGCGGGTCATAGCCGAACTCGGTGGCGCCGGGGATCAGGGTCACCGCCCGGATAGCGCGCTCCAGGCCGCCGATGGCCCGCTCCACCTCCACCGTGATCTGTGGGACGCGGTTGCCGAACTTCGCCAGCGGCAGGCGCTCGAACACGAGATAGGCGAGGCCCCGATAGGCGGGGACGTTGCCCGCCCCCTGCTTCGCCGCGATCCAGGGATCGGGGCCCTGGCCCTGCGTCCCGAGATAGGCGCGCATGGTGATGGAGGTGTCGTCCAGCGGCTTGCCGTCGGCCCAGATGCGGCCGATGCGGGTGATGGGACCCTCGCACAGGGCCAGGGCGAAGCTGGCGAAATAGGCATAGGAGATGGAGGTGGTGGTGGCGCGCGCGAAGCGCCCGCCCTTGCCGCCGGAGGACTGCACTTGGGTGGAGACCACCTCCTCCAGCCGCGTCGCCCAGATCACCTGGCCCGAGAGGCGCACCCGGCCATAGATGCGCGGGATGGGCGCGCCTTCATTGGAGGTCATCACGTCGAGATCGGAGAGGCGCGGGCCCTCCACCACGCGGCTCCTGCCGCCGCCCGAAAGCGCCGCATCCGCCATCGCCCCGCCAACGGCGCCGAGCGCCCGCCCGGCAATGGCGCCGACGGGACCGAACAGCGTGCCGCCCACGAGCGATCCCGCCGCGCCGAGAAGCAGCGTCGCCATGAAGGTCTCCGGAGTATGAGTGAGGGGGACGGGATGGGGATGAGCGTGCCATCCCCTCTTTGCGCCGTCATGGCCGGGCTTGACCCGGCCATCCACGTGGCTCCGCTGGATACGGACAAAGGGATAGACGTGGATGAGCGGGTCAAGCCCGGGCATGACGGTCGCTCTGGTGGAGAGCTTGTCCCGGGCTCCGTGTTCGAGCTGCGCTCTCACTTGGCCAGGACAAAACCCCCAGCTAGCGCCCAGCCCCGGGAAACGCGAACGCCAGCGCGAGCCGGCGCCGCCACCAGGGCGCAAGGTCGCCCTCGCAGACGCAGGCGCCATCATAAGCGTGGATCATCCGCCCCGCGTCCGAGAGGATCGCCGCATGCTTTGCCGGCAGGTGCGGGCGGAAGCGGAACAGCAGCACGTCGCCCGGCGCCATCTCCGCGAGCACCACCGGCATCATGTGCCGCGCGGCGGTAAGCGCCAGCGTCTCGGCGCGCCCCGCCTCGGCCCAATCGGGGGCATAAGCGGGCATGGCCTCGGGCTCCGGCCCGATCACCGCGCGCCACACGCCGCGCACCAGGCCGAGACAGTCCGCCCCCGCCCCGCGGACTGAGGCGCGGTGGAGATAGGGCGTGCCGATCCAGGCCCGCGCCTCGGCCACGATGGCGTCCCGCAGCGCGGCGCTCATTTCAGCACCGAGCCGTCATGCCCCCCCTCGCCGGGCACCGCGATGGCCACCACGAAATCATTGCCCGGCATCTGCGGGAAGCCGCGGAAATTGTCCTGGTTGCCGAAGCGGTCGCGGCAGGTGGAGAAGCGCTTGTCGCAGCCCGCCGTCACCGTGAAGCCGTCGCCCGGCGCCATGGGCTGGGGCGGTCTCTGCCAGAGCTGGAGAATGCCCGGCGCATGCACCTTCACCTCCGTGGCGAAGCCCGCATTCGCGCCCGACGTGAAGGCGACGCGCCCCTCGGTGAACGTGCCCTCGGAGAAGCCCTCTAACCCCGACACCGCGAGCCGCAGCGCCCCCTCCACCGCGACGACCGAGCCGGTGCCTTGCCGGCCCGACGCGGCAAGGTCGATGCCGCAGCGCGGATCGCCGAGATCGGCATCGCAGAGCGCGCCGAAGACGCGCCCGCGCACCTGGTTGAGGGCGTCCGCCGGCGAGCGCAGTTCGGCGATGAAGCTGCCGCCCTCGCGCCGCACCTCGCCGATGGTTCCCCGCCGCAGCAGCATGCGGTTTTCCGGGTTCGACCAATCGATGAGGAACTGGTCCACGCTTGCTCCGTCATAGCGGCCGGAGGCGAGGTCCTCCTCGCGCAGCGCGGCGTCGCTGAGCGCCCCGTGCAGCTCCGCGCCGGTGACCCCGAGGCCCTGCGCAACGGCGCTCTCGCTGCCCGCGATGCCCGAGGCGGCGATGAAGGCGAGGCCGTCCACCATGAGGTCGCGGTCATGGTCGGTGAAGCCTTGCACCAGCCCGTCGCGGCGCGTGATGCGCCAGCCATGGCAAAGCGTCGTCGCGCGCTCGTCCAGCATGGCCTGGAGGGCGGAGGGAACCTCTCTCATGATATTTTCTCTTTCCAGACTGGGGCTTGCAACGCGCAGCGGACGACGCGATCCAGGCCCGTCGCGCTCCCTCTCCCCGCGGGGGAGAGGGCTGGGGTGAGGGGGAACCACCCTCTCCAATCCTGAAGCGCCGGAGCCCCCTCACCCGGCTGCTGTGCAGCCGACCTCTCCCCCTCGGGGAGAGGTGGCCCGCTCGGCCACCGCGCTCCTCAATGGATGCCTCAGAGTCCCTTCAAGGACGGATCTCGATGACCGGAATGCGGGGGATCTCCCCCGCCGCGAAGGCGGTCAGGTTCACTTCCAGGAAATCCGTGTCGAAGCGCACCGGCACGTCGAACCGGAAGCCCGCCGAGACCCACGCGCCGGGCCACGGCACATGGCCCGGCAGGAAGGTGACGAGGCCGCGTGTTGGATCCACCGCGAAGGCGGTTCCCTCGGCCTGCTCCACCCCCGCGACGGCGATCCGCACGCTGCCCGCGACGGGCTTCGCGATGGCCCGCATGTACGGCGCATGGAGGCCGCCATAGGTCTTCACGAGCGGGAAGACGGAGCGGCTTCCATCGCCGGTTCCCAGCCCCTGGTCCGTGGGTGCGATGAGGGTGCCAGGAGGGCTCGAGGAATGGTCCAGACGGTCCCGCCATCGGAAGCCGTAGAGGCGCCCGCGGCGCTCCTCAAAGAAGGCCACCACGTCGTGCAGAACGGCGAGGGTTTTCACCCCGTATCCGGCATCAAATCTGCGCCGCGAATCAGCCCGCCGCGCATTGCGCTCCTCGCGCCCCGACACGCTCGTCGTCACCTCAGTGACACGCTCCGGCCCGCCCGATGCCCCCAAAGAGACATCAAGGGGGAACAAAATCTCATGAAAGGCGGGCATATTCTTTACTCTCCTGCCAATTCTGAGCGTTTTTCAATATCCGCCGGCTTGACATAGTTTACCCGCGCGCTTTGACTTCCATCTCCTCATCGAGGATGGAGCCAAAGCATGGCCACGAAGCCCGAGAAGAAGCCCGCCGCCGCCCCCGCCAAAGCGCCCGCGAAAGCGGCTGCCAAGGCCCCCGCGAAGCCCGCGGCCGCGGCACCCAAGACTGCGACGAAGACCGCCGCGAAGGCCCCGGCCAAGACGGCCGCCAAGGCCCCCGAGAAGAAGGTCGAAGCCGCTCCTGCGAAGGCGCCTGCAAAGGCCCCCGCCAAGGTTGCTGCGAAGGCTCCGGCGAAGACCGCTGCCAAGGCGCCCGCCAAGGCCGCTGCCAAGCCTGCTGCTGCCCCGAAGGCTGCGGCCAAGCCGGCTGCCGCCCCGAAGGCCGCCGCGGCCCCCAAGGCTGCTGCCAAGCCGGCCGCTGCCCCGAAGGCTGCCGCTGCGAAGCCCGCTGCCGCCCCCAAGGCTGCCGCCAAGCCGGCTGCAAAGGCTGCGGCGAAGCCCGCCGCTGCGAAGGCCCCCGCCAAGGCGAAGGCGCCCGCCAAGAAGTGATGTTCGCGCAGGCCCGCGCGGGCCTGCCGGCGGACCCGGAAGACCGGGTCCTCATGCGGTGCCGGAGGAGCTTCCTCCGGCCGAATTTCCGCACCGGAATGGGCGGTGCGGGGTTACTTTGGAACTACTTTGCGCCCGAAGGCGCAAAGGCGAGGGGTTGTCCGCTCTCCGAAGCCCCTCTTCCACCCCTCGCGGCGCGTTTGTTCACGCCGCTTTCACCCCGGTGACACCCCCTTTTTTGACGCGCGGCGCGCGGCCTTTTCCAGGCTGCGCCGCGCGTGCGCCAAGGGGCCGTTCACACCCCCCTCTGGCCCCGCGCCACGGCCCGCGCCACCAGCCCCGACAGATAGACGTCGGAGCGGCGGAAGGCGCCCGCATCGGGCGTGCTGACATTCACCACCACGGAGGCGTGCGGCCCCCCGCTCCCCTCCATGCGCACGCCCAGCGCACCGTCCGCGCCGCGCGCCAGAGGCAGGATCGCCTCGGCCCCCTTCTCGCCCATGAGGCCGGCGCCGCCGGCGAGGGGAAAATAGGTGGGCGCCGCCACCACGCCGCCCTTCGCGAAAGGCCGCACGGCTCCCTCGGCAATCACCCCGCCTTTGGCGAAAGGCGAGATGCCAAGCACGCTGGAAAACGCGCCCGCAATGCCCTGCTCCACCGGCTTCAAGGCGAGGTTGAGGGCAAGGTTCGAGAAGCGCTGGCCGATACCCTCCACCACGTCGTCCACATCCTTGCCGCGCACCGCGACGCCGGTGAAGGCATCGGCCAAAGTCGAGGCGAAGCCCCGCGCCAGCCGTTCGGTGTTCGCGAGCTCCGCGCGGAAGGCGCGGGTATCGGCGGCGATCGCCACCGAGACGCTGTCGATGGGGGCATCGAGCGCGGCCATGACGTCTCCTTTTTATACTGTTGATGCATCCGGAAAGCGCAGCATCAGATCCTCGAGCGCGGCCCGGTCGAGCTGCGCGGATGCGCGCGCGAGAATGCCGAGCGCGGCGGCGAGCTCGCGCGGTGTCATGCGCCAGAACTGGTCCGGGGGAAGCCGCAGGAGGCCGAGGCCGGCATGCATGGCCTCATCCCAGGGGAAAGGCTCCGCACGCGGCCGCGCCGGCTGTGTCACGCCTGCTGCGGCTCCTGAGGGCGCGGCGCCTCCCGCAGGCCGAAGGTGGCGGCGAGCAGCGCATTGACGAGGCGCACGCAGCCCACCGCACCGTCCTCCACGCGCAAGGCGGCGACCTCGTCCTCCGTGATGTTCTCCCCCGCCCCGCGCAGCCCCGCCGCGATGATGCGCATCGCATCGCGCGCCGCGAGCCGGCCCTCGCCGAGGCGCTCCGCCAGCGCCATCAGGTCGGCGGCGCCGAAGGCTGCCTCAAGTTCTGCCAGCGCGCCGAGGGTGAGGACGAGGGTGCGGGGATGGCCGTCAAGGACGGCCTCCACTTCGCCGCGCCGGGGATTGGGCATGGGGGTCTCCTTATGTTGAAGAACGGCTGCGGTCCCAGGTCCAATCGTCATGGCCGGGCTTGTCCCGGCCATCCACGGGGCTCCGCTGGTGCTTAAGGGAGGGACGTGGATGCAATGAAAGTCGGCTGTTGCCGACTTTCACACTTTTGAAGCCGAAGTCGGAAACATCCGACTTCGGGACAAGCCCGGGCATGACGGCCTGGAGGAGAACGCGGCCTCACAGTACCGCGAAGGTCAGCTCCCCAGCGCTTTCCAGCGTCAGGTCGAAGGTCACCTCGCGGTCATGGTCGCCGCCAATGTCGAGGCCGGTCACCTGGAACGGGCCGGTCACCGTCCCGAAATCAGGAATCAGCACCTGGCAGTCCTTCAGCGCCCCGTCGAAGAAGGCCGCGCGCACCATCGCATCGGAGGTCGCGTCCTTGAACACGCCGGAGCCGGCGATGCTCGCCCGCTTCAGCCCCGCACCGGCGAGCAGCTCGCGCCAGCGGCCGGCGGAATCCGCATGGGTCACGTCCACGCCTTGCGCATTGAAGGCGAGGCGGCGCGAGCGCAGGCCAGCCACCGTCACGTAGGACACCCCGTCATGGATCTTCAGCAGCAGGTCCTTGCCCTTCTGCGCGGCCATCATTCTCTCCTTTGTCTGTGACCAACGCGATCGGTCTCCGACCGATCGCGAGTGGGTTTCGCTCAGGCGCCGCGCGGGCTTCCCCATGGCCTCGGCCATGGGTGAGATCAGGCGGGCTCGGTCACGGCGCGGAAGCGCATGAGGGCGTGGAAGGTGCGTCCGTCGCCCTCGCGCCGCACCTCGGCGGTGGTGGCGCGCAGGTTCGCGAGACGGTGGCCGTCCAGCGCCAGCGGCGCATCGTGCAGCGCCTGCTGCACGGCGGCGGCGATGGCGAAGGCCTCGCGCCGTCCCCCGGCGCGGGACCAGGCATGCAGCGTGAGGCTCTGCTCGGTACCTCCCTCGGTGGCAGTGGACCAGTCGGCCACCAAGGCCTCGCCGAGGGTCACGAAGGGAAATTCGGCCGTGGAGGGCGGCGTGTCGTGGATGCGCGCGCCGCCCAGCAGGGCAGCGAGCGGCGCGTCGGAAACGAGGCGGTCATGGAGCGCCTGCCGCAGAGCCAAAGCCGCGCTCATGCCCGCCGCCTCAGCGCGGCGAGCGCCGGCGCGAGCCAGGGCGCGGGGGGAAGCGTCAGCGTGCCGGTCTCGCGCGCCACGGCCTCGGGATCGGCGCTGCCGACCCGGCGCGTCGCCCCCTGCCCGGCCCTATCGACGGAGACGCCCGCGCGCGCCGCCTCCGCCGCGAGGGCCGAGGCGGCCGCGTCCACGGCGTCCGACGCGAGGCGCGGCGCGAGCGCAGCGTCCAGGCGCTGGGCGAGCCCCTCGATGCCGGTGATGCGGGTGGTCACGATCATGCCTGCTCCTCCTGACAGCGGCAGCGGCTGAAGCGGCCGCGCCCGTCCGGGTCGGCCACCGCCTGCACGTGGAAGACGCGCGTGCCCATCACCAGCCGGTCGCCCGGCGCCAACGTGTTGGGCGCCCGCACGGTGATCCGGTGGGCGAGCGTCGCAATGGGCCGCTCCTCTGACAGCGAGGGGGCGGCGGACAGGGTCTCGATGGCGCCCCAGAGGCGGTCCACCGTGAGCCAGGTGCGGGAGATGCCGCCCATGCCGTCCGGCAGGTCGACGCCCGTCTGGTGCTGGAGCGGATGGCGCAGCGCGGCCGCGGTCACAGGCGCACCGTGCGGTAGGGCTTCAGCAGGGCGGCGACGCCCTCCGACAGCAGCCCGGCTTCACCCGCTTCGTCGCGCCGCTCATAAAGATGTCCCGCCAGCAGCCGCACCGCCTGCACGAGATCGGCGGGCACATCGGCCGCCGCCCCGTAGCCTAGCACAAGGTCCAGCTCGATGCCCCCGAGCGTCCGGCTCGGCGCCGGTGCGCGGGCGCGGTCGAAGGCGATCACCGCCGGCGTGCGGTCGCCGCGCAGGGTGAAGAGGTCGAGCGGCAGCGCCGTCTCGCTCCCGTCCTGGTGGCGCAGCCGCGCTGCGGGGATCTCGGCCACCGGCGCCAGGGGCGCGAGGATGAGGCCGGAGGGCGGCCACCCATCGCGCGCGACGCGCCAAGTCTGGGTGAGGAGGATGCGCGAGGCCGCGCTCTCCACCATCTGCCGCGCCGCCGTGAGGAGGGTTGAGAGCACGATGTCCTCCTCGTCGTGGGTCACGCGGAGGAAGGCTTTCAGGTCGGCAAGGGTCAAAGGCTCCGCTTCGGGGCCTGTGAGGAGGAGGGGCATGGGGTCTCCGCAAGGTGGATGTCGCAGGTCCGACGGGCGGCCCCCTCTCCCCAGTGGGGAGAGGGTTGGGGTGAGGGGGAACCACTCTCTCAAGTCCTGAACCGCCGGAGCCCCCTCACCCGGCTGCTACGCAGCCGACCTCTCCCCCTCGGGGAGAGGTGAGAAACTCAGCCATCCGGGTCGTTTGGCGAGTACTCAAACGGTCCCGCAAGGGGAGGAGAAAAGGTCTCGAATTGACGCCGCCGCCCGCCCGCGCCAGAAAGCAAGTGATGAACCGCTTGTCCTTCTCCCGCCTCCGGCGTGCCGCTGCGGCACTGGTCGCCACCGCCCTCCTGCCCGCAGCCCCGGCCTTCGCCATCGTCGGCGGCGGGCCGGCGCCGGCGGATGTGGCCGCGCGCACGGTGATGATCGTCTCCACGCGCGGCGCCTCCTGCACCGGCACGGTGCTGGCGCGCGACCTCATCCTCACCGCCGCGCACTGCGTCGGCCCCAAGGCCGATTATGCGGTGGCGCTGGTGGGCGGCGGCGCGCCGCAGCTCATCCCGGCGCTGCGGGTCGCGCTCAATCCCGGCTTCGACGCCGAGCAGTTCCGCACCCGGCGCCCGACGCCGGACCTCGCGCTCGTCAAGCTCGCCGAGCCCCTGCCCGCGCGCTTCGTCCCGGCCACCCTCGCCGCCAATAATGGCCTGCCGGCGCGTGGGGCGTCCTTCCTCATTGCCGGCTACGGCATGACGGCGGACGGGGCGGAGAAGACCGCAGGCACCCTGCGGGCCGTCCCGCTCGCCTCGGTGGGCAATACCGGCGGCATCATGACCCGCCTCTCCCCGGCCGAGGGCGGCGGGGCCATGCTGGCCGGCGCCTGCACCGGCGACAGCGGGGGCCCGGCCTTCGAGGGCAATGTGGTCTCCGGCGTCATCGGCTGGGTCACGGCGCCCAACGGCGCGCGCGGCTGCGGCGGGGTCACGGGCATCACGCTGGTGGGCCTGCAGCGGGGCTGGATCATCGCCACCGCCCGCAGCCTCGGCAGCCCGGTCGGGGACTAGGCGATGCGCCGCGCGATCCTTCTCGCGTGGCTCTTGATGTTTGCCGCCGCGGCGCCCGTGGCGGCGCAGACCGGCGGGGAAAGCGTCGAGCAGGCGGTGTGCCGCCTCATCGAGGATGCGGCGCGCGCACAATCCCTGCCCACCGACTTCCTCACCCGCCTCATCTGGCAGGAAAGCTCGTTCCGCCCGCGCATCGTCAGCCCCAAGGGCGCGCAGGGCATCGCGCAATTCATGCCGGGCACCGCCTCCGAGCGGGGCCTGAAGGACCCGTTCGATCCCGAGGCCGCCCTACCCGCCGCCGCGCGCCTGCTGAAGGACCTGCGCGAGCGGTTCGGCAATCTCGGCCTCGCGGCCGCCGCCTATAATGCCGGGCCGGGCCGCGTGGAGAGCTTCCTTGCCGGCCGCTCCGGCCTGCCGGGCGAGACGCGCGCTTATGTGCGCATCATCACCGGCCGCACCGCGGAGGACTGGGTGAAGGCGGGGCGCATCCCGCCCGAGCCGCCCTCCCCCGAGCCAGTTCCGAACCCGCCCCGCTGCCTCGAGGTGGTGGCCGCACTCCGGCGCGGCGCGCCGGCCGTGGACGTGGCGCTGAGCCCGGACTTCGCGCCCTGGGGCGTGCAGGTGGCGGGCGCCTTCTCCAAGACCGTGGCGCTCGCCGGCTATCAGCGCGCGGCCGGCCGCCTCGCCGAGGTGTTCGGCGACCTCCAGCCCATGATCATCGGCACGCGCATCGCCGGACGCGGGCCACGGGCCTTCTACCGCGTGCGCCTGCCGGCGCAGACGCGGGCCGAGGCGAACACCTTGTGCGGGCGCATCCACAAGGCCGGGGGCGCCTGCATCGTGCTGGCGAACTGAAGGCGTCTGTCCCTGGGCAAGCAGAGCCGGCTTGGCTTGTTTCCACCCCTCAGGGACAGGGCCCCTGGCCGGGGATTAATTCATGAGCCGGGCACACAAATGGTAAGTTATTAGCGATTGTTCCCGGTTCCGATTTCACTTAGTGGAGAAAGCGGGGTTGGGGGCATTACCATGAGATTTGGGCGTGACGCGCCTGCCGTGCTGATCGCGGCGGTGGTTGTCGTAATCAGCGTGCTCGGTGTCCTGTCGTACGGGCTTTTCAACAGCCTCACCAATACGGTGGAGACGGGCCAGTTCGAGCTGATGCAGTCCATCGTCGATGACGCGCTGCGCGGCGCTGAAAACAAGGCGCTCGCACGGGCCGAACTGGTGGCCGATCTGCCGGCGACGAAGCGTCTGATGGCGGCGCGCGACCGGCCCGGGCTGCTGGCCGAATTCGGCGAGATGTTCGCAAAGCAGAAGGCCCGGCACGGGGTCGATCAGGCCCAGTTCCACGTCCCACCCGCGACCTCGTTCCTGAGGCTCAATGATCCCAGCAAGTTCGGCGATGACCTGACCCGCTTCAGGCCAATCGTCGTTGCCGTGAACCGCGAGCGCGCATCCCGCAAAGGATTTGCCATCGCACGCTCCGGACCGGCCATTTTCGGTGTCGCACCGATCAGTGACCCCTCGGGCAACGCGCTGGGCAGCTTCGAAATCGGCATCGATTTTGCCCCGCTGCTGGTCGCCCTGAAGTCAGCACATGGCCTGGACCTCGCTTTGTTCGTGGAGGGAGCCTCCCTGCGCGAGTTTGCTGCGGGCATCGACCCGGCGAAGTTGGGCGACCAGAACCAGGTCGGGCGCTTCATCCGGTTCACGGCCACCAACGCCACCTTGATGCAGGGTCTGGTAGGCGCAGCGGATATCGCCGCCGTCAACGCGCCGACCCACTACACCCGCGAAGATCAGGGCAACTTCTACGGCGTATTGCTCATTCCGCTCAAGAACGGCTCGGGTGAATCGCTCGGCGTCATTGCGGCGGCCCGCAATTTCAACGGCACCAGGGCGGCAGCCGGCCAATCCCTGGTCTGGCAGATCTGCTTCTCGATCATCGCGATCGTCATCCTGTCGGGAATGATCGTCATCGTGATCCGCGGCTTTCTGCTCCAGCCGCTGAAGGTCATCAACACCCGCTTTGCGGCGCTGTCCGCCGGGCAGCCGGCGGAGCCGATCGAGGATCCCGGCGCGTATCCGGCGGAGATGAGCCAGATCCTCGCTCTCTACGAGCGCATCAGGTCGCGCAAAAGCCGGCCCGGAACCACCCCATGAAGACCGGTCTTGAGGCCCTGCTGGGCAGGGCGCTTGGGGCGGCGATCTGGTTGCTTGGCTTTGCGGCCTGCGCCTTCGCGCAATCGCCCACCGACATTCCGACGGAACGGGGCCTGCCGGTCGCCGTCCAGGTGGGTGTCGCATTCATCGACGTCACGGCGTTCGACGAAAATGCGGGCACCTTCACGGCGACGGTGGACCTGCGCGTGCGCTGGGAGGACCCGCGCCTCGCAAAGCCGCCGGAAGAGGCGAGCGGTCCGCCTCTCGTCTATCGTGATGCGGCCGCGGAGGCCCGGCTCGCCGAGATCTGGTCGCCGGGCGTCGAGCTGATCAACCTCCATGACGAGGCCACCTTCCGCGCCCAGGGCCTGCGCATCTTCCCGGATGGCACCGTGGAGCTGATGACCCGCACAAGCGGCGACTTCACCACACCGGTCGATATCCGGCGGTTTCCCTTCGATCGCCAGCTGCTGGAGATTTCGGCGGCCGTGCGCCGCTACACGACGAATTCCGTCATTCTCCAGTTCGACCAGGACGACCTCGATTTCTCCGAGGTCTCCAACACGGCCAGCCTGGACGGCTGGGATCTCGGCTGGATCGGCCTCACCAGCAAGCCCTTGAGCGGCTGGTACAATTCAAGCCATGCGCGCGTCGTGGTCTCGCTGGAGGTCCAGCGGCAGGTGGGTCTGGCGGTTGCGGCCATTTTCATCCCGCTTCTGGCCTCCCTTCTCATCCCCTTGCTCGCCATATGGCTGAACCGGATGGAAGACGGCGTGTTTCAGATCGAGACCTTCGAGCTTGTGAATCTCATCGTCGGCGGCCTGTTCGCGGTCATCGCGCTGAATTTCACGGTTTATTCCAGCTATGCCGCCCTGGCGACGAGCAACAATGCCGTCAATCAACTGTTCGCCCTGAACTATGCGACGCTCGGCGTCAGCCTGCTCGTCAATATCCTGTTCTACCGCTTCCAGGTTTTCGAGCGTCTTTTCGGCCGCCTGGTGCAGGAGCAGATCTACCGATTCCTGATGTGGGCGATCCCCGTCATCGTATTCACGCTGGCGGTTTCCTTCATTCTCAACGCCCTGGCGTGACGGGGCGGCGGGCGTCGCCGATCTCGCCCTCCCCCTCGAGGGGGAGGGTTGCGATGTTCATCGGACGGCCTGAAAGCAGGCGCCGTGCCCCCTCTCCCCGAGGGGGAGAGGGCTGGGGTGAGGGGGACCCACTCTCTCCAGTCCTGAACCGCCGGAGCCCCCTCACCCGCCGCCTGTGGCGTCGACCTCTCCCCCTCGGGGAGAGGTGGAAAGCCCAGTCGCCTCTGTCCTTCGACGGGTATCGCAACGGTCCCGCAAAGAGAGAGACTGCCGCGCTTCTGGAACGCCCTCAGCTCGCTGCGAACTTCAGCAGCTTCGCCGCGTCGAAGTCCTGGATGCCGCCACCCACGCGCTTCGTCGTGTAGAACAGCACGTAGGGCTTGGCGGAGTACGGGTCGCGCAGCACCCGCACCCCGGCGCGGTCCACCACCAGATAGAAGCGCCGGAAATCCCCGAAGGCGATGGGGAAGGCGCCGTCGGCGATGTCAGGCATGTCCTCGCTCTCCACCACCGGGAAGCCCATGAGGCTCGCCGGCTGGCCCACGCCCGCGGGCGGCGCCCAGAGATAGGTGCCGTTCTCGTCCTTCAGCTTGCGCACCGCCGCCTGGGTGCGGCGGTTCAGGACGAACACCGCATTCTGCCGGTAGCCGCCCTTCAGGGCATAGACGAGGTCCACCAGCGCGTCGGAGGGGTTGGTGGCATCGAAGCCGCCCGCCGTGCCGGTGGCGATATAGCCCACCTTGTCCCAGGTCCAGGCGCTCTCCGCCGCCTTGGTATAGGCGAGGAACCCCTTCGGCTTGGCGATGCCGTCGCCATTCACGAACGCGGTGCTCTCCTGCTCGGCGAAGGCGGCGTCCACCTCGCTGGCGATCCATTCCTCCAGGTTCACCTGCGCATCGTCCAGCAGCGCCTGGGTGGCGGCCGGCATGGCGTAGAGCTCCATGGCGGGGAAGGAAAGTTCCGCGAGCACCGGGCTGTCGGTCTGGGGCCGCGCGGCGGTTTCGGCGGCCCAGCCGGTGGCGGGGCCGGTCTTCATGAAGGGCTTCTTATAGGTGCCCGCGCCGATGGTGCGCACGGTCGAGATGGCGCGGATGGGCGAGAGCACGGCGAGGCGCCGGCCGATCTCCACCTCGATCTCGGTGGGCACCAGATAGCCCCCGTCCGCGCCCGAGCCGACCGAGAGCGCCTTCGCCTCTAGCCCCTTCAGGCCGCCGGCCTCGCCATGGCGCACATAAGTGTGGAAGGCATCCACATGCTCGCCCACCGCCGGGGCGCGCGGAACTCCGCCGAGCGGCGGCCGCAGCCCCTTGGCCATGAAGCTGTCGAGGCGGGATTTGTGGGCGTCCATCGCCGCCTCGATGCGCGCCATCTTGTCCTCGGTGAGCGGATCGGCGGCGCCGCGCCGCTCGATATCGGACACGCGCTGGTCGTTGGTGCGCTTGTAGGTCTCGAATGCGACCATCATGTCGTCATAGAGCGACACCTCGCCGGGCGCGATCACCTTGGTCTCGGGGGCGGCGGGAAGCTGGGTCATGGATCATCCTTTGGGTGAGGGATCGGAAGGCCGGCGCGATGCGGGCGTCGGGCTGCATGGGGAAGGTCACGACGGACACTTTCCAAAGGTCGATGCGCGAGAGCCGCCGCACGCGGCTGCGGGGGTCTGTGCGGGCGAGCACGGCCTTGAAACCGATGGAAAGGCCGTCAATGGCCCCCTCGCGCACCAAATTCATTACCTCGCGTCCGCGCCGGACATCGAGGGCGAGGCGGCCGCGCACATAAAGGCCGCGCGCGTCCTCCATCACATCGGTCCACACGCCGATGGGCTCGGCGGGGTCGTGCTGGTAGAGGAGCCGCACGCCGGAGGCCCCGCGCAGGGCAAGGCTCTGGGCGAAGGCGCCGCGCTCGATGAGGTCGCGGCCGAGATCCACCTTATCGAACAGGCAGGCATAGCCCTCGATCCGGCCGTCCACCGCGCTCTGGATTGCGGCGCCCATCAGCGGGCCTTGGTCTCGGGCGCGCGCGGCTTGCGCCGTCCCTTGGCGCGCTCGAGCCGTTCGAGGGTCGCCACGAAATCGCGGAACACGCCGCCCGGGGCGGGCGCGGGGGCCGCCGCGCGGGCGCGCAGCATGGCCGGCCCGAGCGCGCGGATGCGCGGCGCGGGCGCCTTCTGGAACGGGGCACGCATGCCTGAGGTCTCCTTGGGAATGAAGGTCAGTCGCTGCCGTTGCGCGCATTGAAGCGGGCCAGCTCGCGCACGAAATCGTCCAGCCGCTCGGTGGCCTTCGCGAGCCCCACCAGCGCCCGGAGCGCGACGACGCTGGCGCTCGCCGCCCACAGCAGCAGCGCCAGATGCGCGAGATCGCCCCGCTCGGCGAAGATGCGGATAAGCGCGTCCATTGGGTGTCTCGCGTGCTGGAAAAGAAAGAGGGTTTTGTCCCGGACAAGCGACGGCGCAGCCGGAGCGCAGATCCGGGATCCAGCGCAAAAGTTCTGCGAAGCAGCCACCCCGCGACCAGCGTAAAAGGGCATCTCCGCCGGGTGGCGTCGGAGATGGGGAGAAGCGCCTTCGGCGGTCCCTTGCGCTGGGTCCCGGGTTGCATTCCGCGCCTTACGGCGCTCCATGCCCCCAGGACAAACCACCCTAATCCCTCACCCCATACCCCACCGCCGCGCGCTTCTCGTCCTCCGTGATGAAGTCCGCCGCCGAGACCCGCGCCCACAGGGCCGAGCGCTCCAGCGAGAGCGCTTCCACCTGGTCGAGGTCCGGCACCAGCGCCAGGTCCGCGCCATAGGCCGGCGCCAGCCAGCCGCAGAGCGCATCGGCGATGCGCCGCACCAGGGGGATCACGGTGAGCCGCCACAGCGCGCGGTTGGCCTCGGCATAATTGGAATAGGTGGCGTCCCCCGGAATGCCCAGCAGCATGGGCGGCACGCCCAGCGCCAAGGCGATCTCCCGCGCCGCGCCGCTGCGGGCGGCCTCGAAATCCATGTCCTTGGGCGAGAGGCCCAGCGGCTTCCAGTCGAGCCCGCCTTCCAGCAGCAGCCGGCCGGCATTGGAGGCGCCCTGGAAGCTCGCCTCCAATTCCCCCTTCAGCCGCTCGAACTGGTCGTCGGTGAGCGTCCCGGTGCCGCCATAGATAAGCGCGCCGGAGGGTCGCGCCGCATTGTCGATGAGCGCCTTGTTCCAGGCGCCCGCCGCATTGTGGAGGTCGAGCGCCTGGGCGGCCGCCTCCAAAGGCGGGAAGCCGTAATGATCGTCGAGCGGATTGAAGAAGGAGAGGTGGAGGATGGGCGAGACCCCCTCCCCGCCAATCCCCGGCCCGTTCTGGGGAATGCGCAGGGTGCGCCCCTCCAACGTGTAGTCGAAGGCTTCCGGCCAGCCGTCGGCGCCGGGCACCACCTTCACCCGGTCGGGGCGCAGCACGTGCAGCTCGCGCGGTGCGCCCTCCAGGCTCACCGCCTCCAGATAGGCATTGCCCGCCACCAGCATGTGCCCACACACCGCCTCCACGAGATCGGCGAGACGCAGGCGCGGATTGGGCTTTGCGAGGAGGTCCAGCATGGGGTGCCGGTCCACGTCCCGCCCGCCCTCGACGAGGAGGAAGGGCACGGACGCCGCCGCCTCCGCCACGAGGCGCACCGCGCGATAGGCGATGGCGTTGCGGGCAAAACCCTCGCGGGCCAGTGAAGCATAGTCCCGCGGGGTCCAGCGCGCCCGGCCCTGGGCGAGGAAGGCGACGGGGGCCGCCGTGCGGCTCGCCTTCCCCTCCGGTGGCCGGGGGCGGAAGGGCGCGAGGAGGGACGACAGCATGAATGAGCTCCGCTTGAAGATGACGTTGCGGAAATCCGCCGGAACGGACGCGCGCCGCTTGCGTTGACCGGGGAACTGGGACCTCACAGGAGACGCGGCATGACGACCACGGTCAGCGCCCTTTACGACACCCATGACGCCGCCTCGGGCGCCGTGCGCGACCTGAAGGTCGCCGGCATTCCGGACGAGGACATCTCGCTCATCTGCACCCGCGAGGCCGCCGCGGCGGCCGGGAATGCGGACCACGAGAGCGACATCCTGCACGATGCCGGCACGGGCGCGGCGGTGGGCGCGGGGCTCGGCGGCACGGGCGGGCTGCTCGCGGGCCTCGGCCTCTTCACCATTCCCGGCCTCGGCCCGGTGCTCGCCGCCGGCTGGCTCGCCTCGACGGCGGCCGGTGCGGTGGCTGGCGCGGCCGTGGGCGGCGCGGCGGGTGGGCTCATCGGCGCGCTGATGGAGGACGGCGTCGATGAGGAGGACGCGGAAGTCTATGCGGAAGCGGTCAAGCGCGGCGGCACCCTGGTGGTGGCCCGCGTGTCGAACCTGCGGCTCGATGCGGCACGCACCGTGCTGGAGGCGCGCAAGTCCGTGGACGTCAAGGCGCGCCGCACCGCCTATCTGGACGACGGCTGGACCGGCTTCGACCCGCAAACTCCCATGCGCGAGCCCCGCGCGCCGAAGCGGCCGGACCGGCTGGTCTGAGCCTAATCGCGCGGCGGCTTGGTGGTGTCAAAGCGCGCCTCACCGATCCCGTCCTTGTGACGCACCATGAAGCGCCACAATGCGATGGAGGCGGTGAGCGTCAGCAGCGCCAGGCAGATGACGATGGCAAGCTCCAGATTGGTGCCGCGCGGCAGCGTGGTGACGGCGGCATAGCCGGTCATCAGGATGACGCCGACGCCGCCGGCAGCGGCGGTTTCCCGGACCATGGACGGGCGCTTCTTCATGCCCCGATCCTTGGCATATCGGCGGGGGTTACGCTAGGTGGGCCCCACGCCTCCCGTGCCAGCCGAAGCCCCCTCTCCCCGAGGGGGAGAGGGCTGGGGTGAGGGGGACAACCCTCTCCAGTTCTGAAGCGCCGGAGCCCCCTCACCCGGCTGCTGCGCAGCCGACCTCTCCCCCTCGGGGAGAGGTGAGACAGCGCCTAAAGCCCCCGCACCCGCGGCCTTGCCTTCTCGCCTAGCGCCAAAGCGGTGACCGCCCAGACCAGGGCGTCCAGCCGGTCCGGCGAGCGGCCGGAGGAGAGGCCGTCGCTGGAAAAGTCACACATCTCGTCCTCCAGCTCCGGGAAAGCGCCGGCATGGCGCACGCGGCCCTGCTCGTACAAGGCCGCCACCGGCTCGGCGCGCAGGAATTTTCCGCGGGTGGCGCGCACCATGTCGACCGGAACCGAAGGGTCCACCTCCGCCAGCACGGCCCTCACCATCTCCCCGCCCTGGTTCACCTCGGCGACGATGCGGTCGGCCTCGAAGCGCTTGAACAACGCCACCGCCCGCGCGGCCCACAGAGCCGGGCGCAGGCCGGCGGCGCTCTCGTCCGCGAGCACATGGATGAGGCCGCCCCCGTCGATCCCCGCGCAGATAAGGCCGCAGGCGTCGGCGCCTGAGCGGGAGGAGGCCGGCGGGTCCACGCCCACCACCACCCGGGCGAGGGGCGGCGCCTCCGCCTCCCGCGCGGCCTCGACAGCTGCGCGGGACCAGAGCGCCCCCGGCCGGTCCTCGATCAATTCCCCGTCCAGCTCCTGCCGGCCGAGCCGCGTGCCGCCATAGCGGGCGATCACCGCATCTATGAAGCCGGGCGCCAGATGCCGGGCATTTTCCGCCGTGCGCGCCCGCGTCACGGCGGTCGCCGGGTCCGCCAGAAGGCGCTTCAACAGCGTGGTGGGCCTCGGCGTCGTCGTCACCATCTGGCGCGGCCGGGTGCCGAGCCGCAGCCCGAACTGCAGCATGTCGAAGGTGGCGTCCGCCCGGCGCCATTTGGCCAGTTCGTCCAGCCACGCGGCCTCGAACTGGGGCCCGCGCAGGCTCTCCGGATCCTCGGCGGAAAAGCCCTGCGCCACGGCGCCATTGGGCCAGACGAGCCGGCGCCGGGTCGCCTCCCAATGCGGCCGCTCGCCATTGCCGTGGACCGCGAGAAGCCCGGAGACGCCCTCCACCATCACCTCGCGCACATCCGCCATAGTCTCGGCGACGAGGGCGATGCGCCCCACCGGCCGCTCCGCGAAGGGCGGGCGGCCCAAAGCGAGGCCGCGCACCCATTCGGCGCCGGCCCGCGTCTTGCCCGCCCCGCGCCCGCCCAGCACCAGCCAGGTGGACCAGGGCTTTCCGTTCGCCGCCGTCTCCGGCGGCAACTGGTCGTCCCGCGCCCAGATCTCCCAATCGGTGAGCAAACCGTGAGCGACGGGCTCGGTGAGGAGCGCCAGCAGCGCGTCAGTCCGCCCCGTCTGCACGCAGCGCGTCAAGGCGGCGCGCAAGCTCGCGGCGGAAGGTGTCGAGGTCGGTGGGGGCACGCGCATCCTCGTCGTCTCTCAGGGTGTCGGCGTCCTTGGGCCCGCTTTTCTTCGTGGCCGCATCGAGCGCCGCCAACTCCCGCACCACGCGGGCGAGCACGGCGAGCGCGCGGGCATCGCGCTCCGCCTCGGCGGGGGCGGCGCCGAGCTGGGCGAGCCGCGTCTCGATCTCGCACACCTGCGCCTCCGCCGCCCGCCAGATGCGGTTGGCCAGCGCCCGGCGGCGCTTCGGGCCGGGATTGCGGCTCCGCATGGTGCCGGGCATGCGCCGCGCCATGGGGCGCTCGCGCACCCCGCCGTCGGGGCCGATCTCCCTGTCGATCCACACATAGACCTGGGCATAGGTGAAGCCGGTCTCGGCCATGATGTCCTTGATGGTGCGGCCGGCGGCATAAAGGGCGCGCGCATGCGCCACCTGCTCCGCCGAGGGCTGCGGCAAGGGGTCCGTCATGGGAAGGGCCTGGAAAGTGAAGGGGTGTCCCGCCGGCGCCGCATCGGGCGCAACTCCGGAACATAGAGGAAACCTAACCTAGGAGCGGTACGGTGTCAAGGGATATTTTCCTATAAACCCGCACCCTGCCCCGCGCCACTGATGCTATTGCACCACCGTCACCGCCGGCGGCGTCCACTGGCCGTTCCGCACCATGTCCTTGGGCACATAAGTGCGGAAGGTGAGGGAGAAGGGCCGGCTGGGCGTCGAGGGCAGCCAGTTGGCCTCGGGCACACCGGCCACGGGCTTTGGCCCGATGCCGATCTTCAGCGCGCCGTCCGCCTCTTTCTCCAGCTTCGACTGGTTGTTGAGGTTGAAGCGGTTGAGCGGGTTCGGCATCACCCTGTAATCGGGCATGCCCACGAGGATCACCGACCAATAGGCGTCCACCACGCTGTCCGGCAGGGCGTTGGCGGGGAAGTGGATCACATAGCTCTGCCCGCCATTCAGCGGCTTGTCCTGCGCATCGCGGGAGGCGACGAAATAGACCACCTCCTCAGGGCTGTTGGCCCAGATGCCGGCATAGTTCGCGACCGTGCGCATCCCGACATCGCTGCCATAATTGCCGCCCTGCCCTCCCACCAGCCAATGGTTGCGATAGGGCGCGCTCTTGGTCAGCGCGTCCTCGATGAATTGCGGAACGATCTTCTCCTTCAGCCGCCGGTCCACATCCGCCCGCGCCTCCGGCCCGCTCGCCACATAGTCCGCGATGGCCCGCACCTTCTGCTGCATCGGGGCGGCCACGGGCGAGACATCCAGCGCGCTGGCGAAGGCCGCATCCACATGGTCGAAGATCTCGGCGCCCAGCAGCGTCGCATTGTCGAAATCCGGGATGGCCGGGGGCGCCGCCACGTCGATCTTGCCCAGCGGCTTTGCGGTGAACGCCTTCTGGAGCGCCACCGCCCCCTCCGGGTCGCCCTTCAGCTCCACCCGGCCCAGGAGCTTCGCCTTTGCGGAATGCAGTTCGATGCGCCCGGCGCCCGCAGGGATAGGCGGGTTGGTGCCGGGCTTCACCAGAGCGAACGCGCCATGGGGTTTTGAGGGAAAGGTGCGCTCATTGATGTTGGCGATCACCTCGCCCCATTCGTCGAGGATCTGGGCGGTGTAATAGCGCCCCTCGATCTTGGGCACCTCCAGCAGCACGGCTGCATCATCGTCCGCGGCGAGCCAGGCCTCCAGATAGGCCACGTCGAAATTGGGATTGACGAAATCCGCCGAGCCCAGGGGGTTATATTTGATGGCGTTGTAGGCGAAGCCCGCCGCGCCGGCATCCTTGCGCTCCTGGCGGATCACCAGCATGCGGCCGAGGAGATAGACATAGGCCTCGGTGAGCGCCGCATCATCCGGCCGCCCCGCCTTCGCCTGCGCCCGGAGGGTTCGCGGAAGCATAGGCGCCATGGCCGCCGAGGCCAGGAGAGCGAGCATCATTCTGCGCGTGAAAGGCATGGTCACCTCCCCTGCGGGGAGAGGAAGCGTGCGCCTGGGTGGGGCGGGCGTCAAATGGATTGGGGGAAGAGGGATCTTTGCAGGATACCCTTGGAGACAGCAGCGGCGCCAACGCGCATGTGAAGGGCCCGGGATTGGATGGTGCTCGGCAAACGCCGCGCTATTACCGTGATTTGCAAATGCATCAAATAGTTGCAATTACCCTGCTACCGCATTAAACTAAGTGCCAGACCCGACTAGGTGAAACAGATGTCAAAAAGTAAAGATGAATCGAAAATAGATAACAATTACAAATCTATGATAAACCGCGATTTTTTTCGCTTAGATAATAAAGCTCAATTAAAGAAAATAAATAATATTTTTATTGAAACGGAACTATCTATAAAAGGATTAAAGATGGTTCTTGAAGATGTTGAGAGAGCGAAGAGAGATAATAAAGATCGATTTCATATTTCAGCACCCACCGCAAAGGGAAAGATTGGAAATATATCTCGGAGCGTTAATGACGTTTTACGAATTATAAACGAGAGAATTGGAAACAAAGAATATTTACAATCCTTAGTATTTTCTATTTCATTAACTGAGGATTACATATCTAGAACGTTAATTCGTATTATAAAGGCATATCCAGAGAAGATACTCGTATCAACTAAAGGGAACGCAGTAGCCGATTCAGGATCATTATCGGTTGATATGCGAGATATTTTAAAAGCGGGCAACTTGGATGAAATCATAGCAGGAAAAATTAACCATCGCGTTCGCGATGCATTATATGCCTCTCCCGCCAATTATTTTACATACTTGAATTCTATACTTGGATTCTCTCTTCCTGAGGATGTCTGGAAATCATTCGTGGAAATAAAAGCCACACGAGACACGTATATCCATGGAGATGGATGTGCAAATGATACGTATATATTTAAGTGCAGAGATCTTTCTAGAGCAAAACTAGGTGAAAAACTGATAGTTGATGGGAAATACCTTGCCGAGAGCATTACTTGCATGAAACGTATTTTCACAGAAATATACAGTGGATTGCAAATGAACTATGGAAATAGTGAAGAAGTTCACAACATATTCTTACTTGAAGGGGGAGATTAGTTCCTGAATTAAATAACGTACTTGTTGTCCGAAATTCCTGAAGAAGATGTGGGGCAGTGCGCGCTGCCCTCTCCTCTACTCCTCCTCATCCAGGATGAACCGTTCCTCCACCGTGGGCACGGAATGGTGCTCGTGGGTGATGATCCAGTCGCCCTCCTGCTTCGTGAGGCCCACGGTGAGGCGGAAGTCCAGCGGCCCGGCGGAAGTGCCGTCGCAATGGACCTCGCAGGTGGCAAACGCGACGTCGCTGCCGGCGGTCACCGCGATCTCGCCGGGGCGGAAGACAATGGGGTCCAGCGGCTCGGCATAGAAGAAATCCCAGGTCTCGGCATAGGCGTCGAGGCCCCGCACGGTGTTGGGAAAGTCGAACATCAGCACGTCCTCCGCGTGGCGCGAGAGGATGCCGCGACGGTCCCCCGCCTCCACGGCGGATGCCCAGGCCCTGATGATGTCCCGGACGCGCTCCTCATCCGCTTCGGCCATGTCACCCTCCTTGGCTGAGTGAAGGATGAAAGGCGGATGATGCGGCGCGGGTTCCCGGGGGCCAGATCATGTCCGGCGGCGGAGGAAGGCGCGCCCTCCTCTCAAGGGGGCCATTGCGATATTGCAAGCAGCCTGAAGGAAAGCGCGGTCCTCCCTCTCCCCGAGGGGGAGAGGGCTGGGGTGAGGGGGAGCCACTCTCTCAAGTCCTGAACCGCCGGAGCCCCCTCACCCGGCTGCTGCGCAGCCGACCTCTCCCCCTCGGGGAGAGGTGAAAAGCTAAGCCGCTTCCCCTCGGACGTATCGCAGCGGTCCCTCAAGGAGTGAGGGAATGCCGCCGCAGGGCTTCAGCGCACCCCCTCACCCGTAGCGGCGGCCCGCCTCGATGGCGAGGCCCATGCCCACGGAGCCGAACGTGTCGCCTTCCGCGATCTTCGCCCCCGGCACGGTGGCGATGATGGCCGCGCGCACATGGGCAAGGCGGGTGGAGCCGCCGGTGAGGAACAGCGCGTCGATATCGTCCGCGTTCACCCCCGCCGCCTTCAGGCAGCCGTGGATGCGGGCAGCGATGCGCTCCGCCAGAAGGCCGGTATGGGCCACCAGATCCTCATGGGCGATGCCCACGGACAGCCCCGCCTCCAGCCATTGCAGATCGAGCGCGGTGCGGCCCGCCTCGGCCACTTCGATCTTCGCCGCCTCGGCCGCCAGAGCGAGGGAATGGCCGCGCTCCTCGGCGACCACGCGGGCGAGGCGGGCGACCTTTTCCGGGTGGGCGGCGTCGCGCTCCAGTTCGCGGATGGTGCGGTGGACCTTTGAATCATAGAGCCGGTTGATGGCGGACCAGGTGGCGAGGTCCTGGTAGAGCGCGGCGGGCATGGAGAGGCCGGCGCGCTTCAGCGCCGAGCCGTGGCCGAGCAGCGGCATCACCATGCCGAGCGAGAGCCCCCGGTCGAAATCCGTGCCGCCGATGCGCACGCCGTCATTGGCGAGGATGTCGCCCGCCCGCTCCTGCCGGCCCCGCCGCTCGGGCGAGAGGCGGACGATGGAAAAATCCGACGTGCCGCCGCCGATATCGGCGATGAGCGCCAGTTCCTCGCGCGTCACCTGCCGCTCATAATCGAGGCTCGCGGCGATGGGCTCGAACTGGAACGAGCGGGTGGAAAAGCCGATCTCGGCGGCAATAGTGCCCAGCACCTCCTCGGCGCGGGCATCGCCCTCTTCGTCCCCGTCCACGAAATGCACCGGGCGGCCCAGCACCACGGCCTCCAGAGGCGCGCCGGCCGCCGCCTCGCCCCGCGCCTTCACCTCGGCGAGGAAAGCGGCGATGACGCCGCGAAAGCCGAGGCGCTGGCGGCCCACGGCTGTCGTCTCATCCATGAGGCTGGAGCCGAGCACCGCCTTCAGCGAGCGCAAAAGGCGGCCCTGGTGGCCGCCCACATAGGCCGCCATGGCCGCGCGGCCCACCTCCGGCGCGCCGATGCGGGGATAGAAGATGGCGCTGGGCAGCGTGTCCGCCGGCCCTTCCAGGGGAGCGAGGCGCGGGCCCTGTGCGGAGAGAAGTCCCAGCGTCGTGTTGGAAGTGCCGAAATCGAGGCCGCACGCCGCCATGGCTCGCTCCTGAAAATGCTTCAAGGAAGGGCGCGCTTGCTAGGCCATGTTGCAGCGCAGCGCAAGGGGCGGCGTGGATATGCGCCTCAGTCGCTGCAGGCCATGCGCCGGCCGAACAGCAGCATGAAGGCGAAGGCGGCGAGGAAGACGAGGCCGTGGACCCAGGCGGCGAGCCAGTCGAAGAAGCCGTAGCTCACCCCCGTCGCCACCAGCGCGATGAACAGCGCCACCAGCACCAGTTTGGCGGTGATGGCCGGCTCCGCCTCGGAGTGCGGCGCCAGGGGGCTCTCGGGGGCGCCGTAGGGCTCCCCGGATTTCACAAGCTTCAGCATATTGCGCCGCTCAGCGCTCATCACCACACCCTGGCCAATGCCGCTCCCGGCAAGGATCATCTGGATTCGTAAGGGTTCCGTATCGACTGCGATTTAAACGCAGCATCCTGTGCTGGCTCAAGTCCCGCCGCGCGCAAATGTTGCATTTTATTCACACGCAGCGGCACTCCCCGCCGCCAGCGCCGCGCTCCCGCCGGGAACCGAAGCGGCCACCGGGGCTTATGTGCCTGAAGACGCGGTGCTGGAGGGCAGCCGGCGTCAGGGAGAAGCACATGAATTCCAATCGGGACATGAACGAATTCGAGCGCTGGGCCTCGGGGCTCGCCTCCACGGCCATGGGCACCTGGGGCCTCAAGCGGGGCGGGCTGTTCGGCATCCTGGCGCTGGCGGGCGCCGGCCTCCTCGCCTGGCGCATGAGCGCCAATAGGAGCCTCCTGGCGCTTGAGGACAAGCGCCCCGCGCCCCGCGCGCTGCCGGCCGCCGACAAGCCCCGCCGCACCCGCAGGGCATCGGCAACCGCCGCCAAGACCCGCAAGGCCGCCCCCACCCGCCGCCCCGCGGCGGCCAAGACGGCCGTCGCGAAATCCGCCACTGCAAAATCGGCTGCGGCAAAACCTGCGACCACCCGCGCCAAGGCGAAGCCCGCGACCCGCAGGACGTCCACCCGGACCCCCGCGGAAAAGGCGCCCAATTCCAGCGCCTCCACCCATTGAGGCGCGGGCGTCACACGCTCTCGGCGTAGCGCTCGTAGGCGTGCTCGACGGTGACGATATGGCTGCGCATGGCGGCGGCGGCTTCCGCCTTGTCGCCGCGCAGGATGGCGGTCACCACCTTGTCGTGCTCGGCATAGGACAGCGCGAGGCGCCCGAGCGTGCGGAACTGGGCGCGGCGGAAAGGCTGAAGCCGCGCCCGGGTCGCCAGGGTCAGTTCGCAGAGGTAATCGTTGTGCGCGCCGGAATAGAGGAAGGTGTGGAAGCGGTCATTGAGGAAGGTGTAATTGGTCTCATCGCCCCGGCGGGTGAGATCGGCAAGATCCGCATGGATGGCCTGAAGCTGGCCGCGCTCGGTTGCGGTCATATTGACTGCGCATAGTCCCGCGCAAAGCGCCTCCAACTCCGCCATGACTTCGAACATGCCGCGCAGCCGTTCCAGAGTGGGCTTCGCTACCAGGGCCGAGCGGTGCGGGCGGGTCTCCACGAGGCCGGAGGCGGCCAGGTCCCGGATCACCTCGCGCACCGGCGTGCGGGAGACGCCGTAGCGCTTGGCCACGTCCATCTCCTCCAGCGCCGTGCCCGGCGCGATGCGCCCGCGCACGATGTCGTCGGCGATCTGGAGACGCAGTTCCTCGGTGCGGGTGACGCTGCGGACCGGCCCGCGCCGGCGGCGCGGACGGGCCGGACGCTCCGGGCCGAGGCTCTGGGAGACAACGCTGCTCATGAGGTTGAATTTACCGGGATTCTCTTGGGAGACGAAGCGCTTCAGGCAGGAATGGGAATGACGCTCACATGGGCCGCCACCACCTTCCAGCCGTCGGGAAAGCGCACCCAGCTCTGCTGCTGGCGGCCGATCTTGCCCGGCGCGTTGTCGCGCGCGAACAAGGTGGAGGCGGTGGCGAAATCGGTGCCGTAGGTGGTGATGACGGTGCGCTCGAGGGTGCGCATCAGCCCCACCGGCGAACGGGCGCGGCGGAAGGCCTTGATCTCGTCCATGCCGTAGAGGTTCTCGCCTGCGCCGTAGCGGATGGTCGCCGGATCATCGCGGAAGGTGTCTTCCAGCACGTCCACGTCATTGTTGATGAGGGCTTCCTCGTAACGGGCGAAGGCTTGCTCCACTTCCGCGAGCACGTCGGGACGGTTGATCTCCACGGATACTCCTCACAGGTTCGCCACCGGCGCGCGGGCCGCACCCACCTCGCTCAGGGCATGCGCGACGCGCAGGGCCAGATCCTCCCGCCAGGGCGGCGCGATCACCTGCACCCCGAGCGGCAGCCCCTCATCGATAAAGACCGGCACCGCCGCCACCGGCAGGCCGATGAAGGAGATGGGCTGGGTGAAGAGGCCGAGATTGGGTCGCACGAGCAGGGTCTCGCCGTCCAGCACGAAAGTCTTCTGCCCGAGCGTGGGCGCGCGGCAGGGTGTGGACGGGGCGAGGATCACGTCCACCTCCTCGAACAGCTTCAGCATCTCAAGCCGGAAGTGCCGGCGGAAGCGCTGGGCCGCGATCACCCAGGCGGAGGGGATAGCGAGGCCGGCGATCAGCCGGTCGCGCACCGCCGGGTCGAAATCTCCCGGGCGGGCATGGAGGCGGTGGGCATGCTGGGCCGCGCCCTCGGCGGCGGTGATCACATAGGCCGCGGCGCGGGCGCGGGCCGCCTCGGGGATCTCCACGGTGCGGTCCACGCCCAAAGCGGATGCCGCCTTGTCCACGGCGGCGAAGCATTCGGGCATGCCCTTGGCGCGGAAATAGCCGCCCGCCACGGCGATGCGCAGGCCCTCCGGCCATTCAGCCAATGTCGGCGCGACGGGCTCGTAGGGTCGCGCCGTGAGGGAGGGATCGTCGATGTCCTCCCCCTGCATGGCGTCATAAGCCAAAGCGAGGTCCTGGGGGCAGCGGGCGAACGGGCCGAGATGGTCGAGGGAGGAGACGAAGGGAAAGCTGCGCGCCCGCGAGAGCCGGCCGAAGGTGGGCTTCAGCCCGAAAATGCCGCAGAGCGCGGAGGGCACGCGGATGGAGCCGTTGGTGTCCGACCCCAACGCCAGCGGCACCTCGCCGGACGCCACGGACGAACCCGAGCCGCCCGAGGAGCCGCCGGACATGTGGTTCAGGTTGTGCGGGTTGCGGGAGGGGCCGTCATGGGCGTTCTCGCCGGTGAAATCATAGGCGTACTCGCCCATGTTCAGCCCGCCCACCAGCACCGCGTCCGCCGCCTCCAGCCGCTCCACCAGGGTGGCGTCGCGGGGCGCAGGGGGAAGGTCGCGGTTGATCTTGGAGCCCGCGCGGGTCGCCAGCCCCTCGATGTCGAACAGGTTCTTCACGGCGAAGGGCACGCCGGCGAGCCGGCCCAGTTCCTGGCCCGCCGCACGGGCGGCATCCACCGCATCCGCCTTGGCGCGGGCGCGCTCGACGGTCACGTCGGTGAAGGAATTCACCTTGGGCTCCAGCGCGGCGATGCGGGCGAGTGTTGCCTCAAGGACCGCGCAGGCGGTCACCTCGCCCGCCTTCACGGCGGCGGCGATGGTGTGGGCGTGGGCGGTGGCGAAGGGCGCGGCCTCCGCGGCGGGTTCGAGAAGATCGCTCATGGGCGGTACACCGGCGCGGGATCGAACTCGTCGCCGAGGTCGTAGGTCATCACGAAAGAAGCGGCGTCCGCCACGTTGCGCAGATAGGCCATGGCCTCGCGGTGCCATGCCGGCTCGATGGGAATGTCGAAGACGCCGATGGCCCCGTCGAGGAGGCGTTCGAGATCGCGGTCATGGGGCGGGGGGATCGGGGTCTTTTCCGGCGTCTTCGGTTCCGACATGAAGCGCTCCCTCAATTCAATTGCACAATTCCCCCTCCCCCCTTGCGGGGGAGGGAACGACCGTACCCCCTCTTCATTCGTCATGCCCGGGCTTGACCCGGGCATCTCGTGCCGATGGCGCGCGCCCGGAGGCCCGGGAGATCCCCGGGTCAAGCCCGGGGAGGACGCTCCAAAGAAGGCCGCCCCTCACACCGGAGGATGGGGAATGGCGGCGATCAGCTCGCGGGTATAGGCGTCCTTGGGCGCCTCCAGAACCTCATCGGACGTGCCCTCCTCCACCACGCGGCCCTGGCGCATGACGATCACCCGGTCGCACAAGAGCTTCACCACGTGCAGGTCGTGCGAGACGAAGAGATAGCTCATGCCGAGCGTCTGCTTCAGCTCCTCCAGAAGGTTCAGCACCACCGCCTGCACGGAGACGTCGAGCGCCGCCGTGGGCTCGTCCAGGATCACGAGGTCCGGGTTCAGCGCGATGGCGCGGGCGATGCCCACGCGCGCCTTCTGGCCGCCGGAGAGCTGGTGGGGGAAACGGTCGAGCAGGTCGCCGGGCAGGCCCACCATGCCGGCCAGTTCCTCCACCTTGGCGCGCAGCTTGGCGCCGCCACTGAGGCCCGCCATGCGCAGCAGCGGGTCGGCGATGGCGCGGGCCGCCGTATAGCGCGGGTTGAGACTCTCGGTGGGGTCCTGGAACACCATCTGGATGCGCTTGCGCATGGGATGATGGGCGAAATCCTTGGCAGGGATGGCGCCGATATCCTCACCGTCGAAGGTGATCTTGCCGGACGTGGGATCGATCAGCCGCATGACGATGGTGGAGGTGGTGGACTTGCCACATCCGCTCTCGCCCACGAGGCCGACGCTCTCGCCCTTCTTCACCTCGAAGGAGATGCCGTCCACGGCGCGGAAGATGGTCTCCGAGGCGGGCGGCTTCTTGCCGAAGAGGGAGGAGAGGAAAGCGGAGGGCGCGCCCTGGCGGGGGTATTCCTTGAGGAGGTTTTCCACCTTGAGGAGGGGTTGCGCCGCTGACGCGGCGGCCCCCTCCCTGCCCTCCCCCGCAAGCGGGAGAGGGTTGCTAAGGGCGGGATTGGTTTTCAGTTCTGAAGGGCCGCCATCAGCGTCGAGCGCTACAGCCACTCCCTCTCCCGCTTGCGGGGGAGGGCTGGGGAGGGGGCCGGCCGGGACCTCACTCTCCGGCAGCAAATCCCGCAGCATGATCCCCGGCCGGGGCGTCGCCCGCATCAGCTTGCGCGTATAGGGATGCTGCGGGTTGCGGAAAATCTGCTCTGCCGGCGCGGTCTCCACCACCACGCCCTTCTCCATCACCATCACGGTGTCGCAATAGGCGGCCGCGAGCCCGAGATCGTGGGTGATGAGGATGGTGGACATGCCCCGCTCGCGGGTGAGCTCTGTCACCAGATCCATCACCGCCTTCTGCGTGGTCACATCGAGCCCGGTCGTCGGCTCATCCGCGATCATGAGCTGCGGGCGGCACGCCAGCGCCAAGGCGATGACGATGCGCTGGCACATACCGCCCGAAAGCTCGAACGGATAGGCGTGGTAGCGCTCCTCGGGCCGGGCGATGCGCACCTGGTTGAGGATGTCGATCACCTTCTCTTTCACGTTGGAGGGCTGCGCCTGCAAATGATGGAGCAGCACGTCGCCGATCTGGTGCCCCACCTTGCGGATGGGGTTCAGCGCCGTGCGCGGGTTCTGGAAGATCATGGACATTTCGCGTCCGCGCAGGTCGCGCATCTGGCGCTCCCCCGCATGAGCGAGGTCGATGCCGGAAAAGGCGATGGAGCCCTCCGCGATGCGCCCCACCCGGTCGAGGATGCGCATGACCGTATAGGAGGTGACTGACTTGCCAGAGCCACTCTCCCCCACGATGCCCAGAGTCTCGCCCTTGGCCACCGTGAGGTTCACCTGTTTCACCGCCTTCACGATGCCCTTGCGGGTGGCGAACTCCACCGTGAGGTCCTTCACCTCCAGCAGCTTGCCGTGGGGCTCCTCGGAGGGGGCGAGCACGCCGGCCACGGCCGGGTCGATGACGCCATGCATGCGGGCCTCCATCAGGTGCGGCGCTGGGGATCGACGATGTCGCGCAGACCGTCGCCCAGCAGGTTGAAGCAGAACACCGCGAACATGAGCGCGAGGCCGGGGAACAGGGCGATCCACCATTCGCCTGAGATGATGTAGGAGGCGCCCTCCGCCACCATGATCCCCCATTCCGCCGTGGGCGGGCGCACGCCGAGGCCGATGAAGGACAGGCCCGCCGCGTTGAGGATGGCGTAGCCCATGGTGAGCGACATCTGCACCATCATGATGGGCATGATGTTGGGCAGGATCTGCGTGAGCAGGATGCGCCACTCGGAATTGCCCGTGAGCCTTGCGGCCTGCACGAACCCCGCCTGCCGGCGCACCTGCGCCTCCGAGCGGGCGACGCGCACATAAAGCGGGAAATTGATGATGGCGGTGGCGATGACGATGTTGGTCACCGTATTGCCCAGCGCCGCCACAATGCCCATGGCCAGCACGAACAGCGGGAAGGCCATGATGGTGTCGGAGATGCGTCCGATGATGCGGTCCGTCCACCCGCCGAAGAAGCCGGAAGCGATGCCGGCAATGCCCCCCGCCGCGAAGACGAGGGCCACCGAGAAGACGGCGATGCCCATGTCCAGCCGGGTGGCGACCACGACGCGGGAGAAGATGTCGCGGCCCAATTGGTCGGTGCCGAACCAGTGCGCCCAGGAGGGCGGCTTCAGCGCCATGGCGGTGTTGGAGGCGAGCGGATCATAGGGGACGATGAACGGCCCCAGCAGCGCGCACACCACCAGCACCAGGAACATGCCGAAGGCGAGGCCCGTGACCGGATTGTCCGAGATCACGTACTGGGCGTGCTTCAGGGTGGCGGCGAGGCCGCCTGCGGGACGCGGGGCGTCCGCCGGACTAGCGAGGGTCATGCTTCGCTCCGGGCGCGCGGATCGATGATGCCATAGGCGATGTCGATCAGGAGGTTGAGGAGGATGTAGAGGACCGCCATGGCGAGGACGAAGCCCTGCACCGGCGCGAAATCGGAGGTTATGAGCGCCTCCACCGCATAGGAGCCGATGCCCGGCCAGGCGAACACCTTCTCCACCAGCACATTGGCGCCGAGCAGGAAGGAGAACACCATGCCCAGCGTGGTGATCACGGGGAGCATGGCATTCCGGAACGCATAGACGATGATCACCTTGTAGGGCGTGAGCCCCGCCGCCCGTGCCGTGCGCACGAACTCGGAGGAGAGCACCGCCAGCATGGAGGCGCGCGTCATGCGGGCGATGGGGGCGAGGGCGAAGATGGCCAGGGTGATGGCCGGGATCACCAATTGCGCGGCGGCGGCGCGGAAGGTCTCAAGGTCGCCCGCGATGAGGCTGTCGATGAGGTAGAAGCCGGTGACCTCGGGCGGCGCGGTGGCGAAGGCATCGAGCCGCCCCAGCGGCGCGGGCGCCCAGCCGAGCTTGAAATAGAAGATGTAGACCAGCAGCAGGCCGGTGAAGAAGACCGGCAGGGAGACGCCCGCCGTGGTGATGATGCGGCAGGAATGGTCGATCCACGTGCCCTGCTTCACCGCGGCCGCGATGCCGTAGGGAATGGCGATCACGAGCGCCAGGATGAGCCCGGCCAGGGTCAATTCGGCGGAGGCGGGAAGCCGGGTCGCGATCTCCTTCGCCACCGGCTGGCCGGTGGAGAGGGAGGAGCCGAGGTCGCCCTTGGCGAGCGCAGCCACATAGTCCGCGAACTGGGCGGGGAGCGGCTTGTCGAGGCCGAGCTTGGTGCGGATCTCGGCGATGGCCTGCGGGGTCGCGGCGGGGCCGGCGAAATAGGCCGCCGTGTCGCCGGGCAGAACCCGGGTGAGAAGGAAGGTCACGATCACCACCCCGATCAGGCTCGGTACGGCGGTGGCGAGACGGCTTCCGATCAGCTTCAGCATGACGGCCTCCTCCTCTCAGCGAAGGTGCTTTTGCCTGGATCCATGGTCCTGGATGCAAGGACGGCGCCAGACGATGGCGCGCCCTCACCTCTAAGTGCGTTCCTTCTCCCGCTTGCGGGGGAGGGCTAGGGAGGGGGCCGGCCGCAGGCCGGAAGAGCCGGGACATCGGGAGAGGTCGTATCTGCCCCTTCCCCCCCCTCCCCCGCAAGCGGGAGAGGGGGTCCATCTCGCGCCCTTCAGCGCCTCCTCACCCCTTGGAGAACGGCGCGTAGGCGAGGCGCCGGTGGAACCAATACTGGTACCCCGTCACGTTCTTCTGCATGGCCACGTTCACGTAGGGCTGGAACAGCGGGATGCGCGGCACGTCGGCGAAGGCGAGGTCCACCATGCCCTTGATGTCGCTGTCATAGGCGGCCTTGTCGCCAGTGGCGGCGGCGGCGCGGGCGCCGTCGATGAAGGCATCCATGGCCTTGGACTGGTAGCTCATGGTGTTGAACACGGAATTCTGCCCGTGATAGCACCAGAAGAAGAAGTATTCCGGATAATCGAGCCAGCCCGAGAAGACATTGGTGAAGAATGGCATCGTCTTCTTGTTCAATTCTGTGCGCCAGTTCGCGCCCGGGATCTTGTTGATGGTGGTCTTGATGCCGATCTGGCCCAAATTCTCCTGCACCAGGATGGCGAGCGGCTCGTTGACGCCGGCAAAGCCCAGGTCGAAGGAGATGTCGGTCTCGAACCCGTTGGGATAGCCCGCCTCGGCCAGCAGCGCCTTCGCCTTGGTGAGGTCGGTCACGTACTTGGTGGGCTGCGGCCAGTGCACCTCGGTCTTGGCCTCCGCCGGCGCGCCGAACATGGGCTTGGAGAGGCCGAACAGCACCGCGTCCATGATCTTCTGGTAGGGCATGGCATAGGCCATGGCGAGGCGCACCTTCGGATTGTCGAAGGGCGGCTTCGTCACGTTCATGCCCATATATTGCAGGCCGTTGGAATAGGGGGTCGAGATGATGGTGAGCTTGCCGCTCTCCTTCAGCTCCACGAAATCCTTGTTCGGCAGGTCGTAGGAGATGTCGGCGTCGCCGCGCTCCAGGAGCGCCCGGCGGTTGCCGGCGGAGGGCACCATGCGCCAGATCACCCGCTTCATCTTCGGGGTGGGGCCGCCCACCCAGGCATCGTTGCGCTCGAAGACGACCTCAGTTCCAGGGGTCCATTTCGCAACCTTGTAGGGCCCCGAGCCCACCGTGTTCTGCTTGGCATATTCGAGCCCCCAGGGGTCCTGGGCGGTGGCGTTCTTCTTCACCAGCTCGGAATTCATGATGCACGGCACCACCACCGCGAGGTCGGGGATGGTGAGCCGGTCCTTGCGGATGAAATCGACCCGGAAGGTGTTGTCGTCCACCACCACGAACTGCTCGGGCTTCTCCAGCGAGCCCGCCTTCATCTGGAAGGTGGGGAAGCCACCGACGCTCACCGCCCGGTCCATGGACCATTTCACATCCTTGGCCGTCACCTTCGTGCCGTCATGGAAAGTGGCGTTCTTCTTCAGCTTGAACGTGACCGACATGTCGCCGACATTCATGTCCTCGGCGAGCTGGCCCTCGAACTTGTCGCGGTCATAATATTGGGTGCCGTTCACATCCTTCATGGGATGGGTGATGAGCCGGTCGTAGCTGTTCCAGCTCACCTCATAGCCGGGCACATTGGTGCCCACGCCCTGCACGTCCAGATTGTTGGGGCCGCTCTCGGAGACGATGAGCAAGGTCTCGTTCCGCGCCTGGGCCTTGGCGGGGGAAAACACGGAGGGAGCGGCGACCCCGGTTCCGGTGGCGACGGCGGTGGCGGAAGCGGACTGCAGGAATTCACGGCGGTTCATCGAAATCCCCCATCTGGAGCGGCTGTCGATCCCTTCTCATTCAAACACCGTGCCAATTGCATACCGATTTTGGAATATCGTTATTTTCCAGTTGTATAGCTGTGTTCTGGGAGAGTTGATCCCTGGCTCCAACAGGCCATTCTGCTGATTACTTCAGCATATGAGTGCACATTGCATGCAATCATCCCTCCAGCATTTGCCCAATTCCCATGCGGCAGCATCAGGCCCGTGCCTGCCGCGCAGGCGCGGAACGGCCCGCCAGGGGCGGGCGTTTTCTCTCCGGAGAGAGCAATTGCCGGGAGGCAAGCCATGACGGACCGCGAAACCCGAATCCAGAACAAGGCGCTCCAGCTCTGGATGGAGGATGGAAAGCCGGAGGGGCGCGAAGACATCTATCGCGAGCTCGCCAAGGAGCTGGTGGCCCAGGAAGACTCCTATCTGTCCACCACCCGTCCTGTCCGCGGCAGCGGCGCGCCGCCGGCCGAACCGGCGGAAGTCTTGGAGAACCAGGGGGAATTCCCAACCCTCACCGACCAGGGCGAGATGAACATTCCGCGCCGATGACCTCCGACCCGTGAACACGCGCTCCAGCGCACATCCAGTGACGGCGCCCATGCCCGCAAACATCCGCATCGGCATTTCCGGCTGGACCTACAAGCCCTGGCGCGGTGCCTTCTACCCCAAGGGCCTCGGCATCAAGCGGGAGCTTTCCTTCGCGGCGGAGGTGTTTCGCTCCATCGAGGTGAACGGCACCTTCTACGGCCTCCAGCGGCCCAGCACGTTCGAGCGGTGGGCGGAGGAGACACCGGACGACTTCCTCTTCTCGGTGAAGGGCCCTCGCTTCCTCACCCACATCAAGCGGCTGCGGGAGCCATTGCCGCCGCTCGCCAATTTCTTCGCCTCGGGCGTGCTGAAGCTGGGCGGAAAGCTTGGGCCGCTGCTCTGGCAGTTTCCCCCCAGCTTCCAGTTCGACGAGAAGCTGTTCGAGGATTTCCTCAAGCTCCTGCCGGCGGACAGCGACGCGGCCGCCCATCTCTCCCGCAAGCACGATGAACGCATGAACGGCCGCGCTTTCCTCGGAACGGGGCGCGATCACGCGCTGCGCCATGCGGTGGAGATCCGGCACGAGAGCTTTCTGGTGCCCGCCTTTGTGGACCTGCTCCGGCACCACAAGGTGGCGTTCGTCATCGCTGACACCGTGTCCTATCCCTGCCGGATGGACCTCACCGCCGACGACTTCGTCTATTGCCGGCTGCACGGTTCCGAGGAGCTTTACCGCAGTCGCTACGCGCCCGAGGCATTGGAGCGCTGGGCCAAGCGGGTGAAGGCCTGGACCAGCGGGCGCGCCATGAAGGACGGCCGCTTCATCGCCCCCACGAGAGCCGACCGCAAGAAGCGCGACGTGTTCCTCTATTTCGACAACACCGACAAGCTGCATGCCCCGGAGGATGCCCAGTTCCTGATGCGGCTGCTGGGCCAGGAGCCGGGCGGGCAGGAGATCTCAGTGGACACCATGCGGACGGCCACGGAGGGCCATGCCCGGGCTTGACGGCAATGCCGCTTCAAAACCGATGGCGAAGCGTGAGCACGCGGAAAAAGTGTGCCACACTTCCTCTACGAGCGCCGAAAAACCAAGAACGCTCGATTGGAGGAAGCCCATGCGGATGTTGACCCACCCGCCAGCCTTTGCCTTGTCCTGCGCGGCGGCTCTGATGCTCAGCCTTGCCGCCCCGGTCGGCGCCAGTGCAGCGGACTACCCGACCAAGCCGGTGCACATGGTCGTGCCCTTCCCGGCCGGCGGGACCACGGACATTTTCGCCCGCCTCATGGCCGACCGGCTCACCAGGGCGCTCGGCCAGCAATTCATCATCGAGAACAAGGCGGGTGCGGGCGGCAATACCGGCACGGAGGGCGTCGCGCGCTCGGACCCGGACGGCTACACGCTCGTCATGGGCACGGTGGGCACCCACGCCATCAATCCCAGCCTCTACGTCAAGATGCCCTACGACCACATCAAGGATTTCGTGCCCGTCGCCTTCGTGGCCGGCGTACCGAACGTGCTGGAGGTGAACCCGCAGAAAGTGAAGGCGAAGACGGTGCAGGAGTTCATCGCCGAGGCGAAGGCGGCCAAGCCGCCGCTCACCATGGCATCCTCCGGCAACGGCACGTCGATCCACCTCTCCGGCGAAATGTTCAAGCAGGCCGCGGGGGTCGATCTCGTCCACGTGCCCTATCGCGGCTCGGGCCCGGCGGTAAACGACCTCGTGGGCGGACAGGTGGACGTGATGTTCGACAACCTCCCCTCCTCCATCGGCCAGATCCGCGCCGGCGCGCTGCGGCCCATCGCGGTCACCTCCGCCCAGCGCTCGCCCGCTCTGCCCGACGTTCCGACCATCGCGGAAAGCGGTGTTCCCGGCTTCGAGGCTTCAAGCTGGTTCGCTTTGTTCGCCCCCGCCGGCACGCCCAAGGAGGTGGTGGATAAGCTCAACGCCGAGGTGCTGAAGGCGCTTCAGGACCCGGCGGTGAAGCAGCGCTATGCGGAAGTCGGCGCCGAGATGCGCCCCATGACGCCGGCCGAATTCGGCACTTTCGTCAAAAGCGAAACCGATAAGTGGGCCAAGGTGGTAAAGGCCTCCGGCGCCAAGGTCGACTGATCCAACGGAACCCCGCCGCGTCGGCAAAAAAAGCCGGCGCGGCAAAAAAAGTTTGGAACCTTCCCCGGCAGACACGGTTCAAGCCGTCAGCGGGCATTAAGGGGGTGTTTTGTCCCGGCCCGCACCTCCCGCCTATGTTCCCGTCCGTCCGCAAGGTCGGACTTGGCATGGAAGAACCACCAATACGCTGCCCGTTGAGGGTGGCGGATAAGATGGAGGACGCCAACGTGATTGAGTCCCGCCATAATGCCGAGCCCCTGCCCCCGTTAAAAATCGCCGTCTCCGGTTCCAGTATTGTCCTAAGGTCACTGGAGGACGCGGCCACCTTCATGCGTGGCCATCCTGTCGGCGAACATGCCGAAATGCTTCTCGACCAGATGGAGTCGGCCTGCCGGCCCGACCTGAAACGCCGCGCTTGGCGCGCTTTCGAGACCTTCGCCGAAGCGATGAAACTCACCCCCGGATCCCAGCCCCGCGTGATGTGACACGCGAGACCTGTTTTGCCGTCCCCCTCGACGCCGCCCCGGCTGCCCCGTGCATCCGGGGCGGCGGCATTTTTGTACTGATGTTCAGGCAAAACTCCTTAGCGAACGGCAGTGCGAGGAGGCGCAGGGCTACCTGTTCGCCCGCCTCATGCCCGCCGACGCCTTCGAGACCTCTCTCCGCGGCACAGCCGATCGTCAGGGCGCTGGGGGAATACCCTGCGAGACCCGGTCCATCATGTAGGGAAGGAACGGGTTGGACGACATGCGCATCAGCACGTCGAGGCTGACGGTGAGCACGTCCCGCTCGCCCCGCATGACGATGTTGCCGAGGTTGATGCCGAAATTGTCCAGAGGATCCGGCTGGAGCCCATAGAGCCCGTCCGCCAGCGGGAACGGCATGGCCACGTGGGACAGCGAATAGACCGAGCGCGGATAGGCAAGGTCCAGCGGCTGGCGCGTCACCTCCGTCTGCCCGGCCTCCGTCACCCGCGCCTCCACCTGCGCCTGCGAAGCGGAGCGGTTGGTGATGACGGTGGTCTTGAACCGCCGCGGCGCCGCCGGCAACAGGCGCTCCAGCGCGGTGTCGGACGCGGTGTTCACCAGGGACGCCAGCTCCGCATTCCGGTTGAGGTCGAACAGCACCAGTTCGCTGCGGCCCGGCGACAGCTGGGCATGGAGATGGGTGATGATGGCCTCGGTGCTCACCGTCTCGTCCACCACGGACTGGAAGGAGAGGACCGGCGGCATGCGGTCCATGACGGCGGCATGGCGCGCAATATTGTCCTGGAGCACCTGGGTGAGCAGGTAGGACTGCCGTGCCGCGTTCACCGGGAAGGAATTGTATTTGAACGGATTGTATTCCGGCATGATGCCCAGCCACGCCGCCTGGGCGAAGGCGGGGACCATGGCCGGTATTGCGGCGAGCCCTGCATAGCGTGCGAACGGGGTGATCCCCACCATGGGCGAGACCAGAACCACCCGCTCCGGTCGCTCCAGCTTCGCGTCGTCCAGCGCATCGAGCGTGTACATGAGCGCCAGCGCGGCGCCGTTGGAATAGCCCACCAGCTGGATGGGCGCGCCCGGCCCCGCGCGCCGGCGCGCCTCGCGCACCGCAAGGCGGACCGCGGCCATCCAGTCCGGCCAGGTGATGTTGGTCAGCGCGCCCGGCACGAGGCCGTGCCCCGGCAGGCGGATGCCGATGGAGACGAAGCCCTTCGCGGCGTAGAGCTTCGCGAAATGGCGCAGGCTGTAGGGGGAATCCGTGAGCCCGTGCAGGAAAACGGCGGCGCCGCGCACCAGCCCTTCGGGCGCGATCTCAAATGAGCGGTTCCAATCCTGCGCGAAGCGCTCGGGATAGATCGGACTGCTCGAGAAATAACGATTGAGTGGAGTGCGCTCCTGCGGGGGCAGCTTGTCGGTAACGTTGGCCTTCACATCCGCGAAGAGGCGGGCTTCGGTGGCGAGATAGCCGGCCCAGTCGGACTGATCGATCTCGGCAATGCTCGGCTCACGCGGGACGTAGGTGTGCCAGAGCTCCAGCGGCGGTCCGCGCAGCACGTCGACGGTGCGGAAGACCAGCAGGGCGACGACCGCCAGAGCGACGAAGATCACCAGGCGCTTCAAGAAGTTCCACACACGCAAGCTGACCGCCCTCCCCGCCTTGATCCGGCCTCACGCTGCAACGCGCGCCAAGCCGCCCGGCTCACGCTTATCCCGGCGCGCGCCGCAGCGCCAGCGGCGGCGCAACCCGCGAAATGATGGCTTCCTTATCTGCCCGCCCATCAAACACCATCGAAGATTTATGGGCGGGCGCACTATGAGACACCTCCTCGCGCAACAGCCTTCAAGGGCGGCAAGGAGGTCGGAATGTTGCTCACCGCCTTGGACGACAAGTCCCGCGCGACCATTGGCCGTTTCTGGCTGAAGCTCGCATGCGCGGCGGTCTTCGCCGTCCTCACCCGGGAGAGCTATCTGGCCAGCCTCGGCGGGTGGCTTTCCCTTTATGCCCTGTTCACGGCGGGCATCGCGCTATTGCTGGAGAAGGGACTGAGCCCGACGGGCTTCAACCACTGGGACGAGGTCCTGTGGCTGACGTTCCTCGCGCAGGCGATGAAGCTGGCCCACCGGATGGTGACCTAGCTGGAACGGCCCCGGCCTTCGTCTCTTCTTTCGGAAACCGGACATTCCTCCCGGAAAGACGGGCTGCCCTTCTCCCACGCGCAGTTATTCGCCCTGAAAGAAAGCAATTTGCTCAATTTTTATACGCTGGAATGCACGATCTTTGACCGAGAAAACACAGTGCATACGCGCCATTATTCAGAACGTATACTGAAACGCGAGGGAAGCTGTCGGCTTCTGCCGCGGGGAGAATGGCGATGGGCAAGACGGGTCGGGGTCTGGATCGTTTGATGCGGATGGCAGCGTGCGCGGCCTTCACCGGTGCGGCTCTTGCCGGTGCGGCGATGGTCGCGCCCGCGGCGGCGGAATATCCGGACCGCAACCTCGTCATGGTGATCCCCTTCCCGCCGGGCGGCCCCAACGACGTCATCGGCCGCCTCGTGGCGCAGAAGGTGTCGGAGGCTTTCGCGAAGACGGTGGTGGTGGAGAACAAGCCCGGCGCCGGTGGCTCCACGGCCATCGATTTCGTCGCCCGCTCGGGGCCGGACGGCTATACTGGCATCCTCTCCTCCATGGGCTATGTGGTGAACCCGCTGATCGGCAAGACGCCCTACAAGGTGGAGGACCTGCGGCCCGTCTCCATCGTCACCTCGGGTCCTTCGGTGCTGGTGGTGCGGAACGACCTGCCGGTGGGTTCCGTGCAGGAGCTGATCGCCCTCGCCAAGTCGAAGCCCGGCGGCCTCACCTATGCCTCTTCCGGCAACGGGACGCCGCTGCATCTGGCGGCCGAGCTCTTCAAGCATGATGCCGGCGTCGACATCCTCCACGTGCCTTACAAGGGCACGGGCGAACTCATGGTGGACCTCGCCGCCGGCCGGGTGGACATGAGCATCGTCAGCCCCCTCATCGCCGCCAACTTCGTGAAGGACGGCCGCCTGAAGGCCATCGCCACCACCGGCACCGCCCGCATGAAGGGCTGGGAGAGCGTGCCGACCATGGCGGAAGCCGGCCTGAAGGGCTACGCCATCGAGGCGTGGTATCCCGTCCTCGTCCCCGCCGCGACACCCGACCCGGTGGTCGCCAAGCTGAACAAGGCCATCGCGGACGGCGTGAAGATGCCCGACGCCACCGAACGCCTCGAAGGCCTCGGCTTGCGCGCCATCGGCTCCAGCGTCGCCGATGCGGACGCCTATGTGAAGGCGGAAGCGGCCAAGTGGAGCCAGTTGGTGAAGGACGCGAATCTGAAGGCGGATTGAGCTCGGCCTCAGCGTTTTCGGGACGGACGAATGCTGGCGGCTCTATGTCATGGGGCGGAGCGCCAGCCTGATCCGCTCCGCAAGCTCGTCCTCCGTCAGCTCTCCTGCCGCCAGAGCGCACCACACCGTCACCACCGTGGCATCGTCCAATGTCAGTTCAAAGCCGTTGAGAGCGAGGAAGAGTTCGGCGATGACGAGCGATGTGCGCTTGTTCCCGTCCACGAATGGGTGATTCTTGGCGATGCCGTAGGCATAGGACGCGGCCATGGCAGCCATATCGGGCGCGCCATAATGCAGGAGGTTCCGCGGGCGGCTGAGAGCCGCTTCCAGCGAACCGTCGTCCCGCACGCCCTCCCCACCGCCATGCTCCGCGAGCTGCTCCTCGTGGATCGCAAGTGCCACGGCCTTCGACACCCAACGAGGCTGGTCCATGCCCTACTTCGCGAGTTCGCGAAGTGCGTTGCGGCGCTTCTTCATGATGCCACGTGCTATTTCCATCTGGGCTTCGAATTCCGGCGTGTAGGGCGTGAGGCGATAGCCATCGGGCGTCTCTGTCAGGTAGACGGTGTCTCCCTGCTCCACCTTCAGCCGCTGGAGCACTTCCTTCGGGATGACTGCCCCCACCGAATTTCCGACCTTGGTCAGTTTCAGCGCGACCATGGCACGACCTCCGTCACGTCAAGCCCTCCGCCGACGTACCAACATATGTAGTAACGCCGGCTTCATCAATCCAGGCCAAAGACCGTGAACGTCACCGCGCGTGCCACCCTCCTCGCGTGCCCGACGCCTTATGCCCCATCGAACCTTTGGCGCCTGATCCCTATGTAGTCTCCCGGACACCATGAGGAGCAGGACGATGGAGATCAAGCGAAGTGGCTCGCAGCCCTCCGGAAAAGGGCCCGAGGATTATTTCACCGGAACGGTTCGCATCGATCCCCTGTTCACCGCTCCCGACCCGGCGCGCGTCGTCGGCGCGAGCGTCACGTTCGAGCCCGGCGCGCGGACGGCGTGGCACACCCATCCGCTAGGCCAGACCCTCATCGTCACCGCCGGCTGCGGATGGGCCCAACGGGAGGGCGGCGCCGTCGAGGAGATCCGGCCGGGTGACGTGGTCTGGTTCCCGCCGGGGGAAAAGCACTGGCACGGGGCGACCGCCACGACGGCCATGACCCATATCGCCATTCAGGAAAAGCTGGACGGCAAGACCGCCGACTGGATGGAACAGGTGAGCGACGCGCAGTACCGGGCGTGATCCCGCTGCCGGCCAACGCCTGCGGACAGAAGGCCGCCCCGGTGGCCTTCTGGAACACCTCAGGCCGGAGAGCCGAGCACGGACGACAGAAGCGCTGGAGAAAGATCGATTGTCTGTTCAATGCGATGAATTTATTTGACCCAACGGCAACTTCTTTTGGATCTGCAGTCAAAGGCGCAGCGGCGACTGTGATCTTTTTGGCGCAGTGCCGCTATGTCAAGAATGAGAACACCTAAAAACCTGCTGAATTCTATCTCCAGTATTTTATGATCTCGGTCAGCGAACGCATCTTTCTTCCCCCCAATATGTTCGCGGCTAAATAATTATTGAGGTCTTGCCGTGAGGATTAGTCATATTCTACCCGTTCTGGCGGCTGCGGCTGTCCCGTCGGGTGCGGCCTTTGCTGCCGACCTGCCCGTGAAGGCCCAAGCTGTGGAGTATGTGAAGGTCTGCGCCGCATACGGCGCCGGCTATTACTACGTCCCCGGCACCGACACCTGCCTGCGCGTCGGCGGCTATGTCCGCTTCGACACCTACATCAATGCGGTCGGCACGTTCAACCCGGCGATCTCGTCTGCCGGCGCCACGATCTTCAATGGTCCCGGCGGCGGTCTCGGCGGCTATCCGTTCACCACGAACGATTCGTCCGACTACCTGACCCGCGCCCGCGCGGTCGTGGACCTCGACGCCCGCACCGCCACCGACTACGGCGTGCTGCGTTCGTATGCCCGCTTCGGCGTGCAGTGGGACTCGGCGGCTTCGGCCGGCAGCCCGGCGGGTAACGCCCCGTACTTCGAGCGCGCCTTCATCCAGTTCGCCGGATTCACCTTCGGTTATACCCAGTCGTTCTTCGACACGGGTATCGACTACATGATGACGACCCCGTACGCGGGCTCCAACACCTGGACCTCCGCGCTCGCTTACACGGCGGAGTTCGGCAACGGCTTCTCGGCGACCATCGCCCTCGAGGACGCCGCCAACCGTGTGACCGGCGTTCAGACCGGCCCCGCGCAGGGCACCTTCGCGGGCGGCACGGCGCTGACCGGCCTCGCCGGCATGTCCTACACCAACTACCAGGAAGGCCAGCAGGCTCCTGACATCGTCGCCAACATCCGCGTCGACCAGGCGTGGGGCACCGCGATGCTGTCCGGCGCTCTGCATCAGGTCGGCGGCGTCACCCCGCTCAACGCGGGCGGCGGGCCGTTCCTCGGCGCGCAGGGTTCGGACACCTGGGGCTGGGCACTCGGCGGCTCGCTGGAGTTCAAGCTCCCCATGCTCTCGCCGGGCGACAGCCTCTACATCCAGGCCAACTACACTGAAGGCGCCCTGAACTATGCCGGCCTCTCCGGCAACTTCCAGAGCCGCGCGACCGGCCTCGGCTCCATCGACCTGAACAACACCCTCTCGGGTGCTGACGGCGCCTTCTACCCGATCGCCGACGCGATCTGGAACGGGACCGGCTATTCGAAGGAAACCGCCTGGGCGATCCAGGGGCAGTACCGTCACTATTGGGTGCCGAACCTGCGTTCGGCGATCTATGGCGGCTACGTCAAGGTTGAGGTTCCGACCAACGCGGCCTTCACCGGCCCCAGCCTCCCGGTCGGCGCTGCGCTGTTCAACGCCGGCTATGACGTCGAACTCTGGCAGATCGGCCTGAATACCATCTGGTCGCCGGTTAAGAATCTCGATCTCGGCCTTGAGGTTCTCTACAACAAGGTCGAAGGCAGCCTGCCGTCCAGCGCCGTGCTTACCTCCGGCAACAGCACGGCTGGCAATGTCGCGGTGTTCGGCGGCTCGTCCGACGTGTGGTCGGGCGGCTTCCGCGCCCAGCGCAACTTCTGATCCCACCCCACTTCAAGGCGATGCCCCGCTCGAGTGATCGAGCGGGGCATCTGCGTTTCAGGGGCATGGCGGGCGGACATGCGGCACCGCTCGGGCGCGCGGAGTGTCTGTCGGGACGTTGCGCGGGATATGAGCTGACGACCCGCCGAAACGTTTGCGGCCCTGTTCGGGAATACCGAACAGGGCCGCAAATGACGGCGTAATGGTTGCGGGGACAGGATTTGAACCTGTGACCTTCAGGTTATGAGCCTGACGAGCTACCGGGCTGCTCCACCCCGCGTCAGAGCTGACAGATAAGCCGGCGAAGCGGCGTGTCAGTGAGGGGTATGTAGCCCCGCACCCCGCCAATTGGAACCCCTAAAGCGATAAATTTCTCGGCAAAGAGATCTTGCCTGTGGATGAGCGCAAGCTCAGCCCTCGTCCTGCTGTGGCGCCGCGCCTTGCGCTGCAACACGTTGCGCACGGCGGGCGGCGGCCTCCGCATTGTGGGCGGCCTTGCGCGCCTCGCGGCCCGTGCGGCCCTCCACCAAGGCCGTGATCATGCCGTGCAGGGTGGCAAGGTCCTGCTTGCTGAGCGCGAGGCGGTGGAAAATGTTGCGGATGTTGCGGGTGGTGGAGGGCTGCTTCTCCGGCGAGCGGAAGAAGGCCGCCTCCTCCAGCTCCCGCTCCAGATGGTCGAAAAAGGCGAACAGGTCCTGCTTCTCCGCGATGGGCGAGCCCTCGGGCGGCGCGAAGGGCAGCGCCCCGCCGCTCGCCGCCTTGAACCATTCATAGGCCGTGACGGCGACGCAGGTGCCGAGATTGAGCGAGGCGAAGGCCGGATTCACGGGCAGCGTCAGGATGGCGTCGCACAGCGAGACCTCCTCGGTATAGAGCCCGGTGCGCTCGCGGCCGAACACGAGGGCCACCTCCTCCCCCTGGCGCAGGCGCGCAAGGCCGTCCGCTGCGGCATCGTCCGCGCCCACCACCGGCTTTGCCATGCCCCGCTCCCGCGCGGTGGCGGCGAAGGCGAAATTGACGTCGGTGAGCGCCGCGCGCAGGTCCGGATAGAGCTGCGCCCCCTCCAGGATGCGGTCGGCGCCGGCGGAGAAGATGCGGGCGCGCTCATCCGGCCAGCCCTGGCGCGGATTGACGATGCGCAGGCGCGACAGGCCGAAATTGCCCATGGCGCGGGCGGCCGAGCCGATATTCTCGCCGAGCTGCGGCTCCACCAGGATGACGAGTGGGCCGCCTTCGGCCCATGGCTTTGTGCTGTCTGTTCCAGAACCGGGCATGGGGCTCTCTTGCCTCCAGTCGCGCCGGGAGTCGAGGCCCCCATTCATGCAGGGGGGCGCATTGCCGCGCCGCAAATCCGCCCGGGCGCTTCTTCTTCGCGTTTTCGGGTGCTATAGCGGCCCCGCTGGGATTTGTGGCATCGGCATGAAGTGGGGCGCGCGCCGGGCCACACCCTCTCCTTCCCAAACGCTCTCAGAGCGCCCCGAAAGGCCGTCCACATGGCGAAGATCAAGGTGGCAAACCCCGTCGTTGAACTCGACGGCGATGAAATGACCCGGATCATCTGGCAGTCCATCAAGGACAAGCTGATCCATCCTTATCTCGACATCGATCTGAAATATTACGACCTTTCCGTCGAGAAGCGCGACGAGACCAACGACCAGATCACCATCGACGCCGCCGAGGCCATCAAGCAGTACGGCGTCGGCATCAAGTGCGCGACCATCACGCCGGACGAGGGCCGCGTGAAGGAGTTCGGCCTGAAGGAAATGTGGAAGTCGCCCAACGGCACCATCCGCAACATCCTGGGCGGCGTGATCTTCCGCGAGCCCATCATCTGCAAGAACGTGCCGCGCCTCGTGCCGGGCTGGACCCAGCCCATCATCGTCGGCCGCCACGCGTTCGGCGACCAGTACCGCGCCACCGACTTCAAGGTGCCGGGCAAGGGCACGCTCTCCATCTCCTTCGTGGGCGAGGACGGCACGAAGATCGAGAAGGAAGTCTACAAGTTCCCGGGCGCCGGCGTCGCGCTCTCCATGTACAATCTGGACGAGTCCATCACCGACTTCGCCCGCGCCTCGTTCAATTACGGCCTGAACCGGAAGTATCCGGTCTACCTCTCCACGAAGAACACGATCCTCAAGCAGTATGACGGTCGCTTCAAGGATATCTTCCAGGCGGTCTTCGACGCGGAGTTCAAGGCCGAGTTCGAGAAGAACAAGATCACCTACGAGCACCGCCTCATCGACGACATGGTGGCGGCGGCGCTGAAGTGGTCCGGCGGCTATGTCTGGGCCTGCAAGAACTATGACGGCGACGTGCAGTCGGACATCGTGGCCCAGGGCTTCGGCTCGCTCGGCCTCATGACCTCCGTGCTGATGACGCCGGACGGCAAGACCGTGGAGGCCGAGGCCGCCCACGGCACCGTGACGCGCCACTATCGCGAGCACCAGAAGGGCAAGGAGACCTCCACCAACTCCATCGCCTCCATCTTCGCCTGGACCCGCGGCCTCGCCCACCGGGCGAAGCTCGACAACAATGCGGAGCTGGCGAAGTTCGCCTCGACCCTGGAGAAGGTCTGCGTCGACACCGTCGAGGCCGGCTACATGACCAAGGACCTGGCGCTGCTCGTGGGTGCGGACCAGCAGTGGCTCTCCACCACCGGCTTCCTGGACAAGATCTCCGAGAACCTCACCAAGGCCATGGCGGCCTGAGCTTCGAGGGGCTGACGCTTCAGGCCGCGGGCGGTTCGCCGCCCGCGGCCTTTATTTTTCCTCCGCGCCCTGCTCGATCCGCGCGAGCTCCTTCTCCCGCGCCGCATCGATGCGCGCCGCCACTTCCGCCTCCGGCAGGCCCAGCACCTCGAGGAGCCGCGCGGAGAGCTGAAGGCTCGCCTCCACCGTTTCCGGAATCACGTGCGACACGCCGAGCCCCACCAGCTTGCGGGCGTGGGCGGCATCCTTCACGCGGGCGAGGATGATGGCGTCGGGCCGGTGATGCCGGATGGCCCGCACCATGCCGTCGGCCGCCTCCGGCGCATCGAGGGTCACCACGAAGGCGCTGGCGCGCTCGCAATCCACCCGCTCCAGAAGCTCGGCGCGGCTGGCATCGCCCAGGAAGACCTGCCGCCCGGCGGCCTGCTCGGCGCGCACCCGTTTTGCGTCCGCATCGAGGGCGACGAAGGCGACCCCCTCCTCCTCCAGCGCCGCGGCGACGATGCGGCCCACGCGCCCGAACCCGCCGATCACCACGTGCCCCCCGCCAAGCGACGGGGGCGGCATCTCCTGCGCATCCTGCTGCTGCCACTCCAGGCGCGCCCGCAGCAGCCCGCCGAGGCGGGCAAGGAGCGGCGTGAACACCAGCGAGAGCGTGACGACGGTGACCAGCAGGCTCGCGCGCTCGGAGGAGAGAACGCCTTCCGCCGCCAGGAGCCCCAACACCACGAAGGCGAACTCCCCGGTCTGCGCCAGCAGCATGGCGAGCTCACCGGCCAGCGGGCGCTCCACGGAAAAAAGCCGGGCGGCAGCGTAGATCATGGTCATCTTCACCAGGATCAGCACCAGCACGGCCACCAGCACGTAAGGCAGGCGCGGCAGCACGGCCACGAAATCCACGCTCATGCCCACGGAGACGAAGAACACGCCGATGAGCAGGCCCTTGAAGGGTTCGAGATCGACACTGATCTGGTGCCGATAGGCCGTGCCGGAGAGAAGCATGCCGGCGAGAAACGCCCCGAGCGCTGCGGAGAGGCCCGCCGCCTGGGTGAGCCCGGCGGTGAGCGCCACCACCGCGCAGGTGATGGCCATAATGAGCTCGCGCGACCCCGTTCCCGCCGCCGCCGTGACGAGGGGCGCCAGCACATAGCGCCCGGCCACCAGGATGACGCCGACCGCCGCCACCGCCTTGGCAAGGGCGGTGAGGACAAGGAGGAAGATGCCGTCCTCATGGCTGCCGAGAATCTGCGCGGCGAGCAGGACGGGAACGACGGTGAGGTCCTGGAACAAGAGAATGGCGAGCGCGGCCCGCCCCAGCGGCGCCAGCGCGCGCCGCTCCGCCAGCAGGATCTGCATCACCACCGCCGTGGACGACATGGCAAGGGCGAAGCCCACCACGAGACCGAGGCCGGCCTCAAGGCCCGTCCACATGGCGACCAGCGCCATGGCGATGCCGCAGAACACCACCTGCAGCAGGCCGACCCCGAACACCTCCCGGCGCAGCGACCAGAGCTTGCCGGCGGAGAATTCGATGCCGAGCAGGAACAGCAGGAAGACGATGCCCACTTCGCCGATGAAGGCGATCCGCTCGGTATCGCGGATGGTGATGTATTCCACCCACGGCATGCTGGCCGCGAACTGGCCGAGGCCGTGCGGGCCGAGCAGGCCGCCAATGACGATGAAGCCCACCACCGCGCCGATGCGGGCGCGCTGGAACAGCGGCACAAGCACGCCGGCTGCGACCAGATAGACGAAGGCATCCTTGGCCCAGGAAGAATGTTCCATGCCCCGCCCGATGCTGCTGCCAAGAAGCGAATCGCCGCTTCGGCGAAGTTTAGTGCGAGGGCGGGGCGGCAGGCGAGAAGCCGGCATGGGAGAAGGATGGATCGCGGCGCGCGCGGATCTCGGCTTCGCTGCCGGATATTCCCTCCCCCGCCGGCGGGGGCGGGAGGGATCCAGTCAAACCTGAGGGCTTCCGGTCAGCCGCGCTGGGCGCGTTCCTTCAGAAGGGCGTCGAGCAGAGCTTGCTGCTCGGCGATGCGATCAGCGGCGCGCTCCTCGTCCGCCGCCCCGGAATAGGCGGCCGCCTGCTCCGTAAGCTGCCTGAGATTATCCCTGGCGATGGCGATGCGGTCATCCAAATCGTCTTTATCGGGTCCGTCGGTCATGGCCGGTCTCTCAATTGCCTTGCCATTTTAACGCGGAATGCGGGCGGAGCGGAGTTGCGCGTTGATTTTTCACGTTCCCCCCTGGCGCCAGCTTCGCATGGCGCGGCCGCAATCATTTCACCCCAAGCATAGCCATGCCACGCATATCCAGTTCTCGCAAAAGCCTTTAGGTCTTTGGCGGCCGGAGCCGCGCGCCCGGCGTGTGGGACCATCAAGAATCAAGGGCAGGGCATCATGTCCACGACACAGGGCTTTGTGTTCGATCACATCCACATCTTCACGTCCGATCTCGAAGCGACCGTTCACTGGTTCCGCGAGGCGCTGGGGGCGGAAATCATCACGTCACCGCTGCGGACCCAAGCCAAGATCGGCGCGCTTGCCGTCTTCTTCGAGGATGTTTCAAACAAGAGCGGCATCAATCCCGCGGCCGCTACGCCTCACAGAGGCGCGGATCATTTCGCCTTCGCCGTAAAGGACATCGATAATGTCGTGGCCGACCTGAAGGCAAAAGGGATCGTCTTCACCAAGGAGCCGCACAGCCCGCGTCCCGGCATCCGGCTTTGCTTCATCCAAGGGCCGGATGGCATCTCCGTTGAGCTGCTTGAGAGAGACCCGAAATACAGCTGAGCGCTTTTGCGTATGCCCGCCGGAGGATCGCTCATGAGCCCCATCAATGCGGGGCGCCACGATACCTTTCCGGTGCTCGACGCGGGGACTTGGCCCCCTCTCCCGCAAGGGGACAGGCAAACTGACCGTCATCCCCGGGCTTGACCCGGGGATCTCCCGCCACCCTATGAGATGGCCGGGCCAAGCCCGGCCATGGCGAGACAGAACGGACTTTCCCGGCCTGCCCTCGGCCGTCAGCCCGCCATGGCGGCTTCGATGGCGGCCAGGGCCGCTTCGGCCTTCGAGCCGTCCGGGCCGCCGGCCTGGGCCATGTCGGGGCGGCCGCCGCCGCCCTTTCCGCCCAGGGCCTCCGCGCCGAGGCGCACCAGGGCCACCGCATCGAAGCGCGCGGTCAGGTCTGGCGTCACGCCCACCACGATGCCGGCGCGCCCGTCATCGGTCACACCGACGATGGCGACGACACCGGAGCCGAGGCGCTTCTTGCCTTCGTCCACCAGGCTTTTGAGGTCCTTCAGGTCGATGCCGGAGACGTGCTTGGCGAGCAGCTTTACGTCGCCCACCTCGCGCGCCGTATCCTCCCCGCCGCCACCGCCCATGGCGAGCTTGCGGCGGGCGTCGGACAAGTCGCGCTCCAGCTTGCGGCGCTCCTCGACGAGAGCGGCGACGCGCGCCTCCACTTCGCCCACCGGCACCTTCAGGGCGGCGGAGGCGGCCTGGAGGGAGGCGTTGGCGGCGTTGAGATGATGGCGCGCCTGGGTGGCGGTGAGCGCTTCCAGGCGCCGCACGCCGGCCCCGACCGCGCTTTCCCCTACCAGGGAGACGAGGCCGATATCGCCGGTGCGGTTCACATGGGTGCCGCCGCACAATTCGATGGAGAAGGGCGCGCCATTGCCCTCGTCGGTGCCCATGGAGACCACGCGCACCTCATCGCCGTATTTCTCGCCGAACAGCGCGCGGGCGCCGGAGGCCACCGCATCGTCCACGGCCATGAGCCGGGTTTCCACCGGCTCGTTGCGCAGCACATAGGTGTTGGCGATCTCCTCCACCTCGGCCAGCTCGTTGTCCGTCATGGGCTTAGGGTGGGAGAAGTCGAAGCGCAGCCGGTCGGCGGACACCAGCGAGCCCTTCTGGGCCACGTGGTCGCCCAGAACGCGGCGCAGCGCCTCGTGCAGCAGATGGGTGGCCGAATGGTTGGCGCGCACGGCGGCGCGGCGTGCATGGTCCACTTCCAGCGCCAGCGCGGTGCCGCGCGTGAGCGTGCCCTCGGCCACCTGCACCTCGTGAACGAACAGATCGCCCAGTTTCTTCTGGGTGGAGAGCACGGTGGCGCGCACGTCCTCACCCGCCAGCAGGCCGGTATCGCCCACCTGCCCGCCCGATTCGCCATAGAAAGGCGTCTGATTGAGCACAACGAGGCCCTGCTCGCCGGCGTTCAGGGCCTCGACCTCCTTGCCGTCCTTCACCAGGGCACGCACCACGCCCTCGGCGCTTTCCGTGTCGTAGCCGAGGAATTCGGTGGCGCCTTCGCGCTCGCGCAGGGCGAACCAGACCGTGTCGGTGGCCGCCTCGCCCGAGCCCTGCCAGGCAGCGCGGGCATCCGCCCTTTGGCGCTCCATGGCGGCGTTGAAGGCGGCGGTGTCCACATGGATGCCGCGGCCGCGCAGCGCGTCCTCGGTGAGATCGAGGGGGAAGCCGTAGGTGTCGTAGAGCTTGAAGGCCACCTCGCCCGGGAAGCTGGCGCCGGAAACGAGGCCCGCGCTCTCCTCTTCCAGGAGGCCGAGGCCGCGCTCGAGGGTCCGGCGGAAGCGGCGCTCCTCCAGCAGCAGGGTTTCGGAGGCGAGCGCCTCGGCCCGCACGATCTCGGGATAGGCGCGGCCCATCTCGCGCACCAGGATGGGCACGAGGCGGTGCATCAGCGGGTCGCGCGCGCCCAGCAACTGGGCGTGGCGCATGGCGCGGCGCATGATGCGGCGGAGCACGTAGCCGCGGCCCTCATTGGAGGGCAGCACGCCGTCGGCGGTGAGGAAGACCGAGGCGCGCAGATGGTCGGCGATGACACGGTGGCTCGCCTTCTGCGGGCCGTCGGGGGAGACGTCGGTGAGTTCAGCGACCTCGGCGATGATCGCCCGCATGAGGTCGGTCTCGTAATTGTCGTGGGTGCCCTGGAGCAGCGCGGAGATGCGCTCGAGACCCATGCCGGTATCGATGGAGGGCCTGGGAAGATTGACCCTCTCCCCGCCCGGCAGCTGCTCATACTGCATGAAGACGAGGTTCCAGATCTCGATGAACCGGTCACCGTCCTGGTCCGGCGAGCCGGGGGGGCCGCCGGGGATGTGGTCGCCGTGGTCGAAGAAGATCTCGGAGCAAGGCCCGCATGGGCCGGTATCGCCCATGGCCCAGAAATTGTCTGAGGTTGAGATGCGGATGATCCGGTCGTCCGGCAGTCCCGCAATCTTCTTCCAGAGGGCGTGCGCCTGCTCGTCCTCGGAATAGACGGTCACGAGGAGCCGGTCCTTCGGCAGCTCGAACTCGCGCGTCACGAGGTTCCAGGCGAGCTCGATGGCCCGGTCCTTGAAATAATCGCCGAAGGAGAAATTCCCCAGCATCTCGAAGAAGGTGTGGTGGCGGGCCGTGTAGCCCACATTGTCGAGGTCGTTGTGCTTGCCGCCCGCGCGCACGCACTTCTGCGCCGTCACCGCGCGGGAATAGGGCCGCTTCTCGACGCCGGTGAAGACGTTCTTGAACTGCACCATGCCCGCATTGGTGAACATCAAGGTCGGGTCATTGCGCGGGACCAGCGGGGAGGAGGACACCGCCTCGTGACCCTCTTTGACGAAATAGTCGACAAAGGTCGACCGGATCTCGTTGACGCCGCTCATGTGCCGACCACCATCACTTCTGGAACGCGCCTGACAAAGCCCCTCGCGGCTTCGTCGCCCCTGCCGGTGCCCGAGAGAGGCCTAGCAAAGGGACCCGACCCTTTAGCGATGCCGTTTCCGCTTGTCCAGAAAGCCGTACCGGAAGGTGTGCGCGCCCATGTCGGAGCGCGCACACCGGAACCTCATTCCTCCGAAGTTCCGTCTGCATCCTCTTCCGGGCTGCCGGCGAGGATCTGATCGGCGATCAGCCCGGAATTCTGGCGGATCGCTGATTCGATCCGGCCTGCAACCTCTGGATTCTGCTTGAGGAAGGTCTTGGCGTTCTCACGCCCCTGGCCCAGGCGCTGGCTGTCATAGGAAAACCAGGCACCGGATTTCTCGACGATCCCGGCCTTGACGCCGAGATCCAGGAGTTCGCCGGTCTTGGAGACGCCCTCGCCATACATGATGTCGAACTCGACCTGCTTGAAGGGCGGTGCAAGCTTGTTCTTCACCACCTTCACGCGGGTCTGGTTGCCCACCACCTCCTCGCGCTCCTTGATCATGCCGATGCGGCGGATGTCGAGGCGGATGGAAGCGTAGAATTTCAACGCGTTGCCGCCGGTCGTGGTCTCGGGCGAACCATACATCACGCCGATCTTCATGCGGATCTGGTTGATGAAGATCACCATGGTGTTGGACTTGGAGATGGACGCGGTGAGCTTGCGCAGCGCCTGGCTCATGAGCCGCGCCTGCATGCCCGGCTGGCTGTCGCCCATCTCGCCGTCCAGCTCGGCGCGCGGGGTCAGCGCCGCCACCGAATCCACCACCAGCACCTCCACAGCGCCGGAGCGCACCAGCGTGTCGGCGATCTCCAGAGCCTGCTCGCCCGCATCGGGTTGGGAGATGAGCAGTTCGTCGAGATTCACCCCGAGCTTGCGCGCATAGATGGGGTCGAGCGCATGCTCGGCGTCGATGAAGGCGCATACGCCGCCCTTCTTCTGCGCCTCGGCCACAGTATGGAGCGCAAGCGTCGTCTTGCCCGATGATTCCGGGCCGAAAATCTCCACCACGCGTCCGCGCGGCAGCCCGCCGATGCCGAGCGCGATGTCGAGCCCGAGGGAACCGGAGGGAACGGTATCAATCTCCATCACCTTGCCGCTCTTGCCGAGCCGCATGATCGAGCCTTTGCCGAAGTGCCGCTCGATCTGAGACAGCGCGGCGTCGAGTGCCTTCGTCTTATCCATTGAGGAACCTTCGACGAGTCTGAGGGTCGACTGAGTCATCGCTGCGCTCTCTTCCCAGTGCAAGGGCTAATCCGATGCGGATTTTCGTACCGCATTTGTTCTCTGTTCGCAATCTGTTCTTTTCGAAACACACGCAGAGATGGTGAAGAAACCCTTGCCGGAGACAGGCGCGGCGCCCGATACCGGACGCCACGCCCGGGGATCAGCCGACCCGCAGCGGCGCCAGGGCGCCGGCCCATTTGTGAAGCTCGCCCAGAAGCTCGCCCACGCTCTGCCGCTGGAGGTCGTTGGCGGCGAAGACGCCTTCCTTGAGCTGCTGCGCCACCATGGGCACCATCACGGCTTCCACCATGGGCATCATCTTCAGGGTGGTGACGATCTGCTTGGTCATCTGCACTGCGCGCAGGCCGCCGGAGACGCCGCCATAGCTGACGAAGCCGCAGGGCTTGTAGTTCCACTCGCCGTAGACGTAGTTCAGCGCGTTCACCAGCGCCGGCGTCGGGCCGTAATTGTATTCCGGCGTCACGAAGACGTAGGCGTCCGCCGCCTCCACGCTCGCGCTCCAGCGGCGGGTGTGCTCGTGGGTGTATTTGCGCATGCGCGGATGGTGCGGCTCGTCATAGACCGGCAGCTCGAAGTCCGCGAGGTCCACGAGATGGGCGTCGAACGCGCCATGCTCGCGGGCGGCTTCGTGGAACCAGGTCGCAACTGCAGGGCCGACGCGGCCGGGACGGGTGCTGGCAATGATGGTGTGAAGGCGGAGCGCCACGAAAATTCTCCAGGTTTGTCGCTTGAAAGAAGAGGCCGATTCGGCCCGCAGGCTAGACCATCTAGACCCGGGTGATGACGTGATTATTCAAGAAGGGTCGCTGGCGCTCAGCCCTGGCGGCGCAGGAAGCCGGTGATGGTCACGCACTCCCAGATATTGGCCGCGTGGAACGGGTCCGCCTTGTTGAAGCGCTCGACAGTGGCGCGGTCGGGCGCCTCCAGGAGGAACAGGCTGCCAATCATGGTGGCGCCGTCGTCCGCCACCAGCGGGCCGGACATCACGATGGTCACGCCATAGGGGCTGGTGTCGGAGAGAAAGGCCTTGTGCGCCTCGTAATGGGCCTTGCGCGCATCGAGCGCGCCTTCGCGGTCGATGCCGTGAATGACGAACAGCATGTCTCTCTCCTCAGGCGGATGGGCCGGCATCAGCCGGCCGGTCGATGAAAACGGGGGGAACGGTCATGCCCGGCTGGGGCCAGTTGGAGAAGATCTCCGCATAGCTGTGGGAGATGATCTCTATGACCGTGCCCCAGGGGTCCTCGCAATAGACAAGCTGCCAGGGCCGGCCCGGCACGAAGAAGGTGGGGGAATTGCGCAGCTTCCCGCCATTCTCCTCGATCCTTTGTGCCATGCCCGACACGTCGGGATGGGTGAAGCACAAGTGCCAGGGGCCGCGCCGCCAATAGGCCATGTTCTCCGCCTCCCGCTCGTCCACGGGCGGCTCGACGAACTGGAACAGCTCGATGCCGGTGCCGTTGGCGGTGAGGAGATGGGCCTGATAGGCGCGCTTGAAGCGCGGGCCGAAAATGGAGGGCGTCTCGTGGGTCGCGGCCGAGGCCGGCTCCAGGAGGCGCGGCCCCATGATGTGGGTGAAGCCCAGCACGCGGCTGTACCAGTCCACGGCGGCGAAAATGTCCGGCACGGTGATGCCGGCATGGTTGAAGGCGAGCGGGGCGAGCATGGCGCATGGCGGCCGGGCTTGAACCCGGCCGCCCCTTCTTTCAAAGATCAGTTGGTCTTGGTGGCCATGGCGGCCGCCTGGTCCCAGGTGGGGCAGGTGCGGGTTTCCACCGCGGCGTCGTAGGGCTGGTAATTGGTGTTGTCGACGACCGTGGGCTTCAGCACCACTTCGGTGACGATGGGCTGGCCGCGCAGCGAGCGGATGGCCACCATGGTGCCGATGCAGCCCTGGACGAAGCCGTTATAGTCGCCGGAGGCGAGCAGCTTGCCGGCCTTGATGGCGTCCACCGCTTCCTTGGTGCCGTTGATGCCGATGACCTGCGCCTTGCGGTTGGCGCCGTCGAGCGCCTCGATGGCACCGATGGCCATGGCGTCGTTGGCCGCCATCACGCCGTCGATCTGCGGGTGGGACTGCATCAGGTTCTCCATCACCTGGAGCGCCTGGAGCCGCTGGTAATTGGCCGGCTGGCTCGCCAGCAGCTTCACGTCCTTGAATTCCTTGATGGCATCGTTGAAGCCGCGCACGCGGTCGATGGAGGTGAGCGAGCCCTTCACGCCCTCGATGATGACAATGTTGCCCTTGCCGCCCAGCTTCTTCAGCATGTAGCGGCCGGTCTCAAGACCCAGGTTGTAGTCGTCGGCCCCCACGAAGGCGAGGAACTTGCCGCCGGCCGAGCGGTCGGTGACGTTCACCACAGGGATCTTCGCTTCGTTGATCTGCTCCACGCCCGGCACCATGGCTTTGTAGTCCACGGGGATGAAGACGATGGCGCTCGGCTTCTTCACGATCACGTCCTCGATCTGGCTGAGCTGCTCAGGGATCGAGTCGGGCTTGGTGGGGATGTAGTGGTTGACCTTGGCGTTCAGCGACTTCGCCGCATTGTCGGCGCCGACGCGGACCGCCTGGAAGTAAGGGTTGGTCTGGTTCTTGGTGAACACGGCGATGGTCTCGCCGTCGGCGAGCGCTGCCGTCGCGAGAAAGGCGGCGGGGATCGCCACCGCGAGGGACTTCAGGTTCAGCATGTGCGTTTCCTCCAGGCTTGTTGTTGTGGGATGCGGTTTCAGGTCCGCCGCCGGCCGATCATGTCGAGCCAGACGGCGAGGACGACGATCACGCCCGTCACCAAGGGCTGCCAGCTCGCATTCACTGCGAGCAGGTTCATGCCGTTGAGCACGAGCGTGAGGATCAGGGCGCCGACGAACGTGCCGAACACGGTTCCGACGCCACCGAACAGGGACGCGCCGCCGATGAGCACCGCCGCGATGGCCGGCAGGGTCATGGCCTCGCCGACATCGCCCTCGGCGGAGTTGAGGCGGGCGAGGAAGACGAGAGAGGCGACCCCGGCCATGGCGCCGGAGAAGGCGTAGACGAGGATCAGCCGCCGATCGACCGGGATGCCGCAGAGCCTTGCCGCCACGGGGTTCGCGCCGATGGCATAGATCTGCTGCCCCCACACGGTGCGCTGGGCGAAGAAGGTGCCGGCGGCGAGGAAGCCCAGCATCAGATAGACCGGGATCGGAATGCCGAGAAAATAGCCGGAGCCGATCTGCCGGAAGCCGGGCGGGAAGCCGTGAATGGTCTCCCCTGCCATGTAGTAATAGGTCACGCCGTGCAGCACCCAGAGCATGCCGTAGGTGGCGATGAAGGAGGGGATGCGCAGCTTCGCCACCATCAGCCCGTTGCAGATGCCCACCAGCGTGCCCACCCCTAGACCCACCAGCGTGCCGAGAGCCGGCGAGCCGGTGGCCTTGATGGCCGTGGCTGCAAGGCAGGCGGAGAGGCCGATATTGGCGCCAATGGAGAGATCGAGCCCGCCGGTGAGGATCACCAAGGTGAGGCCGGAGGCGAGGAAGAAGAGGAGGCTCGCCTGCCGCAGCACGTTGAGGATGTTGTTCATGCTGAGGAAGGAATCCGTCAGCACGCTCAGGAGCAGGCAGAGCAGCCCGGCGGCGAGGAGCCGGTAGACTATCTGCACCACATCCTTGGAGAGGTGGAAGCGGGCGCCGGGCGCCGCGATGTCGCTGGCAGTGCTCATGGCTTGCGGCTCCTCATGCCGTCGAGGAAGAGGGCGAAGATGACCAGGGCGCCGATGCAGGCCACCTGCGCCGAGGACGGCACCGCCATCAGGTTCAGCCCGTTGCGCAGGATGCCGACCGTGAGCACACCCAGCAGCGTGCCGAAGATCCAGCCATTTCCGCGCTCGAAGGAGGTGCCGCCCAGCGCCACGGCGGCGATGGCGTCGAACTCCATGCCGATGGCGGCGGTGGGGTGGCCGGCATTCATGCGCGCCGTCATCAGCAGCGCGGCGAAGCCCGCCATGGCGCCGCCCAGCATGTAGACGGCGATGAGCATGCGCTGCCACTTCACGCCGGCCAGCGTCAGCGCATCCCGGTTGCCGCCCAGCGCGCGGATATAGACGCCGAATTTGGTGTGGTAGAGCAGCACGTGGAACAGGGCGTAGAAGGCCGCGCCGATGAGGATGGGGTTGGGGATGCCAGCCGTCTCGCCGGAATAGACCAGCCGCACGAAGCGCGGGATGCCCACCACGCTCTGCCCGTCGCTGACGATAAGTGCGAGCCCCTGCGCCACGCCCAGCGTGCCGAGGGTCGCGACGAAAGGCGGGATGCGCAGGGCCGAGACCAGCCAGCCGTTCACGAAGCCGAAGGCGAGGCCCACCCCCACCGCGCTGGCAAGGCCCAGCACGAGGGACTGGGTGGACACCACCGTGAGCGCCAGGACGAGGGAGGCAAGGGTCAGCACCGCGCCCATGGAGAGGTCGAGCCCCTCCGTCATGATGATCAGCGTCATGGGCAGGGCCAGGAGCAGCAGGATCACCGACTGGACGAGGATGTTGGAGAGGTTGCCGGTGGAGAGGAAGTTCGGGCTGATGAGCGCGAACACCACCGCCAGCGCCACGAGGACGATGGCGACGCCGGGAACCGAGGGAAGGCGCAGGCGCGGACGCGCGGCGCTGAGGGCATGGTCACTCATCGTGCATCCCCATTCTGACGATGTTCTCTTCGGAGAGTTCGGAGCGGGAGAGTTCGCCCACGATGCGCCGCCCGCGCATCACATAGGCGCGGTCACAGACATGGACGATCTCGGCCTGCTCGGAGGAGATCATGAGCACGGCGGCCCCCTCCCCCACGAGTTGGTCGATGAGCGCGAAGATCTCGGATTTCGCGCCCACGTCGATGCCGCGGGTCGGCTCGTCGAAGATGAAGAGGCGGGCGCCGGCCGCGAGCCATTTGCCGATGACCACCTTCTGCTGGTTTCCGCCGGAGAGGAGGCCCACGCTCTGGTTCGGCGAGGGGGTGGCGATGCGCAGGCGCTTGATCAGTTCCTCGGCGGAGCGCCGCGCGCGGCCGGGGCTGAACAAGTGGTTCGGGAACAGCTTGGGCAGGCCGGCCACCGCGAGGTTGTCGCTCACCGTACGGATCAGCGCGAGCCCTTCCGTCTTGCGGCTTTCCGGGATAAGGGCGATGCCCTCCGCCGCCGAGAGGTCCGGGCCCCCGGTCTTGACGCGGCCGAACACGCGCACCTCGCCGGATGTCACCGCGTCCGCACCGAACACCGCGCGGGCGACCTCGGTGCGGCCTGAGCCCACGAGCCCGCACAGGCCGACAATCTCGCCCGCGCGGACCACGAGGTTGATGTCGGCGATGCCGTTGGTGGCCGAGAGATCCTTCAGCTCCAGCACCACCTCGCCGGGGGCGCGGAAGTTGCGGGGATAGCTCATATCCACATTGCGGCCGACCATCATGCGAACGAGCTGGTCGGGGCTGGTTTCGCCGGGAATGGCGCGACCCACATTCTTGCCGTCGCGCAGCACCGTGATGCGGTCGCCGAGCGCGAACACTTCCGCCATGCGGTGGGAGATGTAGACGATGGCCGTGCCCTTCGCCTGGAGCTGGCGCATCACCGCGAACAGGCGCTCGGTCTCGCGGTCGGAGAGCGCGGCGGTGGGCTCGTCCATGACGAGGATGGAGGCGTCCTGCGAGAGGGCCTTGGCGATCTCCACCATCTGCTGCTGGGCGACGCCCAAAGTGTGGACCTTGGTGCGCGGATCCACCTCGAGGCCGATGCGGTCCAGCACCTTCTGCGCCTCGGCATAAAGCCGGCGGCGGTCGAGGAGGCCGGGGACCCTGGACTTGAACTCGCGCCCCAGGAAGATGTTCTGGGCGATATCGAGATAGGGGACGAGGGAGAATTCCTGGAAGATCACCGCGATGCCGAGCTTCTTCGCGTCGGCCGGCGTGCGGATCTCCACCTTCTCGCCCTTGTGGAAGTATTCGCCCGCATCCGCCTGATAGGCGCCGCAGAGGCACTTCATGAGCGAGGACTTGCCGGCGCCGTTCTCGCCGAGGAGCATGTGCACCTCGCCGGGCCAGATGGCGAAGGAGACGTCGTCCAGCGCCTTCACGCCGGGAAACTGCTTGGAGATGCCCTTCAGCTCCAGGAGCGGGGTGCCGAGGTCGGGCTTCTCTTCCAACACCTCCGGCGCGGGCGGGCTCTTCACGGCGGCCCTCATGGGTGCCCTCCTTCCTGTCCCGGGACCTTGAAGATCTTGCCGGGATTCATGATGCCGAGCGGGTCGAGCGCGAGCTTCACGGCGCGCATGACGTCCACCGCCTCGCCCAGCTCCTTTTCGAGGAACGGGATCTTGCCGAAGCCGATGCCGTGCTCGCCCGTGCAGGTGCCCTCCAGGGACAGCGCGCGGTCCACGAGGCGTTCGTTGAACGCCTTGGCGCGGGGCAGCTCCGCAGGGTTTTCGGGGTCCATGAGGACGAGGAGGTGGAAATTGCCGTCGCCCACATGGCCCACCACGGGGCAGATGAGGCCGGTCTCCGCGATGTCCTTCGCCGTCTCCACCAGGCATTCCGCCAGGCGCGAAATGGGCACGCAGACATCGGTGATCATCGCCTTGGCGCCGGGGCGCAAGGCGAGGCCGGCATAGAGCGTGTTGTCGCGCGCCTGCCAGAGGCGGCTGCGCTCCTCCGGCGTCGAGGCCCATTCGAAGCCGAGGCCGCCGAAGTCGCCGGCCAGCGCCTGCGCGGTCTCCGCCTGCTCGGCCACAGAGGCTTTCGAGCCGTGGAACTCGAAAAAGAGGTGCGGCAGCTCGGGCAAACCGAGCTTGGCGTGCAGGTTCATGCCCCGCATCATCACGGCATCCAGCAATTCGATGCGCGCCACCGGCACGCCGGACTGAATGACGGAGATGGCCGTGTCCACAGCGGCTTTGAGGTCCGGGAAGGCGCACACGGCGGAGGAGATGGCCTCGGGCTGGGGATGCAGCTTCAAGGTCACTTCGGTGATGACGCCGAGGGTTCCTTCCGCGCCCACGAACAGGCGGGTGAGGTCATAGCCCGCCGCCGACTTGCGGGCGCGCTTCGCCGTGCGGATGACGCGGCCGTCCGCCAGCACCACTTCCAGCGAGAGGACATTGTCCTTCATGGTGCCGTAGCGCACCGCCATGGTGCCCGAGGCACGCGTCGAGGCCATGCCGCCGATGGAGGCGTCCGCGCCGGGATCGATGGGGAAGAACAGGCCGGTGTCACGCAGATGGGCGTTGAGCTGCTTGCGGGTGATGCCCGGCTGGACTCGCACGTCCATGTCCTCGCCATTCACCGCGAGCACCGTGTTCATGCGCCCCATGTCGAGGCAGACGCCGCCCTCGATGGACGCCGCATTGCCCTCCAGCGAGGTACCGGCGCCGAACGGGACGATGGGCATTTTGAGGTCGCGGCAGGCCGCGACGATGGCCCGGACCTCCTCCGTGCTCTCGGGGAACACCACCACGTCCGGCGGGCGCGCGGCGTGATACGCCTCGCTGCGGCCGTGGCCGTCCAGGATACCGGGGGCGCGGGTCGCCCGCTCGCCGACGATCTGCGTCAGGCAAGCCATGGCCTCCTCCGCGCGCACATGCGCCGTCATCTTTTCCTCCCTCCGCAACAGGCCCGTTTTCCGGGCTCTCCGCGTTTGCGGTCTTGCTGGTCCTCAGGCCGCCTGCGAGGCGGTCTTCGTGCTCGGCTTCAGGTGAAAGTCGTAATTGAGGTGGCAATAGTCCCGGTCCACCTGCCGGCCGTCCGCGGCCTGCCCGGCGGGCTGCACCTGGAAGTCGCGGATGAGCGAATCCTTCACCCCGAACACCGCGTCGGAATCCAGATACTGGTCGCCGGAGACGAAGACGTGGGTGACGAGGCCCTCATAGCCGGGCGCCTCGATCATGAAATGCACATGGGCCGGCCGCCAGGGATGGCGCCCCTGCGCCTCCAGCATCTTGCCCACCGGGCCGTCATGCGGAATGGGATAGGCGGCGGGCTTGATGCTCCAGAAATGGAACTTGCCCGCAGCATCCGTGCGGAAGCGCGCGCGGCCCGCAAGGCCCGCATCCTCCGCCGTGCTCTGCACGTCGTAATAGCCGTCATCGTCCGAATGCCAGACATCGACGATGGCGCCTTCCAGCGGCGCGCCGTCCGGCGCGCTCACCGAGCCCGTCACCAGCATGGGCTGGCCGACAAGACCGCCGGAAATGTCCGCGCCCGCCGCGAATTCCGGCGGCCCCTGCACATAGAAGGGGCCGAGCACCGTGCTCTCGGTGATCAGCCCGCCGGCTTCGTGATTGATGGCATCCACCAGCATGGAGACGCCCAGCGTGTCCGAGAGCAGGATGAATTCCTGCCGCGAGCCCGAGCACATGTGGCCGGTGGCGGTGAGGAAATCCACGCCCGCCGCCCATTCCTCCTGGGTCGGGCGCACCTCGCGCACGAAGGCGTGGAGGTGGCGGACGAGCGCCTCGCTGATCTCCTTGATCCTGGGATTGGGCGCATCGGAAATGCGCTCCAGGACAGCGTCGGTGATGGTGAACTGGTTGAAGTTCCGCATCCTGGCCTCCTACTTGCCGAGGTCCGGCTCGCCGAGCCCGGCCATCCATTCCGAGAGCCGCACGGTCGCGCTGAAATCCGCCTCGCCGTCCCCACGCCCGATCACGGCGCCGTAGAGCTGGCGCGTCATGCTGGCGAGCGGCATGGACATCTCGGCCGCCTGCCCGGCGCCGATGATGAGGTCGAGATCCTTCGCCATCTGGCGGCAGGAGAAGGAGGAATTGAAATCGCGCGTGGCCAGCGTCGCCGCCTTGTAATGGACCATGGGCGAGCCCACCGCGCTGTCCTTCAGCACGTCGAGAATGTCCTGCCAGCCGATGTTGCCCTTGCGGCCGAGCACGATGCTCTCGCCCATCATGGCGGCGGAGACCGCGATCATGAGGTTCACGGACAGCTTGGCGTAGCGTGCCTCCTCCGCCTCGCCGAGATATTTCTGGGCGCGGGTGTAGGAGGTGAAGACCGGCAGCAGCGTATCGAACGCCGCGCGCGGGCCGGAGACGAAGCAGGTGAGGTTGCCCGTATGGGCGATGGAGGCATTGCCGGAGACCGGGGCGCGGAGATAGGCGATGCCAAGGCCTTCCGCCGCCCGGCCCACCTCAGCTGAGATTTCCGGGCTGACCGTGGAGGTCTCCACCAGGGTGGCGCCGCGCCGCATGGCGGAAAGCAGTCCGCCCTCCGCCATCGCCACGGCGGCGAGCGCCTTGTCGTCGGGCAGCGAGGTGAAGACGATGTCGCTCCTGGCCGCCTCGGCCAGCGTCGCCACGGGCGAGACGCCCTTGCCGGCGGCGGTGGAGATGGCGCCCTGGTCGCGGTCATAGCCGGACAGGCTGAGCCCCTGCTCCACCATGCGCCCGGTGATGGGAAGGCCCATCTTGCCGAGGCCGACCCAGCTGATCGTTGGCGTCTCACCCATCTTCATCTCCCTACGCAGCCGATTGAAGGCCGAGCTCGGTCACGATGCGCGTGCCCGAGGCGGCCAGCTCGGCCAGCTTTGTGTCGAGGCCCTGGTAATCCAGGCGCCCTGCCCTCTTTCGGAACCGGCCCGCGATCATCACCGCTTCGATGTCGCCGCGCCCGGCCTGCATCACCACGGTGGCGACCGGGTCGTGCACCGGCTGGAGGTGCAGCGAGCGCGCGTCGACCAGCACGATGTCCGCCTGCTTGCCGGGGCTGAGCGAGCCGATGCGGTGCTCCTGGCGCAGCATGCGCGCGCCTTCCATGGTGATCCAGGAAAGAGCCTGACGGACACGCACCGTTGAAGTCGCCGGGATGGCGCCCGTCTCGGCGCGGCTCTTCGCATTGTCGAGGGCGCGCTGCATGCCGAGCGCGATGCGCGCCACCCCCATCATGTCGCCCGCCAGCACGGATTCGAGGTCCACGCCCACGGAGGGCGCCGCGCCCAAAGCCAGCAGGCGGCCGGTGACCGGGAAGCCGTGGCCCTGGCTCATCTCGTTCTCCGGCGTCGCGGAGAAGGTGGCGCCCCGCTCCACAAGCCGGGCGAACAGGTCGTCAGAAAGATCGTTGCCGTGGACGATGTTGATGGCAGGGCCCACCAGCCCCTCCTCCAGCAGCGTCTCCCAGCCGCCCGGCGTCTTCGCCGGTCCGCCGCCCTGGTGCATGGAGGCGACAAGCCCGAATTCCCGCGCGAGGCGGAAATCGGACAGCGCCACCGGCAGCGTCGAATAATGCGGCCCGAGAATGGCGAGGCCGAGGGTCATCAGCCCCTCGTCGCTCGCGAAGCGCCCGCGCCGCAGCCGCTCCACCTCGTGGCGAGGGTGCGGAACCTCGGAGAAATGGGGCTCGCCGGGCTTTGGATCCGGCTTGGGAGAGCCGTGGAAGAAGGCGGCGCGGATGCCGCTCTCGGCCAGGGCCTCCACCGCCGCGTCCGTGTGGTCCGGCGTTGGATTGTTGTGGCACCAGTCCACCAACGTCGTGGTGCCGGCATCGATCTGGCCGAGCGCCCCCACGAGGGTCGCGATGCCGATATCCTCGGGGCGGAAGCGGGTGGCGAGGCCCGCATGCACCCAGCGGAAATACTCCAGCAGCGTCCAGTCCGCCGCGAGCCCGCGCAGCCCGGTCTGCCACGTGTGCATATGGGCGTTGATGAGTCCGGGAATGGCGATGCGGCCCGCCGCATCCACCAGCTCGGCATCGGGCGCCTCGATGCGCGGGGCGATGGCGGCGATGCGCTCGCCCTCCACCAAGATATCGCCGCGCACGAGATCACCCACCTTGTCGTCCATGGAGACGATGGCGGCGCCGGAGATGAGGATGGGCCGGGCCATGGCTCAGGCCGCCCGTTGCGCGGTGGCGCCGGGCCGCTCGCCGGCATAGGCGCGGGCGATCAGGTCGCGGATGGCGTCGCGCGCGATGGGGCGCGGGTTCCAATAGGGCTTCTCGACGGCAATGTCCGCCGCCTTCTCGATGCCGTCCGCCGGCATGCCGATCTGCGAGAGCGCCTGGGGCACACCCAAGGCCCGCACCAGATCGAACAGGCCCCGCGCCGCATCCGGCGCCCCGAGCGCGCGGGTGATGGCCGCCATGGCCTCTGGCGCAGCGGCGGCGTTGTAGGCCACCGCATGGGGGAGCACGATAGTGTGGGTCTCCGCATGGGGCAGGTTGAAGGAGCCGCCGAGCGTGTGGCAGAGCTTGTGGTGCAGCGCCATGCCCACCGCACCGAGCACGCAGCCGCAGAGCCACGCCCCATAGAGCGCCTTGGTGCGCGCCTCCAGATTGTGGGGCTCATGGACGATGATGGGCAGCGCATCCGCCAGCGTGCGGATGCCGTCCTCGGCCATGAGCGAGATGACCGGGTTGCGGTCCTGCGCATAGAGCCCTTCCACCGCATGGGCGATGGCGTTGACGCCTGACGTGGCGGAGAGCGCCGGCGGCAGGGTCAGGGTGAGGTCCACGTCGTAGATGACGGAGTCGGGCAGAACCTCCAGCGACTTGATGGTGGTCTTCAGCCCGTCCTTGGTCTCGCCCAGGATGGGGGTCATCTCCGAGCCCGCATAGGTGGTGGGGATGCAGACCTGCTTCACGCCGGTGCGCAGCGCGAGCGCCTTGCCGAGCCCGGTGGTGGAGCCCCCGCCCAGCGCCACCACGCAATTGGCATCAGAGGATTTCAGCGCCTCCAGCGCCTTCTCCGTCACATCCGTGGGCGTGTGCATGGCGGCGCCGGGGAACACGCCGACAAAGGCATCGCCCAGCAGCGCGCCGATGCGCCGGCCTTCCGCCTCCTGCTGCGGCGTGGTGAGCACCAGCGCCCGGGTCGCGCCCAGATGCGCCACTTCGGCGGCGACTTGCGACACCATCCCCCGGCCGAACCGGACCCGGATGGGCAGCGCCTCATACGTGAATGTGTCCATCATCTCGTTCGTCCCCGTGACGGGTGCGGCCCAAAGGCCGCGCCGAGGAAAATCAGCCGCGCTCGCTTGCCTCGATGGCGTAGTCCACCTGGAACCGCGCGGTGCGCAGGTCACCCAGCTCCTGGCGCACCCGCAAATGCTCGGGATGGGTGGCATAGGCCTCGAGATGGGCGGCGTCGGCGAACTCGCTCACCAGCACCACGTCGCAGGCATAGTCCACATCGGAGACGTCCACGCCAACCTCGATATGGTTCAGCCCGTCGATGCGGCCCTTCAGCCCCTCGAACGCGGCCTTGACCTTGAGGCGTGCCGCAGCGCGCTCCTCGGCGGTTTCACCACGCAGGCGCCACATGACGATATGCCTGACGGGACCGGACATCCGGCGTTCCTCACCCAAATTGGTTCTTTGTTGGCGAAGAGTTTTGGCTTGCGGGACGCGGAAATAAACCCGTATTTTCGCAACGGTCTTTTCCAGCAGGCGGAAGAATGGATCGCCTCACCCAGATCGAGGTCTTCGTGAAGACCGCCGAGCTCGGCAGCCTGTCCCGCGCCGCCGAGGTGCTGGGCATGTCCAACGCCGCTGCGAGCCGGCATCTCACGGCGCTTGAGGAGCGCCTCTCCGCGCGCCTCATCGAGCGCAACACCCGCCGCCTCTGGCTGACCGAGGCGGGGCAGGAATTCCTCCAGCGCAGCAGCGCGGTACTGAACGAGCTGACCGACGCCGAAGAGGCCATCAACGAGCGCACCCTCTCGCCGAAGGGCCTGCTGCGGGTAACCTCGTCGCTCTCCTTCGCGCTGATCTATCTCGCGCCCATGCTGCCGGAATTCCGCGCCCTCTATCCCAAGCTCAACGTCCATATCGCGGCGGCGAACCGTTATCCCGACTTCATCGAGGCGGGCATCGATGTGGCCATCCGCACGCGCCTGCACGAGCCGGATACCAACATCATCGTGCGGCGGCTCGGCCGCATGCGCCGGGTGCTTGCCGCCTCCCCCGCCTATCTCGAGCGCTACGGCATGCCGAAGGAGCCGGCCGACCTCACGCGCCACGACATGCTGGTCTACAATCTCGCCGCAGACCCCTATTCCCTGCGCCTCACCAAGGGCGACATCGAGCGCACCGTGCGCATTTCCGGCGCGCTGGACAGCAATGACGGGCAAATCATCCGGGAAGCCGCGCTCCACGGGCTCGGCATCCTCATCCAGCCGCTCTACATCGTGCAGGGGGATATTGAGGCGGGAACCCTGGTGCCCGTGCTGCTGGACTGGGAACTTCCCATGCTCACCATGAACATCGCCTACCAGAACCGGGTGCAGCTCCCGGCCAAGATCCGCGTGTTCACGGACTTCCTGGTGAACTACGTGCGCAAGAACTCCTCCAGCCAGATCTGGGCGGGTTAGAGGGGTAGCAGGTCCGCGGAGAACCCATCTTCCCACGGTCGTCATGCCCGGACTTGATCCGGGCATCCACGGGGTTCCGCCAGAGAAGTGCTGCGAGGTCTGCGCCATCGGCCCGGCGTGGATGCCCGGATCAAGTCCGGGCATGACGGCTCTTCTTTACTCATGCCCCATCATCCATCCCCCGGCTCAAGACTTTCCCGTTTTCCTTCAATGCGTTCCCCCTTAAAGTGCGGCCTCGGATTCGGGCCGTGGGGGATATGCCGATGATGAGCTTGCCGTTCTTTGGAATTTTCATCGCGCTCGCTTTGGTCCTGGCGGGCCAGCGTGTGGCGTCCATCGTCCTGTTCGCGGCGTCCCTTGCCGCGCTGCTCGTGCTGTTCAAGCTGCACGCCACCGACTCTCTCAATCTCGTTCTGTGAGAGGGCGCGCCATGTCCATCGAACTCTCCCGCACCCTAAACGCCCTCGGGCTCCTCGCCATCTCGGCGGTGCTCGGCGTCGCCTTCTTCGACCAGCTCGTCTATGGCGATCTGCCCTGCCCGCTCTGCCTCCTGCAGCGGGCGGGCTTCGTCGTCGCCGGCTTCGGCCTTGCGCTCAACATCAAGTTCGGCCCGCGGCCGAGCCACTATGCCATGATGATGCTGGGTGCCATTGTCGGCGGCCTCGTTGCGGGGCGGCAGACGCTGCTGCACATCGTTCCCGGCACGGGGACCTATGGCGATGCCTTCTTCGGCATGCACTTCTATGCCTGGGCCACCATCGTCTTCTTCTTCATCGTGCTGGGCGCCGCCGTCATGCTGCTGTTCGACCGGCAGTTCGCGGCGCGCGACGTGCCGCTCTCGCCCCTCTCCATGCTGGCTTTGGCGAGCCTCGTCATCGCCACCCTCATGGCGCTGGGCAACGGCGTCTCCACGGTGCTGGAATGCGCGGGCGGCCTCTGCCCTGATAATCCCACCTCCTACATGCTGCTGCAGGACGGGGCTCTGAAAAACCTGCTCGGCCAATAGCTTGAAGATCCATCAGCATCGCTGATGGATCTGCTGCGAAAGTTTGTCTTTCCCCGACGGCCTGCGGCGGCTAAACCGCAGGCACGTCAGGAATGTCCATGTCTTCTTCCCCGCTCGCCCGCATCGGCCGGCGCCTGTACGACGCCCCCTATCTCCTCTTGAGCCTCACCGCCCTTTTCTGGTCCAGCAACATCGTGCTCGGCCGGTATGTGGCGGGGCATATCCCGCCGGTGACGCTGGCCTGCGTGCGCTGGTCGGTGGCCACGCTGATCATCCTGCCGTTCGCCTGGCGGCAGTTGCGGGCGGACTGGCGCATCATCCTGCACAACATCCCGTTCCTGGTGGTGCTCGGGGCGGCCGGCATCGGCTGCTACAACGCCATGAGCTATTACGGCCTGCAATATACGCAGGCCCTGAACGGGCTCCTGGTCCAGTCCATCTCGCCGCTGCTGATCGCGCTGTGGAGCCTCGTTCTGTTCCGCGACCGGCTCTCGCGCGGCCAAACCATCGGCATCCTGATCTCGCTTCTGGGCGTCACCGTCATCATCAGCCGGGGCGATCTCGACGTGCTGCTGCACCTGAAGCCCAATGCGGGCGACATGTGGATCCTCGCCGCCCTCGTCATCTATTCCTTCTATGCCGCCATCCTGCGCATCCGCCCGCCGCTGAGCGCCTTGTCCTTCCTGGCGGTGATCATGGGCTTCGGCGCGCTGCTGCTGATCCCCGCGGCCATCTGGGAGGCGCAGAGCGGCCTGACCCTGACGTTCAATGCGGAGACCATCGCGGTGCTGCTCTATGTGAGCATCTTCCCCGCGCTCATCGCCTATCTGTTCTTCAACCGGGGCGTGGAGCTGGTGGGCGCGAACCGGGCGGCGCCGTTCTTCCATCTCATGCCGGTGTTCGGCTCCGCGCTCGCCATCGTGTTCCTGGGCGAGGCGTTCGAGTGGTTCCACGGGCTCGGCTATGCCCTCGTCATCGCCGGCATCATCACCGCCACCCGCGCCAAAGGCGGCGCGCGCACAGACCCCGCGCCGGAAATGTAAAAGGCCGCCAGGAGCACCAGCGGCCTTTTTTGTCCTGGACAAGTGAGAGCGCAGCTCGAACGCAGATCCGGGACCCAGCGCAAGACTCCGGCGAAGCCGTCAACCCGCGACCTGCGCCCCCGCGCCATCGCCGCGTGGCGGCAATGGCGGGTTGAAGCGCCTGCGGCGGACTCTCACGCTGGGTCCCGGATCTGCGCTCCGGCTACGCCGTCGCTTGTCCAGGACAAAGTGCGCCTGTCCGCCGCTTGCTCTTATGTAGCTCAGAAGCCCAGCGGCTTTGCCTGCTTCACGTGGGGCAGCGCCTCGACCTTGGCCAGCACCTCGGCCGGCAACGGGCCGTCCACTTCCACCAGCGCGATGGCATCGCCGCCCTGCCGGTCGCGGCCGAGGGCGAAAGTGGCGATGTTGACGCCCGCATCGCCGAGCAGGCTCGCGAAGCGGCCGATGAAGCCCGGCTTGTCCTCGTTGGTCACGTAGATCATGGACGGGGCGAACTCGGCGTCCACCTTGATGCCCTTGATGTTGACGATGCGCGGCAGGCCGTCCGCGAACACCGTGCCGGAGACCGAGCGCTCATACTGGTCCGTCACCACGGTGAGCGTGATCAGGCTGTCGAAATCGCCCTCGGCGGCGCGGGTGGTCTCTTCCACCACGATGCCGCGCTCCTTCGCGACGCTCGGCGCGGAGACCACGTTGATGTCGGCGAGAGCCGGGCGCAGCAGGCCCGCCACCGCCGCGCTGGTCAGCGCCTTCACCTTCAGGTCCGCCACCGCGCCCTCATAGGTGATGCGGATGGTCTTGATGTCGGTGTCGGTGAGCTGGCCGGCGAACGAGCCGAGCTTCTCGGCCAGTTCGATGAAGGGCTTCAGCTTGGGCGCTTCCTCGGCCGTGATGGAGGGGAAGTTCACCGCGTTGGAGATGGCGCCCGAGAGCAGGTAATCGCTCATCTGCTCGGCCACCTGGAGCGCCACATTCTCCTGCGCCTCTGTGGTCGCCGCGCCGAGATGGGGGGTGCAGACCACGTTCGGGTGGCCGAACAGCGGGTTGGTCTCCGCCGGCTCCTCGGTGAACACGTCGAAGGCCGCGCCGGCCACATGGCCGGAATCCAGCGCGGCGCGCAGGGCCACCTCGTCCACCAGGCCGCCGCGGGCGCAGTTGATAATGCGCACGCCTTTCTTGGCCTTGGCGATGTTCTCCGCCGAGAGGACGTTCTTGGTCTTCTCGGTGAGCGGGGTGTGCAGCGTGATCACGTCGGCGCGGGCGAGCAGGTCGTCCAGCTCCACTTTCTCGACGCCGAGGTCGACGGCGCGCTCGGGCGAGAGGAAGGGATCATAGGCGATCACCTTCATCTTCAGGCCCACACCACGCTCGGCGACGATGGAGCCGATATTGCCGCAGCCGATGATGCCCAGCGTCTTGGCGGTGAGCTCCACGCCCATGAAGCGGTTCTTCTCCCACTTGCCGGCCTGGGTGGAGGCGTCGGCCTGGGGGATCTGGCGGGCCAGCGCGAACATCATGGCGATGGCGTGCTCGGCGGTGGTGATGGAATTGCCGAACGGCGTGTTCATCACGATCACGCCCTTTGCGGTGGCGGCCGGGATGTCCACATTGTCGACGCCGATGCCGGCGCGGCCGATCACCTTCAGGTTTGCGGCCTTCTCCAGGATCTTCGGGGAGACCTTGGTGGCCGAGCGGATGGCGAGGCCGTCATAATTGCCGATGATCTCGGCGAGCTTGTCCTTGTCCTTGCCAAGGGCCGGCTGGAAATCCACCTCGATGCCGCGATCCTTGAAGATCTGGACGGCGGCCGGGGACAGGGCGTCGGAAATGAGAACGCGGGGGGCCATGGTGTGGGCTCCGGGATGAGGGTTTGCGAGTTCGGCCGCGCGCATGCAGCAGGCCGGTCATTCAAGCCCTCTCCCGCTTGCGGGGGAGGGTTGGGAGGGGGCCGGCCGCAGGCCGGATGACGTCAGGAAATTGGAAGGGTAGCGTCTGCCCCCTCCCCGGCCCTCCCCCGCAAGCGGGAGAGGGAGAGGGAGCTATTGCGCCCTTAGAAAACCCTCACGCCGCCTGGGACAGCGAGCCCTTGGCGACGCCATAGGCCCAGTCGAGCCAGTGGGTCAGCGCTTCCACGTCGGAACGCTCGACGGTGGCGCCGCACCAGATGCGCAGGCCGGGAGGGGCGTCGCGATAGGCGCCGATGTCGTAGGCGATGCCGCCCTTCTCCAGCCCGCCGGCAATGGCCTTGGCGAAGGCCGCCTGGGCCTCGGCGGGAAGCGCGGTGACCTCCGGGTCCACCACCTTCAGGCACACGCTGGTGTTGGAGCGGGTGACCGGGTCCTTGGCAAGGAAGTCCACCCACGGGGTGCGGTGCACCCACTGCGCGATGGCTTCGAAATTGCGGTCCGAGCGCGCCTGGAGGCCGAAAAGACCGCCCACCGCCTGCGCCCAGCGGAGCGCGTCGATATAGTCTTCCACGCAGAGCATGGAGGGGGTGTTGATGGTCTCGCCCTCGAAGATGCCTTCGATCAGCTTGCCACCCTTGGTGAGGCGGAAGATCTTCGGCAGCGGCCAGGCGGGCTTGTAGGTCTCAAGCCGCTCCACGGCGCGGGGCGAGAGGATGAGCATGCCGTGCGCCGCCTCACCGCCCAGCACCTTCTGCCAGGAGAAGGTGACCACATCGAGCTTGGCGAAGTCGAGACGCTGGGCGAAGGCCGCCGAGGTGGCGTCGCAGATGGTGAGGCCCTGGCGGTCGGCGGGGATCCACTCCGCGTCCGGCACCATCACGCCGGACGTGGTGCCGTTCCAGGTGAAGACCACGTCATGGGTGAAGTCGACGGCTTTCAGGTCCGGCAGCTCGCCATAGGGGGCGTTGAGCACGCGGGCGTCGGCCAGCTTGAGCTGCTTGACGACATCCGTCACCCAGCCTTCGCCGAAGCTTTCCCAGGTGAGCATGTCCACCGGGCGCGCGCCCAGCATGGACCACAGCACCATCTCCACCGCGCCCGTGTCGGACGCGGGCACGATGCCGATGCGATAATCCGCCGGCACGTTCAGCACGTCGCGGGTGAGGTCGATGGCTTCCTTCAGCTTCGCCTTGCCGATCTTGGCGCGATGCGAGCGGCCGAGCGGCGCATCGCGGAGCGCATCCAGCGTCCAGCCGGGACGCTTGGCACAGGGGCCGGAGGAAAAATTGGGGTTTTCCGGACGGGTGGCCGGAGCATCATTCGTCGTCATGTAGTCCATCCTCGCAGATGGGCGCTCCTCGTTGGGGAGGAGTGTCCCGCCGCGGGAGATAGGCCCGCCTCAGGTCCGGCGCAAGGAAAATATCAGTGAACAGGCGGCGCCGCGTTACCGGCGGTTCAGCAGGCCCGCCACCTCGCCGCCGAGCCGTTCGGCAAAGCCGGACACTTCTCCGGCAACCGAGCTCACGCCCCCGGCCGCATCGCGGATCTGGGCGGACGCCTGGGAGACGCCGGTGATGCTCTCGCTCACCTCGCGGCTGGTGGCGGACTGCTCGTCCATGCCGGCGGAGAGGGCGACGAACACCTCGCTGAGCTGGCCGATATTGCCGGTGATCTCGGACACGGCGTCGGCCGCCGCCCCGCTCGCTTCCTGAACCGCGCCCACCTGGAGGCGGATGTCCTGGGTCGCCTTGGCGGTCTGGAGCGCCAGCGCCTTCACCTCCTGGGCGACCACTGCGAACCCCTTGCCCAGCTCCCCCACCCGCGCCGCCTCGATGGTAGCGTTGAGGGCCAGGAGATTGGTCTGCGAGGCGATCTTCTCGATCAGCGTGGTGACGGTGCTGATATGCTCCACGCTCTCGTCCAGGCTGCGCACCAGCTTGTCCGTGGCGCCCGCCTTGTCCGAGGTCTCCCGCGACATGTTGCTGGCGCGGCGGATCTGGTTGGAGAGTTCGTCGAAGGACGCCGACATCTCCACCGCGGCGGTGGACACCGCCGAAGCCATCTGCTCGGAGCGCTCCGTCAGGCTCAGCAGGCGCTGGCTGGACGCCTCGGCCGTCTCTGAGGTGCGCTTCATGGCGTCCACCACCTCGGTGACGCCATTCGCGATGGCCACGGTCTCGGTGACGAGGGACCATGTGATCATAGGGCCGGCATAGCTGCCATCGGCATTCATGATGGCGGAGGCGCGCAGGTCCATGGTCTCCGGCCCGATGCGGAAGCGCGCCGAATGCGGCAGCTTCTTCGGATCGGCAAGGATGGCCCGCACATGGGTGGGCTGCTTGTGGAAGATGTCGATGGAGGACCCGACGAGCTGGTCGATCTTGATGGGCAGGTAGCGCTCGATGCGGCGCAGGGTGGCGAGGCTCGCCTTGTTGGCATAGTCGATGCGGAAATCGCCCAGCGTGCAGGTCATCACGTTGATGGGCATCTCATCCACCATCTGGAGGAGACGCTGGGTGTGGGCGTCCGTCGCGGCGCCCTTCGTCTTCACATTCCAGGTGAGTTGTGCGTAGCGGGGCCGGCCCTGCGGATCGCGAACCGCGTCGATGTGAAATTCCAGCACCTCGCCGCGGAGAGCGACCACCGCCTTGTGGGGCAGCTTCGGGGAATTGGCGAGGAGGCTCTTCTTCGGGTCCGGACCGTCATGGAAGATGCTGATGGGCGCGCCCACCACCTCTTCCGGCTTCACCGGCAAGGCATGGGCGATGGACTGCAGCAATTCCAACGACTTGGCGTTGACGTACGAGATCACGAAGCTGCGCGGGTCGCACAGCATGACGCCGACCGGCAGGTGGTCCAGGAGCTTCGTGTCGATGGCGGACGGAGCGGTGGTCTTGCGCAACACTTGAACCGAGCCGAATGCCATCTCAGGACCTCCATCTGCGCACGCGCGTGCGAACGTCCGACTTAATCGGACGCGAGGGTCTCTGGTGCCGGAGCGAGCTTGCGCGAGCCTTGACCTGCCGCAAACCCACGGACGGCAGGCGCCCGCTTGGGAGAAATGTCACCTAAGCCATGCTGGCCGGCGGCGCTCATGGGGCGCCCCTTGCGCCCAGCGACAGAGGAATCCGCTGACGTTGGAAGGGCGCCATGTCAGGCGAGCCTCCGCATCTCGCATTGGCCTGCCGCCGGTTTTGTGGACACCAGGTTAAGCTAATTTAGCTCGCTCCTCGAACTCGATCGGGCTCAGATAGCCTAGCGTCGAGTGCCTGCGTCGGCGATTGTAGAAGCGCTCGATGTAGTC